>NZ_JANCOC010000001.1:0-69212 GCF_024294905.1 Rothia gullae
GGGGCGCGTCGTCCTTTGGGGGGTCAGGTTTTGTTGACGCGCTAGCGCATCTGGCTCCGAAATCGCATCTGACGCCCAATAAAAACCGGCGGTGGCGGACACTCGTTGCGAGTGCCCGCCTCCGCGGTTTTAGTATGAGTGCTCAGCGAGCTTGCTCAGGCTGCGGGGTTTAGCGGCCGAAGAGTACGGCTGCTTCGTCCCAGCGTTCCTGAGGCACAGACTTCAGGCCGTCCAGCGCATCTTCGAGGGGTACGTACTTGACCTCGGTGCCCTGAACGGAGACCATCTTGCCCCACAGCTTCTGAGCGACCATGTCTACTGCGCCCATGCCCAGGCGGGTTGCCAACACACGGTCGTAGCCGGTGGGGGCGCCACCGCGCTGGATGTGGCCCAGGATGGTGTTGCGGGTTTCGATGCCGGTCATCTTCTCGATTTCGTGGGTGATGTACTCACCGATACCACCGAGGCGGGGACGACCGTCCTTTTCGGTGCCCTTGTTTGCCATGACGTCGTCGAACCCTTCGGGGATGAAGCCTTCAGCGACAACAACCAGGGGAGAGCGGCCGCGGTCGTGTACTTCCTTGACCCAGCCTGCAACCTGCTCCATGGAGACCTTGACCTCGGGGATCAGGATTGCGTGTGCGCCTGCAGCCATGCCGGAGTGCAGTGCGATCCAACCGACGTGGCGGCCCATGACCTCGGCGACCATACAGCGGTGGTGCGATTCGCCGGTGGTACGGATGCGGTCCATTGCCTCGGTTGCGATGGACACTGCGGTGTCGAAGCCGAAGGTGTAGTCGGTTGCGCGCAGGTCGTTGTCAATGGTCTTGGGGACACCGATAACGGGCAGGCCTGCGTCTGCCAGGCGCTTTGCGCCTGCGAGGGTGCCTTCACCGCCGATAGCAACGATTGCGTCGATGCCGTGGCGTTCCATCATGATTTCGATGTTTTCGGGGCCACCGTTGGGGCCGTCGAAGGGGTTGGTGCGGGAGGTACCGATGATGGTGCCGCCCTGGGCTGCGAGGCCCCGGACCTTCTGACGTGGCAGATCCATGTAGTCGCCTTCAACGACGCCGCGCCAGCCATCACGGAAGCCGACAAACTCGTAGCCATACTTCTTGACGCCGTTGAGGACAGCGCCGCGGATAACAGCGTTCAGGCCGGGGCAGTCGCCGCCGGAAGTAAGCAGACCGATCTTCATGGTTGGCTCCTAGTGTCTGCGCGTTTTAGGTGTTGTGCGCGCGTGTATATAACTATGACCTCCACGAATTCGGCACGCGAATGTTGGCCGGTCGGGAGGTCGTTCTCTTGGTCTCTATTTTAGCGATGTTTGGGTTGTGTGGGTAGTGGTGGAAAGTCGTGGGAACGCCCGTTTTGGTGCTGAAAAGTTCAGGTTTTTAGTACCTGTATGTTTGGGTTTGAAACACAAATAGTCGCCCTTTCCCACCTATGGCACCGAAGAGGCGAATGAGGCTTCCTCATATCTGTACAGATGCGGGAAGCCTCATGCGTTTTAAAAATATTTTTAAATATTTGTGGGATTCTCGGTTTTTAGGACAAGAAACGGTCAATAGCCCTGTGATTGATCGTTTTGTACCGGTTCGTCCCACGTCTGAAGTGCGGTTCCCACCGAGGTGAATTGCATGGTTCAGCGGGCGCGTTCAGAGGGGGGCGGAACTAGTCGCGTGCCTGACCGAGGAACTTCTGCAGGCGGTCCAGGCCCTCCGCCAGGTCCTCGTCGCTCAGCGCGTAGGAGAGGCGCAGGTAGCCACTGGGGCCGAATGCCTCGCCGGGAACTACGGCGACCTCAGCCTTTTCAAGGATGAGCTCAGCCAGCTCTGCGGTGGTCTGTGGGCGTACGCCTTCAATTTCCTTGCCGAGCAGTTCGCGTACGTCCGGGTAGGCGTAGAACGCGCCGGTGGGTACGGGGCAGTGTACGCCTTCAATAGCGTTCAGACCATCTACGATGGCGCGGCGGCGGCGGTCGAAGGCTGCGTGCATGATTTCCACGTCGTCCTGCGGACCGGTCAGGGCGGCAAGGGCTGCGCGCTGGGCGATGTTGTTGACGTTGGAGGTCATGTGGGACTGCAGGTTGGAGGCTGCGGCGATCACGTCGCGCGGGCCAATCATCCAGCCCACACGCCAACCGGTCATGGCATAGGTCTTTGCCACGCCGTTGAGGATGACGCACAGGTCAGCAAGCTCGGGTACTGCCTTCAGGATGGAGACTGCCTGAACACCATCATAGGTGAGGTGCTCGTAGATCTCGTCGGTCAGCACGAAAATACCCTTGGAGAGCGCCCATTCGCCGATGGCGCGGGTTTCCTCTTCGGTGTAGACGGCACCGGTCGGGTTGGAGGGGGAGACAAAGATGAGCGCCTTGGTTGCCGGGGTGTAGGCGGCTTCGAGCTGCTCGACGGTGACCTTGTAGTGCTGGTCGCTACCGGCGAATACCTCGATGGGGTTGCCGCCTGCCAGGCGGATGCATTCGGGGTAGGTGGTCCAGTAGGGTGCGGGCAGCAGTACGTCGTCGCCTTCGTCGATGACGGTTGCGAATGCCTGGTAGACGGCCTGCTTGCCGCCGTTGGTGATGACGACCTGAGCGGGGTCAATTTCTACACCGGAGTCGCGCAGGGTCTTTTCAGCAATTGCCTTCTTCAGTTCGGGAAGACCGGACGCGGGGGAGTAGCGGAAGTTCTTGGGGTCGTTGAGCGCTTCGCGTGCGGCGTCCACAATGTGCGCGGGGGTGGGGAAGTCCGGTTCGCCTGCACCGAAACCGATGACGGGGCGTCCCTGAGCCTTGAGTGCTTTTGCCTTTGCGTCGACGGCAAGGGTTGCGGAGGGTGCGATGGCACCGATGCGGCTTGAAATACGCGCCATGGGGCTCTCTTCTCTTTCTTCTTGTGCGCTGCCGGCGTGAAGTCGACAAGGAAATAGGTGATGGGAAAAGGAAATAGGTGATGGGAATGCGCGTGCGGGACCAATTTCGCGCCTGATGGGCGCGGGTGTGAGCGGCGTTCCTTGTAATAGGATACGGGTCACTAGCGGTGATGCGGAACCCCTCGTCAAGGTATCTCAAGAGGTTTTTCGAAAAATATTACATTCTGAAGTTGCATCGGCCCCGAAAGATGGTTTACAGTTAGTTCTGCACCCGCAAGGGTGTAATTGTTTGCCCCTCTAAAGCCACGGCTTAGGAGGCAATGGAGGAGTAGACAGTGAGAAGTAACTCTCACACCTGAAGTTAACGCTTCAAAGGGTGGTGGCTCAATTGGTAGAGCAGCGGTCTCCAAAACCGCAGGTTGCAGGTTCGAGTCCTGTCCGCCCTGCTTTTATTGCCTCAATAACATCTTTGTACGCCCGTTCCCCGGGCGTACTTTTTTAGACTCAGAAAGGGGCAGAAGAAATGGCATCGTCTGCTACCGCCGAGAAGGTTGTTAAGCCCGGCGCATCGTCGAAGAGCGATAAGAAGCTCGGTTTCTTCGGCCGTATTTTTGCATTCCTCCGTGAAGTTATTGCGGAGTTGAAGAAGGTTACTACTCCGACCGGACGTGAACTGGTTGGTTACTTCTTTGCTGTCCTGTTCTTCGTCGTGGTGATGCTCTTGCTCATTTCTGGTCTGGATTATCTTTTCGGCCAGGGAGCATTCTGGATTTTCGGTAACGGAACGATTCAGCGTAACTAGTACTGGCTGCATCCTTATCTGGGGTGCCCCATCAGTGATTTCCCTCAGCGCATTGGCGAGGGGGAGTCCCCTCTAGATGATTAACGATAGAAAGTAGGAGCGACGTGTCCGAGCAGGAACTGGTATCCGAGATTGAAGAGGTCGAGGTAGCCGCTGCTGAGGCTACTGAGGAGTCTGAGGCTATTGAGCGGCAGACTGAGGAAGCTACCGAGGCTGTCGAGGTGGCTGAAGCAGCTGCTGAGGCTGCTGAGGAAGTCGACGCTCTGGAAGAGTTCAAGTCCAAGCTGCGCCGTCAGATGGGCGACTGGTACGTGGTTCACACCTACTCCGGTTACGAGAACAAGGTGAAGACCGGTATTGAGACCCGCATCCAGAACCTGGAAGCTGAAGATGAGATCTTCGAGGTTCAGGTTCCCATGGAGACCGTGGTTGAGTTCAAGAACACCGTGAAGAAGACCATCCGCCGTGTGCGAGTTCCCGGTTACGTTCTGGTGCGTATGGAACTGACCGACCACTCGTGGGGCGTTGTCCGCCACACTCCCGGTGTGACTGGCTTCGTGGGTCAGGATGCGTACAACCCGGTCCCGCTGCGCATGGACGAGGTTTTCGACATGCTCCTGCCGGTCTTCGAGGAGCAGCAGCAGAGCCAGGGCCTGCCTGTTTCCAAGCCCGTTATCGAGTCCGACTACACTGTGGGCGAAAACGTCCGTGTGAAGTCCGGTGCCTTCGGGGGTATGGACGCTACCGTTTCGGAGATCAAGGGTGAATCCCAGCAGATTGTCGTGATGATTTCCGTCTTCGGTCGCGACACCCCGGTGACCTTGAGCTTCACTGAGATTGAAAAGATTTAACGTTTTTAGCGTGTGAATATGAGCCTCGCACTGTTGGTGCGGGGCTCATATTTTGTATTGGGCTGTATAGCCGGCGGCGGCTGTGCGGGCGGGGTTTAATCTTTCTGCTAGCTGGCGCTGGATTAAGTCGCTGATTAACGCTAGAATTTTGGTTTGTGTATGCGCATGTCACGCTTTCATGTGGATGCACGGGTGACCGCGCCACGGTCACCGTCTTGCCGGCGTACGCTCCTGTGCGTCGGTTCCCAGCTAAGAAAAGGACCCTACATTGGCTCCCAAGAAGAAGGTCACTGGCCTCATCAAGCTGCAGATCCAGGCAGGCGCCGCTAACCCGGCTCCCCCCGTCGGCCCCGCACTGGGCTCGCACGGTGTTAACATCATGGAGTTCTGCAAGGCATACAACGCTGCAACTGAGTCGCAGCGCGGTAACATCATCCCCGTTGAGATTACCGTCTACGAGGATCGCTCCTTCACCTTCATCACCAAGACTCCTCCGGCTTCCCAGCTGATCAAGAAGGCTGCTGGCGTTGCTAAGGGCTCCGCTGTTCCTCACACCACCAAGGTTGGTTCGCTGACCGAGGCTCAGGTGCGCGAGATTGCTGAGACCAAGATGCCCGACCTGAACGCAAACGACCTGGATGCTGCTTCCAAGATCATCGCAGGTACCGCTCGTTCCATGGGTATCACCGTCGAGTAATTTCGGTTCGCCGAATAGCCGAGTAATCGGCACCGTAGATTTTTCTACACAGAACTTGTAAATGCCCGTCGTATGGACGGGATGTGGCAGAGCCGAGCGCGGCTCACGAGACCACAACTGCATAAGGAGAAAAGCAGATGGCAAAGCGCAGCAAGGCGTACAAGGCAGCTGTAGCCAAGATTGAAGAGGGTAAGCTCTACACCCCCGCCGAGGCAGTTGCCCTGGCGAAGGAAACCTCTTCCACCAAGACCGACGCAACCGTTGAGGTTGCAATGCGTCTGTCCGTTGACCCCCGTAAGGCAGACCAGATGGTTCGCGGCACCGTGAACCTGCCCCACGGCACCGGTAAGACCGCTCGCGTGGTCGTTATCGCAGCAGGCCCCAAGGCTGCTGAGGCTGAGGCAGCTGGCGCTGACTACGTTGGTTCCGACGAGCTGATCGCAAAGATTGCTGGCGGCTGGACCGACTTCGACGCAGCGGTTGCAACCCCCGACATGATGGGCAAGGTCGGCCGCCTGGGTAAGATCCTGGGTCCCCGTAACCTGATGCCGAACCCCAAGACTGGTACCGTGACCATGGATGTCGCAAAGGCTGTTGCAGACATCAAGGGCGGTAAGATCGACTTCCGTGTTGACCGTAACTCCAACCTGCACTTCATCATCGGTAAGGCTTCCTTCACCGCTGAGCAGCTGGAGGAGAACTTCCAGGCAGCTCTGGAAGAGGTTAACCGCCTGAAGCCCTCTTCGGCTAAGGGTCGTTACATCTCCAAGGCAACCGTTGCTACCACCTTCGGCCCCGGCATCCCCGTTGATCCGGCTGCCGTTGCTGCCTAAGGTATGCACCTGTAGCTTCTAGCATTTAGCTAGTAGTCGCCCCCGACGTTTAGGCGTCGGGGGCGATTTTTATGCCTGCTCTCCTGCCGCTCTACCTGTATGTTCTGGAATATATCTGCGGCGAGCTCGTTAGAATAAACAGCACACACTTCGTTCTTATCATCCTAGTTCCGCCTGCCTGATGTGCGGGCTCAAGCAGACCTTAAGGATCTATTCATGACTCAGCCTTTACCGGCTTCTTCTACTCCCTCAGCGCAGGCTGCCACTCGTCCCTTCCCGATTCCCGTCAGCTACTTTGCGATGGCACTGGGTACCGGTGCCCTGGGCGCGGCATGGCGTGCCGCCGCCTCTGCGGATATGGTTCCCGCTTGGCTGGGTGAGGCGATTCTTGCTTTCGCCGCTGTGGTGTGGCTGATTCTGATTGCCGCCATGGTTGTTGCGGTGTTGAATTTCCGTCCGTGGCTGCGGGAGCAGTGGGCGCATCCGGTGCGGTGCTGCTTCTTTTCGCTAATCCCGGCGACGACCGCGCAGATGGGTGCGACGGTCTTCCCGTACCTGTCCTACCTGGGTTACGCTTTGGCGATTCTTGGTGGTCTGGGGCAGCTGTACTTTGCCTCCCACCGCATTGCGGGTATGTGGCGCGGTACCCACGTGGCGGAGGCGACCACCCCGGTACTATACCTGCCGACGGTTGCGACGAACTTTGCGACGGCAACCGCGATGGGCATGATGGGATGGAAGGACGCGGCGATGCTTTTCTTCGGCGCGGGCCTGATTTCGTGGTTCAGCATGGAGTCTGCGATCTTGAACCGTCTGCGTAACCTGGCTCCGATGAACGTTGGTGAGCGCGGTCTGATGGGTGTGCAGTTGGCTCCGCCGTTTGTGGGAGGTAACGCGTATCTGGCAGCTAATGGCGGCACGGTGGACTGGTTCTTCCTTATCATGACCGGTTACGGTATTTTGCAGCTGCTCTTTTTGATGCGTCTGCTGCCCTGGATTATGGAGGGCGGCTTCTCCATGAGCCTGTGGGGTTTCTCCTTCGGTATGGGTGCAATGGTTTCTACCGGCGTGCATTTGAGCGCCGCGGGCGTGCTGAACCCGCTGGGTATTGTGCTGATGGCGATTGGTACTGGTTTCTTGGTCTTCCTGTGGGGCGGTGTGGCGTATGTGGCGTCGCAGGGTCGTTTGTTGGTGGGGCGGCGCTAGAGGCCTTTCGCTGCTTTAGGCATATGGTGTGAGCCCCGGATGTGATCCGGGGCTTTGCCGTGCCTAGACTTTCTTGTGTGGGCTTTTTTGTTTGGTTTTTCTTCAGGCAGCCGGCGTGGAGGCTGAGGCGGTTGTTTATGACGGCGCTTATCTTCTGTGCCCGTGCCGGGAGCGAGTTTCAGCGATAATGGGGGAATGACTTCTGCATCCTATTCTTCTGCTGCGGCGGAGCCTTTTGAAGGCTTGCGTATTCGAGGTGTCGCTAAGACCTTTGGCACCGATACGACGGTTCTGAACGAGATTGACCTGGATGTGCACCCCGGTGAGCTGATTTCTCTGGTTGGTTCTTCGGGTACAGGTAAGTCCACTCTGCTGCGCATTATTGCCGGTTTGGAGGAGCCGAGCGCGGGTCGGGTGACCTATGCCGGTCAGCCTCTGGAGCGCGGCTCGGTGGGTGTGGTTTTTCAGCGTCCTATTCTGTACCCGCACCTGAGTGTGAAGGACAATATTCTGTTCCCGACCCGGCTGGGTGCGTTCGCCGGTCGGGTTGATATGGACTACTACCGCGAGCTGCTGGAGGCTTTGAAGCTTGAGGGGCTTGAGTCCCGTAAGCCTTCGCAACTGTCGGGTGGTCAGGTGCAACGTGTGGGTATTGCGCGTGCTTTGATTCGTCGTGCCCCGGTGGTTCTTTTTGATGAGCCGCTAGCGAGTGTGGATGAGCAGATGAGCGCGAGTATCCGCGCCGATATTGTGCGACTGCATGAGCGTTACGGTTTTACGGGCCTGTACGTGACCCATGATCAGAATGAGGCGCTGATGCTGGGTCAGCGGGTGGCGGTTATGGACGCCGGCTACCTGGTGCAGGTGGATACTCCGGAGCGGCTGCTGGCGCATCCGCATACTCTGCAGGTGGCGAAGCTTATGGCGGCGCCGGCCCTGAACCTTTTGGCTCTTGAGGGTTCGGAGTCTCTTCCTGTCGGGTGTGAGCTGGCGATTCGTGCGACCGCTTTGTGCCCTGTGACGGCAGATACTGCTCATGCCCTGCCGGTGCAGGTGCTTGGCAGCCGTCATCTGGTGGGTGGAATGCTGTACCGTGCGCGTCTGCTGGAGGTGGTTTCCCTACCTCTGGAATCTCGGCGGGCTTCGGCGGAATCTGAGCTGAGTGCCCGAATGTATGCACGAATGCGTGCCGGTCAGGAGCTTGAGTTCTTTATCCCGGATGCGCAGGGTGCCATCTTGAGTGGAACCTCCCCGAACAGTACCTTCCTGGATGTGGGGGAGCGGGTACACCTGGGTGTGGCGGCGAAGCGTTGCTTCTTGTTCTCGGATGGAAAGCGTTTTTACCTCTAAAACGCGTCTTTGCTGGATTTTAGCGAGGGAGAAAGTGCGGGTTAATCGGCTTAAGGAGGGGCTTTAAGTGATTAACCCCGCTTAATCTCATGAATTTCTTGTTTTAACTTGCGGCTAGGGCTTGAACCTGAGATGATGAATGAACCAAAGACCGCCGGTCTAGAACTATGTCTTCTATCGCCACCTCAGTGGAGACGAAGAACAGAGTTCTGATAAGAGCAGATTTCACTAGAAATCGCCGCCCGCGTAGGTAACTCGAAGTGAATAGCCGTTGCCCTGATTCAGGGTTTCGTCTACTGTGCCTCGTACGCCTACGCGTCGGGGCATTTTTTATTGCTTGCAATAAATGCTTCGAGGCTCTACCGGCGACCTTACAAGAATCGGAAGAAGGAACTACCATGGCGACTCAGGAAAAGATCGCTGCAGTATCCGAGCTGAAGGAACTCTTCGAAGCTTCGAACGCAGTCATCCTGACCGAATACCGCGGTCTCTCTGTTGCGCAGCTCAAGGAGCTGCGTCGCGCACTCGGTGCAGAGACCGAATACGCCGTGGTGAAGAACACGCTGGCTGCTATTGCAGCTAAGGAAGCTGGCATCGACGCATTCGAAGGCCACCTCCAGGGTCCCTCCGCACTGGCATTCATCAAGGGTGACCTGATTGATGCTGCTAAGGGCCTGCGTGACTTTGCCAAGGCTAACCCCCAGCTGATTGTGAAGAACGGTTACTACGAAGGTGCCGCTCTTTCCGAGGACGACGTCAAGCGCTACGCTGACCTGGAATCCCGCGAGGTTCTGCTGTCCAAGGTTGCAGGTGGCGCAAAGGCTACCATCGCACGCATCGCACAGGTTGTGGACGCACTGCGCGTCAAGCTGGAGGAGCAGGAAGGCGCAGCTCCCGTTGCAGCCGAGGAAGCTTCGGAAGAGGCATAAGCCCCTTTCGTGCTACTGCACCAGCGCTGAGATACTCAGCAGCGTGAACGCGAACAGCGTATAACGCACCTAAATTTGACCAACCCTCTCGGGTAGGTACTGAAGATTTACACCGCGGGCGTCAGTCCGCACCAGATAGTGAAGGAGCCAAACAATGGCTAAGCTGTCCATCGAAGAACTCATTGCAGCATTCAAGGAACTGTCCCTGGTTGAGGTTTCCGAGTTCGTTAAGGCATTCGAGGAAGAGTTCGACGTTACCGCAGCAGCTCCCGTTGCTGTTGTAGCAGGCGGCGCAGCAGGCGGCGACGCTGCTGAAGAGAAGTCCGAGTTCGACGTTGTCCTGGAGTCCGCTGGCGACAAGAAGATCGCAGTGATCAAGGAAGTTCGTGCCCTGACCTCCCTCGGCCTGAAGGAAGCAAAGGACCTGGTTGACAGCGCTCCCAAGGCCCTGCTCGAAGGCGTTTCCAAGGAAGACGCTGAGAAGGCTAAGGAGCAGCTCGAGGCTGCTGGCGCAACCATCACCCTCAAGTAATCGACTTCTTCTCGATTCTTACGCGGGCGGTGCATCCATTGGATGCGCCGCCTCGCGGCATTTAACGGCCCCGACCCGCCCGGTATACAGACTGGGGAGGTTCGGGGCTTTTGCTGTGTCCGCTCTTTTCTCCTGTAGCAAATGGCGGCGCTGTCCAATCTGACCGGGCTCACCTGCAGAAGCGGCTGTGACCGCCCTGTACCTTGGATGAGAGAGGCTGAGAGCACTGTGGTGCCTCTCTCCTAGAGCCCGGTAACGGGGGAGCGGTACCGTATGATGGGATGAGATAACCCAGACATTCCCCTTGCACGAAAACGGATAGACATGAGCGAGCAGAAGAAAAAGAAGAAGAGCGTAACTCAGCGACCCGACCGCGATTTGGTGGCTGAAGCACAGCAGGTTCTGGATGCTTTCGGCGCCGGCGTTCGTGAAGACCGTGACTACCCGGCACTGCACCTGGCGCCTCCGGTAGGTCGTCTGAACGACCCGAACGGTCTGGTCTTTGACGGTAATCGCTACCACGCCTTCTACCAGTACTCGCCACTGCATCCGGAGCGTATGGTCTACTGGCGTCACGCTGTGAGCGAGGACCTGACCCACTGGAACGATGAGGGGACAGCCCTGGTGCCCGATAGCCGCTACGATTCGCACGGCTGCTACTCTGGCTCCGGCGTTAAGGTGCCTGGCGGTTTTGAGTTCTTCTACACCGGTAACGTGAAGAACGAGAAGGACAACCGCGAAACCTACCAGATTCTCGCAACTGCGGGGGAGGACGCGAAGCCGACCCGTCAGCTGCCTCCGCTGATTTCTGGTCCCGAGAAGGGCTACACCGCGCACTACCGCGACCCGCACGTCTTTGAACGTAACGGCGAATGGTGGATAGTCATTGGTGCTCAGCGTGAGGATCTGACCGGTGCCGTGGTCGTGTACACCTCAGCTGACCGCCGCGAATGGACCTTCCGCGGTGAGCTGGACATCAAGGATAAGACCCTCAAAGGCACCTACATGTACGAGTGTCCTTCACTGCTGAGCATGCGCGATGAGCTGACCGGCGAGATCCGTGACGTGCTGATTTTCAGCCCGCAGGGCATGCAGCCCCTCGGAGAGAAGTACAACAACATTTTCCAGAGCGGCTACATTGTCGGTTCGCTGGATAACGAGACCCTCAAGTTCACCGTGGAGACCCCTTTCACCGAGCTGGATGCAGGTTTCGAGTTCTACGCACCGCAGACTATCTCTGGTACCGGTCTGACCGCTGACTCGAAGGCACCACACAGCGTCTGCGGTGATGCCCCGGTCATGATTGCCTGGTTGGGCAACGCAGACCAGGACGACCTGCCCTCGTGGAGTCACCGCTGGGTGCACATGTTCACCTACCCGCGTGAGCTACACCTGCGTAACGGCAAGATTTTCCAGCGTCCGGTTCCGCAGCTGAATGACGCGATGGCGATGACCTCGCTGTACCGCGAGGAGGAGAAGGGCAAGCTTATGGAGCTGAAGAACGCCCGGACCTTCCGCCTGCGTGGCCGCGTGAACGTTTCTGATGAGCGCGTGAAGTTGAAGATTAAGGACACTCACGGCGTGGCTCTGAGCATTGTGCTGGATAAGGACTTTGTGCAGATGGACCGTGGCGGTACCCGCTACACCGAGGGTGGTAGCCTGCGCCGCCGCACCCTGAAGCGTTCGAAGATTCGCGAGTTTGATCTGCTGGTGGATGGCTCGGCTACCGAACTGTACGTGGGCGGTAAGCTGGTTGCCTCCATGGGTGCTGAGGTTATGACTGCTCGCACCTTCTTCAAGGGCGATAAGCGTCGCGTCCGCCTGACCGGTGGCGAGGTGCTGTCCCTGGAGTATGGCCGCCTCTAAGCCATTTTCTAGGCGTTGGGAGCTGCCCCGTACGGGTGGTTTTCGGTAATTTCTGAATATGTCTGAGGGCTCACTCTTCTAAGTTGAGGGTGAGCCCTCGCTTTTAAGAACTTTCCCGCGATAGGATGTTTTACATCCAATATGTCAAACGTATGACATATGCATGACATACGCCCACAGATATATGCCCCACCCCATTCACAAAGCATCATACGGTGGTGCTCCAAACAAAGGAGAGCGAGCGTGTACCACAAGTCAGTGGCACAGCGCGTGCTGAAGGGCGTCGGTGGCGCCGGCAACATCGTTGCAGCCGCACACTGCGCAACCCGCCTTCGCCTCGTCCTGAAGAACCAGGACAAGGTCGACCAGGCAGCAATCGACAACGACTAAGACCTCAAGGGCAGCTTCCTCAATGCTGGCCAGTTCCAGATCATCGTCGGTCCCGGCGACGTCAACGAGGTGCACAAGCACCTCATCGCTGCTGGCGCACCCGAGGCGTCCAAGGACGAACTCAAGGAAATTGCCTCCAAGTACGGCAACATTGTCTCCCGCTTCATCAAGACCATCGCTGACATCTTCGTACCGCTCATCCCGGTGCTGGTCGGTGGCGGTATGCTGATGGCGCTCAATAGCGTGCTGACCTCCAAGGACATCTTCGGTCCCTAGAGCTTCATCGCAATGCACCCCGAATGGGCTGACTCTGCGGACATTATTAACATGCTCTCCGCCGCTCCCTTCGCCTTCCTGCCCGTGCTGGTCGGCTTCTCCGCCACCAAGGTCTTCGGCGGTAACCCCTACCTGGGTCTGACTATGGGGGCCGCAATGGTTTCCCCGGCCCTGATGAACGGCTACAACGTCGCAGCATCCCTGGCGGGTGCTGAAGGCTCCGACCCGATGAAGTACTGGAACCTCTTCGGTCTGCAGGTTCAGCAGGCGGGCTACCAGGGTACAGTGCTGCCCATCATGCTGGTTGCCTTTATCCTGGCGAACATTGAGAAGTTCTTCCACAAGGTCCTCAAGGGCACCATTGACTTTATCTTCACCCCGACCCTGACCATCCTCATCACCGGCCTTCTGACCTTCCTGCTGGTCGGCTCCCGCGGCTACTGCTGCTGTAGCTTCCGAGGCTGGCGATAGCGTAGAAATTGGCTCCCATATGGTCGGTTTCGCGGTTCTGCTGGCTGATCTCAAGGACCCCACCTTCTCCTCCGGCGCGCTGAGTGCAGGCACCGCCGTGGAGCCCACCGAAGGTAAGCTCTACGCACCGGCTGACGGTAAGATTACCGTTGCATTCCCCACCGGCCACGCATACGGTCTGCGCACCGAAGATGGCCTGGATCTGCTGATGCACATCGGCATGGACACCGTTGAGCTCGACGGCAAGCACTTCGAGTCCAAGGGTGCTAAGGGTGACACCGTCAAGCGCGGCGACGTGATCGCCGAGTTCGACATCCCCGCCATTAAGGCTGCTGGCTACCCGCTGGCGACCCCCATGGTAATCATCAACTCCAAGAAGGCGGCTGCTTCGGTTGAAGATGTTCAGCTTTCTGGTGTATCTGTGACCAGCGCAGATTTGCTCCTGAAGGTTGCACTGAAGGCAAAGACGAACGCATAGTCTACACTCATAATGAGTGGATAACCTCAATGTGATGTGCATCCCGTACCGCTCTTCCTAGAGCTGGTGCGGGGTGTTCAATTTTTCCTACAAAAGCATGAAAAAAGCATATGAATAAATATGCGTAAAATTATGCATAATGGTGCAATATTGGCTGACGCACATTTAATGCATGGCCATGAAAAATGTATTGATAAGGCAGAATTTACTATCCAGGAGTGAATAATTCAGCTAATATTTATGTATACTTTCAAGCTTTTGTAAAGGGTGAATATGACCTTAGCATCCTATACTGTCCGCACCGCCGAGCCTCATGAATATGCTGAGGCGCTCGAAGTGCTGATTGCCGCATTCGATAGTGACCCCGCCATGATGGCAGTCATCGCGGGCGGTAGCCGCCAACAGGAGCTCGCCAAGCTCCGCGCCATTATGACCCTGCAGGTCTACGGCAACTTCCAGGACCGCGGACGCGTTGACATTGGCATCGACGAATCCACCGGCAAAATTGTCGGCGTCTGCCTCTGGAGCACCCCCGAATCTCACGAAGGATCCTTCCTCAACGAACTCAAGCAGGTAGGCGCCTACTACAAGGCTCTCGGCTGTAAAACCCTGCTACGAGCCATCACGATGGAGCTGCATCTCCTCAAGTACCGCCCCGCCTACAAGCATTGGTACCTCTTCAACATCGGTGTGCTCGAAGAATTCCGCGGTCGCGGCATCGGCTCGAAGCTACTCGACTACGGCACCGAACGCATCGGCGACTACCCTGCCTACCTTGAAGCCTCGACCTACGACAGCGCCCGCCTCTACGAGCGCCGCGGATTCCTCTCCCTCGGACCGCTACACGGTGTCTTCTCCAAGGCGCACGCCGTCGGCATGGTCTACCCCGGAACCGGCCCGACTGAGATTGTGCAGCGCAACTCCTAAACTTCCGGAGGCTCACAAAACCGATAAATGTATATGCAAAATCCGCCCCACAGCGAGCACCCGCACGGTGGGGCGGATCTTTATTCTCGGAAGATGAGATTCTTATTGGAGCTCATTCGGAGCAGACATATCAGGCTGAATCTGATCCAGATCTGGGATAGAACGCACCGTAGCCCCCAAATGAAGCTCAATCGGGAGTACATCAGCTGCCTGGGTAATCGGAGGAGCCTCCTCCGCGGGGGAATCCTGCTGCTGTAGCTCAATCAACTCCATCAGCCGCTGGGCGGCACGCTCCGCAATGCCCTCAATCGGCTGAACCACGGTCGCTAGCTCCGGCATGAGTACCTGAACGCTCTGAGTGCCGTCGTAACCGACCACCTGGAAATCCTCAGGAACACGGATTCCACGGGCACGCGCCCAGCCCAGGGTGAGTGCGGCGTAATTATCGTTGGAGGCGAAGACTGCGTCTACCGGTTCGGGGGTATCGGCACGCTCATCCAGGTAGCGGTAGAGCATCTCACGCTTAATGCCCAGCGAAGGGTGGAAGCCCAGCTCCACGAACACCGGCATGAGCCCCGCCTCAAGCATTGCCTCACGGTAGCCGCGCTGACGTTCATTGTGCTCACCCAGGGTAGAAGTTACGTGCACAATATTCTGCGCACCCGTGGCGATGAGGTGCTCCGTGGCGGCGCGGGCACCTCCGTAGTTATCGGAGCGAATATTCGGGTAGAAGCCGCTTTCGAGACGGTCTACGGTCACCAGGGGAGCCTGCGCATGCGGAATATTGACCAGTGCGTCTGAGTGGGTGCCACTGATGATGCCGTCTACCTGATTGGAGAAGAGCATCTCCAGGTAGCGCTTTTCTTGCTCGGGATGATCGTCGCTATTGCAGAGAATGACCCGGTAGCCCTCTTTGGCAAGGTAACTTTCGAGGCGGTACACCATCTCCCCGTAGAAGGGGTTTGCAACCGTGGGGAAGATAAGGCCCACCGTCTGCGAGCGCTGACCCTGCAGGCTACGGGCGATGGCATTGGGGCGGTAGCCGAGCTCCCGCATTGCCTCGTGGACCTTGGTGCGGGTATTTTCGCTCAGGTAGCCGCGGTTATTGAGCACGCGGGATACGGTAGTGGGGGAGACTCCCGCGCGGGCTGCAACATCGCTGAGTTTAGGTTTCGCCACGGGGGTTCCCTTCGGCATGCTAAACGATTGACATATCTCTCTACTATACCTTCTTCACTGGGGGTAGCGGGGCCTCGAAAATCAGAAAAAGCGCTTTTCCACTGTGCTGTCTCCCCTGTGCTGTCAAACGCACCGATTCGTCGTACCGGTCTACAACACCGGAACAATCGGCACCCGAGCCCCCACCTCATGAGAAGAGCCAACCGCCAACGAATCATCCAACACAGCACAATGAGTAGCCGCCGCCAACGATGACAACATGTGCGAAGCAGACTTCGGCAGAGGATACGCCACACCATCACGCACCGTCACCGGTACCAAACGCGAACCCGCCGGCTTACGCAAAGTAGCCACCGGATCACCCAGAACCGCCGAATCCAGCTCAGGCAGAGGCATATCCCTCATACCAGCCAAAAGCGGTGGCAAATACGAATACAAAGCCGTGTACGCAGCCAAAGGATTACCCGGAAGGCCCAACACAAAACGCTCACGACCCGAATTCGGGCCCGTCTCCGGAATCGGCAAACGCGCAGCCAACGCAGGATGACCCGGACGCACATCCACCGACTCAAACAAGTAGGTCGCACCCATATCGTTGAGCACCTTACGCACCAAATCAACACCCGAGGTGCTCGACCCGCCCGTAAACACCAACACGCGAGCCGTCGATGTAGACAAAAACGTGCGGAACTCAGACTCAACATCCGCCAGGCGAATTGACGGACGCACTTCACAACCAGCAGAAATAATCGCATGCTCCATAAAGCCGCCAAACGCATCACGCACCTGACCCGGCGCGGGCATACCAAACGTAATGACCTCGTTACCCGTAAACGCACAACGCACCGGAATCGGGGCGTACACCGGCAACTCATCAAAACCATTCGTGCCCAAAAACGCCGCCATACGAGCAGACACACGGTCACCGTGGTGCGCCAACAGCTCGCCACGCTCCAGCTCAGCACCAGCATGGCGAATATCAGCGCCCACGGCTGGAGGCTCAAAACCCTCCGCCATATCTAGGTAATGAATACTCGCCCGAGTCTCCAAGTGGGAACCCACGCCCGGACGAGAAGAACCCTCCGCACCCTCATACAGGCGGGAATGCTCCTCACGCACAATCGCCTCGGCACCCTCAGGGAGCAAACCACCCGTCAAAATCGGGGTTGCCTCACCCGGAGCAATCGGCACCGTCAGACGGTGAATATTCGCGCGAGAATCCTCCGGATACGCCGGCGTCACCAGACGCCACGGAGGGGCACCCGCCACAGCGTAACCGTCCATCGCAGAGGAGCTGTAGTGGGGCACCTGCATCATCGAATAAACATCATCCGCCAAATAGTGGCCAATCGTCGCCAACAGCGGCAAAGACTGCGTCTTCACATGGTGCGCAATGTCCAGACCCTGCTCATGCAGAATCTGGCGGGCCTGCTGCCACGAAACAGAAGGAATATGATGAGACATCGTACCTCGCATGTACAAAAAATGTGTATGGGACGCGCACCAGCGTGCGAGCTCAAAAAACGCTACCGAATCCGGCGCCCAGAGCCCTAACCTACTACCTAGGTTACTCGTAGCTTGGCAATTAGCACTCCTGGGTGCCTCAGATGCTAATAACTCGACCAGAGCGAAGTCGTATAACCGAGAGCCTGCGCCTGTTCCCACGTATCAACATCGGCGGTGTCAGCGGCAGACATCTGAACCGCCACCGGGTGCAAACGGCGCAAAAAAGAACGAACAGAAGCGTCAGTGGTACCGGTCGAAAAGACCGATCGGATTGCTTCAAAACGGTAAATACCAACCAGTGGCTGATAGATGCCCTCAGCAACACCCCAAAAACCGGCAGATGATGCAGCACCAGCGGGGGCTGACTGCCCTACAGAAGCCTGCTCGGCAGCCCGCGCGGCGGCAATCAACTGCTGAACCGCCGGGGCAATACGCGGAGTATCCACACCCAAAATCAGACACCATTCAGGCAGAAGCACCTGCGAGCGCTCGCAATCGGCCGCAATACACTCCAAGCCGGCATGAATCGCCGCGGCAGGACCCGAAAAAGGCGGATCCTCACGAGTACGCAACACCCCCGACGGCAACGGCAAGTTCTCAGGACCCACCACCACGCGCGGGGATGCGGAGGCCACCGCCTCCAGGGCACAATCCAGCAGGGTATTTGTGCCATCAGACAGGGATGCCTTCGGAACGTGGTTCAGGCGGCGAGAAGCTCCTCCGGCAACAACGACCGCGGCGCACAAAAAATCACCCTCAGCGGTAAGCCCAGAACCGGGCATCTTATCCGCCCGCATTATCCACCCGCAAAGGGAGGCAAAACGTCCACACGATCGGCATCCTGCAGGGGCACTTGTGCATCAGAACGGGCACCGTTGACTAGGAACGAGCACTGCTCCATCACTTGCGCAAGAGTCAGACCGGAAGGAGTCGTACCCTCCAAACTCTGGCCCAGATGCTCAATCAGTGTGCCAAGAGTCGCAGACGACAGCTCAGCCAAGGGCACCGACAGCTGTGCGGTACCCGACGCGGCACGCGCGGCAGCGAAAAAATGAACCTGCATAATGCTCCTCAATTCTAAGTCAGGGGACAGCCGAAAATTACGGGTGCAAGATGCCGGTAAAAAGCCTTATCCGTGCATCTTCGACTGATGAACCGGCACCTTTCTTAACCGCCAATAGCGCTCATCGAGCGGCTCGCCTTAGCGAACTCCTCAATATCGAAGTCAGCGTCTTCTTTACCGTGGGCGCGCGGCTTAAACCACATACCCTCACGCCAACGCAGAGCCAGCTGCTGATCGTCAGCGCCAGAACGCAGAAGCTGCATCAAATCAGTCTCAGTGTCGGAGAACAGGCAGGAGCGGATCTTACCGTCCGCCGTCAGACGGGTACGGGTGCACGCACTGCAGAACGACTCCGTGACCGAGGCGATAATGCCCACACGACCCAGCGACTCGGTACCGTCAGCCGGGAAGCCAGCCTCGTCCAGGGCAGTGCCGAGCGGGTACACATCCCACAGCTGAGCGGGGGAGTCGCCACGCGCCTCCGCCACCGACCCCAGAACATACTCAGCCGACAGCTTCTCACGAATCTCAGCGGCAGTAATCGTGCCCTCACGGGTCCAACGGTTATCGGCATCCAGCGGCATCTGCTCAATAAAACGCAACTGATAGCCACCCGCCAACGCCCAGCGCAGAAGCTCCGGAGCCTGGTCATCGTTCAGACCCGGCATCAGCACAGCATTAATCTTGATGGGCCACAGTCCAGCCTCCGCTGCACCGTCAATACCCTTGAGTACGGCGTCAAGCTTGTCGCGGCGAGCCAAAGCCGCGAAAGTCTCACGGCAAATTGTATCCAGAGAAACATTGATACGGGTCAGGCCAGCCTCCGCCAACGCGGCTGCACGCTTCTCCAAACCAATACCGTTCGTCGTAATAGCAAGCGGAACATCCGGATGCGCCTGATGGATGCGGGAAATAATGTCCACCAAATCGGCGCGCACCAGCGGCTCGCCACCGGTAAAGCGAATCTCCTCCACGCCCAGCTCAGTAATCGCAATATCGGCAAGGCGCGCAATCTCCTCGGCGGAGAGCAGATTCTCCTTGGGAAGCCACTGCAAACCATCCGCCGGCATGCAATAAATGCAACGAAGATTACATTTATCGGTCAGAGAGATACGCAGATCCGTCGCCACGCGGCCCCAACGGTCCAAGAGCGGACCGCTGTTCGTAATATTCGGGAGCTTACGCTGGGCCTTTACGCTACTCTCAGATTTTTGGGGCGTCACAAAAGCAGCCCCGTTACCCTCCGCAGAAGATAAGGTGCTTAACATTGGGCCCGCAATGAGCTCAGAAGAAGCTGAATTTGCCGTGTACGCCATGTAAAACCTATGTGGAAAATTTGCATATTTCAGGTGACAATATGATTATTCCATGTTCCGGCGCCCCGCACATAGTGTGTGCAGGGTAAGTTACAACTGCGCCACCGCAGACAACCACGACGAAGTAACGCCGCGTGTACAAGCTAGGGATGTACACGGAACGTCATACAGAGCCCGCACATGGACGCACCTCACCTTCAATAGCAGTACGAACTAACCAAGGAAATACCTCATGAAGACCCCCCTCGCAGCCCTCAGCGCGCTCGCCGCCGCAACCCTCGCCCTCACCGGATGCGGCGCCACCCAGAGCTCCTCTTCGTCCGCTGCCTCCGCATCGAGCAGCCAGGCTGCCTCCGGCAAGGTCGAAGTCTTCGCTGCAGCCTCCCTGAACAACGCCGGCGCAGACCTCGAAAAGGCATACGAAGCCGCCAACCCCGGCGTGGACGTCACCTTCGTCTACGAAGGCTCCGCAAAGCTCGTCAACCAGATTGAGCAGGGCGCAACCCCCGACCTGCTCATCACCGCAGACACCAAGAACATGGATAAAGCAAAGAAGCTCGACCAGTTTTCCGACTCCAAAACCAACGTTCTGGTCACCAACAAGCTCGTGCTCGTCACCGCCGAAGGCAACCCCGGCAAGATCAACAGCCTCGACGACCTCAAGACCACCGACGGCGTCGTCGCAGTCTGCAAGGAAGACGTCCCCTGCGGCACCATCGCCCACCAGGAACTGAAGAAGCACAACATCACCCTCAAGAACGCAACCACCGAAAGCAAGGTCACCGACGTAGCCACCAAGGTCACCACCGGTAACGCCGATGCGGGCTTCATCTACACCACCGACCTCGCCGCCGCCAAGAAAAAGGGTGTCAACCTCGGCTCCGTCGAGCTGACCGACGTGGAACGCAACGAATACCCCGCAGCGCTCAGCAAGAGCGGCTCTTCCTCCGAAACCGCGAAGAAGTTCAATGAATGGCTGAAGAACTCCGACGAGGCGAAGAAAATCCTCACCGAGTACGGCTTCAACACCGCACAGTAATTCAACACCGTCACAGTAGGGAACAACCCGCGTCTCATCACCCATGACAGACACTACCTCTACCCATCGCAACGCCGGAACCTCACGCACACCCGGAAGCAGACTCTTCGCCTCCGTGCCCGTGCTCTTCCTGGTTCCGGCGTCGCTGGGTATTTTCCTCATTGCCGGACCGCTCCTCGGGCTCTTCCTCAACATCCCCTGGAACCAGCTCGGCAGCATCTTCACCCCGCAGGTGCTCGGGGCGGCAAACCTCTCCCTCAGCACCGCCGCCGCCTCCACCCTCATCTGCGGGCTTCTCGGTACGCCCCTGGCGCTCGTGCTTTCCAAAGTGCTCAACCGCTCGCGGCTACACCGATTTGGGTCAGTTCTCTACGCCATCATCTACACCCCGGTGATTCTCTCCCCGGTTGTCTCCGGCCTCGGGCTGCTCTTCTTCTGGGGACGCAAAGGCATGATCGGCACCTACCTCTACCAGGCAGGAATCTCCATCCCCTTCACCCCCAACGCTGTGATTATCGCCCAGGTCTTCGTCGCCCTGCCCTTCTTCGTTGCCACCGCGGTCACCACCCTGCAGGCTATTCCCCGCGAATACGAAGAAATCGCCCTCGTCGAAGGCGCTAAACCCGCAGAAATCACCTTCAAAGTGCTCCTACCCCTCGCCGCGCCCGGCCTCGCCACCGCCTTCCTGCTGTCCTTCGCCCGCGCCCTCGGCGAATACGGCGCAACCGTCACCTTCGCCGGCAATGTGCAAGGTAAAACTCAAACCATACCCCTCGCCATCGACCTGGCCATCAACAGCAGCGACATCCCCAGCGCCCTCGGAAGCGCCCTGATACTCATCAGCCTCTACCTAGGAATCTTCGGGGTCCTCGGCCTAATCCGCGCCCTCAAAAAACTACGCGAAAGCACCTGATAAGCCACTCCGCCGCTCACCCCACCCCCTGGCATGCAGAGAGCCTTAGGACAAGCTCCATTTACCAGCCCACAAACACACACCTACACTAGTCATAACCGCCGCCGCACGATTGGAACCTCCATGATTTCCCCCGAATTCAACGGAACCCCCAGCACCGAAGAATATCGCGCCTACCTGGCGCTACTGTTGCGCGAAGTCTTTATCGGTACAGCAGAAACGGTTCCCCTCTACCACGCGGCAGGACGCATCCTCGCCCAAGACGTCACCGCACGCATGGACGTACCCAGCTTCGACAACTCCCAAATGGACGGCTACGCCCTCACCGCCGAAGCCGCCGAACGCGAAGACCGCGTCTTCACCGTCGGACGCGAAATCCCCGCCGGCCGACCCCTCCAACGTTCCCGCTCCTCCGACGACCTGACCTACCCCATCATGACCGGCGCACCCATGCCCAAGGGCTACGACGCCGTCATCCCCGTCGAACAGTCCGAACGCATCGAATACCCCGACCTACCCGAATCCTTCGGCCGCCCCAGCGAAAAGGTCAAACTCGCCCCCGGCAAGCCCGGACAGTTCGTCCGCCGCCGCGGCGAAGACGTCGTCACCGGCCAGGTTCTTGCACGCGCCGGTGAACGCATCACCCCCGCCCTGCTTGGTGCGCTCGCCTCCCAAGGCTATGCGCGCCTGACCGTCGCGGCGGGTCCCCGCGTGCTCGTGTGCACCGGCGGCGACGAAATCCTCTCCGGCGTTGAAGAAGACGGAAGCGCCACCGCCCAGGAACTCGCTCAGGGCCAGATTTTTGACGCCAACGGCCCCATGCTCACCGCCATGCTACGCGAAGACGGAGCGGAGGTGCGACGCATCGCTATCTGTGACGATCCTATCGAGCTACTGCACCGCCTCACGGCAGAATACGAGAGCTTCAAACCGGACATCATCATCACTTCGGGCGGTATCAGCCACGGTAAATACGAGGTAGTCCGCAACGCCATCGCCAAAGCACACGAAGCCGATATTTTGGTGCCCATCTCCTGGTTCGGCCACGTCAGCCAGCAACCCGGCGGCCCCCAGGGCGTGAACCTGCTCGATTTCAAGGGCCACCGCGTGCCCATGATTTCCTTCCCCGGCAACCCGGTGAGCACCCTCATCTCGTACGCGTTGATTCTGCGCCCCTACCTGCGTGCCGGCGGCCCCTACGGCGTGCCCTACGCGGTCGCCTCCGAACAAGCAAGCCTGAATAACGCACCGCGAGGCGTGCTTGTCACCGAAACCCCGCTCACCGCACCGGCGGCCAAGCGCCAGTTCCTGCGCGGCACCCTCGCCATGGTCGAGGCGGAACCCGGAACCTACCGGGTGGAGCTCTACCCGGACATCCTCTCAGGCTCGCACCTGCTGCACCGCGCCGCCCAGGCAGATGTGCTCATCGAGCTGGCACCCGGAACCACCTACACCGGGGGAGATGCAGTACCCTACCACCGCATTCGCCTCACCGATAACTAAGCGAAACACCCCCGCATTGTTCCTTGCTTAAACGACAAGGAATAATTGAGACTCACACTAAGTAACGATTCGCGGCAGAAGAATACCGCGCAGAAGCCAGGAGAAACGATGACCTCTACCTCGCAGCCCAACCAGGAACTGACCCACGTGCGCGCCGACGGCTCAGCACACATGGTGGACGTTACGGAGAAGTCGGTCACCACCCGCACCGCCCTGGCTGAGGCGACCGTGCGCACCCGCGAAGACGTGATCGCCATGATTTTTGACGCTGACCTGCCCAAAGGTGACGCGCTTCCGGTCGCACGTGTTGCCGGCATCATGGGCGCTAAGCGCACCCCGGAAATCATTCCCCTCTGCCACCCGCTGCCCCTGGGTAAGATCACGGTGGACTTTGAGCGCGGCACCGACTTCGTGCGTATTGAGGCGTCCGTGAAGACCCGCGGCGTCACCGGCGTAGAGATGGAGGCGCTCACCGCCGTCTCCTCGGCGGCACTGACCGTTTTCGATATGATCAAGGCAGTCGATAAGTACGCCGTCATTACCGATATCCGTGTTCTGGAGAAGAGCGGCGGCAAGTCCGGCGAATGGTCCGTCCGCGAGGACTCCTAAGCTACGGCGGCGCACCACCGTCACCTGATAGATACAGAAAAGGAAAGCCCATGAGTAGCGAAGACTACACCATGCCGGAGAATCTCACCGGCCTGGTTATTGTCGCCTCCACCCGCGCAGCCCGCGGCGTGTACGAGGATAAGTCCGGCCCCATCGCCGTGGAGTGGTTGCGCTCGCACGGCTTCGACACCCCCGATGCCGTGGTCATTGAAGACCGCGATATTGTCGAGTACTTCAACACCCTGGTGACCGAAGGTAAGAAGAACGGTAACCTGCCGACCTTCATCTTGACCAGTGGCGGTACCGGTCTGAACTCTGACGACCAGACCGTGGAGGCGGTTCGCCCCCACCTGGACAAGGAAGTTCCCGGCATTATGCATGCCTTCTGGATGAACGGTCTGGAGAACGTTCCCGCGGCGGTGCTTTCACGCGGCGTGGCGGGCGTCATTGACCGCACCTTCGTGATGACCTTGCCCGGTTCGCGCGGTGGCGTGAAGGACGGCGTGGCGACCCTCGACCCGCTTGTTGAGCACATTTGCCGTCAGATGGAGGACTACCATGACCACTAAGCCGCAGAACGAAGAATCCCTGGACCATTCGGGCGCGCACGGTGCTGAGCCGAGCGGCTCGACCGTGGTGTTCACCGATATTACGGAGGCGCCCCTGGAGCCGCTGTACGCGGCGGCTAAGGCTGAGGTCATGACTGACGCCATGGGTGCCCTGGTAATTTTTGACGGTATTGTGCGTAACCATGATCACGGTAGCGCGGTGCGCGGACTGTCCTATAGCGCGCATCCGCAAGCTCGTGAGTATATTGCGGAGGTTGCCGCCGAGGTTGCTGCTGAGCTGGACGGTGTGCGTCTGTGGGCAGTGCATCGTGTGGGTCCGATTGCTATTGGTGAGTCGGCTCTGACCGTGATGGCGGCGGCTGCTCATCGTGGCCGCGCGTTTGATGCCTGTGAGCTGGTGGCTGACCGGGTGAAGGCTCGTGTGCCGATTTGGAAGGAACAGGAACTGCTCGATGGAAGCATCGAGTGGGTTGGTGTGGACACTTCGCCCGCTTAGCCTTCTGAATATTCCGATATCTCTATATAAGCCTGTCAGGGGGAATTCTCTCGGGCAGGCTTATTCTCCTTGACGCTTGGCTCCCTAAAATTCAAGCCATCTCTACTACTTGATGCGAGGAACCCCTATGTCTTCTCACACCTCTCGTAGCGCGAGCGAGCTCTCTGCCGCTGAGCGTGCGTTCTACTCTCGTCAGCTGATTCTGCCCGAAATGGGTTACGAGGCTCAGCTGGCGCTCAAGGGCGCACGCGTGGTGGTGTTGGGTGCTGGTGGTTTGGGTGCTCCGGCGCTGCTGTATCTGGCGGGTGCCGGGGTTGGTCAGATTGTGGTGGTTGATGATGACGTCGTGGATGCTTCGAATCTGCACCGCCAGGTGATTCATACGCACGCCAGGGTGAGTAATTCTAAGGCTGAGTCTGCAGCAGAGTCTTTGCGCTCGCTGAATCCTTTTATTGAGGTTGTGCCCGTGCGTGAGCGTTTGACGGAGGCGAACGTTGATGAGCTATTGTCTGGTGCTGATTTGGTGCTGGATGGTAGCGATAATTTCGAGTCGCGTTATGTGGTGTCGGCGGCGGCTGCGCGTGCTGGGATTGCGCATGTGTGGGCTGCGATTCTTGGTTTTGATGCGCAGCTGAGTGTGTTTTGGGCTGGTCGCGGTCCGGTGTATGAGGATTTGTACCCTCATGCTCCAGCTGCCGGTAGCGTGCCGTCGTGTAGTACTGCTGGCGTGGTGGGTGCTATGGCTGGCGTGGTGGGCGCTGCGATGGCCATGGAGGCGGTGAAACTGCTGACTGGGGTGGGGGAGCCTCTCATGGGTGAGGTTGGCCTATATTCGGCATTAAGCGGAAGGTGGGAATATATACCTCTTGTAGCTAGCGTGCAAGCTGTACCTAAGAAAAGTGCTGTTTTGCCCGAAGAAACGAGTCATAAGCCCAAAAATCATGTAACAATTCGTAATATTTCTCAGGATTTTGCAAGCTCTTCTGCCGACTCGAAGCCCCGCTCGATGAGCGCTCAGGACCTTAAAAAGGTGTCATCGGGTGAAAATATTGCCCTTTTGGATGTCCGTGAGCAGGTGGAATTCAATGCCTTTGCGATTGACGGTGCTATTAATCTGCCCCTCACTGAACTGCTTGAAGCGGCTCGAAATGGCTCTCTCAAAGCCCTGATTGAGCGTAAAATCCCCACAAACGCCCAGAAAATCGTTATTTACTGCACCGGATACACCCGAACGGTTGAGGCGGCTCGTGAAATAGTGCCCCTGGAGGAGCGTTCTGTGTACATGCTTGAGGGTGGAATTTCCGCCTGGCTTACGGTCTAAAATACCCTTATTTTGCACGAATTAGGCAAGGTTTTTATCTCGTATTTTCCATGCCAAATTTCCGATATATTGGGCAGTATGGAACAAGCATCACAGATTAAGGGCCCGGACGGCCCCCTTACCGATCAGCTGATCAAGTTCGGTAAGTTCTTCTCCCGCTGGGATGAGACTGAAGACGGCCGCGCCGTCTTCCGTGAAGGCGGCCGCGAAGGTGACGCCTTCTACCGCGACCGTTGGAGCCACGATAAGGAAGTTCGCTCTACCCACGGCGTGAACTGCACCGGCTCCTGCTCCTGGAAGGTGTACGTCAAGGACGGCATTATCACCTGGGAAGCACAGGAAACCGACTACCCCTCGGTTGGTCCCGACCGCCCCGAGTACGAGCCCCGTGGTTGCCCTCGCGGTGCATCATTCTCGTGGTACACCTACTCTCCCACTCGCGTTAAGTACCCCTATGTTCGCGGTCTCCTGCTGGAGATGTACCGCGAAGCGAAGGCAATCCACAACGATCCCGTGGACGCCTTCCACTCCATCGTGTCCGACCCCGCCAAGCGTGCACGCTACGTGAACGCACGCGGTAAGGGTGGTCTGGTGCGCTCGACCTGGGCTGAGGCTCTCGAGCTGATGGCGGCTGCTCACGTGCACACCATCAAGTACTACGGTCCCGACCGTAACACCGGCTTCACCCCGATTCCGGCAATGTCCATGGTGTCCTTCAGTGCGGGTGTTCGCTACGTCCAGCTGATGGGCGGCGTCATGACCAGCTTCTACGACTGGTATGCTGACCTTCCCGTGGCTTCCCCGCAGGTCTTCGGTGACCAGACCGACGTTCCCGAGTCTGGCGACTGGTGGGACGCTGCATACCTCATCATGTGGGGTGCAAACGTTCCGCTGACCCGTACCCCGGACGCTCACTGGGTCTCTGAGGTCCGCTACCGCGGTACCAAGGTCGTCACCGTGAGCCCCGACTACGCTGACAACACCAAGTTCGCTGACGAGTGGCTGCCCGCCCAGGCAGGTACCGACGCGGCACTGGCTATGGCAATGGGCCACGTCATCCTTAAGGAGAACTACGTTGACCAGCGTGTCGAGTTCTTCGAGGACTTCTCCCTGACCTACACCGACCTTCCCTTCTTGGTCACCCTGGAAACCCGCGAAGACGGTGTTAAGGTTCCCTCCAAGTTCCTGACCGCTGCAAAGCTCGCTGGCGAGGCTGAGCAGCCGAACGCTGACTTCAAGCCCGTCCTGATGGACCGCGAGACCGGTGAGGTCTTCGTTCCCAACGGCACCATGGGTCACCGTTACGCTCAGGAAGATCAGGGCAAGTGGAACCTGGACCTGCAGGGTCGTAAGCCGATTCTGTCGATTCGCGACCTGCCCCAGGGCCAGACTGCAGCTGCAGAGATTAAGATGCCGACCTTCGACAACCCGAAGGGCCATGGCGACGTCATTACCCGCGGCGTGCCCGTAGCCTACGTTGAAGGCCACGAAGTCACCACCGTCTTCGATATCATGCTGGCACAGTACGGTGTGGGTCGTGAGGGCCTGCCCGGTACTTGGGCTAAGGACTACGAGGACTGGAACGTTCAGAACACCCCGGCATGGCAGGAGCAGATTACTTCTGTCCCCGCCGAGGCTGTTATCCGCGTTGCCCGCGAGTTCGCTAAGAGCGCCCTGGATTCCGGTGGCCGCTCCATGATTATCTTCGGTGCAGGTATCTGCCAGTGGTACCACGCTGACACCACCTACCGCGCTATTCTCTCCCTGCTGAACCTGACCGGTTGCCAGGGCCGTAATGGTGGCGGTTGGGCTCACTACGTGGGCCAGGAGAAGGCACGTCCGCTGACCGGTCTGACCAACATTGCGAACGCTCTGGACTGGAGCCGCCCGCCGCGTCACATGATTGGTACCGGCTTCTGGTACATGCACACTGACCAGTTCCGTCAGGATGCATACTCCACCGATTACCTGCAGTCCCCGCTGGCTAAGGGCGAGCTGCGTGACGTTCACACTGCTGACGTTGTGGCACGTTCTACCCGTATGGGCTGGATGCCGTTCTACCCGCAGTTCCCCGAGAACTCGCTGGACTTGGCTGATAAGGCAGAGCAGGCAGTGGCACGCGGCGAGGCTTCCTCGAATGCGGACTACATTGCGCAGCGCCTGAACTCCGGTGACTTGGAGTTCTCCGTTGAGGACGTTGACAACCCCATCAACTGGCCTCGTACCCTGACCCTGTGGCGTTCGAACCTGTTCGGTTCCTCCGCTAAGGGTGAGAGCTACTTCCTGAAGCACCTGGTCGGTAGCATGGACAACGTCCAGGGCTCCGATTCGGAGAAGCTGCCGAACGAAGTGAAGTGGGTTGATGAGGCACCTCAGGGCAAGCTGGATCTGCTGGTCACCTCGGACTTCCGTATGACCTCCACGACCCTGCTGTCTGACATCGTTCTGCCGACTGCAACCTGGTACGAGAAGCACGATATCTCCTCGACCGATATGCACCCGTTCCTGCACGCATTCTCCCCGGCAATTGACCCGCCGTGGGAGGCAAAGACCGACCACGAGACCTTCAAGGCACTGGCATACGAGTTCACTCGCCTGGCTAAGAAGCACCTCGGCGTTCGTAAGGACATCGTTTCGGTCCCGCTGCTGCACGACACCCCCGGCCAGATTGCTCAGCCCGGCGGTCACGCACCCGACTGGAAGAACACCCCCGGTATGGTGGGTGTGCCCGGCAAGAATATGCCGAACTTCGTCACCGTCGAGCGTGACTACGGCGCACTGTACGACATGTACACCACCGTTGGCCCGCTGTTCGACAAGCTCGGTGCTACCACCAAGTTCATCACCTATGACCTGAAGGACGAAGTCGCGAAGATGGCTAAGGAATTCGGTGTGATGGACTCCGGTAAGGGCGCAGGTCGTCCGGCACTGGACACCGATGTGAAGATTGCCGAATCCATCATGATGATTTCGGGTACCTCTAACGGTGAGGTTGCTATCAAGGGCTTCAAGGAGCTCGAGAAGCAGACCGGTCTGCACCTGATGGACCTGGCAGAAGGTAACGAGGAACGTCGTATCACCTTCCCCATGACCCAGGCCGCACCGCAGCCCGTGATGACCTCCCCCGAGTGGTCCGGTTCGGAGACCGGCGGTCGCCGTTACGCTCCGTTCACCGTCAACATCGAGAAGAAGAAGCCGTTCCACACCCTGACCGGCCGTATGCACTTCTTCCTCGACCACGACTGGATGCACGAAATGGGCGAGGCTCTGCCGATTTACCGTCCGCCGCTGGACATGACCGGCCTGTACAACGAGCCCGAGCTCGGTACTACCGATGGTGTTTCGGTTGCTGTCCGCTACCTGACCCCGCACAACAAGTGGGCAATTCACTCGCAGTACTTCGACAACCACTACATGCTCAGCATGTTCCGTGGTGGCCCGACTGCGTGGATGAGCCCGCAGGACGCTGAGAAGATTGGCGTCAAGGATGGCGAGTGGATTGAGTGTGTGAACACCAACGGTGTCTTCGTGGGCCGTGCGGTTGTTTCGCACCGTATGCCCGAGGGCGTCTGCTTCGTTTACCACGCTCAGGAGCGTATGGTTAGCCCGAAGTCTGAAGTCACCGGTAAGCGCGGTGGTATTCACAACTCGGTGACCCGTATTCTTCTGAAGCCCACCCACATGATTGGTGGCTACGCTCACCAGGCGTTCGCCTTCAACTATCTTGGACCGACCGGTAACCAGCGAGACATCGTCTCGTACATCCGTCGCCGTAAGTCCCAGGAGGTAACTTTCTAATGCGCGTTATGGCACAAGTTGCGATGGTGATGGCGCTCGATAAGTGCATCGGCTGCCACACCTGCTCCGTGACCTGTAAGCAGGCATGGACGAACCGAGCCGGTACCGAGTACGTCTGGTTCAACAACGTTGAGACTCGTCCCGGTCAGGGTTACCCCCGCCGTTACGAGGATCAGGAGAAGTGGAAGGGCGGCTGGGTGCTGAACAAGCGCGGTCGTCTGGAGCTCAAGAGCGGTAACCGCTTCCAGAAGCTCTTCACGATTTTCGCTTCCCCGATTCAGCCCGAGCTGAACGACTACTACGAGCCCTGGACCTACGATTACCAGAACCTGACCAGTGCTCCTCTGGGTGATGACTTCCCGGCTGCTAAGCCGGTCTCCCTCATCACCGGTGAGGACACCAAGGTCGAGTGGGGTATGAACTGGGACGACAACCTGGCTGGTGCGACCGAGTACGGTCACCTGGACCCGCTGGTTGAGAAGGTTCGCAAGAAGGCTGAGGACAAGATTAAGTTCGAGTTCGAGCAGACCTTCATGTTCTACCTGCCTCGTATTTGTGAGCACTGCCTGAACCCCTCCTGCATGGCTTCTTGCCCCTCCGGCGCTATCTACAAGCGCGCTGAGGACGGCATTGTTCTGGTTGACCAGGACCGTTGCCGCGGTTGGCGTCAGTGCATCACCGGCTGCCCCTACAAGAAGGTGTACTTCAACCACAAGACGGGTAAGGCTGAGAAGTGTACCTTCTGCTACCCCCGTATTGAGGCTGGTATCCCGACCGTGTGTGCTGAGACCTGTGTTGGTCGTATGCGCTACATCGGTATCTTCCTCTACGATGCAGACCGCGTGACTGAGGCTGCTTCGGTTGAGGACGAGAAGGACCTCTACGAGGCTCAGCTGTCGCTGATGCTTGATCCTTCGGATCCGGCTGTGATTGAGCAGGCTCGTAAGAACGACATCCCCGAGGCGTGGATTACTGCAGCTCAGAAGTCGCCCGTGTACAAGCTGGCGAAGGAGTGGAAGGTGGCTCTGCCCCTGCACCCCGAGTACCGCACCATGCCGATGGTTTGGTACGTGCCGCCGCTGTCTCCGATTGTTGACCTGCTCAAGGAGCAGGGCCACGATGCAGAGAACAGCAACAACCTGTTCGGCGCTATTGAGTCTCTCCGTATTCCGGTTGAGTACCTGGCTGAGCTGTTCACCGCTGGTGACACTGAGGTTGTTACTAACGTTCTGCGCCGCCTGGCTGCGATGCGTTCGTACATGCGTGACATCAACCTCGGTGGCGAAGGCAACGAGGAGATCGCTCAGGCTGTCGGCATGACCGGTCAGCAGGTGTACGAGATGTACCGTCTGATGGCTATCGCTAAGTACAACGAGCGTTACGTCATTCCTAAGGCTCACATGGAAGACGCCCACAACCTTGAGGAAATGGGCTGCTCCCTGAGCGTGGATGGCGGACCCGGCATGTACGGCGATGCGTTCAACGACATGGAGGGTCGCCCGACCCCCGTGTCCACCGGTGTCTACGAGGCTAACAACAAGGTCAGCTTGTTCAGCTGGGACGGTTCTTCCCGTCCTGATGGCCTCTTCCCGAACACCACCGGAAAGAAGTAATAAGTGGCTGGATTCTTTTCCAAGCTCATGGGCAAGGCCGGTTCCGAGGCTGCGGTCTCGGAGCCGGCTCAGCCGGAGAACCCGTTCGATATTGATTACGGTCCCGGCGAGGATAAGGACTCGGTGATCTACCAGGTGAGCGGTATGCTCCTGGGCTACCCCGATGAGGAAACTCTGAAGGTTCTGCCCGAGCTGGTGGAGATTACCGCTTCCACCCAGGATGAGGCTTTCATTGCTGCCGTTGATGCGGTTCAGCAGTGGCTGACTTCTAAGGACCTTGAGGATGTGCAGTCCGAGTACGTGCAGGAGTACGACCTTTCGCGTCGTCATTCTCTGCATCTGTCCTACTGGACCGATGGCGATACCCGCCGCCGTGGTGAGACTCTTCTGCGTTTCAAGCAGATGTACCGCGACTCCGGTATGTTGACCGTTTTGAATGGTGAGCTTCCGGACTACCTGCCGCTGGTGCTGGAGTTCTGTGCGTTGGTGGATCGCCGTAAGGGCCGTTCCGCTTTGCAGGCGTACCGTCCGTCCCTTGAGCTTCTTCGTCTGTCCATGAAGGACGGAAATCTGCCCCACTACGGGTTGTTGCAGAGCATCTGCGATACCCTTCCTGGCGTCTCTCCGCAGACTCAGGAGGAGGTCCAGAAGATGGCTGGCTACGGCCCTCCCGTCGAGACTGTTGGCCTGAATGGCTACGCTGATCATCAGCTGCTCCAGCAGGCTTCGGCTCGTTCTAACTAGTTTTATCCCTTGTGAGGAGACAACACGTGTACGTACTTGCTTCTGAGAACGCAGGACATGCTGCACAGGCTGTAGCCGATCCGGGTATTGTTGACATCCTGCTGTGGGGCGTTCTGCCCTATGTTGCACTGGTCGTTCTGATTGGTGGCACCATTTGGCGTTACCGTACTGACCAGTTCGGATGGACTACCCGCTCGTCCCAGGTCTATGAATCGAAGCTGTTGCGCATCGCTTCGCCCCTGTTCCATTACGGTCTTGCGGCCGTTTTCCTTGGCCACGTTGGTGGTCTGGTGGTGCCTAAGGCATTCACCGACCTGGTCGTTTCGGAAGACACTTACCACATTGTGGCGCTGGTTGGCGGTTCTGTTGCTGCGGTCGCAACCATTGTTGGTATGTTCGTTCTGATTGGTCGCCGCGCTTCGAACTCTCGTGTGCGTTCGGCTACCACTCGTAATGACGTTTTCATGTATGTCGTTTTGGTTCTGGTGATTCTCGCCGGTACTGCGGCTACTCTAATTTCGGCAGTGAACCCCTCGGGTGGTTTGCCTCCGGTGAATGGTCACGAGGTTCACTTCAACTACCGTGAGACCATTTCTGTGTGGTTCCGTTCGCTGTTCTACTTCCACCCTGAGGTGGCTCTGATGGTGAATATTCCTGTGGCTTTCAAGATTCACATCGTGGTGGCTATGGTTCTGTTCATCATTTGGCCGTTTACCCGCCTGGTGCATGCACTGACTGTGCCCCTGCACTACCTCTTCCGCCCCTACACCGTGTACCGCTCTCGTGGTGGCCAGCGTGTTGGTGCACGTCGAGGTTGGGATCCGGTTGGTACTCTCCCCCGTGAGCGCGCCGACCGCTAATACACATATCCATATTGCAAAAGAGGAAATATGAGCACCCCCGCTGCACCGAGCTACGACCTGAAGAATGGTCAGCTCCGTAACGTTCTGCTTGCAACCTTCGCCTCTACCATTGGTTTCTGGGCGTGGACCGTCGTTGGCCCGCTGGCCAAGATGTACGCAAAGCAGATGCACCTGGACGCTGGTATGACCAGCCTTCTGGTTGCTATGCCGATTTTCATCGGCGCTATCGGCCGTATTCCCGTTGGTGGTCTGACTGACCGCTACGGTGGTCGTATTATGTTCACCGCTGTTCTGGCGATTAGCGCACCCCTGGTCCTCCTGGTTGGTGTTGCTGGTCAGATGAACTCGCTGCCCATGCTGCTTGTTGTGGCGTTCTTCCTGGGTATTGCGGGTACCGTGTTCGCTGTGGGTATTCCCTTCAGTTCCGCATGGTATGACGCTTCCAAGAAGGGTTTTGCGACCGGTGTGTTCGGTGCCGGCATGGTGGGTACTGCAATTTCTGCATTCGCTACCCCCCGCCTGGTGCAGGGTATTGGTTACTTCCAGACTCACGTTCTGATTGCTGTTATCTGTGCTGTAACCGCTGCTATCTCTTTCTTCTTCTTGAAGGATTCTCCGGCAACCATCGGCCGTGAGGTTACTCCGCTGATGCCGAAGATTGTTCAGGCATTCAAGGTGAAGACCACTTGGCAGCTGGGCTTCCTCTACGCTGTTGTGTTCGGTGCGTTCGTGGCATTCTCGAACTACCTGCCCACTTACCTGAGCAACATCTACAGCTTCAACGCTAACGACGCTGGTATGCGTGCGGCTGGCTTCGTGGCTGCTACCGTGATTGCTCGTCCCTTCGGTGGTGTTCTGGCTGATAAGTTCGGTCCGAAGATTATCTCCCTCATCTCCCTGGGCGGTGTGGTGATTCTGGCAGTTATCACCGCGTTCCAGCCTGATGCTGAGCACGTGTATGGTGCTGTCTTCATCCTGATGGGTGCTCTTCTGGGTCTGGGCCACGGCTCGGTCTTCGGCTGGGTGGCTCGTGCGGCTGATCCGAAGAACGTTGGTGCGGTGTCCGGTGTGGTTGCTGCTGCTGGCGCTCTGGGTGGTTTCTTCCCGCCGCTGGTGATGGGTGCAACCTACAACCAGGCTGAGAACAACTACTTCATCGGTCTGATGCTGCTGGCCGTGACCGCGTTCCTCGCCTTTCTGTCGGCATTCCTCGTGCCGCACGGTGGCAAGCCTGACCACGCTAAGCACGCTAAGTAGGTTCTTCTAGTACATCCTTCTGCAGGGTGTATGCGAAGTTTGCTTTGACTGAGTCCGGCTCGTTTTCTCTTCGGAGGGAACGAGTCGGACTTTGTGCTTTTTTGCTGTTTTTCAGCTAGTAGAGGGTGGGATTTGGGGTAGCGAAGAGCTTGATATTCGGGCATGTCGAATGCTGATAAAGGTGGCAAAACTTCATGGAGATGTGGGACACTTAAGATGTTCGACTCGTCGCAATAGCGCGACGTGACCCCTCTACGGTTTGCGCCGACCAATAGGAGAATCCTATGTCCTTTATTGATCGTCATCTCGGCCCCCGTTCCGCAGACGCAGAGCAGATGCTCGAAACCCTGGGATACTCTTCCCTGGATGCGCTGATGGACGCTGTCGTCCCCTCCCAGATTCGCCTTGACGGCGAATTGCAGTTGCCTGCTCCGCTGTCGGAGCATGAGGCTCAGGCAAAGATTGCCGGCTATGCTGCGAAGAATAAGGTTCTCGCCCAGATGATTGGTGCCGGATACTACGATGCAGTAACTCCCGCGGTTCTGCGCCGTAACATTCTGGAAAACCCCGGTTTCTACACTTCTTACACCCCGTACCAGGCTGAGATTTCTCAGGGCCGTCTGGAGGCTCTGCTGAACTTCCAGAACACCGTGATGGAGCTGACCGGCCTGGAGATTGCAAACTCCTCCCTGCTGGATGAGGCGTCCGCAGTGGCTGAAGCAGCTGTCATGATGCACCGTGCGAACCGCAAGGTGAAGAACGGCTTCTTCGCGATTGACTCCCGTTGCCTGCCTCAGGTTATTTCGGTGACTCGCGGCCGCGCAGAGATGCTCGGCATTCCCTTCGTCATTACTGATTTCTCTGAGGGCCTGCCCGAGGGCGACCTGTACGGTATCGTCCTGGCGTACCCCGGCAATGAAGGCGATATTCGCGATATTGAGCCGCTGATTAAGGCCGCTAAGGAGCGTAACGCCCTGGTCACTGTGGTCGCTGACCTGCTGGCTCTGACCCTGCTGAAGTCTCCGGGTGAGCTGGGCGCTGATATCGCTGTGGGTAACACTCAGCGTTTCGGTCTGCCCTTCTTCTTCGGTGGCCCCCACGCTGCTTACATGGCTGTTCACAAGGGTATGGAGCGTACCATGCCTGGCCGTCTGGTGGGTGTTTCTAAGGATTCGGCTGGTAAGCCTGCATACCGTCTGGCTCTGCAGACTCGTGAGCAGCACATTCGCCGTGAGAAGGCTACTTCCAATATTTGTACTGCTCAGGCTCTGCTGGCGATTGTTGCTGGTGCTTACGCGATGTACCACGGTCCTGAGGGTCTGCGCGCTATCGCGAACCGCCTGCACACTAATGCCGCTCGTGTTGCTACCGCGCTGAAGGCTGCGGGCTACGGTATCGCTCACGATACTTTCTTCGACACCGTCGTGGTGGAGGCTGCCGGCCGTGCTGACGAGCTGGTTGCGAAGGCTCTGGAAGCTGGAGTGAACATCCGCCGCTTCGACGAGAACCGTGTTGGTATTTCCGTGGGTGAATCTCACGGTGAGGAGCTGCTCAAGGGCCTGGTTGAGGCTCTGGGCGGCACCCTGGGTGAGGCAGATGCACAGTACGATCTGCCCGCTGAGTTGTTGCGTACCGATGAGTACATGCAGCACCCGATTTTCCACAAGTACCGCTCCGAGACCGAGATGATGCGCTACCTGCGTCACCTCGCTGATAAGGATCTGGCTCTTGACCGCACCATGATTCCGCTGGGTTCGTGCACCATGAAGCTGAACGCGGCTGCTGAGATGGAGCCCATCTCCTGGCCTGAGTTCGCGAACATTCACCCGCTGGTCCCGGAGGATCAGGCTGAGGGCTGGCACGAGCTGATTAAGGACCTGACTGAGTGGCTGGTTGCTATTACCGGTTACGATGCTGTGTCCCTGCAGCCGAACTCGGGTGCGACCGGTGAGTATGCTGGTCTGCGCGCTATCCGTTCCTTCCACGAGGCTAACGGTGACCACGAGCGCGATACTGTCTTGATTCCGCTGTCTGCTCACGGCACCAACGCGGCATCTGCTGCTCTGGCTGGTCTGAAGGTTGCCGGTGTGGCAACTGCGGCTGACGGTTCGATTGACGTTGACGACCTGAAGGCAAAGATCGAGAAGTACGGTCCCAAGGTTGCCGGCATCATGATTACCTACCCCTCCACTCACGGTGTGTTTGAGGAGCAGGTTGCTGAGGTGTGCCAGCTGGTTCACGAGGCTGGCGGCCAGGTGTACCTGGATGGTGCGAACTTGAACGCTCAGATGGGATTCGCTCAGCCCGGTAAGTTCGGCGGCGACGTTTCGCACCTGAACCTGCACAAGACCTTCTCCATTCCTCACGGTGGTGGCGGCCCCGGTGTTGGCCCGCTGGCTGTTCGTGAGCACCTGGCGAAGTTCCTGCCCGGTGACGCATACCGTGCTGACTCTGAGGGTAAGCTCCCCAATGATGCCGCACTGCCGATTTCGCAGGCGTTCTTCGGTTCTGCCGGTGTTCTGCCGATTAGCTGGATGTACATTGCGATGACTGGTGCTCAGGGTCTGAAGGACTCTTCGCAGTACGCGGTTCTGAACGCTAACTACATTGCGAAGAAGCTCAACGACAAGTACCCGGTGCTGTACACCGGCCCCGGCGGTCTGGTCGCTCACGAGTGCATCCTGGATCTGCGTCAGCTGACCGATCAGTCTCACGTGACTGCTGAGGATGTCTGCAAGCGTCTGATGGACTTCGGCTTCCACGCTCCGACTCTGGCGTTCCCGGTTCCGGGCACCCTGATGGTTGAGCCGACTGAGTCTGAGTCGAAGGAAGAGCTGGACCGCTTCATTGAGGCAATGGAGACCATCTACGACGAGATTATCGAGGTGGCTGAGGGCAAGGTCGCTGTGGAGGATTCGGTTCTGCGCAACGCACCGCATACCGTTGATGTGGTGAGCGCTGATGAGTGGGATCGCCCCTACAGCCGTACTCAGGCAGCTTTCCCTGTCCCGAGCCTGCGCGCTAACAAGTACTTCACTTCGGTGGGTCGTATTGATGGTGCTGGCGGTGACCGTAACTTCGTGTGCGAATGCCCCCCGATGGAGGCTTTCGATCTGGAAGCATAAGGAGCCTGTAACGCTCCTGGGTAGGCTGTAGCGGTCTACCTGCCTCACTCGTCCTCAGGTTCCTGGGGCGGGTGAGGATCGCCTCCGCAGCGTATCTCATGTCTGTGGGGGTGAACTAAATCTACGATGATTGAACGATAACAGCACAAGGCTGTGCGTGAGGAGAATCTAATGTCCCCCAAGAAGACCTCTCTGTACTCTGTCCACGAGAAGCTTGGCGCTTCTTTCACCGACTTTGGCGGCTGGGATATGCCCCTGAAGTACGCTAATGACGTTGCTGAGCATGAGGCTGTCCGTACTCGTGCCGGTATTTTCGACCTGTCCCACATGGGTGAGTTCCGTGTGACCGGTCCGGATGCGGGTGCGTTCCTGGATTACGCTCTGGTATCGAACATGTCCATCCTGAAGGCCGGTAAGGCAAAGTACTCGATCCTGGTCAACGACAAGGGCGGCGTGATTGACGACCTGATTACTTACCGTCTGGGCGATGAGGAGTTCATGGTCGTTCCGAACGCTTCGAACATTGACACTGACTTCGCTGCGATGAGCAAGCGCCTGGGCGATTTCAACGTTGAGTTCGTGAACGAGTCGGATCAGACTTCCCTGGTAGCTGTTCAGGGTCCTCGTGCTGAGGAGATTCTGCTGGCTGCTGGTGTTTCTGATGAGGAGGCTGTCCGCGAGCTGAAGTACTACGCTTCGGTGCCGCTGACTGTTGCCGGTGTTGATGTTCTGCTGGCTCGTACCGGTTACACCGGTGAGGATGGCTTCGAGCTGTTTGTTCCGAATGAGAACGCTGTTGAGCTGTGGGATAAGCTGGCTGCTGCTGGTGAGCCTTTTGGTATGATTCCTGCCGGCCTGGCTTCTCGTGACTCCCTGCGTCTTGAGGCTGGTATGCCGCTGTATGGTCATGAGCTGGGTCTTGAGATTACTCCGTTTGAGTCCGGTCTGGGCCGTCTGGTTGAGATCGCTCTGGAGAAGAAGGCGGCTGACTTCGTTGGTCGTGAGGCTCTGACTGAGCTGGCTAAGAGCGAGTCGAAGCGCATCCTGGTTGGTTTGAAGGCTCAGGCGAAGCGTCCTGCTCGTGCCGGTTCTAAGCTGGTGGATGCTGAGGGTAATGAGATTGGTGAGGTTACCTCCGGTATTCCTTCCCCGACTCTGGGCTTCCCGATTGCTATGGCGCTGGTGAACCGTGAGTTCTCTGAGGTTGGTTCTACTGTGGATGTTGATATCCGCGGTAAGCGTGCTCCGTTTGATGTTGTGGCTCTGCCGTTCTACAAGCGTGAGAAGTAAGAGTTTTTCTGCAGGTAATCTGTAGTGCAGAGGCGTCGTGTCCTGTATAGGCACGGCGCCTTTTCTGCGTTGTAATACGGGGTTGTGTGGTGGGGGAGGGCGTGAGGTGTTCTGAGCCTTAGTTTGTGATGGTTCTGAAGTGCGTTAGGATTAGAGCGGCCAGTCAAGGGTGATTGTCCGCACTTATAGACCGCAGATTGATGTGTGGTCCCTCTGCTGAGGGGCGCGTATCTTTTGGGGCGGTGCATAGACATTTTTATTTGAAGGACAGAACGTGGCTATTAACCAGAGCGAACCGAGCAGCGCCCAGAAGAAGGCAGAGGCTCTGCCGTATGACATCAGTGTTTTTGAGATGTTCAGTGTCGGAGTGGGTCCTTCGAGCTCGCATACTGTGGGGCCGATGCGCGCTTCGAATCGTTTTGTGGCGGAGCTGATTGATGAGGGCCTGCTGAACCGTGTGACGGGTGTGCATGTTGACCTGTATGGTTCGTTGGCGGCTACGGGTGCCGGTCACGGTACGATGAGTGCTGCGTTGAAGGGCCTGTGTGGTTTTGTTCCGGAGACTATCAATATCGCTGATTCTGAGGCGATGATTGAGCGCAATAGCGTGGATGGTACTTTGCCGTTGGCTGGTTATCCGTCCTCTGCTTACGGTGTGACTGCGCCCGGTGGTGAGGAGCAGAAGGTGTATGGCCCGGTGGTGAATTACCGTGAGCTGGATATGACTCTGCGTCCGTTGACGGTTCTTCCGCGCCATACGAACGGTATGAAGATTGCGGCGTTTGCGGGTGAGCAGCTGCTGTTGGAGCGCACTTACTATTCGATTGGTGGCGGTTTCATTGTTGAGGGTGATGAGGAGGCGACCGGTGGTGCGTCGCTGATGAACCCTCCGTATCCTTTTGGTTCGGCGGCTGAGCTGCTGGAGATGGCGAATGAGTCTGGTCTGTCGATTGCGCAGTTGAAGATGGCGAATGAGTGTTCTCTGCGTTCTGAGCAGGAGGTCCGCGATGGCATCCTGCATATCTACCGTGTGATGAAGGACTGTATTGGTTCTTCGTTGGCGCGTGTGGGCTATTTGCCTGGTCCTTTGAAGGTGCGTTGCCGTGCGGGTGCTTGGCATCGTGATTTGATGGTGGAGGATCCTTCGAAGTCTCCTGAGTTCGCTATTGACTGGGTGAACCTGATTGCTTTGGCGGTCAATGAGGAGAACGCTTTTGGTGGTCGTGTGGTGACTGCTCCGACGAATGGTGCTGCGGGTATTATTCCTGCGGTGCTGCATTACGCGATGAATTACACGCAGGGTATCCGCCATTGCGGTCAGGCTGCTCGTGATCAGGCGGTTGTTGATTTCTTCTTGGCGTCTGCTGCTGTGGGTGTGCTGTATAAGAAGCGTGCTTCGATTTCTGGTGCTGAGGTGGGCTGTCAGGGTGAGGTGGGTAGTGCCTCTTCGATGGCTGCTGCTGGTTTGGCGCAGGTGATGGGTGGTACTCCTGAGCAGGTTGAGAATGCTGCTGAGATTGCGATGGAGCACAACCTGGGTTTGACGTGTGACCCGGTGGGTGGTTTGGTGCAGATTCCGTGTATTGAGCGTAATGCGATGGCGGCGTCGAATGCTGTGACGGCGGCTCGTATGGCGTTGCGTGGTGATGGTACGCATCGTGTGTCGTTGGATCAGGTGATTGAGACGATGCGTCAGACCGGTTTGGATATGTCTCACCGTTATAAGGAGACGTCTATGGGCGGTTTGGCTGTGAATGTGGTGGAATGCTAGGTGCAAGCCGTGGCAGGTTTGCACTCCTGATGCGGGTGTGGTAGACAGAAAGGCTTTCTTCCTGTATTGTTAGTATTTACGCTTTCCCTAACCTTTGTGCCTTCATATAGCGGTGGGCACGGGCTGAAGGTGACGTTTTTCCGTCCGACTCTATAGCTTCGAGCACCGTTTTATTCGGGGGCTGAGGTTGTCGTGTCGCCGGTAATGTCGCCGGGAGGCTGATTGCTAACAGACATGTCTGTGGAAGGATCCCCATTTTGGTCGCTTCGAGCACCTCGAATCATGACGCCGCTAACGGTGCGGAGAACGTCTCCCGCCGAATTTCATTCGCGAAGATTAATGAACCGCTGAAGGTTCCCAACCTGCTTGCTATCCAGACCGATAGCTTCGACCGCCTCGTGGGTAACGAGCGCTGGGCGGAGCGTCTGGAAAAGGCGCAGGCTGCTGGTGACAATTCTGTCCCCGCTCAGTCCGGTCTGGCTGAGATTTTTGAAGAAATCTCCCCGATTCGTGACTTCCAGGAGACTATGCAGCTCTCCTTCTCTGAGCCTGAGTTTGCTGACCCCAAGTACTCTGTTGAGGAGTGCAAGGACCGCGACGCAACCTACTCGGCTCCGCTGTATATTAAGGCTGAATTCATGAACCTCGCTACTGGCGAGGTCAAGCAGCAGACCCTGTTCATGGGTGACTTCCCCCTGATGACCGAGGCCGGTACCTTCGTTATTAACGGTACTGAGCGTGTGGTCGTTTCTCAGCTGGTGCGTTCCCCCGGTGCTTACTTCGAAAAGGCTCCGGACCGTACCTCCGATAAGGACATTTACTCTGCCCGCGTGATTCCTTCCCGCGGTGCATGGTTCGAGCTTGAGATTGATAAGCGTGACCAGGTGGGCGTGCGTCTGGACCGTAAGCGTAAGCAGTCTGTGACTGTTCTGCTGAAGGCTCTGGGCTGGACCGAGTCCAAGATCCTGGCTGAGTTCGGTCAGTACGACTCCATCCGCGCAACCCTGGAGAAGGACTCCGTTAAGGACCGCGACGAGGCTCTGCTGGATATCTACCGCAAGCTGCGTCCGGGCGAACCCCCGACGGTTGAAGCTGCTCAGGGTCTGCTGGACAACATGTACTTCACCCCGCGTCGCTACGACCTGGCGAAGGTTGGTCGTTACAAGCTGAACCGTAAGCTCGGTGTGGACGTTCCCATGGATTCCCCCGAGGCATCCGTTCTGAGCCAGGACGACATCGCTCAGATGATTCGTTACCTGTGCGCTCTGCACGCAGGCGAGACCACCATCCCCGGCGTCCGTGACGGCGAGGAGATTTCCCTCAAGGTTGATATCGACGACATCGATCACTTCGGTAACCGTCGTATCCGCACCGTAGGCGAGCTCATTGAGAACCAGATCCGTACCGGTCTGTCCCGTATGGAGCGCGTGGTTCGCGAGCGCATGACCACCCAGGACGTGGACGCTATCACCCCGCAGTCCCTGGTGAACATCCGCCCTGTCGTTGCAGCTATCAAGGAGTTCTTCGGTACTTCTCAGCTGTCGCAGTTCATGGACCAGAACAACCCGCTGGCAGGTCTGACCCACAAGCGTCGTCTGTCCGCACTGGGCCCGGGCGGTCTGTCCCGTGACCGTGCAGGCATGGAAGTTCGAGACGTCCACCCCTCGCACTACGGTCGTATGTGCCCCATTGAAACCCCTGAAGGCCCGAACATTGGTCTGATTGGTTCGCTGGCAACCTACGGTCGCATCAACTCCTTCGGTTTCATTGAGACCCCCTACCGCGTCGTGACTGAAGGCCGTGTGACCGATGAGGTCCGCTACCTGACTGCTGACGATGAGAAGGGTGTCGTCATTGCGCAGGCAAACGCGCCGCTGAACGCTGACCGTACCTTCGCTGAGAACGAGGTTCTCTGCCGTGCGGGTGACGGTTCTGGTGAAGCTGTTATGGTTGCTCCCGGCGCCGTACAGTACATGGACGTTTCCCCGCGCCAGATGGTGTCTGTGGCTACCGCCCTGATTCCTTACCTGGAGCACGACGACGCTAACCGAGCACTGATGGGTGCTAACATGCAGCGTCAGGCTGTGCCCCTGCTGGAGTCTGAGGCTCCCGTGGTTGGTACCGGTATGGAGAAGTACGCAGCACTGGATTCCGGTGACTCCGTGCTCGCGAAGAAGCCCGGTGTGGTTTCCTCCGTGGACGCTAAGACCGTTATCGTCCGTAACGACGACGGCTCTGTCTCCACCTACCCGATCATGAAGTTCTCCCGCTCGAACCCGGGTAACTGCTACAACCAGCGCGTTGTGGTGAAGGAAGGCCAGCGCGTCGAGTACCGCGACGTTATTGCTGACGGCCCCTCCACCGACGGCGGCGAGCTTGCACTGGGTAAGAACCTGCTCGTGGCATACATGCCGTGGGAAGGCCTGAACTACGAGGATGCGATCATCCTCTCCCAGCGCATGGTTTCTGAGGACGTGCTGACCTCGATTCACATTGAGGAGCACGAGATTGACGCCCGCGACACCAAGCTGGGCCCCGAGGAGATTACCCGCGATATCCCGAACGTGTCCGAGGATGTTCTCTCGGCTCTGGACGAGCGCGGCATCATCCACATCGGTGCTGAGGTTGAGGCTGGCGACATCCTCGTCGGCAAGGTCACCCCCAAGGGCGAGACCGAGCTGACCCCCGAAGAGCGCCTGCTGCGCGCAATCTTTGGTGAGAAGTCTCGCGAGGTTCGCGACACCTCCCTGAAGGTTCCTCACGGCGAGTCCGGTACCGTCATTGGTATCCGCATCTTCGACCGCGAGAGCAATGACGAGGACGATCTGCCCCCGGGCGTGAACCAGCTGGTCCGTGTGTACGTGGCTCAGAAGCGTAAGATTACCGACGGCGACAAGCTTGCAGGCCGCCACGGTAACAAGGGTGTTATTTCCAAGATCCTGCCGATCGAGGATATGCCCTTCCTGGAAGACGGTACCCCCGTGGACGTTATCCTGAACCCGCTGGGCGTGCCCGGTCGTATGAACATTGGTCAGGTTCTGGAAGTCCACACCGGTTGGCTGGCTAAGCAGGGTTGGAAGATTGAGGGCGAGCCTGAGTGGCTCAAGCACATGCCGAACTTCCCGAAGGAATCCGGCCCGACCCGCCTGGCAACCCCTGTGTTCGACGGTGCCCACGAGGACGAACTGTTCGACCTCATGGATCACTCGAACCCGAACCGCGATGGTGACCGCCTAATCAACCGTTCCGGTAAGGCACGCCTGATTGACGGCCGTTCCGGTGAGCCGTTCCCGGACCCGATTTCGGTTGGTTACCAGTACATCCTGAAGCTGCACCACCTGGTGGATGACAAGATTCACGCTCGTTCCACTGGTCCGTACTCGATGATTACCCAGCAGCCTCTGGGTGGTAAGGCGCAGTTCGGTGGTCAGCGCTTCGGTGAGATGGAAGTGTGGGCGCTGGAAGCATACGGCGCCGCATACACCCTGCAGGAAATCCTGACCGTCAAGTCCGATGACGTGGCGGGCCGTGTGAAGGTTTACGAGGCTATCGTGAAGGGCGAGAACATCCCTGAGCCGGGTATCCCCGAATCCTTCAAGGTTCTTATCAAGGAAATGCAGTCTCTGTGCCTGAACGTCGAGGTGCTCTCCACCGACGGCAAGATTATTGAGATGAGCGACTCGGAGGAAGAAGGCTTCCGGGCAGCAGAAGATATGGGCGTGAGCCTGACCCACGACGAACCTAGCTCCGTCGACGAGGCATAAGCACCGCCTCCTTCTAGGGTGGGAAACCCCGCATGCGCTCGCGTGCGTTGTGGGGTTCCCTCCCGCTAACCCAAGTCTTCAGAAACTTACAGAAAGAGATTAGGACCGATATGTCCAACGAATCTTCGCTTGGTTTGATGCGAATTGGCCTTGCCACCGCCGACGACATCCGTCGTTGGTCTTTTGGTGAGGTTAAGAAGCCCGAGACCATCAACTACCGTACCCTGAAGCCCGAGAAGGACGGTCTCTTCGATGAGCGTATCTTCGGCCCCACCAAGGACTGGGAGTGCTACTGCGGTAAGTACAAGCGCGTGCGCTTCAAGGGCATTGTGTGTGAGCGCTGTGGTGTTGAGGTGACCCGCTCTAAGGTACGTCGTGAGCGTATGGGTCACATTGAGCTGGCTGCTCCTGTTACCCACATTTGGTACTTCAAGGGTGTTCCTTCCCGTCTGGGTTACCTGCTGGATCTGGCTCCGAAGGACCTGGAGAAGGTCATTTACTTCGCTGCCTACATGATCACTAAGGTTGATGAGGAAGCTCGTCACGAGGATCTGCCGATGCTGCAGGCTGCTCACGACCGTGAGAAGCAGGAGCTTGAGGCTGCTCTGAACGCTGATGTGAACGCTATTAGCCGTGAGGTTGAGGCGGAGCTGGCTCGTATTGAGGCAGAGGGCGGCAAGGCTACTGAGAAGCGCAAGCTGCGCGATAACGCTGAGCGTCAGCTCGCGTCGGTGCGTAAGCGTTACGAGCGTGAGGCTGAGTACCTGGATCGCGTGTGGGATCGCTTCAAGAACCTGAAGGTCGCTGACCTTGAGGGTGATGAGGCTCTGTACCGTTCTATGATTGATAAGTACGGCCTGTACTTTGAGGGTGCGATGGGTGCAGAGGCTATTAAGAAGCGTCTGGAGTCCTTCGACCTGGAGGCTGAGTCTGAGGCTCTGAAAGAGATCATTCAGACCGGTAAGGGTCAGAAGAAGACCCGCGCTCTGAAGCGTCTGAAGGTTGTTAACGCCTTCCTGACCACCGATAACTCCCCGTTGGGTATGGTTCTGGATGTTGTTCCGGTTATTCCGCCGGAACTACGCCCGATGGTTCAGCTGGATGGTGGCCGTTTCGCGACCTCCGACCTGAACGACCTGTACCGTCGTGTGATCAACCGTAACAACCGTTTGAAGCGTCTGCTGGAGCTGGGTGCTCCCGAGATTATCGTGAACAATGAGAAGCGTATGCTGCAGGAAGCTGTGGACTCGCTCTTCGATAACGGTCGTCGCGGTCGCCCGGTGACCGGCCCCGGTAACCGCCCCCTGAAGTCTCTGTCTGACATGCTGAAGGGTAAGCAGGGTCGTTTCCGCCAGAACCTGCTCGGTAAGCGTGTTGACTACTCGGGTCGTTCCGTGATTGTGGTTGGTCCTCAGCTGCAGATGCACCAGTGTGGTCTGCCCAAGCAGATGGCTCTGGAGCTGTTCAAGCCCTTCGTCATGAAGCGTCTGGTGGAGCTGAGCCACGCTCAGAACATTAAGAGCGCTAAGCGTATGGTTGAGCGTTTCCGCCCGCAGGTTTGGGACGTTCTGGAAGAGGTTATTGCTGAGCACCCGGTTCTGCTGAACCGTGCACCTACCCTGCACCGCCTCGGTATTCAGGCGTTTGAGCCGAAGCTGGTTGAGGGTAAGGCTATTCAGCTGCACCCGCTGGTTTGCTCCGCGTTCAACGCTGACTTCGATGGTGACCAGATGGCAGTTCACCTGCCGCTGTCTCCCGAGGCTCAGGCTGAGGCTCGTATCCTCATGCTGTCCTCGAACAACATCCTGAAGCCGTCGGATGGCCGCCCTGTGGCTGTTCCTTCGCAGGATATGATCATTGGTCTGTTCCACCTGACTACTCCTCGCGAGGGTCAGAAGAACGAGGGTCACGCATTCTCTTCGGTGTCTGAGGCTCTGATGGCGATGGATCGTCACGAGATTGAGCTGTACACCAAGGTGAAGATTCGCCTTGAAGGTGACCAGTTCGTTGCTCCCGAGAATTGGGAAGCTCCTGAGGGTTACAAGGCTGGTGACCCCGTGTTGCTGGACTGCACCGTTGGTCAGGTTCTGTTCAACCAGGCTCTGCCGAAGGATTACCCCTGGTTCTCCGGTGTGGCAGATAAGAAGGGCCTGGGTAGCCTGATTAACGATCTGGCTGAGCGTTACCCGATGGATGTTGTGGCTCGTGCTCTGGATAACCTGAAGAACTCCGGTTTCTACTGGGCTTCTCGTTCGGGCGTGACCGTGGCTGTTTCCGATATTGCTACTCCTGCTGAGAAGCCGGCAATTATGGAGCGCTACGAGAAGCAGGCTGCTGCAATTCAGGACGACTTCGAGATCGGTACCATCGATGACGAAGAGCGTCGTCAGGAGCTGATTAAGGTTTGGACCGAGGCTACTGACGTGGTTGCAGAGGCTATGCGTGAGAACTTGAGCTCTCACGGTGGTCTGAACACCATTTACCGTATGGTGACCTCCGGTGCACGTGGTAACTGGATGCAGGTCCGTCAGATTGCGGGTATCCGTGGTCTGGTGTCGAACCCGAAGGGTGAGATTATGCCTCGCCCGATTAAGTCTTCGTACCGTGAGGGCCTGTCGGTTCTGGAGTACTTCATCGCGACCCACGGTGCACGTAAGGGTCTGGCTGATACCGCGCTGCGTACCGCTAACTCGGGTTACCTGACTCGTCGTCTGGTAGACGTTTCGCAGGACGTTATCGTTCGCGAGCACGACTGTGGCACTCGCCGCGGTCTGGTTCTGCCTCTGATTGATGAGGATGGCGCTCTGCACCAGGATGTCGAGACTTCGATTCACGGTCGTACCCTTGCGGTTGACGTGAAGGACGAAGCTGGCAATGTTCTGGCTGTTGGTGGCTCCGATGTCTCTGATGAGCTCATTGAGAAGCTCTTCAAGGTAGGCGTGAAGGATGTTCGCGTCCGTTCGGTTCTGACCTGTGAGTCCGCTATTGGTGTGTGTGCGCTGTGCTACGGTCGTTCGATGGCTTCGAACGTTCTGGTGGACATTGGTGAGGCTGTTGGTATTATTGCGGCTCAGTCGATTGGTGAGCCCGGTACCCAGCTGACCATGCGTACCTTCCACACCGGTGGTGTGGCTTCGGCTGACGATATTACTCAGGGTCTGCCCCGTATTCAGGAGCTGTTCGAGGCTCGTACCCCCAAGGGTGTTGCCCCGATTTCTGAGGTGTCCGGTCGCGTGACCATTGAGGATACCGAGAAGTCCTACAAGATTGTGGTGACCCCGGACGATGGTTCCGAGCCCCAGTCCTACACTGTTCTGCGTCGTGCAGCTTCTAAGCTGCAGAACGGCGATCACGTTCAGGTTGGCGATCAGCTGGCTACCGGTTCTGTTGATCCGAAGGAGGTTCTGCGTATTCGTGGTCCTCGTGAGGCTCAGAAGCACCTGGTGAGCGAGGTTCAGGGTGTGTACAAGTCGCAGGGTGTGGAGATCCACGACAAGCACGTTGAGGTTATTGTTCGCCAGATGCTGCGTCGCGTGACTGTGATTGAGTCCGGTGATACTGATCTGCTGCCTGGTGAGCTGGTTGATAACATTGCTTTCCAGACTGCTAACCGTAAGGCACTGGTTGAGGGTAAGAAGCCCGCAGCTGGCCGTCCGGAAATGATGGGTATTACCAAGGCTTCGCTGGCTACCGAGTCCTGGCTGTCGGCGGCTTCCTTCCAGGAGACCACCCGCGTCCTGACTCAGGCTGCTATGGAGGCGAAGACTGACCCGCTGCTCGGCCTGAAGGAGAACGTGATCATCGGTAAGCTGGTTCCCGCCGGTACCGGTCTGGCACGTTACAACGATATTGAGGTTGAGCCCAGCGCGCAGGCTACTGCTGAGCGTATGCAGGCTCTGGACACTTTCGGTGGTTACCAGAGCGCGTTCCAGATGGATAACGAGGTGTACACTTACGGCAACGGCGGCTTTATGGCCGTTTCGCTGGATGAGTACGGTCGTGGTCTGGACTAAGGCTTCTGCCGTGAGGGGTAGGTTGGGGGTTTAGAGCCCTGGCCTGGTCCTTGATAAAGAATGCGGATACTCGAGTTTGTCTCGGGTATCCGCGTTTTTTGTTTCATGAGGAGGTGGAGGTTTCTTTTAAGCCTGGCTTTAATATTCTTTACCCTTCAATTTGAGGTTGTATATTTTTGCCTAATAGACGAATTATTTATAAAAAATCATTGGAGTGCATTATTTTTCAAACCGGGAAAATTTCTTGACGGGGCAAGAAATTATATAGTGATCAAATATTGTGAGACCCCTTGTAACTCGAGCCACTATCGCCATAAATAGAATATTCGCTCGTTTTCTTTTGGGGTGTAAAAATAATGAACGTTCTTCATTTGAACAATGCTAATTCAACTGGAAAGCCTTTTGACTAGGTTCTATTCTTGAAGGCATGCATATCACTCCATTCTCTTCCGGATGGGTGACTACTGGCGGCACCCGACTGTCTTCTGAATCGGCACAGTCTCACGAATCTGAACAGAACCCCTCCTCGACTGCAGGGGAGCAAAAGCGCTCCTCTGTTTTTTCGCGCTTTAAGGTGCCTGTGCATTCTCTCACTCGCATTGGTGCAGCATGCCTTATTGCGACTTCCGCTATTCTTCCTGCCGGTCAGGTTGCGACCGCAGCCCCTGTTTCTCGGAGCGCTAGTGCTACCCCCTACCTGGTAGGTGCGGGCGCGGCGGATATTACCGGTGAGCCCGGTGAAGTCGGTTTCATGGGCTACGGCGAGAGCTCTCAGAAAGGCAGCGGCGTGCATACTCGCCAGTATGCTCGTGCTTTTATTGCGGTGGATCGCGCCTCCGGTAAGCGCAACCTCATTGTTGTCCTGGACTCTCTGACTGGCTGGCAGTCCCTGCGTGATGAACTGGTCAAGCGTATCCGTGCAGAGTTTGGCTCCGCGTACGATGAGTCGAACATTATGATTACCGCGACTCACACCCATGCGACCCCCGGTGGTATTACGCACCAGAGCCTGTACAACATCACCACTCTGGGCTTCCACCAGGACACTTTCAATGCTCAGGTGAATGGTTCGCTGAAGGCAATCCGCCAGGCAACTAAGGACCTGGCTCCGGGTAACCTGACGATTTCCTCTTCGAAGCTGACCGGTGTTGGTGCTAACCGTTCCCGCGAGGCGTTTAATCTGGATTCTCCCCAGCTGCGTTCTAAGTTGCCCGGCGGTACCGATCCGACCAATATGACTCTGCGTCTGGAGCGCAACGGTAAGACTCGTGCGGTGTTGAACTGGTATGCGATTCACCCGACTTCTTTGACCTCGAAGAATACTCTGATTTTGAGTGATAACAAGGGTTATGCGGAATATCTGCTGGAGACTCAGGATCACGGCGTTGACCGCAATGTTCCCGGTAGCGGTGATGGTTTCGTTGCGGCGTTTGCAAATGCTAATGCTGGTGATGTTTCCCCGAATACTTGGTTGAAGCCTGGTCAGGGTCCCACCAATGACCAGTTCAAGAATGTGAAGATTCAGGGCGAGAATCAGGCTAATGCTGTGCGTTCTCAGCTTAAGAGCGCAGGTACTCCGGTGTGTAAGGGTCTGGATTCGCGTATTTCGTACTTCAATTTCTCGGGTATGAATGTGGACGCGAAGTACACCGGTAGTGGTCATAATGGGCGCACCTGCCAGGGCTTCCTGGGTACTCCGTTCGGTGCGGGTTCCACTGAGGATGGTGGCGGCGGTTGGGCTGTTTATAAGGAAGGCTCTGGTCGCCCCTCTATTTTGGGTACTTTGGTGTTCACTCCGAGTGCCGCGCAGACGCATTGCCAGCAGCCGAAGGGTATTCTCTTCTCTGCAAAAAATGGAACGATCATTCAGGAAAAGTATCCGGTGCAGATTATGCGCTTCGGTGACTACTACCTGCTCGGTATGCCCGGTGAGTTCACTGGTGCGGTGGGTGTGCAATACCGCCAGGATGCTGCAAAGCTCTCCGGTGTTCCCGAATCGCACATTATTCTGCAGGGCTACACCAACGCCTACGATTACTATGTGACGACCCCTGAGGAGTATGACTCTCAGCGATATGAAGGCGGCGCGACCCTCTTTGGTTGTTATACCTCCGGCGCGTTCCGTCAGACCAATAATGTTGTTGGAACTTCGCTGAAGAACGGTACGCCGCTGGGTATTGGCGACCATCCGAATGATCGTCGCCCGGTAGCCAGCCCTGCAGGGTAAGGTCGTTTACGATACCCCCATGTTTGGTATGCGTTACGGCCAGGTCACTCAGCAGCCTCGGGACGCTATTGCCGGCCGCGAAGAGGTAACGGCTCGTTTTGCTGGTGCTCACCCGAATAACAACATGCATTACGACGGTAGCTACTTCGTGATTGAGCGTTGTGTGGGTAATACCTGGAAGTACTGCACAGCGGATAACAACCCGGATACCATTCTTTGAATGGAAGCGCATTGGCGTTTCGGCCTCTCAGGTGACGGTTCGCTGGAAGGTCCCGGCTAATACTCCTAAGGGGCAGTACCGCATCCGCTACTACGGCAATGCTAAGAAGAATTCGAAGACTATCACCCCGTTTGAGGGTCAAACTCGAGTCTTCCAGGTGGCGTAGCCCAGCAGCCGCTGTGGTGGACCTATAACTGGATACTCCCTTGCGGGAGGCGGATGTAGCTACGCGCTCGCCTCCCGCATCTGTTGGGGTCGCCAAGAATCATTGAGAGGTTCTTGGCGGCCTTCTGCTTTAAATTGCGTCAAGGAGGCAATAGAAACAGAGGTGGTGGAGGAGGCAGCGGGGGAGCGGTAAATCCCAAAGATGTAATTTAAGTGAGGTAAATCATCAGCTTTTGCCCTTAGGTGGGGGCTTAAAAGCAAAGAATCCCCGCTCTGGCGCTAGATTAAGCGGGATTTAACCTGTATAGTCTTATCCGAAGTACTTGAGCTCGGTGCATAAGGATCCACCTCCGGTGGGTTTTACGCGGGATATTTCCCGAGGGCGCGGGCATGATGAATCAATGGCAGTATGGATACCGTCCTTTGGTGTTGCTTTTTGCTGACGCCTAAATGCCATTTTTAAGCGTGCCCAAAAACTTTTTCACCTCTAATGGTGGGGAATTTTAGCCCTGAGAACTCGCCGAGATGTCGAGGAACCTATAGAACCAACCGGATATGCATCCGAGCGTTTCTGATAACCGAGAGCACCCATCCAACGCGATGGGGGCCAGTAAGTTTATACGGGATTTTCTAACGAAGAACCCGATCAAGCAACGGAGAAAACGTGCCTACTATTCAGCAGCTGGTCCGCAAGGGCCGGACTCCCAAGGTCGTTAAGACCAAGGCGCCCGCACTGAAGGGCAACCCCATGAAGCGTGGCGTGTGCACCCGTGTGTACACCACCACCCCGAAGAAGCCGAACTCGGCACTGCGTAAGGTCGCTCGTGTCAAGCTCAACGGCGGCGTCGAGGTTACCGCATACATCCCCGGTGAGGGCCACAACCTGCAGGAGCACTCGATTGTGCTCGTTCGCGGTGGTCGTGTGAAGGACCTCCCCGGTGTTCGCTACAAGATCGTTCGTGGCGCTCTGGATACCCAGGGTGTTAAGGGTCGCGGCCAGGCTCGCTCCCGCTACGGCGCTAAGAAGGAGAAGAAGTAATGCCTCGTAAGGGTCCCGCTCCCAAGCGTCCCCTCGTAAACGATCCTGTTTACGGTTCCGCTCTGGTCACCCAGCTGATCAACAAGGTTCTGCTGGACGGCAAGAAGTCCGTCGCAGAGCGCATCGTCTACGGTGCCCTCGAGGGCGTCGAGAAGAAGACCGGTTCTGACCCGGTCGCAACCCTGAAGAAGGCTATGGACAACATCAAGCCTTCTCTCGAGGTTCGCTCCCGCCGCGTTGGCGGTGCAACCTACCAGGTTCCGGTTGAGGTTCGCCCCGGCCGTTCCACCGCTCTGGCTCTCCGCTGGCTCGTTGGCTTCTCCAAGCAGCGCCGCGAGAAGACCATGACTGAGCGTCTGATGAACGAGATCCTGGATGCATCCAATGGTCTCGGTGCCGCTGTGAAGCGTCGCGAGGACACTCACAAGATGGCCGAGTCCAACAAGGCCTTCGCACACTACCGCTGGTAATTCTCCGTTTAGAGCCTGCCGAGTCGATTCGAGTCGGCAGGCTTTCGGAGTATCTCATTTAGGGAGAATAACGTGGCACTTGACGTGTTCACCGACCTTAACAAGGTCCGCAACATCGGTATTATGGCGCACATCGACGCCGGTAAGACCACCACCACTGAGCGCATTCTGTTCTACACCGGTATTAACCACAAGATCGGTGAGACCCACGACGGCGCTTCCACCATGGACTGGATGGCTCAGGAGCAGGAGCGAGGTATTACCATTACCTCCGCAGCAACCACCTGCTTCTGGAAGGACAACCAGATCAACATTATCGACACCCCCGGTCACGTCGACTTCACCGTTGAGGTTGAGCGCTCCCTGCGCGTCCTCGACGGCGCAGTTGCTGTGTTCGACGGCAAGGAAGGTGTTGAGCCCCAGTCTGAGACCGTTTGGCGCCAGGCTGACAAGTACGATGTCCCCCGTATCTGCTTCGTCAACAAGATGGACAAGATGGGTGCTGACTTCTACTTCACCGTTCAGACCATCATCGACCGCCTGGGCGCACGTCCGCTGGTTGTTCAGCTCCCCATCGGTGCTGAGAGTGACTTCCTCGGTGTTGTTGACCTGCTCGAAATGAAGGCATACGTCTGGCCCGGCGACGCCAAGGGTGACGTGACCATGGGCTCCTCTTACGAGGTTCAGGACATTCCTGCTGACCTGGTTGAGAAGGCAGAGCAGTACCGCGCTGAGCTGGTTGAGGCTGTTGCTGAGGCTAGCGAAGAGCTCATGGAGAAGTACCTCGAAGAGGGCGAGCTGACCATCCCCGAGATTAAGGCTGGTATCCGTCAGCTGGTTATCTCCGGTGAGGCATTCCCCGTTCTCTGTGGTTCTGCATTCAAGAACCGCGGTGTTCAGCCCATGCTGGACGCTGTGATCGAGTACCTGCCCTCCCCGCTGGACGTTCCGGACGTTGTCGGTTCCAACCCCTCCGACGAGGAAGAGAAGCTGACTCGTAAGGCATCCGCTGAGGAGCCCTTCGCGGCACTGGCGTTCAAGGTTGCAGCTCACCCGTTCTACGGTCAGCTGACCTACACCCGTGTGTACTCCGGTACCGCAGCTCAGGGCCAGCAGGTTCTGAACTCCACCAAGGGTAAGAAGGAGCGCATCGGTAAGCTCTTCCAGATGCACTCCAACAAGGAGAACCCTGTTGAGGAGATCACCGCAGGTCACATTTACGCTGCAATCGGTCTGAAGGACACCACCACCGGTGACACCCTGTGCGACCCTGCACACCCGATTGTCCTCGAGTCGATGACTTTCCCCGATCCCGTGATCTTCGTGGCTATCGAGCCCAAGACCAAGGGTGACCAGGAGAAGATGTCCACCGCTATCCAGAAGCTCTCCGCTGAGGACCCCACCTTCACCGTTTCGCTGAACGAAGAAACCGGTCAGACCGAAATCGGTGGTATGGGTGAGCTGCACCTGGACATCATCGTTGACCGTATGAAGCGTGAGTTCAAGGTTGAGGCTAACGTTGGTAAGCCTCAGGTTGCATACCGCGAGACCATCAAGAAGGCAGTCGAGAAGGTCGACTACACCCACAAGAAGCAGACCGGTGGTTCCGGTCAGTTCGCAAAGGTGCAGGTCTCCTTCGAGCCCCTGCCCCTGGATGGCGAAGAGCTGTACGAGTTCGAGGACAAGGTCACCGGTGGCCGCGTGCCTCGCGAGTACATCCCCTCGGTCGATGCTGGTATCCAGGACGCCATGAAGTTCGGTGTCCTCGCTGGCTACCCGATGGTGGGCGTGAAGGCAACCCTGATCGACGGTGCTTACCACGACGTCGACTCCTCCGAAATGGCGTTCAAGATCGCTGGTTCGATGGTCTTCAAGGAAGGCGCTAAGCGCGCTAACCCGGTCCTGCTCGAGCCGCTGATGGATGTTGAGGTTCGTACCCCCGAGGAGTACATGGGCGACGTTATCGGCGACTTGAACTCCCGCCGTGGCCAGGTTCGTTCCATGGAGGACGCATCCGGCGTTAAGATCATCAAGGCTATTGTGCCCCTGACCGAAATGTTCGGTTACATTGGCGACCTGCGTGGCAAGACCCAGGGTCGTGCAGTGTTCTCGATGACATTTGATAGCTACGGCGAGGTTCCCAAGAACGTCGCTGACGAGATCATCCAGAAGAGCCGCGGCGAGTAATTTTCGCGTCTCACCCGTGGGCCACGGGCTAAAAACCTGTGGCCCACGCCAAAATTTTCAATTAAATCCATATTGAGAGCATGAACAGTTTCATCTCTGCGGCGTAATCCGCTATTGTAGACGCTAGACCGTTTTATAACGGGATGCGCCGGAGCGAAGATCCGCGTGCATGTTTTCAATCGTTCTAGGAGGAACACTCTTGGCTAAGGCTAAGTTCGAGCGCTCCAAGCCTCACGTTAACGTCGGTACCATTGGTCACGTTGACCACGGTAAGACCACCCTGACCGCAGCAATCTCCAAGGTTCTGGCTGACAAGTACCCGGACCTGAACGAGAAGCGCGACTTCGGTATGATCGACTCCGCTCCCGAGGAGCGCCAGCGCGGTATTACCATTAACATTGCTCACATCGAGTACCAGACCGAGAAGCGCCACTACGCACACGTTGACGCTCCCGGCCACGCTGACTACGTCAAGAACATGATTACCGGTGCGGCTCAGATGGACGGCGCAATCCTCGTGGTTGCTGCTACCGACGGCCCCATGGCACAGACCCGCGAGCACGTTCTGCTCGCTCGCCAGGTTGGCGTCCCCACCCTGCTGGTCGCACTGAACAAGGCAGACATGGTTGACGACGAAGAGCTCCTCGACCTCGTCGAGATGGAGGTCCGTGACCTCCTCTCCTCGCAGGAGTTCGACGGCGACAACGCTCCCGTTGTTCGCGTTTCCGCACTGAAGGCTCTCGAAGGCGATCCCGAGTGGGTTGCTAAGGTCGAGGAGCTCATGGACGCAGTCGACACCTACATTCCGGACCCCGTGCGTGAGAAGGACAAGCCCTTCCTCATGCCCATCGAGGACGTCTTCACCATTACCGGTCGTGGCACCGTTGTTACCGGTCGTGCAGAGCGCGGTACCCTGAAGATCAACTCCGAGGTCGAGATTGTCGGTATCCGCCCGATTCAGAAGACCACCGTTACCGGTATCGAGATGTTCCACAAGCAGCTCGACGAAGCATGGGCAGGCGAGAACTGTGGTCTGCTACTGCGTGGTCTGAAGCGTGATGATGTTGAGCGTGGTCAGGTTGTCGTGGAGCCGGGCTCCATCACCCCCCACACCGAGTTCGAGGCAAACGTCTACATCCTCTCCAAGGATGAGGGTGGCCGTCACAACCCCTTCTACTCCAACTACCGTCCTCAGTTCTACTTCCGTACCACTGACGTGACCGGCGTTATCACCCTCCCCGAGGGCACCGAGATGGTTATGCCCGGTGACAACACCGAGATGACCGTTACCCTGATTCAGGAAATCGCAATGGAAGAGGGCCTCGGCTTCGCTATCCGTGAGGGTGGCCGCACCGTTGGTTCGGGTCGTGTTACCAAGATCATCAAGTAATTGCCGTAAATTTACGACAATTCGCTAAAGATCTGCCGGAGAGATAATTCTCCATCAGGTAGCGATACTCAAGGACCCCCGCATCTGCGGGGGTCCTTTTGTTATGCCCTTTTGAAGAAGTGGGGAGCTGAAGCTCTGTCTGCTTGTCTGCAACGGAACCTGCAACGGAACTGATACACAAAGCGGTCATGGGCGTTATAGCAGCTTCTGAGAGCCTCTGAGAGTCTTAGAGAGGAGCCGGAGAATAAAGCTGAAACTCACGGTAGAAAACGCCAAAGTTAAGGGTTACGAGAGTAACCTATGCTGTACAGCTGATATTTCTTCTGAGGAGCTTATCAAAGGCCTCCTGTGGCCCTGCGCTCCGACACCGGGGCTACAGTTACAAGCCCCGCAGCGAATCTTCTTATTTCCCTCGTATTGCGAAGCCCCACGGGGCCCCTCCGCGTAGAGGAATACTAGCCCCCAATATTATGTGACTTAGGCGCCGCACAAGCGCTCTTGCAGAGCACAAACTGAGCGGGTAGGGTGTGGGGAATCTGAGAAACGAAGAACCAGAGCTGATTTCTGGGTGCGGAGAAAAACTAAAGCCGGCTGCTTGAGAGTAAAGAAAAACGGTTCCCAGCCCGAAGGCTGGGAACCGCAATTCGAATGACTGCCCCTCGGAAGGGACATAGCCAATCCTACTACAGAATGCCGTAGGAATAGAACCTATGTGTGGTGATGGCTAGATGTTTTCCTCGTGGCGAGGCTGGTAGCCCTGCTGAGGATCCGGGGGCTGCTGCATCTGGACATTGCCCTTCGGATACATACCCGGCTGATCTTGAGTGTGCGGGAAATTCCCGAGCTGCTCAGAATCCTGGTGCGGAGCTGCGGCATCCTGCTTGTTCTGTCGCACCAGCAGACGCCAGATAACGCCGGCAATGAGCAGGATAGAGATAATCAGTAGGGTCAGCGGGTTCAGACCGTTGAGCAAAATTGCCAGATCGAGGGTGACCAAGGCGGTTGCAATATAGGTCCAGACTTGGTCGAGCAGCAGAGCGCTCAGGAGAGTCAGAGCGATGCCGAGTACCAGCACCACAATATCCGGACCATCAGCAGGAACTGCCCACGTTACCAGGGTGAGAAATACCTGCAGGCCCAAAGCCCAGTACAGAGGAGAATCCGATATCTGCTCGTCTACAGGCCTCTTTGCGATGAAGTTCTTGAGAACCTTGGCAGTTACAACAGCCAACAGGATCAGGAGAGCAACCTCAATCATGATGCTCAGGGGATTGGACTTCGAATAATCAATGACTAGACGGGCGATGAAGAGGCTGAACGCCGTAGTGCAGACGGTCGGCAGGTTCTTCGCCTTGGTGACAGACACGAAAGACAGAGCGCCTAGACCCCAGAGAAGTGCGTTGAGTTCTACCTGCTTGGGCTCAAAAACCAGCCCAACGAAAGTATAGAATCCCAGCACCGCCAGAGCGGGAATCATCAGCAGCGTATTGACCGGTGCATAGATACCCTGGCTCAGGGGGCGGCGAGACATGAAACGCGCGTAGGGGGCACCCAGCGGGCCGTACATCGGCAAATCAACCATCGTATTACCGACCGGGACAGCAATGCGAGGACGAACGTTTGCGTTCACACCGAAGACCTCGACCGGGAGCGTGACCTTCAGAACGAACAGGATAACGACGGCAATCAGAGCGTAGTAGCCCAGAAGAGTCATCACCATTGTGCTTTCCCTCGTGTTGAAGAGATTCCATAGAGAACCAATGCAGAAAGTCGTGATACTGATGGAGGCACCAATCTGCATGCGGGGGATCCTGAAGATGAGTGCAAGTACCCATACGGCGATGAAGATCATCGGAGTTGCTACTGCGAACAGAAGATTATCAAAGTCGCCAATGAAACGGCCTGCGCTCAGGATAGAACCAAGAGTAAAGAAAGTCGCTGCTGCATATGCCTCGTAGTTTCGCTTGGAGTACGCGTAGAGTAGCACGCTGCACAGCGCCTGAACCGCCAGCAGGGCAAGTACGAGGAAGTCTACAAGCGATTCCATCATATTGCCGCTGATAGCGAGCAGAATGACAGACCAGCAGATGGGGAAACGCGCAACGGTGAGTAGCTCTGAACGAATCGAAGAGCCAGCCGGCATAAAGAAACCGAGTGCACCGTAGACGACGGTCAGGAGCGCCGGCAGTGCTACAGCAATGTATTCCTTCTGCAATCCGTACAGCAGGTAGTGTCGCGAGCCAATCGTCGCAATGATCAGAGTCGTGTAGAACGCGATACGGATGGAAGAGACAAGCGTAGAGCGGAAGGAACCAACGTCCGAAAGCCTCAGTGCGCGAGCCAGAATAAGAGCGCTCAGGACGCTCAAAAAGAGGACGGCACCCGAGAAGAGAGGGAAACCAACCCAGAACCGGCCATGTGCTCCACCATCAACATGGTTAGCCACGTACCCAACGAAGAGAGCAAAAACGCCCAAGAACAGGTAGACCGACATTTCTACAAGACGGTAGCTTGCGTTCTGCGCTGCAACGCCCTGAGAGAGAACAAAAGTCAGTAGCGCAATAGCGGTGCAGACCAACGCAAACATCAGAAGCGACTCAGAAGTCTGTATCTCAGGAATGAGAGCGAGGAAGAGCTGAATCATACCAATGGCATAACCGATGTTGCTCAGTACCGCTCCCGCGGTACGTGCCTCGGGGGCCTTAGCGCTGACCAGATAGATGACTACTGCCGCGGTAAAGAAGAGGTAGAAAGTGCCCTGATTGCCGGGGGAGGCATACATGCCAACAACTGGAATGAGCGCTACAAAACTCATGAGTAGCAGAGGCTGGATTGCCTTGCGGTACAACAAGAAACTCACAATGCAGAGGACACCAATAACCCAGGGGGCAGGGAAGATACCTTGATTACCTTCTGCATAAGGAAGGAAAGCGCTCCAGCGCGTTGCGTATACAGGACTATCGGCAGCATGAGCAGTGAAGAAGGCGTCAATGAGAGCGAAGAAGGAGAAGAACACGCCGACGCATGCGTCAATTGCCGGCAACCACTCCATCTTGTGAGCGGGATGGTGAGGAGCTTCCTTCGCCCAGGGGATAGCCGGGGTGCTTTGCACCTGCTCGGGCTGTTCATCAGTAGCAGGAGCAGAACCAGCAATAGTCTTCTGCAGACGAGGAATAAATACGTAGGCAGAAATCAGGTTAACAACCAGAACCGAGACGAAGAAAATGCTGGGGAACCACGGGCCGTGATCCGAGTCCATTATGAAGGAGAGAATAGACGCAATTGGGTAGATGCGTGCCTGGGCGTAGTAATCTGCCGTGCCGTTCAGCCACGTGAAAAGAATGGCATGCACAGACATGACTGCAAACGCAATACCCGCATCCGTGTAGCTCAGATCGTTGGTGAAGAAGAAAATAGCGATGGCAGTAGCCGGCACAAAAATGCGGGAAGCATCAACAAGACCTTCCCGGATGCCCTTTGGAGCAGCATTCGGGGTAAAATGCAGAACCAAACCGAGAACGGTGGCAACTGCAGTGAGTGAAACGAAATACCAAACGAAAGGCAGAGCCGCTACCTTCGTAGCCGCCAACGAGTCCGAAACAATGAACGAAATCAGCAGGTAGGCCATCACACGGTTACGCATGAGGGCACAGGCTCCAACAATGGCTGCAGTGCCAACCAGAGACGTGAGAAGCCAGACGTAGCGTCCTTCAGTCCAAATATTGAGGACATAGGTAGCAACACCAGTCAGAGGAATAAACGCAAGACCGGTTGCTGCAAAAGAGTAGGAAGCGATACGTAGGCGCTCCACGAAACGGTAGGTGAGCAGACCAGCTCCGTAGAAGACGACTGCTCCAAGCGCCATTGCAAGGACACGGAAGATAGCCGTTTCATCCTGAGACGACGTCACAGAGGTGACAAAAAGACCCGCAGCACCGATGAGTAGGAGCGAACCGATGTACAGAACAATATTGAGGAAGATATCCTCATTGACCAGGCGTCGCTGCGCAGGAGGCTGAGGATACGAGCCCGACAGGGACGGGGGAACGTACAGACCGAGACCTTGCGGCTGGACATACTGAGGGCTCTGAGACGAAGAGTGAGAGCTAGAGGATGCCTGATGAGGTTGTGTCGGCTGAGACATGGTTTCTCCTTAGGCTGTAGTGATACTTCTACGATACGAGAGTCTTTAGACATAAAAGCTTTATTACGAGCAATAAAGCGCATGGAACTTACTGAAAGTAGATTGAAAGCTCCCTGAGAGTTGCATTCAGGGAAGTGCCTCAAATTGACAAACACGAGTTAAGTGTTCTTAAACACTTAACTCGTGTTTGTATTGCGTAAGCGCTCTATCTCTGAGAGAATTGACGACGTTGTCAAAGCGTCTACCTGTACTGAAGGTAGGCCCACGTATGACCCGGTCCGAAGGATGACGGGACGAGTTTGTCTAGAAAATAGGCGACACGCCCGAGTTCGGGGGTCGGTACTCAGGCGGGGTGAGGAACCCGGCAAAGCCGGATTCAGTCCGTTCTGAGTGGCGCACGTGATGAATATATCGCGTTCCTTAAGCGCTATAACAAAGGGGCAAAAGCTCCGATACAGGGAATACATCAAGAAAGAGAGTCCGACAGATGGCGGGACAGAAAATCCGCATCCGTCTGAAGTCCTATGACCACGAGGTCATCGATTCTTCGGCACGGAAAATCGTCGAAACGGTAAAGGGCGCAGGCGCAACTGTAGTTGGCCCCGTGCCGCTGCCGACCGAGAAGAACGTTTACTGTGTTATCCGTTCTCCCCACAAGTACAAGGACAGCCGCGAGCACTTCGAGATGCGTACGCACAAGCGTCTGATCGACGTTGTTGATCCGACCCCCAAGGCTGTTGATGCCCTCATGCGTCTCGACCTGCCGGCAGACGTAAACATCGAGATTAAGCTGTAGAGGATCGCATCTAATGACTAATAAATTCGAGCGCCAGGTGAAGGGCCTGCTGGGCACCAAGCTCGGCATGACCCAGGTCTGGGACGAGGACGGCAAGTTCGTGCCCGTCACCGTCGTCAAGGCTGATTCTAACGTTGTTACCCAGATCCGTAACCAGGAAACTGACGGCTACGAAGCTGTTCAGATCGGTTTCGGTGCAATCGACTCTCGCAAGGTTACCAAGCCCCTGGCTGGTCACTTCGAGAAGGCCGGTGTTACCCCCCGTCGCCACATCGTCGAGCTGCGTACCGCAGATGCTTCTGAGTATTCCCTCGGTCAGGAACTGACCGTTGAGCTCTTCGAAGCAGGCCAGAAGGTCGACGTCGTTGGTAAGACCAAGGGTAAGGGCTTCGCAGGTGTTATGAAGCGTCACGGCTTCAAGGGTGTTGGCGCGTCTCACGGTCAGCACAAGAACCACCGTAAGCCCGGTTCCATCGGTGGCGCATCCTACCCCGCACGCGTGTTCAAGGGTATGCGCATGGCTGGCCGTATGGGCGCAGCACGTCACACTACCTTGAACCTGACTATCCAGGGTGTGGACGCAGAGAACAATGTCCTGCTGATCAAGGGCGCAATCCCCGGTCCCAAGGGCGGCGTTGTTCTGGTTCGTACCGCTGTGAAGGGAGCCTAATACTCATGGCTGTTAAGACCCTTAAGGTAGACCTGCCCGCAGAGATTTTCGACGCGCAGGCATCCGTGCCCCTGCTGCACCAGGTTGTCGTTGCACAGCTCGCCGCTGCACGCCAGGGCACCCACAAGACCAAGAATCGCGGCGAGGTTTCCGGTGCAGGCCGTAAGCCCTTCAAGCAGAAGGGCACCGGTAACGCACGTCAGGGCTCCATCCGTGCACCGCACATGACCGGCGGTGGCGTTGTTCACGGTCCGACCCCGCGTAACTACGCACAGCGCACCCCCAAGAAGATGATCGCCGCTGCACTGCGCGGTGCTCTCTCCGATCGCGCTCGTCACGACCGCGTCCACGTTGTCGAGAACTTCATCTCCGGTGAAACCCCCTCGACCAAGGCTGCAAAGGCTGCATTCGCAGCTATCACCGAGCGCAAGAACATCCTTCTTGTGATTGCTCGTGCAGAGGACGTTGTGGCTCTGTCCGCACGTAACCTGGAGAACGTCCACGTTCTGTACGCAGATCAGCTCAACACCTACGATGTGCTGGTTTCTGACGACGTGGTCTTCACCAAGGCAGCATTCGAGGCATTCGTTGCTGCAGCTCAGAAGAAGGAGGGCGCTAAGTAATGAGCGTTTCCACCAAGTCTGTATACGACGTGATCATCGCTCCCGTCGTTTCCGAGAAGAGCTACGGTCAGCTCGACGAAGGTAAGTACACCTTCGAGGTCGCTACCGATTCCAACAAGCTGGAAATCAAGCAGGCCATCGAGAAGATCTTTGACGTCAAGGTTGCTTCCGTCAACACCATCAACCGTCAGGGCAAGCGCAAGCGCACCCGTTTCGGTTGGGGCGCTCGCAAGAACACCAAGCGTGCGATTGTGACCCTCAAGGAAGGCACCATCGACATCTTCGGCGGTCCGCAGGCATAAGCCCCGCGGAGACCACTTTAACGAAGGAAGAAATATCTAAATGGGTATTCGTAAGTACAAGCCGACGACCCCGGGTCGCCGCGGTTCGAGCGTTGCTGATTTCTCCGAGATCACCCGCTCCACCCCGGAAAAGTCCCTGCTTCGTCCGCTTCACAAGACCGGCGGCCGTAACAACACCGGCCGCATCACCACCCGTCACAAGGGTGGCGGCCACAAGCGCCAGTACCGTCTGATCGACTTCCGTCGTCACGACAAGGACGGCGTTAACGCACGCGTTGCACACATCGAGTACGATCCCAACCGTACCGCTCGCATCGCGCTGTTGCACTACTTCGATGGTTCCAAGCGCTACATCATTGCTCCGAACAAGCTTGCTCAGGGCGACATCGTCGAATCCGGCCCCGCAGCTGACATCAAGCCCGGTAACAACCTGCCCCTGCGCAACATCCCCGTTGGTACCGTGATTCACTGTGTAGAGCTCCGCCCCGGTGGCGGCGCAAAGCTGGCTCGTTCCGCAGGTGCTTCTGTACAGCTGGTTGCTAAGGAAGGTAAGTACGGTCAGCTCCGTCTGCCCTCCGGCGAAATCCGCAACGTGGATGTTCGCTGCCGTGCAACCGTTGGTGAAGTTGGCAACGCTGAGCAGTCCAACATTAACTGGGGTAAGGCAGGCCGTAACCGCTGGAAGGGCATCCGTCCGACCGTCCGTGGTGTGGTCATGAACCCGGTTGACCACCCGCACGGTGGTGGTGAAGGTAAGACCTCCGGTGGTCGTCACCCGGTTAACCCCAACGGTAAGCCCGAGGGTCGTACCCGCCGTCCCAACAAGGAAAGCGACAAGCTCATCGTTCGTCGCCGTCGTACTGGCAAGAAGCGCTAAGGAGCCTGAAACATGCCTCGTAGTTTGAAGAAGGGCCCTTTCGTTGATCAGCACCTCTACCTGAAGGTTGCAGCTCAGAACGAGAAGGGCACCAAGAACGTAATCAAGACTTGGTCGCGTCGCTCGATGATTATCCCCGACATGCTCGGTCACACCATCGCAGTGTACGACGGTCGCAAGCACGTGCCGGTGTTCATCACCGAGTCGATGGTTGGTCACAAGCTCGGTGAGTTTGCTCCGACCCGCACTTTCCGCAGCCACGTGAAGGACGACCGTAAGGGCAAGCGTCGCTAATCGGTTCAAACCGATAAGCTAACGTTTCCCTTTCGGCAATAGACGAAAGAGAGATAGGCAATGGAAGCCAAGGCATCAGCGCGTTTCGTTCGCGTTACGCCTATGAAGGCCCGCCGTGTCGTCAACCTGATCCGTGGTAAGCAGGCGGAAGAGGCTCTGGCGATTCTGAAGTTCGCCCCCCAGGCAGCTTCGGAACCGGTATACAAGATCGTTGCTTCGGCAGTAGCTAACGCTCGTCAGAAGGCAACCCAGCAGGGTCTGCCCTTCCGCGAGGAAGAGCTGTTCATCAGCGAAGCATTCGTGAACGAGGGCCCGACCATGAAGCGCATTCAGCCCCGCGCTCAGGGTCGCGCATACCGAATCAACAAGCGCACCAGCCACATCACCGTGGTAGTTGCTACCCCGGAGAAGGAGGAGGACCGCTAAATGGGTCAGAAAATTCACCCGAACGGTTTCCGACTGGGCATCACCACTGACCACGTCTCCAAGTGGTTCGCTGATTCCAACAAGCCCGGCGAGCGTTACGCTGACTTCGTCCGTGAGGACGTGAAGATTCGCGAGCTGCTGGCAAAGAACCTGGATCGCGCAGGCGTTGCAAAGGTCGAGATTGAGCGTACCCGTGACCGCGTGCGTGTGGACATCCACACCGCTCGTCCGGGCATCGTGATTGGCCGCCGTGGCGCAGAAGCAGACCGCATCCGCGGCGAGCTCGAGAAGCTCACCAACAAGCAGATTCAGCTGAACATCCTCGAGGTTGCTAACCCCGACCTCTCCGCTCAGCTGGTTGCACAGAGCATCGCAGAGCAGCTCGCATCGCGTGTTGCATTCCGCCGTGCAATGAAGAAGGCAATCCAGTCCGCACAGCGTGCAGGCGCAAAGGGTATCCGTATCCAGTGCTCCGGCCGTCTGGGTGGCGCTGAAATGTCCCGTTCCGAGTTCTACCGCGAAGGCCGTGTGCCCCTGCACACCCTGCGTGCGAACATCGACTACGGCTTCTTCGAGGCTAAGACCACCTTCGGTCGCATCGGCGTGAAGGTCTGGATCTACAAGGGCGACCTGACCGACAAGGAGCTGGCAGCTCAGCAGGCAGCAAACAACCGCCGTGGCAACCGCCGCGATGGTGACCGCCGCCGCCAGGGCAACCGTGGTCCTCGTCGCGAGCGCCGCAACGAGAACGCTTCGGCAAAGGTCGAGGCCAAGACTGCAGAGAACGGTGAGGCATAAATGCTTATTCCCCGTCGAGTAAAGTACCGCAAGCAGCACCACCCCAAGCGTAATGGTCTCGCAAAGGGCGGCACCGAGGTTACCTTCGGTGAGTGGGGCATTCAGGCCCTGTCGCCCGCATACGTGACCAACCGCCAGATTGAGGCTGCACGTATCGCAATGACCCGTCACATCAAGCGTGGCGGTAAGGTCTGGATCAATATTTATCCCGACCGTCCGCTGACCAAGAAGCCCGCTGAAACCCGCATGGGTTCCGGTAAGGGTTCTCCCGAGTGGTGGGTCGCAAATGTCAAGCCGGGTCGAGTCATGTTTGAACTCTCCGGTGTGTCCGAAGAAGTGGCTCGCGAGGCAATGCGCCTGGCAATCCACAAGCTCCCGATGAAGGCACGTGTTGTGCGTCGCCGCGAAGGTGGTGAATAAGCGAGATGGCAGTAGGATCCAAGGACCTGAGCATCGATAAGCTCGCAGAGCTCTCCAACGAAGAGCTGGCTGCAAAGCTGAGCGAAGCGAAGAAGGAACTCTTCAACATCCGCTTCCAGGAAGTCACCGGTCAGGCTAACGCAGGTCGTCGCCGCACTATCAAGCGCGACATCGCACGTATCTACACCGTGCTGCGTGAGCGCGAGCTCGGTATTCGTCCCGCAACTGAAGGTGAGTCCAAGTGAGTGAAGTAAAGAACGAAGAGCGCGGCTACCGCAAGACCCGCCGCGGCTACGTTGTCTCCGACAAGATGGACAAGACCGTTGTCGTCGAGGTCGAGGATCACGTGAAGCACGCGCTGTACGGCAAGGTCGTTCGCCGTAGCTCCAAGATCAAGGCACACGATGAGCAGAACGCTGCTGGCATCGGTGACCTCGTTCTGATTGCAGAGACCCGTCCGCTATCCGCTTCCAAGCGCTGGCGTATCGTGGAGATCATCGAGAAGGCTAAGTAAGCCCTCTTCATGACTCTCTGCTAGAGCAGTAAAAGAACCCCTCTCCTACTTCGGTAGGAGAGGGGTTCTTTGCTTTTAACCTTCTACGGGAAAACTAGGGCGGGTGCCCTATGACATGGGCTAATAACAGGCGCTAAGACAACATCTGTCATAAATGTCTTGATATGTCATACGAGACAACAATATTTTTCTCTCAATTTGATGACGCAATCCATGAGTAGACGCTGCTAGCGAAGAAAGCGCATGTGGAGGCAGAATTGTGGAGGAAAATGAAAATTAATACGTGAGTAAGGTGCCTGGGAACTGCAGAATCTGATGAGTAGCACTTGAAAACAACCCGATTAGGGACTTATTATCAACTTTATAGTTGCTTAGCATAACCTTGCCTAATAATTAGTCCGGTGGCTTTGCACCTTCCGGAGGTTGCACGACCTTTGGAGAAGTACCACTACACATCATTGAGGATTATCATGACTTCTTCACCCAAGCCCTCACGTAAGCTGCTCGCCATTGCTGGTGCACTTTCCGTTGTTGCAGGCTCTTTCGCTGCCGTTCCCGCTGCCTTTGCGGCAAACGTCTCCGCATCCGTTCCCGGCGGGAACTCCCAGAACTCCACGGAGGAATGCCGCCACATTGCAGTGAGCGCTACCCAGTACCAGGGCCTGCCCGGCCAGTACCAGCTGGCATACTCGGCAGCAACCTCCTCCCTCTACACTTCCTTCTCCTCCGGCCGCCCGCCGGTACTGACCGGTGGCGTCGGTACCTGGAACGTTGCATCCACCCCGAGCCTTGCCACTGTCTACCAGTTCCCGACCACGGACTTTATTGGACGTGGTGCTACCGCACCGACCGGTAAGCAGATTGAATCTCCCTACGGTATTGCCTACGACGAAGCAACCGGATATGTATGGGTGACCCAGACCCGCGTCAACAAGGTATCTGTCTTCGATCCCGCGACCAACAAGATTATTTGGAGTAGTGCAGAAGGCGACGTTAACCACCCTCGTGAGGTACGCGTTGACCCCTCCAGCGGCAAGGTCTTTGTATCTGGATCGGGCGGCATTAGCGTCTTTGACACCACCCGGCACGCCCTAGTCAAGAAGATTGAATTCACCGACCCCAAGGGCAAATCTGACATCGCAATGAACATGCACGTGGACTCTGCTGATGGCAAGCTCTACGTACCCTCCTTGAGCGCCGGCACCGTGAAGGTAATCGACACCAAGAGCTACGAGGTTGAGAAGACCATTCAGCTACACAAGGAAAATGCTGAAGCTGCTCTGAACCCCTCGGACGTCACTATCGACAAGTCCCTGAAGGAAATCTACGTCAGCGCCCAGGGTGACCGTAAGGGCACTAACACCGGTATTACCGTCTACGACCTGGAAACTGGTGCCTACAAGAAGACCATTCCTTTCGGCAGCCAGGCCCTTGCTCTCGCCTCCGACGAAGCCCGTGACCTGCTGTACGTGACCGATTACGGCACCGGCAACGTCGGTGTTGTTGATGCACGAACCGGCACCGTTGTTTCTCAGGTATCTACCGGCGCAACCAGTGGTGCAAATGATGTTCTGGTCACTGCAGATGGCAGCGTATACGCTGTAGCACGCAGTATCGAAGGCGCTTCCGCTATCGGAACCGACTACACCATCGATAAGACCACCGGCGAATACCGCACCTCTAGCACCGAGCCCAAGGGCAAGGACAACGCAGATTCCCCGATCGTTCCCGGCGTTATGGTGAAGATCAACACCACCGTTGAAACCAGCGCGAAGCCTGCTGCACAGACTTCTTCTGAAGAACTGGTCAAGACCTACGCCGACGGTGCTAAGCTCTACGCAGTGAAGGACTGGACCACCGGTGAAACCCTGAAGCTGCGCGGTGAAGGCTTCAAGACTCAGGACGGTTCAAAGGGATCCGTGCTCGCCGTCAAGCTGAACAAGGGTCGTATCTCCGCGAAGGAAGAGCCGAAGTTCAACGGTGTTGAGGGCAACAGCGCCGGCGTCTGGGCGTACATCCAGGCAGATAAGAATGGTAACTTCACCGCTGAGCTGCCGTACCCGACCACTGAAAACTCCAACCTGACGAAAAACCTGAAGAGCGGCGATAAGGTATCTGTCTTCCTGCTCTCCGGCTCCATTGTTGAAGGCGATACCGCACGTGGTGGTGAAGCGCTCTCCGCAACTGTTGCAGAGAAGAAGGCCGACACCGCTGCGACCTGCGCACCGGCAGAAACTACCCAGGTCGCTGCTGCTCCCTCTGGCGTGACTACCACGTACCCCGCTGGCACTAAGCTGAGCCTGCCTGATGGCAACAAGCCCGCTCCGGCTCCGAGCGAGTCTGCTAAGCCCCAGCCGACTACTCCGGCTCCGAGCGAGTCTGCTAAGCCCCAGCCGACTACCCCGGCACCTTCTGAAAGCGCAGAATCCAATGAGGTTGTGCACGAGTACAAGGATGGCGCAAAGGTCTACTTCCCCAAGAGCTGGGACGGCCAGAAGCTGACCTTCCGCGGTGAAGGCTTCAAGACTCAGGACGGCAAGGGCTCCATTATCGCCGTCAAGCTGAACAAGGGCGCTATTTCTGCGAAGGAAGAACCTAAGCTCGAAGGCGTTGAAGGCAATAGCTCAGGTATCTGGGCTTACATTAAGGCGGACGAAAACGGTAACTTCACCGCAACCATCGACCGCCCCACCGTGGCAAACTCTAACCTGTCTGAAGAGTTGAAGACTGGCGATAGCGTTGCTATCTACCTGCTCTCTGGTTCCCTGGCAACGAACGATAACGTACGTGGTGGCGTTGCCGTAGAGTACACCTTCAGCGTTGAAAACAAGGCACCTGCGCCGAAGGTTTCGGAATCGAAGACCTCCGAGCCGTCTACCTCACCTGTAACTAACCCCTCTGCTGCTCCGTCTGCACCTGCAGATTCTAAGGATCAGGTGAAGGATCAGTCCAAGGCTCCCGTGGACTCTATGAATTCCGAGGCTCAGAAGAAGGACAACACCGCTCCGAAGACCTCCGGATCTTCGTCGCAGAACGTCACCTCTTCCAGCAACAGCTCGACCTCTTCGAACTCCTCGAAGTCTTCACTGGCTAACACCGGTGCTTCGGGTGTCGTCATTGCAGCCGGAATTGGCATTCTTGCCCTGGCTGTTGGTGCAACTGTGCTGGTAGCACGTCGCCGCAAGGCATAGCCCGTACCCCACGGCAGCCCACGATACTACCGCTCGGTAGTAGCTAAAGAGGCAGAGCGGGATCTACTAGATATTCAAGAACCCGATTGACTCTCTGAAACTGCCGATACACACTGAAAGGGGGGGGTAACAAACCAAACAATTGGACAGCCCCCATTACGTTTAACCAATTACAGTTATTATATGCGAAGGTGTTTAACAAACAGATAACTTGAACCG
>NZ_JANCOC010000001.1:69222-240598 GCF_024294905.1 Rothia gullae
CGCGCCGGTAAAAAAATTTAAACCCCCCCCCCCTTGCCCCTATCTACCCCCCCCCACCCCCCCCCCGGGGGGCCCCCCCCCCCAACCCGGGGTCCCCCCCCCCTTTCAGTTTACCCATATGCCTGTTATATAGGCGGAAGGTCTAGACCAGAGTCAGAAGTAGCAGCGGGGGCTGGGGAAGAGAATGAATGAGAAAAAAGGAGGAGGGGAGGCGCACCCTCTGCACTCGCTCGCCCATATTTGACGACTTACCAGCCCCCAAAGAATGAAATGTAGGGTTCTAGCGCCTCAGATATAAAGAAAACCCGCACCGAAGTGCGGGTTTAGTGTCAAAGTGAGGTTCGGTCCCTAGACAAACGGATTAGCGAGGAAAAAGGGACCCAAGAAATCTGTCCGATAAGGACCGAACCTCTTATTTGACGCATGAGTCTCTTCTATTATGGTACATCTCGCTGATTTTCGCACCTTGAAGCGCGTTTATTACCAAAAAACTTGATTTTTGAAGAAAGAAGCCTTAATTTCTAAATTTTTAAGCAGATTTTTTCAGAACACTGCTTTGAGAAGGGTTCAGAGGTGACGAAATATTACGAAATCTATGGCTCTAGATGCCTCAGGATAAGCTTATAAATTCTATAAGATGTCACAATCTCTAGAATGATGTCTATTGTGGTGATTATATGCAGTATACGAAGCTTTTGTTGAGCAAAACCGCCCTGCTCAAAGCCTAGGGGAGAGCATTATGTGCTGCCGAGTATAGGGCCTCTTAATTTTGAACGGTGTAGTACATGGACTGTGCTAGAAAAGCCTCAAAGTGGAGGGCGAAACGTAAGATATATAACAGAAAGCTCCGGATGCTAAGCCCGCAAAATATGAGGTGAGCTAGCCTCCAACCTACACAACTCTGGAGATATCTATGGTTCCCTCAGTCGCAGGAGAAGGGCAGAAGAGCACCCTGGACGCCAACTGTTTTTCCGTGGATCGTTCTGCGGGGCTCGCTGGGCAGTATCAAGTGGCATACAACCCCGAAGAGAACGTTCTTTTCGTAAGCGGAAGCTTCAATCACACAAAGACTCACGGCACTCTCTGCGCAACAATCGCACGCATAAACGCAGATACCCTGCAGATTGAGGAGACGGCTGTTCTGCCTGCTATCCCGGAAAATAACCCCGGGCTAGAGAACCTCTTCCAAATCCAGGCTGCCTACGGTCTAGCAGCAGACAACGAGCGGGAGCTTCTCTGGACCGGAGGAACCCGCACAAATTCGGTAACCGCATACTCCCAAAAAGACCTAGCGCTCGTCTGGGATTCTCTCGCTCTAGGAGTGGAGATGCTAATTCCGCGTGAGCTATACGTTGCACCCAGCGGCGCTGTACTCGTGACCGGAATGGGTGGTTACCAGGTAATCTCTGCACCTAACGCAGAAGGAGAACGCGCGGTTAGCTCTCTTCAAGGGGACGGTCCCGCTATGCTACTAGGGCCCGTAGCTGATGAAGCTCGTAACTGCCTGTACATCCCGAATATTATGCGAGATAAAATCTGGGTTGTGGACATGAACACCTGGGGGCTCGTACGTAGGCTGCCCGTAACTGGCGGGGAAGACGCCAATGCTCCAATCGGTGTTCACGGTGTGGAGGTTGATTCAACGCGCGGCGAACTGTATGTCTCTGCACAGGGGCGCGAGGGTAAAAACGGGGGTCTATATGTTCTGAGTTTTGAGGGCGAACACCTCGCTTATCTTCCATTCGGCAAAATGCCCACCGATATCTTGCTAGATGCAGAACGTCAGCTGCTCTATGTTGCTGATTTTGGCGGTAAGGGAGAGCCTGCTGTTGCTGGCGGTGGAACTATCACTGTCATTGACACGCTTAACCGAACCATCATCGAGACCTTGCAGGTAGCCCCGACCCGTATTAATCACCAGGTCCTGCTGAAGGACGGGAGCGTCATCGCTATCGACAAGGCGGGGGACTACCCCGCAGTTGAGGTTTCCTACGTGCTGGATGCACGCTCTGGCGAATACCGTGAGGCTGTGGAAGAAAGCCGCCCGGGAGATGCTCCTCGTCCTATCGTTCGTGATGGTATCGCGAAAGTATATATCTCATAGCTACAGAGTGAAGTGCAGTTGACATGCCCAAAATAATCACTGACGCTCTCTAGCTCTGTGCGCGCACTAGCGGGGTGGGGGAGTATGACTTGGGTGATTCTATCGCTAGATCGCGGCAAATCTGTCGTGGGAGCATATTAAAACGTAGTAAAATATAAATATCTACCATCCTTGTTTGACACATTGTTTGGTAGATTTCTCGAGGCCCCTTCAGTTTCTTATGCGTCAGGAACTACACGAAGGGGCCTCCTGTTTTAAGTGTCAAATAAGGGGCCTTCTCAGTTGATGGTGATGTGGGATATGGAGTTTTTGCTCCTGAAACCCGGCTATCCTCAGAGATAGGGTGAGGGAGACTGAAATCATAGTCGGCAAACTCTTGCGCTACATGCCTGCTTCCTGTACAGTGTTAAGACTGTGTGGCTGTATCCAAATAGCCGCACAACCACGGGCTTCTCGTGCCAGTGCATAATGCCGCTACTTACGGGTGGGATACGCCCGCTTCACGCGGGTCCAAATGCTTCTGGCATGGGTTTGCCCCAGGCGTTTCCGCTAACCCCTTCCGTAGAGATGGGGCCCGGGGCGTCAACCAATCCCGTAAAAATGTTCCGCAAGGCTGGCTCGCGCCTAAAGCGAGTCGGAACCGGCGAGACGACAGGAGAAATATGATTCAGCAGGAGTCGCGACTGAAGGTCGCCGACAACACTGGTGCGAAGGAAATCCTGACCATCCGTGTTCTCGGTGGTTCCTCGCGTCGCTACGCAGGCATTGGCGACATCATTGTCGCAACCGTCAAGGATGCAATTCCCGGCGGTACCGTAAAGAAGGGTGACGTTGTCAAGGCAGTCGTCGTCCGCACCAAGAAGGAAACCCGTCGTCCCGACGGCTCCTACATCAAGTTCGACGAGAACTCCGCAGTGATCCTGAAGAACACTGATGGTGATCCCCGTGGTACCCGTATCTTCGGTCCCGTGGGTCGTGAACTTCGCGACAAGAAGTTCATGAAGATCGTTTCGCTGGCTCCGGAGGTGCTCTAATTCATGGCTAAGATCAAGTCCGGCGACCTGGTTCAGGTTATTTCCGGTGCAGATAAGGGCAAGCAGGGCAAGGTTCTGAAGGTTATCCCCAAGGAAAACCGCGTGATTGTTGAGGGCGTCAAGGTCGTCACCAAGCACACCAAGGCTAACCCCCTGACCGGCGCAGCAGGCGGCATTCAGAAGGTTGAGGCACCGATCCACGTTTCTAACGTTGCGATTGTTGACCCCGAGACCAAGAAGCCGACCCGTGTTGGTTTCCGCCTCGAGACTGTAGAGCGTGACGGCAAGGAGCGCACCGTTCGCGTGCGCGTTGCTAAGCGTTCGGGTAAGGACATCTAATGACCGAAACCAAGATCACCCCCCGCTTCAAGACCAAGTACGCTGAGGTCGTCGTTCCCGCTCTGCAGGAAGAGTTCAAGTACGAGAACGTCATGCAGACCCCGAAGATCGTTAAGGTCGTCGTAAACATGGGTGTCGGCGAGGCAGCTCGCGACGCAAAGCTCATGGACGGCGCAATCCGCGATCTCACCGCAATCACCGGTCAGAAGCCGATTGTTACCCGCGCTAAGAAGTCCATCGCACAGTTCAAGCTGCGCGAAGGTATGCCCATCGGCGCACACGTCACTCTGCGTGGCGACCGCATGTGGGAATTCCTGGACCGCCTCGTCACCCTGGCACTGCCCCGAATCCGCGACTTCCGCGGCCTCTCGGACCGCCAGTTCGACGGTAACGGTAACTACACCTTCGGTCTGACCGAGCAGTCCATGTTCCACGAAATCGATCAGGACTCGATCGACCGCGTGCGTGGTATGGACATCACCGTGGTGACCTCCGCGAAGACCGACGAAGAAGGCCGTGCAATCCTGAAGGCACTGGGCTTCCCGTTCAAGACCAACTAACGACTACGTTGTAGGTCCAGACCCCGTTACCGCGGAGTAGGGAAACCACAACGAGGAAGGGCTAAAGCCCACAATGACTATGACTGATCCGGTCGCAGATATGCTGACCCGTTTGCGTAACGCAAACTCCGCATACCACGACACCGTATCCATGCCCTACTCCAAGCTGAAGGCTCGCATTGCAGAGATCCTGAAGGCTGAGGGCTACATCGCCGACGTGAAGGTTGAGGATGCAAAGGTCGGCAAGACCCTGACCCTCGTCCTCAAGTACGGTCCGTCCCGCGAGCGATCCATCGCTGGCGTGCGTCGTATTTCCAAGCCGGGCCTGCGTACCTACGCAAAGTCCACCAACCTGCCCCAGGTTCTGGGTGGCCTCGGCATCGCAATCCTGTCCACCTCTTCGGGTCTGCTCACTGACAAGCAGGCAGCGAAGAAGGGCGTGGGCGGCGAAGTCATCGCTTACATCTGGTAGTCGGTTAGAAGAGAAAGGAAGAGAATAATGTCACGTATTGGACGTCTCCCCATCTCGGTTCCCGCCGGCGTTGAGGTTAAGGTCGATGGCAACCTGGTCACCGTTAAGGGCCCGAAGGGCGAGCTTTCCCACAAGGTAGCTTCCCCCATCACCGTGGCTCTGAACGAAAACGAGATCGTTGTATCTCGTCCGAACGACGAGCGCCTGTCTCGCTCGCTGCACGGTCTGACTCGTACCCTGATTCAGAACCTGATTATCGGCGTTACCTCCGGCTACGAGAAGAAGCTGGAAATCGTTGGTACCGGTTACCGTGTGACCCCGAAGGGTAACGACCTGGAGTTCGCTCTGGGCTACTCCCACCCGATCAACATCACCGCTCCCGAGGGTATTACCTTCGCAGTGGAGGGTGCTAACAAGCTGACCGTGTCGGGTATCGACAAGCAGCTCGTTGGTCAGGTTGCAGCAAACATTCGTGGTCTGCGTAAGCCCGATCCCTACAAGGGTAAGGGTGTTCGCTACGCAGGTGAGCACATCCGCCGCAAGGTCGGAAAGGCTGGTAAGTAAACATGGCTATCAAGTCGAAGGCAGCGCAGCGTGCACGTCGTCACGCTCGCATCCGCAAGTACGTTTCGGGTACCGCTGCGCGTCCGCGCCTGTGCGTCACCCGTTCGACCCGTCACATGTTCGTTCAGGTTATCGACGATGTCAAGGGTGTAACCCTGGCATCCGCTTCCACCATGGAAGCAGAGCTGCGTGCAGCTGACCTGGACAAGACCGCTAAGGCAAAGCGCGTTGGTGAGCTCGTTGCAGAGCGCGCCAAGGCAGCTGGTGTTGAGGCAGTCGTGTTCGACCGCGGTGGTAACAAGTACCACGGCCGTGTTGCAGCCGTTGCTGACGGTGCACGCGAGGGAGGTCTTGCACTCTAATGAGCGAGCAGAACGTAAAGGAAACTCAGGTGAGCGAAGCAGTAGTAGCTGAAACCGCTGAGACCTCCAACCAGCGCGAGGAGCGCCGCAACAACCGCGGCGAGCGTCGTGGCCGTGGCGAGCGCCGCAACAACCGCGCTCGCGAGGAGGAGAAGGACAAGTACATCGAGCGCGTTGTGACCATCAACCGCGTTTCCAAGGTCGTCAAGGGTGGTCGTCGCTTCAGCTTCACCGCACTGGTCGTCGTTGGTGACGGTAACGGCCTGGTCGGCGTTGGCTACGGTAAGGCTAAGGAAGTTCCCGCAGCAATCTCCAAGGGTGTCGAGGAAGCAAAGAAGAACTTCTTCCGCGTTCCCCGCATCGAAGGCCGCACCATCCCGCACCGCGTGCAGGGTGAAGCAGCTGCAGGCGTTGTGATGCTCCGTCCGGCAACCGCTGGTACCGGTGTTATCGCAGGTGGCCCCGTGCGTGCAGTACTCGAGTGCGCAGGCATTCACGATGTGCTGTCCAAGTCGCTCGGTTCCTCGAACCAGATCAACATCGTTCACGCAACTGTTGCAGCACTCAAGGAGCTCGAGGAGCCCCTGGCAGTGGCAGCCCGCCGTGGTCTGCCCACCGATGAGGTTATCCCCAGCTACCTGCGCAACACCAAGTCTGAAAAGGCAGGTGCGTAGTAATGGCCAAGCGTATTCAGCCCAGCGACGCAAAGCTGGAAATCACCCAGGTCAAGTCCTATGTTGGTCAGAAGCAGAACATGCGCGACACCCTGCGTTCCCTGGGGCTCAAGCGCCCCGGCAACAAGGTAGTCCGCACTGCTGACCCCGTCACCGTTGGCATGGTTAACACCGTTGCTCACCTGGTGAAGGTTGAGGAGGTCAAGTAAAGATGGCAGAAGCTATCAAGATTCACGATCTGCGCCCGGCACCGGGTGCCCACAAGGCAAAGACCCGCGTTGGCCGCGGTGAAGGCTCCAAGGGTAAGACCGCAGGTCGCGGTACCAAGGGTACCAAGGCACGTTACCAGGTTCGTGCAGGCTTCGAAGGCGGCCAGCTGCCGCTGCACATGCGCCTGCCGAAGCTGCGCGGCTTCAAGAACCCCTTCCGCACCGAGTACCAGGTTGTTAACCTGGACCGCATTCAGGAACTGTTCCCCAACGGTGGCGACGTCACTGTCGAGGCACTGGTTGCTAAGGGTGCCGTTCGCAAGAACGAGCTCGTGAAGGTTCTGGGCAACGGCGAAATCTCCGTCAAGGTGAACGTTGTTGTCGACAAGGCATCGGCTTCCGCTATCGAGAAGATCGAGGCCGCTGGCGGTTCTGTAACCGTTAAGTAGTCTTCAAGGCGAGAAAGCCCCCGTCCGTACAGTGTACGGCGGGGGCTTTTTACTGCTCAAAAGACTCACAACAGGGGTATATTCCTGTATTCGTATATTTGAACGCTTGGTGTACGCCACATTTAGTGTTCAAAAATCACGCTAAGAGGATATAAAAGCTACATAATCTGCTAGGGAGTTATTGTTACCCGCTCCAAACACGATAGACTGGAAGATGTGTTTACTGCGCCCTAAAAATCCTTCAGAGAAATGGGCGCCCCATAGACTTACAGGAGGACATGTGCTGAGCGCATTCGGGCGAGTTGTTAAGACCGCCGATTTGCGGCGTAAGCTGCTGTTTACCCTGGCAATGATTGTGCTGTACCGCGTGGGCACTTTCATCCCCGCGCCAGGCGTTTCCTACGGAAATGTACAGCAGTGTCTGAACGCCAATGTTACGAGCGGTGGCGTCTACGATATCGTCAACCTCTTCAGCGGTGGCGCACTGCTGCAGCTTTCGATCTTTGCCCTCGGCGTGATGCCGTACATTACCGCGTCCATTATCATCCAGCTGCTACGCGTGGTCATTCCGCGATTCCAGGAGCTGCACGATGAAGGCGCACAGGGTCAGGCAAAGCTCACCCAGTACACCCGCTACCTGACCATCGCTCTTGCTCTGCTGAACGCAACCACCATCGTCTCGATGGCGCGCTCCGGCGTTCTGCTGGGTAACTGCCCCGGTATCATCCCCCAGGACGACGTACTGCACATCCTGCTGATCATCGTTACCCTGTGCGCGGGTACCACCGTCATTATGTGGATGGGTGAGCAGATTACCGAGCGTGGCGTCGGTAACGGCATGTCCCTGCTGATCTTCACCTCCATCGCTTCTTCCTTCCCGAGTGCTCTGGGCTCCATCCAGCGCACCCACGGTTGGGGTATCTTCGTAGCCGTCTGCGGCATCGGCCTGCTGGTCATGCTCGCTGTGGTCTACGTCGAGCAGTCCGTTCGCCGTATTCCCGTGCAGTACGCAAAACGCATGATTGGTCGACGCACCATTGGTGGCACCAGCACCTACATTCCGCTCAAGGTCAACATGGCAGGCGTGATCCCGCTGATCTTTGCCTCCTCCCTGCTGACCCTGCCCGGTCTGATCGCACAGTTCAACACCCCCACCAACGGTTCCACTCCGCCGGAATGGGTTAACTGGATCAACGCATACCTGGTGCGCGGCGATCACCCGCTGTACATTGCTCTCTATTTCTTCATGATTATTGGCTTCGCGTACTTCTACGTGGCGGTCACCTTCGACCCAGTAGAAGTAGCGGACAATATGAAGAAGTACGGTGGCTTCATTCCCGGTATCCGTGCCGGTAAGCCCACCGAGCGTTACCTCAGCTACGTACTCAACCGAATTACGTTGCCTGGCGCACTTTACCTGGGTGTAATTTCCATGATTCCCCTCGTAGCGCTTATCCTATTCAACGCAAACCAGAATTTCCCGTTCGGCGGCGCCTCGCTGCTGATTGTGGTGGGTGTTGGTCTTGATACTCTCAAGCAGATCAACGCTCAGCTCCAACAACGAAACTACGAAGGACTGCTCCGATGAACCGTCTGCTCATCGTCGGCCCTCCCGGTGCAGGTAAGGGCACCCAGGCCGTCAAAATCGCTGAAGCGCTGAAGATTCCCGCGATTTCCACCGGTGATATCTTCCGCAAGAACATCAAGGAAGAGACCGAGCTGGGCAAGGAAGCGAAGTCGTACATCGACTCCGGCAACCTGGTTCCCGACTCCGTCACCAACAACATGGTGCGCGCGCGTCTGGAGGAAAGCGACGTCGTCAACGGCTTCTTGCTCGACGGCTACCCCCGCAACACCTCCCAGGTTCACGAGCTGGACTCCATCCTCGAAGCCAAGGGCGAGAAGATTGACCGCGTTCTCCTGCTGGTTGCAGACAACGACGAACTCGTCGAGCGTCTGCTCAACCGCGCAGCAGAGCAGGGCCGCACCGATGACAACGAAGAGGTCATCCGTCACCGCCTGAAGGTCTACGAAGAAGAGACCGCACCGCTGATCGCAATCTACCGCGAACGCGGCATCGTCAAGGAAGTTAATGGTCTTGGCGAGATTGCTGAAGTCACCGAGCGCATCCTCGACGCTCTGAAGTAATCTTCTGCTGTACCCCCGCAATTTGAGGTGCATGATGCATCACAAAGACTTGCGGGGGTACAGTGCTGTCTGTAGAGTTCTAAGCTTGGGCGTACCGCCCCACATACCTAAGGAGTCAGAATGGCACGAGTCGAAATCAAAACCAATGCACAGCTTCAGCAGATGGCTCGTGCAGGCGTCATTACCAGCCGTGCACTTGATGCGGCAGTGGCGGCAGCCCGCCCCGGCATAACCACCGCAGAGGTGAACGCCGCCTTTGAACGCACCATGCTGGAGCTGGGTGGCACCTCCAACTTCTACGGCTACTACGACTACCCGGCGACCGTATGCACCTCCGTTAACCACGAAGTTGTTCACGGCATCCCTGGCGACTACGTGCTCAAGGACGGCGATATTCTCTCCATCGATGGTGGCGCATACGTCATCGACCCCGCTACCAACCGCCAGTGGCACGGTGACTCGGCACGTACTGTGCTGGTTGGTGACAACGTAAGCGGAGCCCGCACGGAACTCTCCGCCGTCACCCGCGAGGCGATGTGGCACGGTATTGCCGCTTTGGCTAGTGCAAAGAAGGTCGGCGAAATTGGTCTTGCCATCGAAGCGTACGTGACCGAAGAATACGGCGATAAGTACGGCATCATTGAAGACTACGTGGGCCACGGTATCGGTTCCCAGATGCACATGGCGCCGGACGTACTGAACTACGCGGTACGTGACACTGGCCCGAAGATTAAGCCCGGCATGGCTTTCGCTATCGAACCGATGCTCGTCACTGGTTCCATCGAGACCAAGGTACTCTCTGACGACTGGACCGTTGTGACCGTTGACGGTTCCGATGCATGCCAGTGGGAGCACTCCGTTGCTGTGCACAGTGAAGGCATCTGGGTTCTGACCGCAGAAGACGGCGGCGCAAGCGAACTTGCTCGCTTCGGCATAACCCCGGTTCCGATCCCCGCCTAAGTCCCACCACTGGGGGAAGGGGAACCCCCCTTTAGCTGCCACACCTCCATCCGAAAGAAACCGGCGAATCCGGTCCGGTGCGTGATAGCGCATCCGAAAGCATCCACATCATAAGGAAGAAGCTCCATGAGCGAAACTCTCAACAGCGGCGAGGCAACCGCACCCGCTGCGACCAAGGTGCCGGTTGAAATCTCGAACGTTCGCCCCGCACCCGGCCAGATTGCCCTGAAAGCACCGCGCCGTGCGAAGCCGCCCAAGCACATCGCTGACTTCGATATGGCTGGCCGCCGTGAATTTCTGAAGGAACTGGGCTACCAGTCGTTCCGTGCGTCCCAGCTGTCAAAGCACTATTTTGAGCGTCTGGTCACTGACCCCGCCGAGATGACTGACCTGCCGGCTAAGGATCGCGAGCAGATGGTTGCTCAGGCGATGCCCCAGCTTCTGACTCCGGTCCGTACCCTCGAGGCTGACGGTGGCGATACTCTGAAGATTGTGCACCGACTCTTTGACGGTGCGCTCATTGAGTCCGTCATCATGCGCTATGACAACCGCGTGACCATGTGCATTTCTTCGCAGGCTGGCTGCGGTATGAACTGCCCCTTCTGCGCAACCGGTCAACAGGGTTTGACCCGTAACCTCTCTACTGCAGAAATTGTGGAGCAGGTCGTCGCTGGTGCCCGCTACCTGAAGCAGATGAAGGGCCTGGAAGAAGCAGAAGGCGGTTCTGAGGATACTCGTCCGCTGCGTGTTTCCAATATTGTCTTTATGGGTATGGGTGAGGCGCTCGCTAACTACAAGGCAACCATGGGTGCTGTGCACCGCCTGATTGACCCTTCGCCCGAGGGCCTCGGTATTTCTGCTCGTGGTCTGACCATGTCGACCGTGGGTCTGGTGCCGGGTATTCGTAAGTTTGAGCTGGAGAAGCTGCCCATTACTTTGGCGCTGTCTCTGCACGCTCCGGATGATGAGCTGCGTGATGAGCTAATCCCGATCAACCAGCGTTGGAAGGTCGACGAGACTTTGGACGCTGCGTACGACTACTACCGTACGACCGGCCGCCGCGTCTCCATTGAGTACGCGCTGATTCGCGATATTAACGATCAGGGCTGGCGTGCGGATTTGCTCGGTAAGAAGCTGGCGCAGCGCGGCCGTGGTTGGGTGCACGTGAACCCGATTCCGCTGAACCCGACCCCGGGTTCGAAGTGGACGGCATCCCGTAAGGGCGTTGAGCAGAACTTTGTGGAGCGTCTGCGTGCCCACGGTATTCCGACGACTATTCGTGATACTCGCGGTTCCGATATTGATGGTGCATGCGGTCAGCTGGCTGCTAAGGAAGACTAAGCAGTTGAGCTGTGACCGGTGAACGGTGCCCCTTTCCTGCGGAGGGAAGTCATTAAGACTTTCAGGAACGTGGGGAGGGGCTTCTTCCTTTTAAATATTAAGTGCCTGATGTCATAAAAATCACGGTTGTTTTTCCATGGTCTTTGCCGTAGAGTTAAGAGTTGGTTGTTTGTGCCAGTGTTAAGTGTGCCTTGAAACGCCCTAGCGCCTCACCGAGGTGAGCTCACAAACAGAAGATACAATTGCCCGCCGCGCCTGCGACGGGCACCGACGTTAGCGGAGGATATGGCTAAGAAAGACGGCGTCATCGAGATTGAAGGCTCTGTGGTTGAAGCTCTGCCCAACGCGATGTTCCGTGTTGAGCTGGATAACGGCCACAAGGTTCTCGCACACATCTCGGGCAAGATGCGTCAGCACTACATTCGCATCCTGCCTGAGGACCGAGTAGTAGTGGAACTGAGCCCCTACGACCTTTCCCGAGGTCGTATCGTCTACCGTTACAAGTAAACCCGAGATAAACGTCGCCCCTGGCTGCGTTTAAATCGTGTTCAAAGGGATAACGCAGTTCCCCAACGTAAGTGAGGGAACCTCTTATCTCGCCAGTAATCAAGTTGCAATCAAAAGGAATGCGATGAAGGTCAAGCCGAGCGTTAAGCCGATCTGCGATAAGTGCAAGGTGATCCGCCGTCACGGTGTGGTCATGGTGATCTGCGAAAACCCGCGCCACAAGCAGCGCCAGGGCTAATCCCTAGCAGCTGACTTCATAACCGCCCCAACAGGGGGCGGAATTGTCATAGGCACCGCTCCGAAGCAACGCCGACGAGGCGACTTCGGATACCTCCGGACTCAGAGGCCGGGGACCGGGTCAGAACAACCCGGGCAGTGATGCTATAGACCTCTGGAAACCAACAAGGAGAAGCCAGTATGGCACGTCTCGCTGGAGTTGATATTCCCCGCGAAAAGCGCGTGGAAGTTGCTCTCACTTACATCTACGGCGTGGGCAAGACCCGTGCACACGAAACCCTCGCTGCTACCGGCGTCAACCCTGACACTCGCGTCAAGGACCTGACCGACCAGGAGCTCGTGGCACTTCGTGACTTCATCGAAGGCAACTACAAGGTTGAAGGTGATCTTCGCCGCGAGGTTGCAGCTGACATCCGCCGTAAGGTTGAAATCGGTTCCTACCAGGGCCTGCGTCACCGCCGCGGCCTGCCGGTTCACGGTCAGCGCACCAAGACTAACGCACGTACCCGCAAGGGTCCGAAGCGTACCGTCGCAGGTAAGAAGAAGTAAGCAACGTTGCTCTGTTGGATATCTCTATCCGACCAACGTATTAGAAAACCTTTGTAGGAGAATCAAAAATGCCTCCCAAGACTCGCGCTGCGGCAGCTCGTAAGACCAACCGCCGCAAGGTTAGCAAGAACATCGTTGCTGGTCAGGCTCACATCAAGTCGACCTTCAACAACACCATCGTCTCCATCACCGATCCCACCGGTGCAGTGATCTCCTGGTCCTCCGCTGGCGACATGGGCTTCAAGGGCTCCCGTAAGTCCACCCCCTACGCCGCACAGCTGGCAGCTGAGGCTGCTGCAAACCGCGCCAAGGAGCACGGCGTCCGCAAGGTTGACGTGTTCGTCAAGGGCCCCGGTTCCGGTCGCGAAACCGCAATCCGCTCCCTGCAGGCTGCAGGCCTCGAGGTCGGTTCGATCCAGGACGTTACCCCCGTTGCACACAACGGTTGCCGTCCCCCGAAGCGCCGCCGCGTCTAATTAGGTCCCTGACCTAATCCCTCGACGGGTACGCTCCACGGAGCTGTACCCGGAGAGTACAGACACCCGTCTGCTTCCTAAGATATGTTTTCCCCAACCTGTGGGCTCATATAGCGGAGCTCACCGAAAGGAAACAAAGTGCTTATTGCACAGCGCCCCACTCTGACTGAAGAGGTCGTAGCGCCCAACCGCTCGCGCTTCACCATCGAGCCTCTGGAGCCCGGTTTCGGCTACACCATGGGTAACTCCCTCCGCCGTACTCTGTTGTCCTCCATCCCCGGTGCCGCTGTTACCAGCGTCCGCATTGATGGTGTACTGCACGAGTTCAGCACCGTTCCCGGCGTGACCGAGGACGTCACTGAGATCATCTTGAACATCAAGAAGCTCTCCATCTCTTCTGAGAACGACGAGCCCGTCGTGGCCTACCTGCGCAAGCAGGGCGAAGGTGAACTGACCGCAGGCGACATCGAGGTTCCCGCCGGCGTGGAGATCCACAACCCGGAACTGCACCTGGCAACCCTGAACGCCTCGGCAAACTTCAACGCTGAGCTGGTTATCGAGCGCGGTCGCGGCTACGTGACTGCAGCTCAGAACAAGGTCGGCGATGGCGAGATTGGCCGTATCCCGGTTGACTCCATCTACTCTCCGGTTCTGAAGGTTACCTTCAGCGTGAACGCGACCCGTGTTGAGCAGCGCACCGACTTCGACAGCCTGACCCTGGACGTCGAAACCAAGGAAGCCATCGCACCGCGTGATGCCGTTGCTTCTGCAGGCAGCACCCTGGTCGAGCTCTTCGGCCTGGCACGTGAGCTGAACATTGCAGCTGAGGGTATCGAAGTTGGCCCGTCGCCCGCCGACGAGTCCATGGCCGCTGATCTGGCACTGCCGATCGAGGACCTGAACATGTCCGTCCGCTCCTACAACTGCCTCAAGCGCGAGGGCATCCACACTGTGGGTGAGCTCGTGACCCGCAGTGAAGCTGACCTGATGGATATCCGTAACTTCGGTGCTAAGTCCATTGACGAGGTCAAGGCAAAGCTCATCGAGCTCGGCCTGGCTCTGAAGGATTCCCCTCCCGGTTTCGAGCCTGCTGCACGCCCGCTTGATGACGAAGACGGTTCCGGCGAATAATTTCGACCGAATAGTTCACCCGGTTCCACCGGGATCAGTCAAACTTGATTCCCTAAGAGGCTCCGCTGCTGGGGCGTTAGGGAACGCAACTATGGAGATTTAACTATGCCTACTCCCACTAAGGGTCCCCGCCTCGGCGGTTCCCCGACCCACGAGCGCCACATGCTCAACAACCTGTCGGCGCAGCTGTTCCAGCACAAGCGCATCACCACCACCCTGACCAAGGCAAAGCGCCTGCGTCCGGTGGCAGAGCGCTTCATCACCTTCGGTAAGAAGGGCGACCTGGCTGCTCGCCGTCGCGTGCTGCGTTCCATCACCGACAAGTCCGTCGTGCACGAGCTCTTCACCGTTATTGCTCCGGCAATGGCAGAGCGCCCCGGTGGTTACACCCGCATCATCAAGATCGGTAACCGTAAGGGCGACAACGCTCCCATGGCAGTCATCGAGCTCGTTATGGAGCCCGTTGCAACCAAGGGTGCAGTTGCTGAGGCAACCAAGGTTGCTGAGAAGGCAGCTGAGGCTCCCAAGGCTGAAGCAGCTGAGGGCCTGCCCGCAGGTTCCCACGCACCCCTGGAGTCCGGCGAGGCTCCCGAGGGCTTCGAGGTTAAGGGTAACGCCGATTCCATGAAGTACCACGTGCCCGGTTCCCGCTGGTACTCCAGCACCAAGGCTGAAATCTGGTTCGACTCCGCTGAGTCGGCAGAGGCTGCAGGTTACGCCCCCGCAGGTGGCGCAGCAGCACAGAAGGTTTCCGAGTAATACGGATCCCAGCTGATTTAGGCTAAGCCTAAAATATGTCAATCCGCCGTCCACTGCTGTGGGCGGCGGATTGGTGTATCTGCATACTTAACGAGGAGACGGTTCTTTGCGCATTCGCTATACAAGAGTCGATCCGTATTCTTCAACCGTCCTTTACCGCTGAAAGGCATACCAATGCATAACGCTACTGCTTTAGAGAACCGTGAAGAACAGCCCTTCACTGCTACGCACCGCGTGCGAATTGATTGTGCCTACGACGGTTCCCTTTTCAGCGGATGGGCTGCCCAACCGAACCTGGTTACCGTGCAGGGGGTCATTGAGAACGCCCTTGAACTGATTTTGCGGGCGCCTCACCGTGTCGTGGTCGCAGGCCGAACCGATGCCGGTGTGCATGCGGAGGCCCAGACCCTGCATTGCGATTTGAACGATGAGGATTGGGCTCGTCTGCAAGGTCGAACGGGGGAGGACGACCCGACGGCTGCCCTGGGGCGCCGCCTCACCGGTGCTCTTCAACGTTGTCTTTACGATGCGGAAGAGCAGTTGAACCTGCCGAAGAATGTCCGCGGTATTCTGCAGGGTGCGATTCAGATTCACCGGGTCACTGAGGCTCCCTTCGACTTTGATGCGCGCTTCTCCGCCATCGGTCGCCGCTACGTATATCGCATCGCAGATGGTGCGGCGGACGGTCTTAACCCCCTGCATCGCACCTACACCTGGGCAGTACCTGAGCACCTGGATTGCGCTGATCTTAACCAGTCAGCACAGCAGCTACTCGGTCTGCGCGATTTCCTCTCCTTCTGCAAGCCGCGTGAAGGTGCGACCACGATTCGTGAGCTGCGAGAGCTCAGCTTCACTCGCACGGAAAGTGGTCTTATTGAGGTGCGCGTGGTGGCTGATGCCTTCTGCCATCACATGGTGCGTTCGCTTGTGGGCGCGCTGGTGCTCTACGGCACGGGTAAACGTGACGCCGCCTGGTTGCGTGAGCGGATCGAGATCCCAGGGCGCGAGGCTTCGCTGACTCTGGCACCTCCGCATGCGCTCGCTTTGGCTGAGATATACTACCCTGCGCCGGAATTGTATGGGGAGCAAGCTGAGCGTGCTCGAGCAAAGCGTGAGGACCACGAAGCACAGAGCGCTTAACGCCCTGTATATATTGAGCCACGTCACGTTGCTCATACGCCGTGAAGCGTCGCGGGGGAACGCAACTACCTCAGGTGAATTACACGGATGGAATTTAAAATGTGTTTAAGGCAAAAAAGCCCTATTTTTAAGGCTTTGGCGGTGGATTAAGCACTCGACGTCCTGTATAGTCTTGATATGTTGTGCGTGTTCTACCCGAGCGCGCTCTAAATCGCTGTCTAGTTGCAGGACGTTAAGGCGGTCTAGAGTACGGGCAGAACGGGCGGCAGCTCGGTCCTCACCCGGGTGTTCGTCATGCACGTAAGTAAAAGGCGCGATACCCAACTAAGCGCCGTATGTACATTTCGAGACAAAGGCCAATATTTTGCGCACTTATACTCCCAAGCCCGGCGAAGTCGAGCGCCAGTGGCACGTCATTGACGCCACCGACGTTGTTCTCGGCCGCCTCGCAAGCCAGACCGCTATCCTGCTGCGCGGTAAGCACAAGCCGACTTTTGCTCCCCACGTTGACACCGGTGACTTCGTTATCATCGTGAACGCTGAGAAGGTCGCCCTGACCGGTGCAAAGCTCGAGCAGAAGCGTGCATACCGCCACTCGGGTTACCCCGGCGGTCTGAAGTCCGTGAACTACGCAGAACTGCTTGAGACCAACCCCGTTCGCGCGGTTGAGAAGGCTGTTAAGGGCATGCTGCCCAAGAACAAGCTTGCTGCACAGCAGCTCAAGAAGCTGAAGGTCTACGCTGGCCCCGAGCACCCGCACGCGGCACAGCAGCCCAAGACCTACGAATTTAACCAGGTCGCCCAGTAATTCGGGCCTACGAAGAAACAATAGGAGAAATCGTGGCTCAGAACGAAGAGCAGATCGTAGTCGAGGAAGAGCTGACCAGCTACACCTCGGAGTCCGCTGCCCCCGCAGCGGCTAAGGCAGCACGTCCGGCACTGACCGTTGCAGGCGCAGCAGTTGGTCGCCGCAAGGAAGCAGTGGCACGCGTTCGCGTTGTGCCCGGTTCCGGCAACTGGACCATCAACGGTCGTAGCCTGGAAGACTACTTCCCCAACAAGCTGCACCAGCAGGATGTCAACCAGCCCTTCAAGCTCCTGGAGCTCGAGGGTGCATACGACGTCATTGCACGCATCAACGGTGGTGGCCCCTCCGGTCAGGCAGGTGCTCTGCGCCTGGGTATCGCTCGTGCACTGAACGAGATCGACCGCGAGAACAACCGCCCCGCACTGAAGAAGGCTGGCTACCTGACCCGTGACGCACGCGTCATCGAGCGTAAGAAGGCTGGTCTTAAGAAGGCACGCAAGGCTTCGCAGTTCTCCAAGCGTTAATCGCTGGTTTTTACGAAGCGTTACGCCCCGCTTCTCCCTCGGGAGATTCGGGGCGTTTTGCGTATCTACTCACCGTGAGCGTTACAAGCTTATAGGGTGCATATAACTGTTACGTTTGTTCATCGAAGAGCACACCGGTAGAGTTAAAGAGTCAGAGCAGACAGGAAGAAAAGAGTACTCATGGCAGAGCAGAATCCCTCCACCCAGCCCGAAGAGAAGGCAGTGGAGGTTCCTCAGGCTGAAGCCCACCAGCACACCGCTGAAGGCGCACACGCACACACCGGTTCTGAGAAGAAACAAGCCATCAAGGAAGCCCTGAGGCCCCAGGCACGCCGCACCTCCGTTGTCGAGGACTACACGGCAGAGCTGGACGAAATGGCTTCCCTCACCCGTGCCCTCGGCAAGGACAAGAAGGACGACGAAACCTCTCAGGCATGGAAGAAGGGTTACCCCTACGACACCAAGCTCAGCCGTAAGGCATACGAGAAGGAAAAGCGTGCCCTGCAGATTGAGCTGCTGAAGTTGCAGCTCTGGGCTAAGTCCACCGGTCAGAAGATCCTCATCATCTTTGAAGGCCGTGACGCAGCAGGTAAGGGTGGCTCCATCAAGCGCTTCACCGAGCACCTGAACCCCCGTGGCGCTCGCGTTGTGGCACTGGAGAAACCGACTGATATCGAGCAGACCCAGTGGTACTTCCAGCGTTACATCAAGCACCTGCCCTCCGGCGGCGAAATCGTCCTGATGGACCGCTCCTGGTACAACCGTGCCGGCGTTGAGCGCGTTATGGGTTACTGCACCCAGGCACAGTACTTCGAGTTTATGCGCGAAGTTCCGGACCTGGAGCGCATGCTGGTGAACTCCGGTATCCACATCATCAAGTTCTGGTTCTCCGTCACCCGCGAAGAGCAGCTCGCACGTTTCACCTCCCGCCGTACCGACCCGGTTCGCCAGTGGAAGCTTTCCCCCACCGACCTGGCATCCCTGGACAAGTGGGACGACTACACCGCGGCGAAGGAAGCAATGTTCTTCTACACCCACACCGGTGACGCTCCCTGGACTGTTATCAAGTCCAACGACAAGAAGCGCGCACGTCTGGAAGCAATGCGTTACGTGCTCTCCCAGTTCGATTACCCCTCCAAGGATGAGGCAGTCGTGGGTGAGCTCGACTCGCTGATCGTCCGCTCTGCATCGGACGTTTTCGAGGATGAGTCCGGTGACTCTCCCGATGGCTTCCCGGTCGTCAAGTAAGCGTTGATAGATAGGGGAGAGCGAAAACTCAACCCTGCGGCGGTATAACCGCTAAATAGCTTGCACTATGAAGGTGTCTGCTTCTCCTAATCCCCATTGGAAAAGGAGAGGCAGGCACCTTCGCGCTTTTACGTAAAACCTTAGCTATGAAGCAGATATGTAGCCGCTGAAAATCACTTTCTGATTATGAAGAATTTACGGTGTATACGCCTAAGCGGAGTTACGCACAACGTAAAATAAAAGGGTGACTGAACGACTTTTTGGAACCGACGGCGTACGCGGTCTGGCAAACGATGTAATTACTCCCGCCCTGGCTATGGAGCTCGCGCAGGCGGCTTCTATTGTTCTGGGCCTTGACACGGCAGAAGAGGGTGTACGCCCCCGTGCCGTGATCGCAAATGACTCCCGATCCTCAGCAGACTTTATTGTCTCTGCGATGAAGGCTGGCTTCGCTAGCGCAGGTGTTGACGTGCTGGACGCCGGCATTGTCCCCACCCCCGCAGCAGCTTACCTGGTGGCACACACCGGTGCTGACTTCGGCGTGATGATTTCTGCATCGCACAACCCCGCTGCGGACAACGGCATTAAGTTCCTGGCCCGAGGCGGCCAGAAGCTGGAAGACTCCGTTGAGGACGCCATTGAGCGCGTTTACCGCGAGAAGTCCTTCCGCTACCCGACCGGTGGCGCTGTGGGTACCGTCAAGCCCCTGGAGAACGGTACCGAGGCTTACGTGAAGCACCTGGTCTCCACCTTGCCTGACGGCAAGCCTCTTGCTGGCATGAAGATTGTTCTGGACTGCGCAAACGGTGCGGCCTACGCAGCATCCCCGGCAACCTTCGAGGCACTGGGTGCAGAGGTCATTGCACTGGCCGTAGAGCCCAACGGCACCAACATCAACGACGGCGTGGGCTCCACCCACCCCGAGAAGCTGCAGGCAGCAGTCGTTGAGCACGGCGCGGACCTCGGCATCGCCCACGACGGCGACTCCGATCGTTGCCAGGCAGTTGACGAAAAGGGCAACCTGGTAGACGGCGACCAGATCATGGCTATCCTTGCTGTTGCCGCTAAGAGCGAAGGCAAGCTCGCAAAGGACACCCTCGTCGCAACCGTGATGAGCAGCCTGGGCCTGGAGCTGTACCTGCGCGAGCACGGCATTACCCTCGGCCGCACCGCTGTGGGTGACCGCTACGTCCTCGAGTCTATGCGCGAGCACGGCTACAACCTCGGCGGCGAGCAGTCCGGCCACGTTATTATGAGCGACTACGCAACCACCGGTGACGGCGTTCTGACCGGCATCCAGCTGGCTGCAGAGGTGGCTCGTAGCGGTCAGACCCTCTCGGAGCTGGCATCTCGCATGCAGCCCACCCCGCAGCGCCTGATCAATGTCAAGGGCGTTGACCGTGCGGCGGTCAAGACCAACGAGGCGCTCGCTACCGCTGTGAGCGAGGCTGAAGGTGTACTGGGGGAGAGCGGCCGCGTGCTGCTGCGTGCATCCGGCACTGAGCCTCTGGTTCGCGTGATGGTTGAGGCTGCAACCCAGGAGCAGGCCGATGAGGTTGCTCAGCAGCTGGCTGATGTTGTGGCTAAGGAACTGGGACTCTAAACGTATTCTCTTCCGGCGCGAAGACCGGCATGGAGGATAGAGAAAGGACTGGGAAGGTGTAGAGACACCTTCCCAGCCCTTCTTCGTTATTTTGAGCGGGGTAGGGGGACGAGGATACGGGGGTTTGAAAGTTAGTGTTAGAGAGCGGAGAAATTACTTCTTTGCCAGAGCGTCGCGGATCTCCTTGAGGAGTGCGATCTCGGTCTCTTCCTCTTCTTCATCTTCCTGAGCCTTGTTCTTGGAAGCCAGCTCGGTCAGCTTCTGGACGGGCAGAACAACTGCGAAGTACACGGCAGCTGCAATCAGAACGAAGTTGACAACAGCGGTCAGGAACACGCCAACCTTGATCTGGCCGAAGACCAGGAACTGGTCGAAGTTGGGGGACTGAATCAGCATGGAGATAGCCGGCATCAGGACGGACTGGACAAGTGCGGTCACCACAGCAGTGAAGGCGGTACCCATGATTAGACCAACTGCGAGGTCGATGACGTTACCGCGGATCAGAAAATCTTTAAAACCATTAAGCATGAGATATAGAATAGCGCCTTTTTACCTCAGAAAATGTCATATTCTGAGAAAATTTTCATTGTAAAGCATATTTTTCTTCACGGTGGTTCTAAGGCCCCCAATACTTAAGGTCTAGGTCACATGAAGCTGAGTAAAAATCTCTGAAACCTGCGAAAAACCGCGGATTTACGGGTGATAAGCGTAAAAAATATGCATCTGCTGTGCCTATTTGTTTCCGACATGGAAGCGACACGGAAGCTAGAAATACGATGCACATCACCACTCGATGCACCGTGCAAAGCCGAAAACTTAGCTCAGAGTCTACGATGCACTTGTATAATCGGGTGCCGCACCGGTACCAATAAACTCCTCAAAAGTCTTCGCACCCGAAGACACATACTCCTGAGCAATCTGCACACCCACATAACGGTAATGCCACGGCTCAAAACGATAACCGGTCACCGACTGGCGACCATGGGGGAAACGCAAAATATACCCGTAACGCGGAGCATTCTTCGCCAACCACTGACCAGCCAGCGTATCGCGGTAACATTCCTCCAGACGGCAACCCTCAGGAGAAGCAAAATCAATCGCCAAACCCGTCTGATGCTCCGAATAGCCGGGACGAGCCGACAACTGATCCGCCACCTGCTGACCGTTCGCTGAAACCCAATACTGATAGGTCTGCTGCTGCACCGCATACGAACGATACGCGCTAGAAACAAGCAGAGTCACGCCGTCGGTTGCCGCCGCATCAATCATCGTGTCCGCCGCCTTAGCTGCCTCAGCACGCAATTGATGACCGTAGAACTCCACCAGGTCACTCGGCTCCCAATCCTGATGCGCAAAAGGGCGCATCTTATTCACGAGGCAACGCAACGAGTCTGGCTGAGACTCAACACTCGGCTGAGCAAGAGCCAATGGGGAAGAAGACACGCTCGCAGAAGCCGAAGCGCTGGCAGAAGCACCGGTCGCAGAAGCAACAGGGGAGGTCGCCGCAGAAGAGGCCGCTGCAGTGGAAGAGGCACTAGAAGAAGCCGCTGAAGCCGTCGCAGACTCAGAAGCAGAAGCGCTCGCTGCAGAAGATGAAGAGGAAGCACCCTGACCCGGCGAACCACCCTGCGAGCCACAAGCCGCTAACAAGGCGGTACCGCCAACCCCCAAAGCGGCACCCAAGAGAGTGCGGCGGTTCAGCGCAGAACTATTAAGAGACTCCTGAGCGGTAGACGTACGGTGCAGAGACTTCACAATAACTCCTCATCATGGTGTAGAAGCAAACAAAAAGCGTCGGAAGCCTAAACCCACCCCGCGAGGGAGTGGAGCCTCCGGCGTCTTCTACTAGAATGCACCACAATACTGGCTAAAAGCCGCACACAAACACTAAAAACCTAAAGAACCTCTAGTTCTTACGCAGAAGAACCTGCTCCACAGTATGCTCGGCACCCTTCTGTAGAATCAAATGCGCGCGAGCACGAGTCGGCAAAACATTCTGCAGCAGATTCGGCTCATTCACGCTCTTCCAAATGCCGGTCGCCACCTCAACCGCCTGCTCATCGCTCAGCTCCGCATAACGCTTGAAATACGACTCCGGATTCGCAAAAGCCGAAGAACGCAGCGTCAAAAAACGATTCACATACCAGCGCTCAATATCCTCAGTGCGGGCATCTACATAAATAGAGAAATCAAAGAAATCGCTCAGCGTCAGATCAGAAGTCTCCGGACCCTCAGCCTGAGAAGGCGCCAAAACATTCAAACCCTCAAGAATTAGAACATCCGGTGCGGTGACCTCAATATCCTCATCCGGCATGATGTCGTAATACAGGTGTGAATACTTCGGCGCCACCACGTGCTCGGCACCGGACTTCACCTGCGAGACAAAATTCAACAGGGCACGGCGATTATAAGACTCCGGGAAACCCTTACGGTGCATAATGCCGCGACGCTGAAGCTCAGCATTCGGGTACAAGAAACCATCCGTAGTCACCAACTGAACCTTCGGAGTGGACGGCCAACGGCTCAAAAGAGCCTGCAAAATACGTGCCGTCGTCGACTTACCCACAGCAACAGAACCCGCCACACCAATAATGAACGGGACGCGGCGCTGAGACACATGCAGAAAATCATTCGTCATATGGTTCAACGAAGAAGCAGCAGTCACATACAGGTTAAGAAGACGAGAAACCGGCAGGTAAATACGCTGCACCTCCTCAAGGTCGACGGTTTCACCCAGACCACGAAGAGACTCAATTTCCTCAGCACTGAGGGGGACAGAAATCTCATCGGCTAGGTGCGACCAACGGGAACGGTCAAGATGCATGAAGCGGTCATCGCCAGAAAAATACGGTGCGGTGCTCATTTATCTAAGTGTACGAACTTTCAGCCCGAGGGGAAAATACCCACCCTCACGGTTTGTTCGAAGAAATAAATTTATGAGAAGAAAAAGGACAAAACCCAATAAAGCTAGGAAAGCCACAATCAACGTGACGTATAACGGTATTTCACCGTGCGCATATTCGGATACTTGTGGGATAAACTTATACCATGTGTGGAATCGTAGGATATGTAGGTCTGGACACTGCTCCGGACGGTAACAAGTTTGACCACAACGCATACGATGTGGTCCTCGAAGGTCTGCGCCGCCAGGAATACCGCGGCTATGACTCTGCTGGCGTGGCACTCGTGTGCCCCGGCGGTATCGTATTCCGTAAGAAGGCAGGCAAGCTCCTGAACCTCGAAAACGAGGTCAAGGAAAACGCTCTGCCGGACTCCCAGATTGGTATCGGTCACACCCGTTGGGCAACCCACGGTGGACCTACCGACAATAACGCTCACCCCCACGTTGTCGACAACGGCCGCCTCGCCGTCGTACACAACGGTATTATCGAAAACTTCGCAGAACTGCGTGCCGAACTGCTCGCCGAAGGCGTAGAGTTGGCATCTCAGACCGACACTGAGGTAGCTGCAGCAACCATCGCAAGCATCTACAACAAGCTCGGCACCGGTGACCTCACCGAGGCAGTACGCGTCGCATCCAACCGCCTCGAAGGTGCATTCACCATCCTGGCTGTGCACGCAGACCACCCGGACCGCGTTGTGGCAACCCGCCGCAACTCCCCGCTGGTTATCGGTCTGGGCGAGAACGAAAACTTCCTCGGCTCGGACGTCTCCGCGTTCATTGACTACACCAAGGAAGCCGTCGAAATGGGTCAGGACCAGATCGTGACCATCACCGGCACCGACTACTCCATCATCGACTTCGAAGGTAACCCCGCAGAGGGCAAGCCCTTCCATATCGAATGGGACGCAGCAGCAGCTGAAAAGGGCGGCTACAACTCCTTCATGGAGAAGGAAATCCACGAGCAGCCCACCGCAGTTGAGCAGACCCTCATGGGCCGCCTCGACGAAAACGGCAACCTCACCCTCGACGAACTGAACATTGAGGACTCGGTACTGCGTACCATCGACAAGATCATCGTTGTCGCATGTGGTACCGCAGCATACGCAGGCCAGGTGGCACGCTACGCCATCGAGCACTGGTGCCGCATCCCCACCGAGGTTGAGCTCGCACACGAGTTCCGCTACCGCGACCCCATCGTGAACGAGAAGACCCTTATCGTGGCACTCTCGCAGTCCGGCGAAACCATGGACACCCTGATGGCAGTGCGTCACGCACGCGAACAGGGCGCAAAGGTTATCTCCATCTGCAACACCCACGGCTCGACCCTGCCCCGCGAATCCGACGCTGCGCTGTACACCCACGCAGGCCCCGAAATCGCAGTGGCATCCACCAAGGCATTCCTGGCACAGATCACCGCAGCATACCTGCTCGGCCTGTATCTGGCACAGTTGCGCGGCAACAAGTACAAGGATGAAATCGCTTCGATCCTCGCCGAGCTGCAGGACATGCCCGCAAAGATTCAGAAGGTCATCGACAACGACACCCCGGTCAAGGAACTGGGCGTCGCAATGAAGGATGCATCCTCCGTGATTTTCCTCGGCCGCCACGTGGGCTTCCCCGTCGCAATGGAAGGCGCACTCAAGCTCAAGGAAATCACCTACATCCACGCAGAAGGCTTCGCAGCAGGCGAGCTCAAGCACGGCCCCATTGCACTGATTGATGAAGGCCAGCCGGTCATCGTAGTGGTTCCCTCCGCAAACGGTCGCGACTCCCTGCACGGCAAGGTCGTCTCCAACATCCAGGAAGTGCGCGCTCGCGGCGCATTCACCATCGTCATCGCCGAGGAAGGCGACGAGGCCGTCAAACCCTACGCAGACCGCCTCATCACCGTCCCGGCATGCCCCTCGCTGCTGCAGCCCCTGTTGGCAACCGTGCCCCTGCAGATCTTCGCATGCGCACTGGCAGAAGCTAAGGGCCTGGACGTTGACCAGCCGCGTAACCTCGCAAAGTCCGTGACCGTGGAGTAATGCTCAGAAGTAATCCTCGGAAATCGCCTCAGCGATAACGAAAGGGCGGTGATTGAGTTCTCTAAGAACTTAACCACCGCCCTTGTCGTTTAATCGGGCGGTTATTCGTAGATTAACCAACAAAAATAGACGCTGTGAAACAGACATCAACCATGCGTCATATTTGACGCTATCCCACCTAAAAGAAACGAATCTCGCTAGACTTAAAACAAGAGAAACCGCAAACAGGATGCGGTCACCACCCCTACCGTAAAAGGTGCAGCTCATGATTATGGGAATCGGCGTAGATACCGTCAACATTGAACGATTCGAACGAATTGTCACCGAAACACCCGCCTTCGTCCGCCGCGTCTTCACCCCCAACGAACGCACTCGGAACGTACGCTCCCAAGCAGTACGATTTGCCGCCAAAGAAGCCGTCGCCAAAGTACTTGGAGCACCCGCCGGACTCAACTGGCAAGACTGCGAAGTCGCCACCGCCGAAAGTGGTCAGCCCTACCTCATCATTCAAGGCACCATCGCCCGCCGAGCCAAAGAACTCGGCATCAACCGCATCCACCTCTCGCTAACCCACGACGAACCCATGGCCATCGCCATCGCAACCGCCGAATACCTCAGCGACGCAGAACTGGCGCACCTGCAAAAGTTCAACCCCGAAAGCTACCGACTCAGCGTCATCGCAGGAAACGATACCGACGACTAACGCAGAGTCACACCAACACCACACCCGGTGCCCCCTAAGGCCCGCACGGGGCCACTCAAGGAGACAGCAATGAAGCTCATCTACACTGCTTCCCAGGTACGCGAAGCAGAAAAGCCCTACGTTGAAGCCGCTGACTACGACGGATATCTCATGCAACGCGCCGCAGACGCCGTCGCAGCCGAAGCGCAGGATTTGCTCCACGGCACAGAAAACGCCAAAATCCTGCTCCTCGCCGGCCCGGGCAACAACGGCGCAGACACCATCTACGCCGGCGCCCGCCTCAGCGCCAAGGGCCACCGCGTTGACGCAGTCATCTTCGACCCCAGCGAAAAGAACCTCGAACTCATCGCCCGCGAAGGCGGCGAAGACACTCGTATACTCGACCCCGAACACACCCTCGAACACCTTGCTGGCTACGACCTGATCATCGACGGTATCCTCGGTACCGGCTCCAGCGGCGCCGTACGCGGTAGCGCTGGCGAATACCTGGGCATACTCCGTGCAGTGCAGCTCGACGGTAAGCTCGGCGCAGTCCTCGCAGTAGACACCCCCTCCGGAGTCGACAACAACCGTGGAACCGTGCACGAACCCTCCCTGCGCGCCGACTGCACCGTCACCTTCATCGGCCACAAGCTGCCGGCAGGCACCAGCCACAGCGTCCACTCCGGAGATATCAAACTCTACGACCTGGGCGTGCCCGAAGCCCTCAACGCCCACAAGCCCGCCCTGCGCGTCCTCGACCGCGAAGACTACCGCGAACTCATCGAAATACCCGACGAGCACTCCCACAAGTACACCCGCGGCGTACTCGGCATGCTCACCGGAAGCCTCGAATACCCCGGCGCAGCCCTCATGAGCGTACGCGCAGCCCTCAACACCGGCGTGGGTATGGTCCGCTTCAACGCCAACTCTCACGAGCTACGCCAACTCATGATTGCCCACAATCCCGAAACCGTCTACTTTAGCGGCGCCCCCGCCCTGCAGAGGGTTACCGTCTGGGCCGGCGGATCTGGCTCTAGCCACGACTCGCTGGACAAGAACCGCTACCTGCTCCACTCGCCCGAACCCGCCATCCTCGACGCGGGCGCCTGCGACCTGGCGGCAGAATACATGGCAACCGGTAAGCACCTCGGCTCCCACAAGATTCTCACCCCGCACGCCGCAGAGCTCGAACGGTTCATGCGCATCGTGCACGAGCTCGCCCCCGAAATCTGGAAGAAGCACCTGGGCGACGCCATCGTACCCAGCCGCAAGGACATTGATGCAGAGCCCTTCCGCTGGGTGCGTGCCGCCTCCGAACTTTCCGGTGCCACCGTCATGCTCAAGGGCGGCTACACGCTCATTGCCGCACCCAACGGCGCCACCTACAGCGTTGCCGGAGGAAGCCCTTGGCTCGCTACCGCAGGCAGCGGCGACACCCTCACCGGCATCTATGGCGCCCTGCTCGCCCAAACCGTAGCCGCTTTCGCCGCCCGCGGAGAAGCCCTAGAAGGTTGCACCTTCGCCTCCATCGGCGCGCTCGCAGTCTACCTGCACGGTGAAGCAGCACGCGCCAGCGCCACCGGAAGCGTCAAGGACGCTCTGCCCGGCCCGGCACCCGCAACCCGCGTCGCGCAGATGCTCCCCGAAGTCATCGCCCGCCTCATCGCCGAATAAGGGAGAGACGCCCAGCGCACCTCTATTCCTAGCGTCCTAACGAGATCCCTCTCTGAAAGCACAGGGCCAAGGCGCACAGAAGGGGCGTGAATCCACCGGAAATGGATTCACGCCCCTTCAACGCGCTTATATCAATGCACGATGCCGAGCTGCCTGCGCCGGGACAGCATCACTAAAAACCGGCATACGCACCAGCGGGAGAAACTACCACCATCCTTCTTAGTACGCGCCTTCCTTAGCGAAAACCGCACGGATAGTACGCAGAAGAATAATGAAGTCACCGGTAAGCGACCAGTTTTCAACATAGTAGAGATCCAGACGAACCGACTCTTCCCAGGAGAGATCACTACGACCCGAAACCTGCCACAGACCGGTAATACCCGGCTTCACCAGCAGGCGGCGGTACGCAATATCCTCGTACTGCTCAACTTCCTCAACCAGCGGAGGACGCGGACCCACCAGCGACATATCGCCAATGAACACATTCCACAGCTGAGGCAGCTCATCAATCGAGTACTTACGGATGAACTTACCAGTGGGGGTAATACGCGGGTCGTCCTTCATCTTGAAGAGCACGCCGTTACCCTCGTTCTGCTCCATGAGACGCTTCTTGACCTCTTCAGCGTCAGTACGCATTGAACGGAACTTCACCATCTTGAAAAGCTCACCGTTCAGACCCACACGGTTCTGCAGGAAGAAGACAGGGCCGCCATCACGCTTCACCAGTAGTGCCACCACCAGGAACAGCGGAGACAGCAGAATCAAACCCAGACCCGAAGACACAACATCCATAGTGCGCTTGAAGAACGCCGACAGACCGGTAATACGCGGAGTCGACACGTGTACCAGCGGCAGACCGTTCAACGGCTGCATGTGCATACGCGGACCAGCAATATCGGTCGTCGCAGGAGCCATAATCAGCGAAATATGCGCATCAGCAAGCTTCCAACCCAGCAGGCGAACCTGATCCGGACTCAAGTGGTGACCATTCGTAACAGCAACCATGTGAATATCGTTCTCGCGGATAGCATCCATAATGTCAGCCGGAGAAGTGCTGTAACCAAGCACCGGAATCGGGGCGCCAGCAACAGTGGTACCCGGAGTGAAACCGGGCAGATAGAACGCAGCGGGGGACAGGCCGGAAGCACCCACGCCCTCCAGGTTCTTGTACAGGTGCTGACCGGTTGTCACATCAGAAATAATCATGACGCGAGTGAGCGCACGACCGCGGGTACGTGAACGCACCAGACCCTGACGAATCAGCCAACGCTCCATCAGCAGAAGGAACAGACCTAGCGGGTAAGCAATCAACAAGTACATGCGGGTGACGTCAATCTTGAGGAAGAACGCCACAATAATCAGCAGGCAGAAGAAATAGGTGCTACCGCGAGTAATGAGGCGGTATTCCTCATTGCCGAAACCCATGATGCGCAGGCTACGGGAGCCGTTCACCTGGAGGATAAACCACCAGCCAACGACCATACCGATGCCCAGGAAAATGTAATCAATAGCGGGAATACGGCCATCCAATGCGTTAATAGGCCAAACGTTCACATAGGGCAGGTCAGCATTCTCCCACCCGAAACGAATCAGATGCGCAGCGACAACCGCGATAACAATGGCGAGAAAATCGCCACAGTAAAGGGCGCGCTGAACCTTGGGATGCCAGCTTCGCTTGACGACGAAGTCTGAACCCCACATTTTTTTAAGATGATCTTGTACTTTCAACGGTGTAATCTTCCCCGGAAATTTGTCCTGTGCCGTGGACTGAGAGCGGCGAATAGGCATATTTACCCCTAATTATCGGTGTAAGGGAGACGTATCCTAGTTTATGTTCTGAATGAATGAGTGAACACTTAATCTTGCTGAGTGAATAATGGCAGAGATTACGGTAAAGACGCTGGTTAGACGCCTAGTGGAGCGTTATATGAACCCACAGGGCGCATAAACGTGTTCCGTAAACTATTCTACGGGGTTGGGGGGTCTTACGTCTCGAAGAATAAAGCCTTAAAGTAGCTCCCGCGTGATGAAATCAATCACAGAAAAAGAAGAGAATAAGAGCCCACGAGAAGAATGCCTAGTGTAGCCAAGAAACTTCTAAAAACACCAGACTGTTTCACACACCTGCAGAAAAACAATAACCGGCATATAAAACGACAAACCCCGGAGGCTCAATAACAAACCCTATACGCGGTGTAAAAGGGACATTAAGGACGCTCAAGCCCCGCACGATCCAAAATGAAATCAATCATCGGCTCATAACGACGCGGCGGAACGTTATCGTCCATCGGCACACACACCGGCAGGTCCCCCTGCTCAGCCGCCACAAACAGACCCGGATCATTACAATCCGCAATACCAATCGTCAGCAACTTACAGGTCGAGGAAGCATAACCAGCCATACCGTGATCCGAAACCACCAGATCCGGAGTCACACCGCGCGCCTTCAACTGATCCAGCGCGATGCGCATCGGGCCGGGGAAATGCGTATGCTGCAGATTACCGTACTGCTCAAACATCACGACATCCATAATCTGACGGACATCGCCGTCCAGGAAGCGCTCGCCCTCCTCAATCTGGAGAACCTCAGCACCGGTAGCCTTCGCAGCCGCAGCCATCACCGCATAGATGGGGAACAGACCCGCCGGGTGACCGGTCGCAAACAGAATACGAGAACCCGCACGCACCGCCTCACCGAAGATACGGGCGTACTCCTCCAGCGCGCTGATGCACTGCTCAGCACCAATAGTGTCCTGGCCGTGAGTATGCGAACGGTCCGGGTTCAGACCCGCGCGGCGAACCATCACCTCAAATACCGAATCGTAATCCCACTCGCGGGTCCACTGCACACCAAACTCAAGGTGCTCATTACCATCCAGGAAACCCTGAATATGGTCCAGGTTATTCTCTCGGGCGGTTGCCACCTCGCCGGTAATATGCACAGAATCCAGGTACGCGGCGAACTCATCGCGGCTCATCGAGAAAGACATTAAAACTCCTCACAACGTGAAAAATACATTACTGCGAGATACCCTCACGTACCTCGGCATAAGCTTCCAGGGTCTTATGCGCCGTCTGCTCCCAACCCATCGTGCGGGCACGCGCCGCGGCATTCGCGCCCAACGAATGACGCAGATACGGGGCACGCACCAGACGCTCAATAGCCGCAGCCCAACGCTGCGGAGTGCGAGGCGCCACCAGCAGGCCCGTACGGTGGTTCTCCACCGCAAAGCGCAGGCCGTCAGCATCCGTAGCGAGTACCGCCGCGCCGCATGCCTGCGCCTCCAGAGCCACCAACCCGAACGTCTCAGACGACGACGGGGACGCCACGATATCGGCGGCACGGAAAATATTCGCCAGCTCAGACGCCGGAACCGGGTCCTTCAAATGCACCCGATCTGCCACGCCTAGCTCAGCTGCACGCTGCAATAGGCGGCGCTCATAATCCGAATCGGAACGACCAATAATATCCACGTCCACCTGCAGGTCGGAGGAGAGCAGCGCTAGCGCCTCCACCAGCAGATGCGGGCCCTTCAACGGCTGAGGCCTACCGGCAAACACAATGCGGCAACGAGTCTCCGAGGTGTCATTGAGCGGATGCACGCCAGGAATCGTACGGAAAATTGAGATGTCAACACCCGGGGGGATAATGGCAAGCTTCTGCGGGTCTGTACCGTAGTACTCGCCCATCTGCTGCGCCTCCAGGGGAGTATTCACAATCACCCGGCTCGCGGAGCTACTCATCAGACGCTCGGTGCGGTAGCGTTCCTCAGGCTCGGGCTCTTCACCTTCGCCGCGGCGCGCATCCTTGGCGGCAGCCGTCGTATGCGGAGTGAAAAGAATGGGAACCGGGAAGCCAGCGCCCTGAGCCGACCACAGCTGGGACGCGCGAGCCGCAGCCTGACCAGACAGCCAATAGTGGGCGTGAATAATATCCGGGGTGTACAGCGCCTGCTCCACGCACGCCTGCGCAAAATCATCGGTGACCGTAGCCAACTCGTTCTTCGAAAGACCACGAGCGGACGGAAGATCAAGGCTGTGGCGCACAATGCGCTCGCCGGGCTGAGGAGGCTGACGGAACGGCGAATCAGCCGGAAGCGCCTCACCGCGGTCCAGCGTGAAAACCTCAACCCGCAGCTCGGGATCGAGCTCCAGCATGGCGTGCACCGACCGGGCAATATAGACGTTCATGCCGCCTGCATCTCCGCTACCGGGCTGCGCAAAGGGGTCGGTGTGCATGGAATACACGTGAACCGTCCGAACCGGCGGCAGAGTGCTCATCGATGCTTTCCTCTCTCAAAGGTGTACCTGACCTAGTGTAGCGCGATAGGACTTTCGCACACCGGGAGGTCTAGAATTTAGTAGAAGAGAGGCTGCCCAAGCGCAGCCTGTAGTACCCGCCCGTCAGAAGGACCGTGAAGGACCATGACTCACCCTCAGCAGCCTGCCGAACCGCTCTACTGCCCGCCCTGCACCCCGGCAGAGGTAGAGCGCAGTGCCACCATTGACCTTGATGCGCTAGAACATAATGTGAGCCGCCTCAAGGAACTTATTGGCGACCGCGCGCTCATTGCAGTGATTAAGGCGGATGCGTACGGTCACGGTGCGTACCCGGTGGCACGTTCGGCTATTGCCGCTGGTGCTGACCTGCTGGGTGTGGTGCACGTGAACGAGGCGCTGGAACTGCGTGCTGACGGTATTGAGGCGCCGCTCATGGCGTGGCTGCACACCCCCTCCACCGATTTTGAGGCGGCGCTGCAGGAGAAGATCCGCCTGGGTGTTTCCGGTTGGGACCTGGAGGCGGTAGCCGCCGCCGCTGAACGCACCGGCGAGCGCGCTATCGTGCATCTGAAGGCTGATACCGGTCTGGGTCGTAACGGTGCTACCGCGGCGGATTGGCCCGCGCTGGTGGCTCGCGCCGCCTGTCTGGAGGGGTCTGGGCTGATTACGGTTGAGGGTATTTTTAGCCACCTGGCGGTTGCTGATGAGCCGACCCGCGCCGAGACTGCTCAGCAGCTCGATACCCTGGATACTTTTGTGGCTCAGGCTCGTGAGGCTGGCCTGGACCCGAAGATTGTGCATCTGGCGAACTCCCCGGCGACCCTGACTGCCTCGTTGGAGGGTTGGGACACGGAGGAGCGTCTGCTCGGTGACGGCGTGCGTTGCGGTTTGGCGCTCTACGGTCTTTCCCCGCTACCGGAGGTCACCGCTGAGGACTTGGGGTTGAAGCCCGTCATGACGGTGGGTAGCTACATTGCCGCTGTGAAGGAAGTTCCTGCAGGTCAGGGCGTTTCCTACGGTCTGCGCTACCACACTCCCAAGGCAACCACCCTGGCGCTGGTGCCGCTCGGCTACGCTGATGGCGTGCCGCGTATTGCGGAGAACGCGCCGGTGCGCATCTACCCGGGTGCGCAGAACGCGGAGAACGGCTCCGTGCCTAACAGCGCGGAAGGTAAGACCTACCGCGTGGTCGGCCGCGTCGCCATGGACCAGATGGTCGTTGACCTGGGCGAACCCGGTCTGAGCGACCCCGCCCTGGGCTACCTGGGGGCGCCCGCCATCCTTTTTGGCGCCGGTGAGAATCCACCCGTGGAAGAGTGGGCGGATGCCGCGCAGACCATTAACTACGAAATCGTGACCCGCATTTCGTCCCGCGTGGAGCGCCTCTACGTTGGCGGCTCCTGGGTTGAAGCTGAACTGAACGAGCTGTGGGGTACCGGGCAGGAGCAGGAGGGCTAATGAGCGCTGAGTACATTTCTGCCGCACTCGACCTGGATGTGACCGGCCCCGACCATACCCGCCGCCTGGCACTCACACTGGCGCAGCACCTAAACGCCGGGGACGTACTGTTGCTCTCGGGCGAGCTCGGCGCGGGCAAGACCACGTTCACCCGCTCCCTGGGTGAAGGCCTGGGCGTGCGCGAAGGCGTTATCTCACCGACCTTCGTGCTCTCGCGAGTGCACCCGAACCTGCCGGACGGCCCCCGACCCGGAGGACCCGACCTGGTGCATGTGGACGCCTACCGCCTCTCCAGCGCCGAAGAGCTCGACGACCTGGATCTGGAGTTCTCCCTGCCGCGCTCTGTGACCGTCATCGAGTGGGGCCGCGATAAAGCTGAGCACCTGAGCGATTCCCGCCTGGAACTGGACTTCACCCGCCTGACCGGCGCGGATGCACGCTTCGCCTACTCGGCTACCGAAGAGTTCAGCTGGGACGACGAAGACGAGGACGAAAGCGACGAGGACGCGGACACCCCCGAGCCTCGCCTGCTACGGGTGCGCGCCTTCGGCCCCCGCTGGGAGCACGCTTTCGACGCCCTGAAAGAGGCCCTGCAGAGCGCCTAGAGCCCGCGCGTTAGAATGATAGGGTGCTAGTACTTGCCCTTGATTCATCCGCCACCGCATCTGTGGCGCTCGCCCGTGTGCACGGCTCCGAAGCCGGTGCGTCCTTCGAAATCCTCGCCCGCTACGAGAGTGAAGATACCCGCTCCCACGCCGAGGTGATGGGCCCCTACGCGCAGGCGGCCCTGCAGGGCGCTGGCGTTCGCGGCGAAGATTTGGATGCGATTCTGACCGGTACCGGCCCGGGACCTTTTACGGGTCTTCGCGCCGGTATCGTTACTGCGCGCGCTCTGGGGTTTGCCTGGTCGGTGCCGGTGTACGGCATGATGAGCCTGACCGCCCTGGCTGAGCGTGCTGTGTCTGGCGCGGTTGCCGGTGAAGCTGGCGGAGACACTGCCCGGGACACACCTGGAGACACGGCTGGTGAAGAGAACGTAGAACGAGCGTTCGCCTCTGCTGAAGGTGCTGAGCTTGTAGAAGATGCTGAGCTGCTCGTACTCTCCGACGCGCGCCGCCGCGAAGTCTACTCCGCCCGCTACCGCGTGAACGCCGAAGGCTACAGCCTGGTGGACGGCCCGAACGTATGCCCCGCCTCCAAAATTCTGCCCGGTGAGGCTCCCTCCTACGCTTACGGCTACGGTGCTGGCCTGTACGCCGAGGCTCTCGAAGAGCACGGCTGGACCATCGTTGATTCTGCCCGCGAGGTTCACCCCCACGCCGAGTACTTGGTTGCCGCCGCGGCACGCCTGGGCGTAGAGAACCTGAGCGAGGACACCTCCGCCCAGTACCTGCGCGACTCGGATGCAAAGGTCCCCGCCGCAATGCTCGCCCGCCAGCAGAAGCAGGCCGCGCAGGCCGCTGCACAGGCCGCCGCGCAGAAGGAGAGCTAAATGAGTGCTACCGACAATATCGTGCCAGACGACCAGGCACTGAATAATCTGGCTCTGGGCGCCCGCCTGCGCGTTGCCGAACTTGCCGACGTGCAGGACATGCACCACATGGAGACCACCCTGTTTCCCGCCGACGCCTGGCACATCGACATGTTCCTCGAAGAGCTGACCCACCCGACCCGCACCTACTACATGCTCGAATTACCCGCAGAAGGTCCGGAAAATAACGAAGGCAGCTGGCGCGCTATCGGCTACTGCGGAACCATGGTCGTAGCCGACACCGCTGACGTTCAAACCATCGGCGTGCTCCCCGAGTACGAGGGCCACGGCTTCGGTCGCGCCATGCTTGAGCAGATGCACGAGCGTGCCCGCGAGCAGGGTGCCGAGCGCATCCTGCTGGAGGTGCGTGCCGACAACCCGCGCGCCCAGCGCCTCTACGAACGCAACGGCTACCGTGCGATTCACGTACGCCGCGGCTACTACGATGATGGAACCGACGCCATCATTATGGAATGCACGTTCTAAATACTCCGTTGGGCTAAACGGCAATCCCCGCGATAGGGGCGAGCATCCGCCGTCCTCTACGACGCCGCCCTCTACGCCGCAGCATCCCTACATCACAGCATCCTTACCTCACTGCAACTAGAAGCACTACGCGCAGACAGCGCAACAGAAAGATAGACTATGAGCACTCGCGAACCCCTCGTTCTGGGCATCGAATCCTCCTGCGATGAGACCGGTATCGGCATTGTGCGCGGTGCACAGCTGCTCAGCAACACCATCTCCTCCTCCATGGAAGAGCACGTGCGATTCGGCGGCGTGATCCCCGAAATCGCTTCCCGCGCTCACCTGGACGCCATGATCCCCGCCCTCAAGGCGGCACTCGCCGAAGCGGACATCACCCTCGATCAGGTGGACGCTATCGCTGTCACCGCCGGCCCCGGCCTGGCGGGCGCACTCATGGTGGGTGTCTCCGCGGCGAAGGCGCTTGCTATTGCCACCGGCAAGCCCCTCTACGGCATTAACCACCTGGTCGCCCACGTTGGCGTTGGCCTGCTGGAGGATAACGGCACCGAAGACGGCTCCGACCTGCTGGCGAATGCCGGTTCCGGTGGTCTGGGTGCGCTATTGGTCTCTGGCGGTCACACCGAAATCCTGCAGGTGCGCGACATTACCTCCGATGTGCGTCTGCTCGGCGCGACCCTCGACGATGCCGCAGGCGAGGCCTACGACAAGGTCGCCCGACTGCTCGGCCTTGACTACCCGGGCGGCCCCGCGATTGACCGTGCTGCCGCCGAGGGTAACCGTAACGCCTTCGTGTTCCCGCGCGGCCTGTCGAACCGCAAGTTCATGGGCACCGCCGAGGAGCCCGGCGCGCACCGATACGATTTCTCCTTCTCCGGCCTGAAGACCGCCGTGGCGCGCGTGATTGAAAGCTTTGAAGCAGCCGGTGAAGAGGTCCCGGTTGCCGATATCGCCGCATCCTTCCAGGAGGCGGTCGTGGACGTCATCACCAAGAAAGCGATGCTTGCCTGCCGCGAGCAGGGGATGAAGACCCTGCTGCTCGGCGGTGGTGTGGCGGCTAACTCGCGCCTGCGTGAGCTGCTTGCCGCCCGATGCGCCTCCGAGGGGGTGCGCCTGATTATCCCGAAGTTCACCCTGTGTACCGATAACGGTGCGATGGTTGCGGCGCTGGGTGCTCGCCTGGTCGCTGCCGGTCGTGAGCCCTCGGGTGTGGACTTCACGACGGACTCCTCGCTGCCGGTAACTACGGTCTGTTTCTAAGCGGGCTGCCTCTGAAATAGCTACTTCCGCAGGGATTATTAGCGCGAGTCCGTTGATGCGGCTCGCCTCGAAAATGCTCGTAGAAATGCCTCGCCACAGTCTCCCAAAGGACTGCGCCGAGGCATTTTCTGTATTCAAACTTTAGCTGGGGGGGGGCGGCTCTAACGCAGCGCTCGCGCACGAGACTGTGCGGCAACATCCAGCGCCACCTCACGCAGAGAGCCGGTCTTCTCAAAGACCGCACGCTGACGATCCGCGCCCGTACCCTCGGCGAGGATGCGGCGTACTTGTGCCAGTTCTACCTCGCACTCAAGGTCGCGTGCCACCGGCTCCAGCTTGGGCAGAAGCAACTTAAAATCTTCACGCAGGGTACGCTGCACCGGCTCGTTAGAGACCACGATCTTAGCCTCCAGGCCGTAGCGGGCGACGCGCCACTTATTCTCCTGAGCGTGCCAGGGGGCGAGCACCTCAACGCTTGCGCCCGCCTCAATGCGGCGGGAGAAGTACTCCACCAGGCACTGCGTGAACGCCACGATAGCCGCAACATCCGGCAGGGAGGCGAGGCCATCGCAATAGCGCATCTCAATGGTGCCGTAACGCGGAACCGGGCGAACATCCCAACGGTCCTCGCTCGGGTCGTTGATCACGTCGGTTGCCACGAGTGACTCCAGGTAGTCGCTGTACTGCTCCCAGGTGTCAAAGTGGAAGGGCAGACCGTTCGTGGGCAGCTGCTGGTAAAGCTGAGTGCGGTGCGAAGCGTAACCGGTATCGATTCCATCCCAGTACGGGGAAGAGCACGAAAGCGCCAGCAGGTGCGGCCCGTAGTTGGTCAGCGCGTCAATAAGCGGCAGAACCTTATCGCGGGAGTCAACACCCACATGCACGTGCACGCCGTAAATGACCATGTGGCGGCCCCAATACTGGGCGCGTTCGACCACACGCTGGTAGCGTTCCTTCGCCACGACCGGCTGGTCAGCCCAGTGGGAGAAGGGGTGAGTGCCGGCGGGGTAGAACTCAATGCCGAGCTCATCGGTGATTTCACGCAGGGTATCCGCCAAATCCTGTAGCTGACGGCACGCCTCAGCGACGGTGCGGCAGATACCGGTAACCACCTCGACGGTGTTCTCCAGGAATTCGCCGGTTACGTGCGCCCGGTCGGAGGCGGGTTCGAGCAGTTCGGGGCGGCGCTCGCGCAGGATGGATAGCACCTCGCTGGCGCGCTGGGTCAGTGCGCCGCTTTCACGGTCGATGAGCGCAATCTCCCATTCCACGCCGAGAGTGGACTGCGGGGAGGTAGCAAAGTCGATCATATTGCCTTTCCTGCGTCTGGAAATAGGGTCGTACATGGTGCCATGGAAGTTATTATCGGTGGACTCTGCCCGGCTGTGCGCTAGCCGGTGGGAGTCGGCTCCTGGGGGGTGCCTCTACTAGGCCGCGTATCTTTGATCAGGCACAGTATCTGTATCCGGCACCGTATCTAGTGTACGGTCTTGCGGTGCTCGGTGCCCTGTCGAGTGCAGAATCCGGAATGGGAAACGTCATGAATCGTCACGAACGGTAATCCGTCCTCGGGTCTGGGCAGTCGGGTCTGGGTCGTCAGTGCTGGGTAGTTAGGGATGGGCGGCCGGGGCTGGAGAGGTTAGAGCGGGCGCACATGCCAGCCGACGCGGCGTGAATCCCTGCCCGAACCGATGCGGGTAAAGACTAGTGTTGCCGGACGGTACGAGGGCTCCTGCGTACCCTCCTGTGCACCCGAAGAAGAATTAGCGTTCTTTTTCTGTTTCTTCTTGGAAGCCTTAGAACTCGCAGAACCCAGCAGGCGCGCACGCAATTGCTCCGGAACAATATCCACGCCACGCTTCTTAATCGTCAGCGCCGTAAAGCCCTGCTCACGCACCCAACGCTTCAGCTGCTTCTCCTGCAGAGGAATCTCCTCCAGCACCTCGTAGCAAGCAACCAGCGGATGCTCCACCGGCTTGGCAGAACACAGGTATGCCAGGTGCTCATCCAGCAGATGCGCACCAATACTCTGCGCAAACTCAGCGACCATATGCGAGCGCACAATCGCCGGGGCGGGCTCCAACAGGTATTCGCCCGGCTGCGGCAGAGACACCGGAACTTCAACGCTCTGCAACGCCTCTTCCGCTGTCAGAGGGCTGCGGAAGCTCGCCGTCTCATAGGGCGGCAACAAGGCGCTGGGTTCGGCGGAGCCTTCGTATGGGGTAGCCTCTTCCGCAGACAGCTCGCGCACAGAGGTCGCCGTGCGGGCCACCCCCTCCTGAGCCAGTGTGTTAAACCAGAGCACCAACTCGGCGAGGGAACCCTCCGACTGAATCCACTCCGCCTCAACGCGCGGGTTGGGGTTTGCCTCCGATGCAATATCTTCGGGCGAGGGGATGCCCTCATGAGGAAAACCGGGACCCAACTTCACGCCCATCGGCACGCCAGTGCGCGCCAGATTCAGCACGAACGAGAACGGGGGAGAGAACGCCTCCGGATCAAAAAGGCGTTCCGTCTGAGCTTTCTTCGCGCCGCGCAACTCGCGGCGTGCCGGGTCCATCCACACAATGCCCACCGGCTCACCGGCAGCGTCCAGAAGCTCACCGTGCACATAATCGGTCACATCTCCCGAATACACGCGTGCCTGCGGGCAAAACTCAAGGTTCTTCGCCGCAAAAGAAGCCGTCAGCGGGTCCAACTCCACCGCAACCACGGCACCGCGATCTGCCGCATACACGGCAGAATCCGAGGCGATACCGCAACCCAAATCAGCCACCGTGCCGCCAACCGGGCGCAGACGCTGAGCACGATAGTGCGCAATCACCGGGCGAGTCGCCTGCTCAGCCGCCTCCTGAGTCAGCATGAGCGTGCGGGCGCGCTCGCCGAACTTGGTGCGCGCACGGGTACGAGCCTGCGCCAGCGAAATAATCTGTGCAGACTCCTCGGGGCTAAAACCTCGCGAACGCAAAGAAGTAACAGCGCTGAGCGTATCCGAACCCAGCGGGTAGAGCTCATTGGCTGCCGCGAGCGCTTCGGCACTGAACGGAAGCTCGGCGGCGGGAGTAAAAGGGGATGCGGGAATAGGCATGCTCCTCATTTTACGGGGTGCTGGTTTTGAGGGGTGAGGAGCCCGATCTGCCCAGTTTTTTGCTCAGCGTTCGCCTTGCGGTGAAACACCCCGGCAGAGGGGCTCTTTTCTTGACCGAAAGCACAGGTGAAACTAGAGTTGAGATAGCACTCGAGACAGCCATCGGGCGCGCCACTGCGCCGCTGTCTCGCATCAAACGTAAATCCACAACCCGGAGGAACCGATTATGGCTATCAAGCCCCTGGAAGACCGCGTCGTTATCAAGATCGAGCAGGCTGAGCAGACCACCGCATCCGGTCTGGTCATCCCCGAAACTGCGAAGGAAAAGCCGCAGGAAGCACGCGTTGTCGCCGTTGGCCCGGGCCGCGTGGATGAGAAGGGCAACCGCATTCCCGTAGATATCAAGGAAGGCGACGTTGTCGTGTTCTCCCGCTACGGTGGCACCGAGGTCAAGTACCAGGGCGAAGAGTACCTGATTCTCTCCGCACGCGACGTTCTGGCAATCGTCGACTAATACTTTTCAGATGCTCATGCGCCGTACCGTTCATCCGGTACGGCGCATGAGCTATCATCTGCCCCTCAAATTTTCCTTTCTGTGACGCACTAGGAGTAGCGAACACATGGCTAAGCAGCTTGAATTCAACGATGCCGCCCGCAAGTCCCTGCAGGCTGGCGTCGATAAGCTGGCAAACGCGGTCAAGGTAACCCTCGGCCCGCGCGGGCGCAACGTTGTGCTCGATAAGCAGTGGGGCACACCCGTCATCACCAATGACGGCGTGTCCATTGCCCGCGAAATTGAACTGGACGACCCGTACGAGAACCTGGGCGCCCAGCTGGCGAAGGAAGTCGCCACCAAGACCAACGACGTAGCCGGTGACGGCACCACCACCGCAACCGTGCTCGCACAGGCGCTGGTCAACGAGGGTCTGCGTAACGTCACCAGCGGCGCGGCACCCGCCGACGTCAAGCGCGGCATTGAGGCTGCTGTGGAGGCTGTTTCCGCACGCCTGCTCGAGAACGCACGCCCCGTGCAGGGCCCCGAGGTCGCGCACGTTGCTGCTATCTCCGCGCAGTCCGAGCAGATTGGTGAGCTGCTGGCTCGCGCTTTCGAGAAGGTCGGCCAGGATGGCGTCATCACCATCGAAGACGGCTCCTCCACCGAAATTGAGCTGGACATTACCGAAGGTATGCAGTTCGACAAGGGCTACCTCTCGCCCTCCTTCGTCACCGACGCTGAGCGCGGCGAAGCAGTGCTGGAGAACAGCCTCGTGCTGCTCTACCAGGGCAAGATTTCCACCATCGCAGAAATCATGCCCGTGCTCGAGAAGATTGTTCAGGCGAAGAAGCCGCTGACCATCATCGCAGAAGACGTTGACGGTGAGGCGCTCTCCGCGCTGGTCGTGAACAAGCTGCGCGGCACCATCAACGTGGTCGCTCTGAAGGCCCCCGGTTTCGGTGACCGCCGCAAGGCAATCATGCAGGACCTGGCAATTCTGACCGGCGGCACCGTCGTGACCGGCGAGCTCGGCATCGACCTGCCGCAGGTCACCCTGGAGCACCTGGGCTCGGCACGCCGTGTGACCGTCACCAAGTCCCACACCACCATCGTGGATGGCGGCGGCGACCCCGAGGCGATCGAGGACCGCGTGCAGCAGCTGCGCCGCGAAATTGAGCGCGTGGATTCCGAATGGGACCGCGAGAAGCTCAAGGAACGCCTGGCTAAGCTCGCCGGCGGCGTGGGCGTCATCAAGGTCGGTGCCGCAACCGAGGTTGAGGCGAAGGAACGCAAGCACCGCATCGAGGATGCTGTGTCCTCCACCCGTGCCGCTCTGGAAGAGGGCATCGTCTCCGGTGGGGGTTCCGCACTGGTTCACGCGCTGAAGGCATTGGACGGCATGGACCTGGGTAATCACGACGCAAACGTGGGTGTACAGATTGTTCGCCGCGCCCTGGTTCAGCCGCTGCGCTGGATTGCTGAGAACGCTGGCGAAGACGGTTACGTCATCGTCTCCAAGGTCTCCGAACTGCCCGTGGGTCACGGTTTCAACGCCAAGACCGGCGAGTACGTGGACCTCATCGAAGCCGGTGTGATTGACCCTGTGAAGGTGACCCGTTCGGCTCTGCAGAACGCATCCTCCATCGCAGCTCTGGTGCTGACCACCGAGACCCTGGTGGTTGAGAAGCCCGAAGAAACTGAAGAAGACTAAATAGTGTGTGTGCCCGGTGCCGCCCCCTCCATCATGGAGACGGTACCGGGCACTCGCTGTCGGTAGGCTCGGATGCGCTCGCTTTCGTGGGGGCGCTAGAACCTGCCGACAGCCTCCCACTGGGGGACGCTTACTATGAGTGCTTCTCAGCAAAGAAACCTTTAGCGGTTTACTATAGAAGGTAAGCTGTTCCCGTTTGCACTCAAACCACCTTGTGGGGTGCGAGCAGACGGGTCGTACCGCATCTTGACATACGCAACGTATAGGCTGAGCTTCTCACCGATGAAGCCAGCATCCGAAAGGTAGACAATGACCATTCCCACCGCTCTGTCCGAGGATCCCTTTGGCTTCACCGGCCTGACCTACGATGACGTGCTGCTGCTGCCCGGCAACACCGACGTTATCCCCTCCGATGCGGACACCTCCACCCGCCTGTCCAAGCGCATCACCCTGAACACCCCCATCATTTCCGCCGCAATGGACACCGTGACCGACTCCGCTATGGCAATCGCTATGGCACGTCTGGGCGGTATGGGCGTTATCCACCGCAACCTCTCCATCGAGGACCAGGCTGCACACGTGGACCGCGTTAAGCGCTCCGAGTCTGGCATGATCATTAACCCCGTCACCATCGGTGCTGACGCAACCATCGCCGAATATGACGAGGTCTGCGGCTACTACAAGGTATCCGGCCTGCCCGTCGTCAGTGAAGAGGGCGTGCTGGAAGGTATCATCACCAACCGCGATATCCGCTACATCTCCCGCTCCGACTACGAGGGTATTCGCGTCCGTGACATCATGACCCCCATGCCGCTGGTCACCGCGCACCCCAGCGTCACCAAGGACGAAGCATTCGCACTGCTGTCCAACAACAAGATTGAGCGTCTGCCCCTGGTCGACGACGCAGGCAAGCTCGCCGGTCTGATCACCCTCAAGGACTTCGTCAAGACTGAGCAGTACCCCAACGCCACCAAGGACGAGGACGGCCGCCTGCGTGCCGGTGCCGCTATCGGCTTCTTCGGTGACGGCTACGAGCGCGCAATGACCCTGGTCGAGGCAGGCGTTGACGCACTGTTCGTGGACACCGCAAACGGCCACTCCCAGGGCGTGCTCGACATGATCGCTCGCCTGAAGAAGGACCCTGCCGCAGCACACGTGGACATCATCGGTGGTCAGGCTGCAACCCGCCTGGGCGCCCAGGCAATCATCGACGCCGGCGCTGACGGTGTGAAGGTCGGCGTTGGCCCCGGCTCCATCTGCACCACCCGCATCATCGCCGGTGTTGGCGTTCCCCAGGTGACTGCTATCAACGAGTCCGCTAAGGCAGCAATCCCGGCAGGCGTGCCGCTGATCGCTGACGGCGGTATGCAGCACTCCGGCGAGATCGGCAAGGCACTGGTTGCAGGCGCTGACTCCGTGATGCTCGGCTCCCTGCTTGCCGGTACCACCGAGTCCCCCGGTGAACTGATCTTCATGAACGGTAAGCAGTACAAGGCATACCGCGGCATGGGGTCGCTGGGTGCAATGCAGACCCGCGGCCGCCACAAGTCCTTCTCCAAGGACCGCTACTTCCAGGCTGACGTCTCCAGCGAAGAGAAGCTGATCCCCGAGGGTATTGAGGGTCAGGTTCCCTTCCGCGGCCCGCTCTCCGCAGTGATTCACCAGCTCGAAGGCGGCCTGCGCCAGACCATGTTCTACGTCGGTTCCCGCACCATCGAGGAGCTCAAGTACAAGGGTAAGTTCGTGCGCATCACCCCCGCAGGTCTGAAGGAATCGCACCCGCACGACATCATGATGACCGTTGAGGCACCGAACTACCGCCGCTAAAACGCCTCGCCAACGATGATTCGCCGCATGGTGTGCAGACCATGCGCCGTTGAGCCCGCCCCATACCCGTTCAGGTATCGGGCGGGCATCGGCGCGAATAACGCCCAGCGGCACCCCTCAAACCGAATTCGAAAGGATTCACCCCATGTCTGAAATTCAGATTGGCCTCTCTAAGAACGCCCGCCCCACCTACTCCCTGGACGATGTGGCGCTGGTGCCTACCCGTCGTACCCGCGACCGCCGCGATGTCGACACCTCCTGGCAGATTGATGCCTTCAAGTTCGACACCCCCATCATTGGTGCGCCGATGGACTCGGTCATGTCCCCGGCGACTGCCATTGCACTGGGTAAGCTGGGTGGCCTGGGCGTGCTGAACCTCGAGGGCCTGTGGACCCGCTACGAGGACCCGCAGCCGCTGCTCGACGAGATTGTCGAGCTGCCCGAGGCGGACCCGGCCTCCGCAACCACCCGCATGCAGCAGATTTACTCCGAGCCGATTAAGCCGGAACTGATCACTGCACGTCTGGAAGAGATTCGTAACTCCGGCGTGGTCGTTGCAGGTTCGCTGAGCCCGCAGAACACCCAGGAACACTACGAGACCGTGGTGAAGGCGGGCGTTGAACTGTTCGTCATCCGCGGTGCATCCGTCTCTGCTGAGCACATTTCCACCTCGCACGAGCCGCTGAACCTGAAGAAGTTCATCTACGAACTGGACGTTCCGGTCATCGTTGGTGGCGTTGCTGGATACTCGCAGGCTAAGCACCTGATGCGTACCGGCGCAGCCGGCGTGCTGGTGGGCTTCGGCGGCGGTTCTGCACAGACCACCCGCCAGGGCCTGGGCATCTCCGCACCCATGGCAACCGCTATCGCCGACGTGGCAGCGGCACGTTCCGACTACCTGGATGAGTCCGGCGGCCGCTACGTACACGTGATCGCTGACGGTTCCCTGGGCCGCTCCGGCGATATGGTGAAGGCGCTCGCGCTGGGTGCTGACGCTGTCATGCTGGGCGCTCCGCTGGCTCGCGCATCCGAGGCTCCCGGCCAGGGCTGGTACTGGGGCAACGAGGCGCACTCGCTGGACTTCCCGCGCGGCGTGCGCACCCCGCTGGGTGTTGTCGGCTCCCTGGAGGAGGTCCTGTACGGTCCTTCGCACCACGTGAACGGCACCAGCAACATTGTCGGTGCGCTCAAGCGTGCAATGGCTAACTGCGGTTACCTGGACCTGAAGAAGTTCCAGAAGGCTGACCTGACCGTGGTTCCCTCGTACCGTGGCTAATGTAGCTTCATGAATCACCGCTTGGCGGTTGGCAGGTTTGTGGTCTGCCGGTCGCCGGGCGGTGCTTTCTATACGCACGCTCTACTCCCGTTAGAGCATGTAGCGGCACCCCGGGATGGGAGAGCGGCTACGTGCCGTCGGCGGCGTACAACGATAGCGTAAAATAGATATATCCCCGCGCAAGTGCGCGGATTAGTACCAACACGTTGAGGTAATTTTCGTGACCAACTCTGTGAACCTGGACCAGCTCGAAGAGCGTCCCGTCCTGGTGGTAGATTACGGTGCACAGTACGCGCAGCTCATCGCTCGTCGCGTGCGTGAAGCTGGCATCTACTCCGAAATCGTCCCCCACTCCATGAGCACCGAGAAGATGCTCGCCAAGAACCCGGCAGCCATCGTGCTCTCCGGTGGCCCCTCCTCGGTCTACGCCGATGGCGCACCCAAGGGCGACAAGGCCCTCTTCGAAGCTGGCGTGCCAATCTTCGGTATCTGCTACGGCTTCCAGGTGATGGCCCAGACCCTCGGCGGCACCGTCGCCCAGACCGGTCTGCGCGAATACGGCGCAACCGACGCTGTGGTCTGCGCTGAGAACTCCTCCTTCCTCACCGGCACCCCCACCACTCAGAACGTGTGGATGTCTCACGGTGACTCCGTGACCGAAGCCCCCGAAGGCTTCGAGGTGCTGGCAAAGACCCCCGGTGCATCCGTGGCAGCATTCGTGGACGAGTCCCGTAAGCTCGGCGGTGTGCAGTGGCACCCCGAGGTGAAACACTCCGACTACGGCCAGGTCGCCCTGGAGAACTTCCTCTACAATGTGGCAGGCCTGAAGCCCACCTGGTCCACCAACAACATCATCGAAGAGCAGGTCGCAAAGATCCGTGAGCAGGTCGGTAGCGACCGCGTCATCTGCGCGCTCTCCGGTGGCGTTGACTCCTCCGTGGCAGCAGCGCTTGTACATAAGGCTGTTGGCGACCAGCTCACCTGCTTCTTCATCGACCACGGCCTGCTCCGTGAAGGCGAGCGTGAACAGGTCGAGCAGGACTACGCGGCATCCATGGGCATTAAGGTCATCACCATCGACGAGTCGGAGCGTTTCCTCTCCGCTCTCGACGGCATCACCGAGCCCGAGGCGAAGCGTAAGGCTATCGGCCGCGAGTTCATCCGCTCCTTCGAAGAGGCACAGCGCAAGCTGATTGCCGAAGCTGGCGAAGAGGGCGCAGACATCAAGTTCCTGGTCCAGGGCACCCTGTACCCGGACGTTGTCGAGTCCGGCGGCGGCGACGGCACCGCAAACATTAAGAGCCACCACAACGTGGGTGGCCTTCCCGACGACCTGACCTTCGAACTGGTTGAGCCGCTGCGCACCCTGTTCAAGGATGAGGTCCGCGCTATCGGTCGTGAGCTCGGCGTTCCCGAGAAGATCGTGGCACGTCAGCCGTTCCCCGGCCCCGGCCTGGGCATCCGCATCGTCGGCGAGGTTAACCGCGAGAACCTGGACACCCTGCGTGCCGCTGACGCTATCGTGCGTGAAGAGCTGACCGCAGCAGGTCAGGACGAGCACATCTGGCAGTGCCCCGTGGTTCTGCTGGCTGGCGTTCGTTCCGTGGGCGTTCAGGGTGACGGCCGTACTTACGGCCACCCGATTGTTCTGCGCCCGGTCTCTTCGGAAGACGCAATGACCGCTGACTGGTCGCGCCTGCCGTACGACCTGCTGGCTAAGATCTCGAACCGTATTACGAACGAGGTCAAGGACGTTAACCGAGTGGTGCTGGACGTTACCTCTAAGCCCCCGGGAACCATTGAGTGGGAGTAATCCTACTTTGGGCTACCTAGCTTTGTAGCTGGGAGCCTGTGAAGGAGCCGCCCGGTGCATCCGAATGTGGATGCGCTGGGCGGCTCCTTTTGTATCTTCCTAACGCGAAAATAGCGGATTGGAAGATAGAGGGGTTGTCGTAGCACCAAGTGGAAAATATAATGTAGCTACGTAGTAACATTATTTATGTTTTGCGTTGTGAGCAGAAGAGGGAAATCATGACCTTAATGACCAGCCGCGAGTTCAATCAGAACCTCGCCAAAGCCCAAAAACAGGCACAACACTCACCCGTAATTATTACAAAACGTGGTGAACCCACATATGTCCTCATGACCTACGAAGAATACTCGCGCAACCAGAATGAGGGAACCTCCCTCTACGACTTCTTTGTAAACTACCCTCAACCTGCTGAAGGTGTGGACCTGCCCGAAGAATTTCCCACGGCAGAACGTTCCGCACATCAGCGCCCCGGTGTAGAGTTCTAAGGGGTAACGCTGTACCTTCTTGACACCAATATCATTTCTGAATTGTGGAAGCTCTCTCGCGGAAAAGCTGACCCCGTTTTCGAATCGTGGTTTCGCCAAGAATCAGAAAAACCACTCTATATCAGCGTAGTGACCCTAATGGAACTAGAACGCGGTGTGCTTGCTATGGAGCGTAAAGATTCAACACAAGGCGCTTATCTGCGCGAGTGGTTTTTGGCAGTTCGAGAGAAATTTCAGAAGCGAACTCTTGTTATTGATGCGGCTGTAGCTGATTGTTGCGCTGGACTTCACGTGCCGGATAAAGCGCCGGAGAACGATGCCTGGATCGCTGCGACCGCGCTGGCACATAGCCTTACCCTTGTAACGCGTAACGTCAAAGATTTTGAGCGCCTCCCGGTTAGACTCCTCAACCCCTTCGAACCCGCAACATAGCGAAGGCAAGGCCTGTGAAGGAGCCGCCCGGTGCATCCGAATGTGGATGCGCCGGGCGGCTTTTTATACGGAGGTATAGAAAAAACAGGCGGTACTTAAGCGTGGATTTAAAGAAAAACGCCAAAATATTTAAAACAAGAGTTCAAATAAAAGAACTAAAAACTCTCCCCAAAACCACACGAGAAATAAAAACTTTAATGCGGGTGATGCGGGTGACGAATCGAATCACGCCAATGAGCGCTCGACCCCAACCCAAAATGCAAAGCAAAAAACGTGCCAAAACAGCAGAACCCAAACGCGCACGCCATGTACACACCATAGGTCAGCATCACAAACTCAGAATCATGGCTCAGACCCGATGCCACAATCATCGTCAACGAAACAACCAGAATGACAAGCCATACAGCGCTCGCAGCCGCAATCACCCACGAGATAACGCTCAACACCGGGTGAGGAACCCTAAACGTGTGCTCAGGAGCGCGCACCGGCGCTACAGGCGTATTATCTGCAGCGGCAGCCTGCACTACAATCGAAGCGTTCGAATCTGAGGAAGACGATGAAGAACGCCACGGAATATGCGCATCAGCATGCTGACTGGAAACCTGCGCAGGACGCTGCTGGACACCCCCAGCATCGGGAGGGGAAGAACGATACGGTTGCTGCAATGAGGGCTCCTGAATGTATATCTCGCGAAAAGAAGAAACAGCCTAGTTCCTACTTTCGCAAAAATGAGTATCGGCGATAGATTGAAAAATAGAGTGAGTACTTATTCTTCCTACAAATCAAGACTAGAAGTGAACCGCATAAAAACGAAATTATTAGCGAATATGATGCAATATGACGCGAAAATTTTGAAAAATACAACGAAAAAGTAGTAACTCTCAACCTGCAGGTTCAGGGTAGGGTTATTAGACAGGGGCCTTAGCCGTAAAACAACGGCACAGACACAGCAACAGCGAAAGGAACGAGCATGGGACTCATCCTCCCACTCCTCTACTTAGGGGCAGGATTCGGGCTCACAAGGTTGCTGCCCGAGCACTGGGGTAACCGCCTGAAAGAAAGCGCCTCCGCCCTGCTGACCCGCTGGATCATTCCCGCCGTCATCGTCTACACCGTCGCCACCAGTCGCCCTGAGCTTTTCTTCGTTGCAGCCTCCACCATGGTGTTGATGCTTCTCGGAGTGCTCTGTGCCGGGCGCATCACCCGCGACCCCGTGCAGAAACTCGCCTTCGTCTATCTGAACGCGGGACTCTTCGGGATCCCCGTGGTTGCCGGGTTCTGGGGTGAGGAAGCCGTGCGAGTCTACATCGGTGCGTATATCGGCAACTCCATCATGGGTAATATTCTGGGTACCTCGCTACTACGCGGCGGTTCTAAAACATATGCCGGGGAGCGTGCCGCCTCAAGCGCACGAGCCGTACAGAACTCACACACAACAGAGGATGCACGAGCCACTAGGAGCCGTGGTGAAACCCTCCGCACGGTGCTGCGGGGGCTGTGTACCAGCCCGCCGGTTATTGCCGTAGTGGTGGGGCTACTCTGCCTGCCCACCGGCTCTTTCCTGAGTGTTCACGGGGCAGGTTTCTACCGGGTACTGACTTGGATTTTCAGCTTTATCGGACTGATTGTTCTGGGCATGTGGCTCGGTGTCGCCAAGCTACACCGCGCCGACCTGACCTGCGCCGCCGGATGGGCATTCCTACGCGCCGTGCTCGTGAGCGTCTACGGCATCGGCGTGCTGGCACTCGCCCACTGGGCACACGATACGGCGGGCGTGTACTTTGACCAGTTGCTCGCGCATCCGCAGGTGCTTTTCCTTCTGGCTGTTCTGCCGCCAGCAGCTAATATCGTCATTCTGGAAACCCACTACCGGCACGAAGGTACCGCAGCCCCCGTCATTGCCGCAGGGGCGGCCGTCAGCGTAGGAATGATAGCGCTCGCTGTGCCGATCCTGCAGCTCGTCTTCTCCAGTTGAGCAGAGCCTCCAGCTAAGTAGAGCCGAAAGCACGCCGGGAGAACACAGGAGACAACACAAAAGGAAGGCGGGGCATAAGCCTCACCCTCCTTCTGCTGTCTATCACCTTATCGGCACGCGGTAGCACTCAACGAGCTACAGCGCTTAGCGAACGATGTGGTACACCTTCGCCTCGTAGGGGCGCAGGGTCGAACCCGCGTCGTCCTTGTAGTTCGAGCTCACCAGCTCAACACGAGCACCAGCCTCACGAGCCTCAGAAAGCACAGCGAAGTCGCGCTCCTGCTCCTCGGCAGTGAAGTTCGAAACAACCAGCAAAGACTCGTTCGTGGGGCTGCCATCCGCACCACCGGTACGGGTGTACGCGTACACAGCCTCATCCTCGTTGTGCGGAACCTGAACCGAATCCACCGGAGCGAAGGCTGCGTAAACCATCAGGTCCTTCAGCTTGCCGCGGCGCAGAGCCACCAGCTGCTGGTAGTGGTAGAAGATCGAATCCTCATCAGCCAGAACAGCCTCAGCGTTAATCGCCGGGTAGTTCGGGTTCACAGCAATCCACGGGGTCACACCCTCGGGGCTGAAACCACCGTTAGCGGAGGCATCCCACTGAACCGGGGTACGAGCGTTATCGCGGCCCTTAATGTAAATCGCCTGCATCGCCTCTTCGTGGCTCAGACGCTTGTGGTCAACGTGCATGTCCTCGTAGAAGCGGATCGAGTCACCATCGCGGTAATCCTCAATCGAATTGAACTTCACGTTGGTCATGCCCAGCTCTTCACCCTGGTAAATGTACGGGGTGCCCTGCATGAAGTGCAGAGTGGTAGCAAGCTGCTTAGCGGACAGGGTGCGGAATTCATCCGAATCGTTACCGAAGCGGGAGACAACGCGCGGCTGGTCGTGGTTGTTCCAGTACAGCGACCCCCAGGCGTTACCCTCCAGGGTGGTCTGCCAGTCGTTCAGGATGCGCTTGAGTTCGGTCAGCTTGTACGGTGCGTAGGACCACTTGCCGCCCAGATTGCCGTTCGGGTCGTTATCCACGCCCATGTGATCGAAGTGGAAGATCATGTTCAGCTCACCGGTGTGGTAGCCAGCCCACAGCTTAGCGTCCTCGGGGCTGGTTGCGCTGGTCTCGCCCACGGTCATCACGTCGTAGCGGCTGAAGGTTTCGCGGGTGAGCTCCTTCATCCACGGGTGCACCATGGTGCCGTTCGTAATGACGAACGGAATCGAGGAAGTGTGCTTCTCATAGTCGGTGGAGGGGTCATCCGGGTAGCCCTCGGGCTTGGAGATGATGTTGATAGCATCCAGGCGGAAGCCGTCAACGCCCTTGTCCAGCCACCAGCGGACCATGGAGTACAGGTCCTCGCGAACCTTCTCGTTCTCCCAGTTCAGGTCGGGCTGTTCCTTGAAGAAGATGTGCAGGTAGAACTGGCCGGTTGCCTCGTCCCACTCCCACGCCGGGCCGCCGAACTCGGACGCCCAGTTGTTCGGAGGAATCGGGTTGCCGTCCTCGTCGAAGCCCTTCGGGTCCTTCCAAATGTAGTAGTCGCGGTAGGGGTTGTCCTTGGAGGAGCGGGATTCCTTGAACCAGGGGTGCTCATCGGAGGTGTGGTTTGCGACCAGGTCCATCAGGATCTTGATACCGTGCTTGTGAGCGGTTTCAAGCATCTCATCGAAGTCTTCCATGGTGCCGAAGTCACTCATGATCGCGAAGTAGTCAGAGATGTCGTAGCCGTTGTCCACGTTCGGCGAGTCGAACACGGGGGAGAGCCAAATGACGTTGATGCCCAGCTTAGCCAAGTAAGGCAGCTTCTCGGTAATGCCCTTCAGATCACCGATACCGTCGCCGTTCGCGTCGTTGAAGGAGCGGGGGTACACCTGGTACACCACGGCTTCCTTCCACCACTGGCGGCCTTCGTAGGAGGGAACCTCGTATGCCTCGGAGTTGCTCATAATTGCCTTTCTATACCGGCCATCCAGCCGAAAAGGGGAACAAGTTTTGTCTGTGATTGAAGTATAGGGCGAAGAGGGACCAGAATGTCTGTATCTGGTCCCCCTTCGCACAGTATGAGTGGGGTAGGACTACTTGGCGTTACCGAAGAGGTACACCTTTGCCTCGTAGGGGCGCAACAGGGTGCCCTCGTCGGTGAACTCGCGGTTCTCATCGCGGTAGTTCGAGCTAATCAGCTTCGGGGTGTTCTCGATTGCCTTCAGCTCAGTCGGGGAGAGTGCCTGCGAGTTGGTCAGCACCACCGAATCCAGGTTGCCGCCCGCGTAGTTCAGCTGAACGGTGTCATCGGTGAAGTTCGCGACGACTAGCAGGGCGCGCTCGCCGGTTGCGGCGGCGTCCTCGTCGGAGTTCACGCGCAGGTAGGCGTAAACCTGGTCATCCTCTTCATCCAGCAGGCGGTACTCGCCGGTCAGGACGATCGGGTGCTCGCGGCGCAGGCTAATCAGGTCGCGGTAGTGGTAGAACACCGAATCCTGGTTAGCGAGCTCTGCCTCCGCGTTGATTTCGGTGTAACGCGGGTTCAGCTTCAGCCACGGGGTGCCGGAGGTGAAGCCTGCGTTCTCGCCAGCGGTCCACTGCATGGGGGTGCGGGCGTTATCGCGACCGGAGGCGCTGATGTAGCGCAGCATATCCTCAGCAGAAACGCGGCCTGACTCTTCAACGTACTTGCGCCAGGAGTCGTGAATCTCCAGGTCGTTGTAGTCCTTCACATCGTCGAAGAAGACGTTGGTCATGCCCAGCTCTTCACCCTGGTAGATGTAGGGGGTGCCCTGCATCAGGTGCAGCACGGTGCCGAGCATCTTGGCGCTGAAGGTGCGGTACTCGGGGGAGTCGTTACCGAAGCGGGAGACGGTGCGCGGCTGGTCGTGGTTGTTCCAGTACAGGGAGTTCCAGCCGCGGCCGTGCAGGCCCTCCTGCCAGTGGGTGAGGACCTTCTTGAGGTCAACCAGGTTGAAGCGGCGGTCGGACCATTTGCCGGTCACGCCACCTTCGGAGGCGTCTACGTCCATGTGCTCGAACTGGAACACCATCTGCAGTTCGTTGCGGTCGAAACCGGTGTAGAGTGCGGCGTCGTCCACGGTCACGCAGGGGGTTTCGCCCACGGTCATGACCGGGTACTTGCTCAATACCTCGCGGTTCATCTCCTGCAGGAATTCGTGTACGCGCGGGCCGTTGGCTGCAACAGCCAGGGAGTTGTCGAGGCCGCCAGCGAGGACTGCCGGGTCCTCGGGGAAGGAAAGGTCCTTAGAAATCAGGTTGATGACGTCCATGCGGAAGCCGTCCACGCCCTTGTCCAGCCAGAAGCGCATGATGTCGTAGACCTCTTCGCGGACCTTCGGGTTCTCCCAGTTCAGGTCGGGCTGCTTGACGGAGAAGTAGTGCAGGTAGAACTGGCCGGTCGCCTCGTCCCATTCCCACACGGAGGGGCTGAAGCAGGAAATCCAGTTGTTCGGCGGAATCGGCTTGCCATCCTCGTCGAAGCCCTTAGGGTCGCGCCAGATGTAGTAGTCGCGGTAGGGGTTGTCCTTGGAGGAGCGTGCCTGCTTGAACCATTCGTGCTCGTCGGAGCTGTGGTTGACGACCAAGTCCATCATGAGCTTGATGCCGTGCTTGTGCGCGGTTTCGAGCAGCTCATCGAAGTCTTCCATGGTGCCGAATTCGGCCATGATGGCGCGGTAGTCGGAGATGTCGTAGCCGTTGTCATCGTTTGGGGAAGCGTAGATGGGGGAAAGCCACAGCACCTGAATACCGAGCTTGGCGAGGTAGGGAATCTTCTCGGTAATGCCGGGCAGATCGCCGATGCCGTCGCCGTTGGAATCGTTGAAGGAGCGGGGGTAAATCTGATAGACAACGGGTTCCTGCCACCACTGGGTCTGGGTCGTCATTGTTCTTCCTTTCCTTGGTATGGACGAGTGTTGTGCGGGGCCGCCCTAGAGGCGGCTAAAGTCTGATGCCTTTAGTTCTGGGTGGTGAGGGGCGTAAGGAGGCTCTGCGGTGCCCAGCTGGAGGGGTCAATTTCCAGGAGTAGACCGCTGTGGTCAGAGATGGCTTCGGGGGAGTTGTCGCGGAAGACTACCGCGTGCGAGTTCACCGTGAGCAGTCGGTCAGCGAACACGAAGTCAATACGCTTGGCGTCCGTGCTACCTTCCCAGCCGGCAATTTCGCGGTGGACAGTGTTTTCGCCGTTGGTGTGCTCCGCCAGTGAGCGGGTATCAACCATGCCGCTGGAGGTGACCAGCGCGTAGCCTTCATCGCTCAGATGCGCGGCGGAGTTAAAGTCGCCGCCGAGCAGTACGGGTGCGGTGAGGGCACATTCTGCCAGGGCCTGTGAGAGGCGGGTGTATTCCTGAGCGAAGAGGGGGTCGCCGTCGAAGTCCCACCAGGACATGTGGGTGGTTGCGCACCAGAAGGTACCCGTCTCAGTTTCGATGAGCGCCGCCTGTGCTGCACGGCGCTGTACCTGGTGGTAGCCGTACTCGGGGGACATGTCGATGGGCTTGATGCCGCGAATCGGCAGGCGCGAGAGAATTGCTACGCATTCGTCGTAGAGATCCCAACCGATGTGGGCTTCGGTGAGGGCCCACTCGTAGGTTGCGCCCATTTCGTTGAGTGCCTGCACGAGTAGCAGGGCGTAGTTGTCTTCGTGGACTGGAACTCCTGCGCCGCCGCGGTAGTTGAGGGGCTCCTTCACCGCGGGGGTGGAGGTGAGCTGGTTGACTTCCTGCAACGCAATGACATCCACTTGCTGTTCAATGATGAACTTTGCGAGGGTGCGGATTTTGGCAATCTGGTGGATTTCGCACCAGCTGTGTGTGTTGAGGGTGAGGAAGCGCATGTATTAAATCCGGTGTATGTGGGAGGTTGAAGAATGATATGCGCACCGCGCATTGAGGCGGCGAGTGTTTTATGCACTCTGACCTATGGGTGCACTGTTTATGCTATCGATTCTGTGCGCTAGGTAATAGGGAAAAAGTCTCATCTGCAGCAAGTATTTTTAACCAGTGCCGGGAGATGTTTCAGGTTCTGAAAAACTCTTTCAAAACATCTGCTTTTGGTATCTGTGGGCAGGTATGACCTGGCATTATTGTTTTTGTCTAAAACACATTCGGCATTTAGCGCACGCAGGATATGTGGCACCCATCTCATATACTTTCGTTTGGGGGTATAAAGATGCGGTGTGACCATCGCAGGCTGGCAACGATCGCCAACCCCTGCGTCCGCTCACTCGACAACCCGAAAGGGCGTATAGCCTCATGATGGAAAAAGTACAGAGGTTCGGCTCTGCCATGCTGGCACCCGTTCTTCTCTTCGCATTCGCTGGCCTCGCGGTCGGTATTGCGATCATTGCACAGAACGGCGACCTGATTCCCCTCGCTGCTGATAAGGAAAGCGCGTGGAACCACTTCTGGTCTGTTTGGGAGTCCGGCGCATGGACCGTCTTCAACCAGATGGAACTGCTCTTCGTAATCGGTCTGCCCATTGCACTGGCAAAGACCGCTAACGCACGTGCAGTGATGGAAGCTGCAATGGTCTACCTGACCTTCAACTACTTCGTCGGCACCATGCTCAAGGTATGGGGCAAGGGCGGCGCCGGCTTCTTCGACCTGGACTACACCACCGACATCTCTAAGAGCGCGGCAGGTACCGGTCTGAAGATGATCGCCGGTATCAAGACCATGGACACCGGTATCTTCGGTGCCATCATCATCTCCGCAATCGTGGTGTGGGCACACAACCGTTGGTTCGACAAGAAGCTGCCCGACTTTCTCGGTATCTTCCAGGGTTCCCAGTACATCTACGGTGTCTGCTTCTTCCTGATGATGCCCGTGGCATTCCTGTTCTCCTGGCTGTGGCCCTACGCTCAGCACGGCATCTCCTCCCTGCAGGGCTTCTTCATCGCATCCGGCGCACTCGGCGTGTGGGTTTACACCTTCCTCGAGCGCTTCCTGATTCCGACCGGTCTGCACCACTTCATCTACTCCCCGTTCGTCTTCGGTAACGTTGTTACCCCGAACGGTATCGCTAAGGACTGGCCGAGCCACCTGACCGAATTCGCAAAGAGCGACAAGCCCCTGAAGGAACTGTTCCCCGGCGGCGGCTTCGCACTGCACGGTAACTCCAAGGTCTTCGCACCCATCGGTATCGCAGCGGCGTTCTACACCACTGCTCGTCCCGAGAAGCGCAAGGAAGTTCTCGCTCTGCTGATCCCCGTCAGCCTCACCGCAATGCTGATCGGTATTACCGAGCCCCTCGAGTTCACCTTCCTGTTCCTGGCACCCCCGCTGTTCCTGGTCCACGCAATCCTGGCAGCATCCATGGCAGCAATCATGTACCAGCTGGGCCTGGTTGGTTACATGGGTGGCGGTCTGCTGGACTTCCTGTTCCAGAACTGGATCCCGCTGTGGGCAAACCACTCCGGCACCTACCTCATGCAGATCGGTGTGGGCCTGTGCTTCACCGTCCTGTACTTCGTGATCTTCCGCTTCATGATCCTGAAGTTCGACTTCAAGACCCCCGGTCGTGAAGAAGACGGCGGCGAGACCAAGCTCTACAGCAAGGCAGAGTACAAGGCCGCTAAGGCTGCTGAGAAGGACGGCGGCGCAGCAGCAGAGTCCGCTGACGGCGACCTCTACGCACCCCGCGCAGCAGGCTTCCTCGAATTGCTCGGTGGCGCAGAGAACATCACCACCGTGAACAACTGTGCAACCCGCCTGCGTGTCTCCGTTGCTGATGAGTCCCTCGTCAGCACCTCGGATGCAGACTTCAAGAATGCAGGTGCTCTGGGCCTCGTCCGCAAGGGCAAGGCATTCCAGGTCATCGTCGGCATGGACGTTCCCCAGGTTCGCGAGCGTTTCGAGACCATGGTGAACGAAGCTAAGACCCTCTCCTAAGAGACTTCAGCTTTCAACCGCCTGACGGCATAACGCCTCATAAGGTATAGACTTTGCCGGCGGTATCGGATAACACCGATGCCGCCGGCGAAGCTGTATCCCGGCTCGCACTCAGGCTCAAATCTGCTGGCATACACACTCAAAGTGAGAGATGACCATCCTCACCCACCCTGGCCGATGACTCTAGAGCGTGTACTATTTATATATTGCTCACCATCGGATTCAGGAGCTTTGAGTGGATTTACAAGACGTCGTGAATGCGAACCAGCACCGATTCAGTGAAACTGAACGGGAAATTTTGGCATTCATGCTAGAGAACGAAGAGTTCGTTGCAGAGTCAACGATCAACTCTCTGGCACATAAAACCTATACTTCAACCAGCTCAATTATCCGTTTGACGAAGAAGCTGAACTTCTCCGGATTTGCTGAGTTGAAGTACTTCATTAAGTCTTCTCTGAACCGTAGCGAACCCTTCAACCCGCGGTTCATTGAGAGCGGCCGCGAAGACATTCAGCGCACATACGACTACCTCGAGCATATGGAACTGAGCGGACTGCTCAAGCGCATCCATGAGGCTCGCACTGTGTACTGCTTCGGTACCGGCTACGCTCAGCGCAATGCCGTGCAGGAATTTGCCAAGTCCATGCAGGTTTGCGGTAAGTTCTGCCATGTCATTCCGGCACGTAATGAGTTCGAAAGCGCCATGAACAATATGACCCAGGACGATGTGGTCATCATTGTGTCTTTCTCCGGTCAGACCGAGAACATGCGTGAACACATTAAGATGCTGGCGCTGCGCCGTATCCCCATGATTGCGGTGACCGCCATTGGTGTGAACTACATGTCCTCGCACGCCGAGTACTCCCTGCACTACCAGACCACCCCCACCCACATCAGCACTCAGCGTAAGCCCTACTACTCCTTCGTTGCGCTGTCGGTGCTGCTGGACTACATCGTGCGCCGCTATATTGAATTCGTTGAATATGAGCGCCGCGAGTCCCTGCAAGACCAGGTGGATGAAGCTCTCAACAGTGGGGGCGAAATCGACGCCTGACAAGGCATTACCGTGCCCGTCTGCTCCTTCACTCACTCCTCCTGAATCTGACCGAATCCGCCTGAGATCATCTGAAAGAGACACCCTGTGACCGCAATTTTCGCGCTCATCGAAAATACCGAGAAGATGCGTAAGTACCTGTTCTGGTACCTCATGATTATCCCCGCGTTGCTACTGCTGTGGATTGCTCTGGGCGCAGCGAACTCCCAGATGGACTTCCAAGAAGCTCTGAAGATTCCCTTCTTCACCGTGGCTTTCCTGAACGCATGCCTCAGCCTGCTGTTGGGCGGCACCCTCAAGTTCGCAGGTGCAGAGAACGAACGCACCGAACGAGCCTACGCCCTGTACCTGACCGTTCTGCTGGTCATTATCGGTAACCTGCCCGGCGCGATTCTGAGCTTCTTCCTCTTCCGCTCCCTGCGTTTCGGCAACCTGGAAGGCGAACTGGCACCCAAATACCGTTGGGCGCTTCTGCCCGCCCTGGTCTTCTACGTATTGGTGACCGTAGTGCTACTCGTCGCGAACATCGCAATGTGGTCGAAGTAAGCACAGAGGAACAGGCAAAGCACGCGGGCACACTAAGCACGCAAGCACACGCTGACACCCGCCCCGTTTGAGACACCCGGGCAGAGGACCCCGGAAGAACCACCATCTTCAGTGTGTACGCACAAACGTACACCGCACTGACCCACAAGGACACTCACGACGTGAACCAGATTCCCGAGCCTACCGACGCGCAACACGCACCCGGCACCCCGGCTGATACTGCTCAGCCCACCGCAGCCGCCGGGACCTCAGCAGCGGAAACCCACGAAGTAGCCGACGAAATCAACATCGCCGAGCTACCCGCACACCTGAACCCCGCCCACAAGGACTTCGACCCCTCGGCGGGGCTTGAGCGCTGGGCAGAACAGATGGACGTCTACACCGGCCCGGACGCGATGCTCGACTTCAACCAGGTTGACTACGTGCACATCGACCTGTCCGAATCGAACCCCTCCGGCCTGGCTCAGCTACTCGCCGGACGCAAGACCCGCCTCTCCACAATCCTGCGTGACAAATCGCAGCTTGAGGCGGGCATGCGCTCCGCCCGCACCCTGCGCACCAAAATTTACGAACTCGCCACCGACCACGGCCTTGACTCCGGCTACTTCGTGGCGGGTACCGCCTCCTGGCTGTCACACGACACCCGGGACGCCGCCGCCGCCTACGAGAAGCGTTTCATCGCGCCGATTCTTATGGCGCCGCTGAGCATCACCCCGCACCCGAAGGACGACGACTTCGAGCTGCGCCTCGCCGGTTCCGCACGCCTGAACCCGGCGATGGTCCGCCAGATCAAACAAGAGTACGGCATCGACCTGGGCACCATGGACGTGGCGCAGCTGGCGAACTCCATGTCCCGCCTGGACCCCGAGCCGGTTATCGAGCGTATGCGCGCATCTGCCGGTCGTATTCCGGGCATGACCATTGAGTCGAAGTACTTCATCTCCACCTTTGCTGACCTGAAGGAAAGCCTGGGCGAGCTACCGCACACCGCCATCACCCCGCTGGTTCGTGACCTGGCGGCACTGAAGGTTCCCGGCGTGAAGCCGCGCGAGCTCAACGCCCACAATCTGCAGCAGCCCCTGGATCAGCGCGACCCGTCAGAAGAAATGCTCCTGCTGGACGCTGACGCGAACGCCCAGGAGATTATCGACACCGCGGTCAGCGGTTTCTCCTTCACGATTACCGCGGCGCCCGGCACCGAACCGCTGCGTACCGCCGTGAACATTGCTTCCGCCCTGATGGGTCGTGGTAAGTCTGTGCTCGTGGTGGGCGAGAAACGCTCTACCCTGGCTGAATTCTCGGCGCTACTCAAACGCACCGGCATTGAGAGCCTGCGCTACGATCTGCTTGCCGAACATGACGCTGAAGCTCAGCGCGCCGAGTTCATTCGCGCGATTGTGCGCAATGAGGGTGCGGAAGAACCGAACTCTGAGGACCTGAACGAAGAGCTTGTGGCGACCCGTGCCGCGCTGCTCGACCACATTCGTGCCCTGCTGAACAAGGACGCGAACTGGCAGATCTCTGTCTACTCGGCGCTACAGCGTTTGGCTGAGCTGACCGCCTCCGAGGACGGTCCGGCAACCCGTGTGCGTTTTGATCGCCCTATGCTTGATGCGCTCATGGAGCGTGAGCAGGCGCGTGCCGAGCTGGTGCGCCTAGGCGAGATTGATGGTTTTGCGGCGGCTTCGCGTATCTCCCCGTGGTACCGTGCCCGCCTGGTCAATGATGAGGAAGCCGCCGAGGCCTACGCCCTGGTCGTTACCCTCAAGTCCTCCCTGCTGAACCTGCGCGAGGCGATGAACCGCACCAGCGCCATGCTGGGTCTGCGCTGCGGCTGCACCATCGCCGAGTGGGAGTCGCAGCTGGCGATTCTGATGCGCATCCGTGAGACACTCAAGCGGTTCCGCGCGGACGTCTACGACCGTCCGGTGACCGACCTCATCGCAGCGACTGCCTCCGGTGCGTGGCGCCGTGAGAACGGCATCGAGATGAGCAGTATGCAGCGTTCCCGCCTGCGCCGCGCAGCGAAGGAGTACATCCTGCCCGGCGTGAATATTGGTGACCTGCACGAGCAGCTGAAGGTAGTTCAGGCGGAACGTGCCGAGTGGATTCGCCATATTGAGGCGCCCCGCACCCCGCAGATCCCGGAGAACCTGGATCAGCTGGCTGACACCCTGAACTCCCTGGTTTCTGAGCTGGCGGGCCTGGGGATTGTCCTGGCTGACACCGTTGAGGGCACCGATTTTGTGCGCACCGAGCTGGACGTGCTGGATGCGCGCCTGGACGCCCTCATGGCGGATCGCATGCTGCTGATGACCCTGCCTGAGCGTGAAGCTCTGACCCAGAAGCTGCGTGAGCGCGGCCTGTCGGAGCTGCTCGATGACCTGTACGCACATCAGGTTCCAACTGAGGCTGTTTCCGCTGAGCTGGAGCTCGCCTGGTGGCAGTCTGCCCTGGAATTCTTGCTGCAGCATCACGAAGGTAAGCTGCTGGACGGCGACCGTCTGCGCGACACGGAATCCCGTTTCCGTCGCGCCGACTACGCCCACATGACCAGCGCCCCGGCGCGTCTGCTGGCGAAGATTGCGCGCGTGTGGACTGAACGTATTGAGTCTGAGCACGACCAGGCGGCGTACCTGAAGAGTCAGCTGCGCGGCTACGAGTTCGTGCTCGAGGAGCTGTTGACTCACGCCCCGGTCATGGCGCGTACCCTGTTGCCGCTGTGGACTGCAAGCCCCTTCGCCCTGGCGCGTAAGGTTCCCGCCTCCATGCGTTTTGATACGGTGCTGCTGCTGGACTCCGAGTCGACCCCGCTGGCGGCAAACCTGCCAGCGATTACCCGCGCCGACCAGGTGATTGCCCTGGGCGACCCGCATTCGGGTTACCCCTCGCCGTTCATCGTATCCGCACCGACTTTCGGTGCGCCCGAACCGACCGATGAGCAGCTGGACAGCACCTTTGACGTGCTCGCTACCGTGCTTCCCAACCGCACCTTGGCGATGCTGCACCGCAGCATGGACCCGGTGATTCTGGACTACCTGAACCGTGAGTTCTACGGTTCGCAGCTGCATGCGGCTCCGGTGAGTCGCGCCTCCTCTCAGCCTGCCGTTTCGCTGACCGTTGAGTACATTGATACTCGCGGTAAGGTCAGCGATAACGCGAACCTGGATTCGCCCGGTGTTGAGGTGGAGCGCGTGACGAACCTGGTGCTTGAGCACGTGTACCGTACCCCGGATCGTTCGCTGGCGGTTGTGACTGCTAGCCCGAAGCACGCTCAGCGTGTGGCTGAGTCGGTGCGTCACGCCTTGAGCCTGTACCCGCAGCTGGCGCCGTTCTTCGCCGCCGGTGAGGAGTCTTTCCGCGTGGTCGATCTGACCCGCGCTGAGAGCCTCGAACGCGACACCGTGATTTTCTCTCTGGGTGTGGGCCGTGCCCGCTTGGGTCAGGCATCGTATGATTTGGGTCAGCTGTCTGCCGAGCACGGTCGCCAAGGCTTTGTGGTAGCGTTGACTCGTGCCCGCCGCGCCCTGCGTATTGTTTCGTGCATTGACCCGTCGGAGCTGGACCCGCAGAAGCTGCATCATGGTGCGGTGGACTTCTACCACCTGCTACGTGAGCACGCGGAACGTCAGGCACGTGAAGAGGCGGAGGCGAAGGCGCAGCGCGTGCCGGAGACCCTGCCACGTAACGCATTCTTGGCAGCTGATAATGCGGACACCCCGGATTTGGGCGATTGGCTAATGAACGATTTGGTGGCTCGCCTGCAGGCTAGCGGTGTGCGCGTGAGCCGCGGTGAGGGCGATATAGCTCTGATTGCGCACGCCCCGGAGAAGCTGGCTGCTGAGCCGGTGCCCGCGCTGGGTGTGGATCCCGGGGTGTCTTCGCAGCCGAGTGCTCCGGTGGCTATGCCGCTGGTGGCGTGCTCTGATGGCGAGCAGAATTACGCGCGTGCTTCGGTGCGTGAGCGTACCCGTCTGCTGCCGGAGCGTCTGAGCCGCACGGGCTGGAACTACATTACGCTGGGTACCCTGGAAGTGTTCGCCGATCCTGACGCTGTGGTGGCGCGCGTGCTGCACTACCTGGATATGGATGAGGGCGCTGAGATTCGTGGCTAGTTATTCGTCGACGCCGAAGCCTCGCCGCGGTCACCGTCGTGTGAGCGGCGGCGGCTCGGTGAGTGGGGCTGAGCCTCTGCTGGTGGGTGTGACGACGCCTCCGATCGTGGCTTTTCCGGCCGTGGCTTCGGGTACCTCGTCTGCTGCGGCTTCAGCGAAGAAAGCTGATGCCCAGAGCCAGAACTCCCAGAAGGCGGGTTCTCAGAGCGCGGCTACTTCCGTGCAGCCGCTGACCCCGGAGGAGCGCGAGCGTCTGGAATGGATGCGTCAGCAGCGTCCCCCGCACTGGGGTAACAATATCGTGTAGCGCATCCAGTCGGGAGTGCTTCTTAAACGCCGAGGGGGGGGGGGGGGGGGGGGGGGGGGGCCCCCCCCGGGGGGGGGGGGGGGGGGGGGGGTGGGGGGGGCGGGGGGGGGGGGGGGGGGGGGGGGCGGGGGCGGGGGGGGGGGGGGCGGGGGGGGCGGGGCGGGGGACCCCCCCCGGGGTTAAAAAATTGGGTTCCGCCCCCCGTGGGGGGGGGCCTTATAACCCCCCGGGGGGGGGGCAACCTGGTGTGCCCCCGCCCCTCGTTTTGGCTGGTGTGGAACTTCCGTTTAGGAGTTTCCCTTGTCGGTGCTGTAGAAGCCGGAGCCCTTGAAGGTCACGCCGACGGTGTTGTAGCGCTTGCGTAGGGTTTCTTCGCCGCACTGCGGGCAGATGCGCAGTGCGGCGTCGCTAAAGGACTGGCGCTGTTCAAAGACGTGGTTGCAATTCTTGCACTGGTAAACGTAGACCGGCATTTTGTCCTTCTGTATCCGTTTTCGCTGGGATGGTTTATTAACGTGGTTTGAGTGTACCGCTTTTGAAAGCTTGGGAGCTATTTGCGTTTTCTTCTCAAATAGCCATTTCTGTTTCTTTTCGCCTTTTTCGTGAGTGATTTTGTTGGTGTGTTCCTGCATATCTTTGCGTTTTGCATAAAGATTCGGGGTGTCAATCAAAAGCGAACCGGGCATGGGGAGTCGGGTGCTTTTAGCCCTGCTGGTGAGCGTGGAAAATACCCCGCTCAGTGAGAATCACCGGCAGAATAGCGTCCCACTGATCGTAGGGGATAGCTTCATAAATTTCGTCAGCAAAGACCACGCCGATGCTCTGCTCCTTCAGTTGCTGTGCGCTGAGCAGGGGGATAATCCGGTCGTAGTAGCCGCCTCCTTGACCGAGGCGGTGCCCGCCAGCATCAAAGGCGAGAGCGGGGATGAGGCGCAAATCGGCGTTTACGAATGCCTGTGAGTCCTGTTCTTCGCCTTCGGGTTCGGGGATTCCCATGGGATTGAGCGGATGTTCAACGGCGGGGTCCCAGTGCACCCAGGCGAGTTTGCGGCCGGGACGCACGACGGGCACGAGGATGCGGTGTCCCTGCTCATGGAGAGCGTTTAGTGCTTGAAGAATGGGTGGCTCAGATTTGGTGGGCAGATATGCCGCAATGGTGCCGGGGGAGTGGGTCCGCTGCGCGACCGCCTCGAGAATGTGGTGGGTGAAAAGGTCAGCTAGATGCTGCTGTCCGTGTTCGCCGCGGTGGCTGCGTGCGGTAAGGCGGCGTGGGCGGATTTGAGAGCGGAGAATGTCTTTATCCAGGGAGATGTCGTCTGCGCTGGCACCGGTTTCGGAGTTGCTGGTGGCGGCTGCGGTATTGAGGTTCATGGGGTGTCCCATCGTCGTTGCGGGTCTTGGGTGAAGTATTGGGGCAGCGTACCCGTAGGGGTGCGCTGAATCTGGGCTGAGAGGCATCCATGTATGGGATGAAAACATCCTAATGAGCGGCAAAAAGCGAGCTATTCTGCCGGAGTGTAGATTCCACTTTTTAGTATAGGGTTTGAGAAAAATAGCATTGGGTAACGCGGGGCGTATTTTCTCTGCACACCTAAGAATGTACCACCGCGGATATGTAGTTAGTCACGTTGAAGATTTTTTCATGTCATAGTGTCGATAAATCGCATTAAGCACTTTACAACTTAGGGTATTCTTGTGGCATGGCTACTGAAATTAAGTCTGTTACTAAGGCAGTTATTCCTGCTGCTGGTCTGGGCACCCGATTCCTGCCCGCAACGAAGGCAAACCCCAAGGAAATGCTCCCCGTCGTCGATCGCCCCGCGATTCAGTACGTGGTGGAGGAAGCAATTCGTGCCGGTCTGAACGACGTTCTGATGATTACCGGCCGTAACAAGCGCGCTCTCGAGGATCACTTCGACCGTGTTCCCGTTCTGGAGCAGCAGCTCGCTGAGCAGGGTAAGGACGCCCTGCTCGCCTCCGTGGTAGCTACCAATGAGATGGGTGGTGACCTGCACTACGTGCGTCAGGGCGACCCCAAGGGTCTGGGCCACGCTGTTCTGCGCGCAAAGCGCCACGTTGGCGACGAAGCATTCGCTGTTCTGCTCGGCGATGACCTGATTGATGAGAAGGAAGACCTGCTCGCTCGCATGGTGGAGGTCCAGGAGCGTACCGGCGGTTCCGTCGTTGCTCTGATGGAGGTTCCCCGCGAGGCTATTTCTGCTTACGGTGCAGCTGCTATTGAGGCTGTTGAGGGCGAGGATGGTTTCGTTAAGATTACCGGTCTGGTTGAGAAGCCTGCTGCTGATGAGGCTCCCTCGAACTACGCTGTGATCGGCCGTTACGTTCTGAGCCCGAAGGTCTTCGAGGTTCTGGAGAACACCGCTCCGGGCCGTGGCGGCGAGATTCAGCTGACCGACGCTCTGCAGACCCTGGCTCAGCGGGAGGGCGAAGGTGTCTACGGCGTGGTCTTCTCCGGCCGCCGTTTCGACACCGGTGACAAGCTGTCCTACCTGAAGGCAAACGTTATTCTTGCTGCTGAGCGCCCCGAGTTCGGTGATGACCTGCGCGCATGGCTGAAGGACTTTGTCGCAGAGAACTGCTAAGCACTCTGCATCCGCCCTCTCATGAGGGCAACCGATAAATACCAACCACGCTGAGGAAGGCATTCTTTCCGGTGGGGCGTTAGCCCCGGGGAAAGGCGCCTTCCTCGTTTCGCACATATCATTTCGTGTGCTGGGTACTACTGTGAGGGCTCAGTGGTACTTCTGGAGTGAGGCTGCGAGGCATCCTCGCGTCCATATTCCTTCCGGGGTATATGCACATATCCAGTCCGATTCTTGCCGCTTATGGAAAGCATCGGGAATATAAGGGTATGATTAAAGTCTAGGGATAAAGGGACGATAGAGGGCGACCTGATATGACGCTGTTGAACACCTCGGGTGTGTTGGTAATTCTGACCGTAATTTTGCTGCTGTGGTTTGTGCCCAGGAGTCTGCGTCGCGCGCCCGCTGGTTCCGCCATGGAACCTGAGCGTCCCCTGATTAGCGCCGAGCGTACCGCTGAGGACATTCTCGCCTCCGCAGGTGTGCTGCTGAATGAGTCGGAGGCGTACCAGTCCTCCGATCATGCGGTGCCGTTGGGTACCTCCCTGCCCTCTTCCGCTCTTCCGCAGGTTTCTTCCCGTTCCTCCCACACGATGGAGGAATCCGCCCAACCTGCGCCCGATATGGCTTCTATTTCACAGATTCGCGATTCTTCCTCGACTGCCCCGTACACGGACGAGAATCCGGTTGTGGAGGACGCAAAGCTCTCGTCTCTGTCCTACTTTGATACTTCCAGCCCGAGCGGTATTGCCCTGCTGGTTGCTGTTGCGTTGGCTGGTTTGGGCCTTCTGAGCGGCGTTCTTGCTCTCTTTGATGCCGTGGCGTGGGGCTGGGCTGTTCTCTTCCTGATTCTTGCCGGTGGCGCTTGGGCTGTGAGCCGTTTTGGTCTGCTGGACCCTCATGCCACCCAGGTCAAGGCGAACCGCGATGAGCGCCGAGCCAAGGCCGAGGCAGAAGATGCATTTGAGGACGAATCTGAGGATGAAGAGTCCGATGATGAAGAGGCTTACGATGACGCTTCCGAGCCGGTAGAGGATTTGGAAGCTGAAGCTCCTGTAGCTGAAGCTGCGGAAAAGTCTGAACCTCAGGCTCGCCCCGCTGCCCGTGAGGCCGCTACCCGCAAATCTGCTGGCGGTGTGAACCGTGAGACGGCGGGGGTCAGTCGTTCGCACATTGTGGTGGAATCTTCAGCTGAGGCTGCCGAAGTAACTACTCACACGGACGCACCTGCTGTGGCACCTGCTCATTCTTCTCGTGCTGTCCCTGCTCATTCTGCCGTCGCTCGTTCTACCGAGCCGCCTGCGGCTCACCGCCAGGAGCGTCATCAGCAGGGCCCGAGCCGTTTCCAGCCGATTCGCCGCGGTAGCGTGCTCTTCGATCAGGAGAGAGGCTCCGCTGCTTCCTCTGCTGCGCCGCGCGCTGCGGCACAGCCTCAGTCGGCCCCGCATCAGGTAGCGCAGGCACCGGTAGTTCCGAGCGAGCCCGCTCAGGCACGTGCGGTTCCCGCTCAGCCGGTACCTGCTGCCCAGTCGGTAGCAGCTCCCGCACAGCAGCCCGCAATTCACCCGGATCAGCCGGTGGCCCGCCAGGCTCTGCGTGACGGTTCGCCCGTCCGTCAGGCACCTGCTGCTCAGGCTCCCGCTCAGTCGGTTCCCGAAGAGATTCCTCTGCCGGATGTCCTGGACGATTCCGAGTTCGATGCGCTGGATATCGCCTCGCTGAACGATTCGGCTCTCTCGACCGGTGCTACTGCGACCGGTGGTGTTCGTTCGACGAACCGTCACCCCGGTGCCGGCTCCTCCTTTGAGGCGGTGAGCAACACCTGGAACCCGGTTCAGCTGCCCAAACCGCTGAGTGCTCTGCGCCGTCAGGATAAGAAGTAAGTTTTAGCTTTTACTATGTGCAAAACCCCGACAGTTTACGCTGTCGGGGGTTTTGCTTTCCCTGGGGGCTGGGGTGGTCTGGGGGTGCTGGGGTGGTTAAAAAGAAAAGGAACCCCATCCATGGGGTTCCTTTTCTAGCATCACACACAGGAAGAAAGTCTTCTAGACCGATTAGGAAGGCCTTCCCACAAGGCCTGCCCTATTCGGTAATAAAAATATATCCTAATTCCCCTGCGGGTGACAAGCTGAAAATAGCGACAGCCTGTCAATAAACTAAGGTTGACCTAAGTAAAATCCCCGCCATTGCAGGCAACAAGGGGCAATAACCCCCGACTGAAAAAAGTTTAAAAAAATTTTCTGCCCCCTCAAAAAGTCGAATAAGAAGCCTCAAAAAACCTTCAATCAGGTCAATATCGCCCACTCATGAGAGAATAGCCGGGTGAAAGAATGGTTTGACACACTCCCGATTGAGGTTGCCCTAGCTTTCATGTGGGTGGTCGGTATCGTCCGCACCAGCATCGTGTACGCTCTTGGCGTGCTCGCTGCTGAAGGTGGTGCCCGCCTCGACCGCATCCGCAAAGCAATGGACAGCCCGCTCTACCGTAAAGCGCGCTGCTTGATTAACCGGTGGGGCGTTATTGCTGTGCCCCTCTGCTATCTCACCGTGGGTCTGCAAACCGCGGTCATCATCACGACCGGCTTCACGAAAATGCCTCTGCGCCGCTGGGTTCCCGCGATGCTGGTTGGAACCTTTATGTGGGCGTGCATTTACACCACCATCGGCTTCGCAATTCTTGCAGCCCTCGGCCTGGAGCCGTGGATGTTCCCGCTCGCCCTTGCCATCGTTATTACGGTGCTGGTCATTGTGACTCAGCTGCGCGAACGCCGCATTAATCGCGAAACTGCTGAGAACACTGCCGATAACATCGCCGAGAGCTAGTCCTACCTTCAGGGGGGGGTGGGCGCACTATCTCGCCGGGTTGAGGCCGCTCGCCTGACCCCAATGCCCCCGCCCAAGATGTGCTAGCGTGGAGGGATGAGTTCATCCGCATCCTCCACCGCAGGCATCCCCGAAGAGCAGCCCGTCAACGACCTTGCCCTCACCGCAATCGACCTCGAGCAGAGCGCGCCCGAAAACGCTACCGACCAGGTAGAAACCGAAGCGCTCGTCGAGGCCCCCATCCGCGTGTACCTGCATCCCGAGCAGCTGGCGATGATTCAGACCCCGGAGGCTCTGCCCGTCCCCGTGCTGCAGCGCTCCGTGCTGCGTGTTAGCTACGTACCGGCAATCATGCCCGGTAAGTGGTTCAACCGCTGGCATGAGCGTTTCGGTGACCGCGTGCAGCTGGCGGAGGTGCCCGTGCGTGAGGCGCGCGGCCTGGACTCCCTACATCAGGATCTGGGGCTGATTGATCCCGCCATTTACCCCGCCATTAACCCCGCCGCTGGATCCGCTACTGGATCCTCCGTTGAATCCGCCGCTGGGTCCGCAGAAGAGGGAACCGCCGTCTCTGAGGTGCCCGCCGAGGTTAGCGCTGAGGCTACCGAGCACGCCCCCATTGAGCGTAAGGATGTGCCCGAGAACCCCTTCGCGCATATGAGCATTGTGCGCCCCGACCGCGAACCGGCAAGCACCGACGGCGAGAAGTACCACAGCATCCGCCTCTACGAGGAACTGCCCGTGGTTATTCTGCCGGTGGACCATGTGCTCACCGTGCTTGATGAGGTGCCTGTGGAGGAGCTTGCCGAAGAGTTCCTGCTGCAGCCCGCCTCCGATATTCCCGCCTATGAGGAAGTCTCCCGCGCATGGCGTGAGAGTGCCGGTCGCATCGTGCCCGAGGGTCTGACCGATAAGGAAACCATCGAACTGGTTGCCGCCGGTGTGGGCCTGTACATTGTGCCCATGTCCATCGCGCGTTTCTACCACCGCAAGGACCTCACCTACCGCCCGGTCGCGGGTCTGGACACCTACCCGGTGCACCTGGTCTGGCCGCGTGCCCCCAAGGGTGAGCCGCGCAGTGAAGAGCTCGAAGCGCTCCTGCAGGACTTCATCGGTATTGTGCGCGGCCGCACCGCAACCAGCGACCGCGGTAGCGAAACCCGACAGGCACGCGCCGAACGCATCGCCGCCGAAAAAGCAAAGGAAAAAGCGAAGGCACGAGCAGCCAACGCCCGCCGTGAAGCCCGCGATAAAAAGCGCGCCAACGCCAAGAAAAACGGCAACGCGCGCCAGCACGCTCGACAGTCCGCCAAAGCCGCCAGCGCACGCCGCGGCAAGAAACGCTAAAGAACGATAGACGGTAAAATCAAACCATGGCATTAGCAATGGAAACCCGACCCGCAGCCTACGCAGTCATCATTGAGCAGGGCAAGCTGCTCATGACTCGTTGGGTGCCCGAAGACCGCGCGCTCAGCCCCCTCTGGTCCCTGCCCGGAGGCGGCATGGAACCCGGCGAACAGGCGGACGAGACCGCGCTGAGGGAAACCCTCGAAGAGACCGGCTACAGCGTCGCCATTGAAGACATTCTGGGCGTGCACGCCGGACACTTCCTCGTGCGCTCCACCCAGAAAGACCCGCAGGCGCTGCCCTTCTGCGCCCTGCGGGTGGTTTTCCGTGCCCACATTGTCACCGGCGAACTGCGCCACGAAATCAACGGTTCTTCCGACACCGCACGCTGGGTACCCATCGCTGAGCTGGACACCATCCGCTACGGCACCCTCATCGACGAGGTCGCCTCCATGATGGGCTATTCCAACGCCGCCAGCTGGGCACGCGAATACCGCGAATTTCTTGCCGACGAAAACGCACGGAAGCTTCCCTAATGAACCGACTAATCCTCACCCGCCGTGCGGCGCTCACCTCCCTGGCGCTCATGCCGCTGCTCGCCGCCTGCGGTAGCAACGACACGACTCCGCACGTGGATCCCTCCGCGTCCAGCTACGGTACTCTGCGCATCGGCTACGGTGCCCTACGTGAGATGCGCGCCGTAGCGCACGTGTACGCGCGCGCCCTGCGACAGGTCGGCTACTCCGTTGAACTTGTTGACACCGACAACAGCCGCGCTACCGCCCTGCGCGGGCTCATGGTTCCTTCGGCGAACTCCGCCACCCCCACCGCAACTCTGCCCGACGATGAGGAAAGTAGCGCCACCGCCGTCGAGGCGTTAGACCTGGTTATCGACTACAGCGGCGACCTGCTGCTCTACCTGACCGACGACGGCAAAATCAGTCCCGCCGCCGCGCAGAACGAACGCATCGCAGCCTCCGTGAGCGCCTCCGCTCAGGCAGCCGGCGTGACCCTGCCCCCGGCAGCTACCCCCACCGCGGAGGAGAGCACCGCCTCCGCGCATGCTACGGACGCAACCGCGAGCCCCACCGCAAGCTCCACCCGCTCCGCAGACCCCATCAACCTGCGCGCCATGAGCACCACCGACATGACCAACGCCATCTCGCGCATCCTGCCCGAAGAGCTCATGCTTCTCAACGGTGCTAGCGCCACCAACAAGGATGTGCTGGTCACTACCCGCGCCGTGAGCGCCCGCTACAAGTTCAGCTCCCTCGCGAACCTGCGCGATGTGCAGTCGAGTCTGGTGTTCTCCATCCCGACCGGGTACTCCAGCGGTACTTACGGCGTGGATTCTTTGCGGAGCCTCTACCGCTACCGTGTGCACGACCCGAAGATTCAGGACAACCCCGCCGAGCGCGTTAAAGCCCTCACCGCAGACACCGTGCAGGTGACCCTGCTGCACAGCTGCGACTCCGCGATTGAAGAGAATCGCCTAGTCACCCTGGAAGACCCGTCAACGGCGCTTCTGCAGCAGCAGCTGGTGCCCATTATTCGTCGTACCCTGCCAGATAGCGCCCGTACGGCAATTAACCGCGTATCATCTACATTAGACACGGGTAACCTCTCGTTCCTGTTGCGTCTGACCAGCGGATCCAACCCCATCGCAGATGACGACGCAGCACAATTCATTTTGGATCACCCTAGAAAGTAAATCATCATGACGAAGTACCGTCAGTCCTCAAAGTTGAGCAACGTCCTGTACGACATCCGCGGCCCCATTCTGGATGAGGCCAATCGCATGGAAGCGATGGGTCACCGCATCCTCAAACTGAACATTGGTAACCCCGCACCCTTCGGCTTTGAGGCGCCGGATGCCATCATGATGGACATCATTCGTCACCTGCCCGAAACCCAGGGCTACTCTGACTCTCGCGGTCTCTACTCGGCACGTACCGCTATTGTGCAGCACTACCAGAACCGCGGCATCATGAACCTCGACACCGACGCCGTCTACCTGGGCAACGGCGTGTCCGAGCTGATCCCGATGACCCTGCAGGCACTGTGCGAGACCGGCGACGAAATCCTGGTGCCTATGCCCGACTACCCGCTGTGGACCGCATCCACCGCGCTGGTGGGCGGTAAGCCCGTGCACTACCTTTGCGATGAGGAAAACAACTGGTACCCGGATATTGAAGACATTAAGTCGAAGATTACCGAGCGCACCAAGGGCATCGTGGTTATCAACCCGAACAACCCCACCGGCGCCGTGTACCCGCGCTCCGTGCTCAAGCAGATTGTCGATGTGGCACGCGAGCACGGCCTGGTGGTCTTCTCTGACGAAATCTACGAAAAGATCACCTACGACGGCGCTGAAGCCATCAACATGGCAACCCTCACCGGCGACGACGTGCTCTGCCTGACCTTCTCTGGTCTGTCCAAGGCGTACCGCGTCTGCGGTTACCGTGCAGGCTGGGTCGCTATCACCGGCCCCAAGAAGGATGCCGCAAGCTACCTTGAGGGTATTCACCTGCTCGCCTCCATGCGCCTGTGCTCCAACGTCCCGGCACAGCACGCAATCCAGACCGCGCTCGGCGGCTACCAGTCCATTAACGAGCTGATTGTTCCCGGCGGTCGCCTGTACGAGCAGCGCACCCTGGCGCACAAGATGCTCAACGAGATTGACGGCATCAGCTGCACCAACGCGGAAGGCGCGCTCTACCTGTTCCCGAAGATCGACATTGAGCGCTTCGACATTACCGACGATGAGCAGTTCGCCCTGGACCTGCTCAAGAGCCAGAAGATCCTCTTCAGCCACGGCCGCGCGTTCAACTGGAAGGACCCGGACCACTTCCGCCTGGTGTTCCTGCCCGATACGCAGACCCTCACCAGCGCCCTGGAGCGCCTGGGTAACTTCATGGCTGACTACAAGCAGAAGCACTAGCCCTGCTCTCTCTGCTACGTATAGACGGAAAATAGCCTGCCCCGCAGTTCTGATGAGCTGCGGGGCAGGCTATTTTTAGCGGCTTCGCGGATGCGCGCTGCGCCAGAGGGCGGAGCAACGCGCCGGGGGGGGGGGGGGGGGGGGGGGGGGGGGGTTTTGCCCCCCGGGCCCCGGCCGGCCGTTGGCCCGGCCGGGGGGCCCGGGGCCCCGTTTCCGGCGCACCGCGGCCCCGGCCCCCCCCCCGGGCCCCGCGCCGGGCGGGCTCTTTTTTTCCGCCCGCCCCCCCCCCCCCCCCCCGCCCCCCGCCCCCCCCCCCCCCCCCGGGGGGGGGGGGGAGAGAGAGAGGCGTGCTAGTTCGCCGCAGGCTCCTGACCTGCCTGTGCGCCTGCCTGCGTGCCGCGTGCCGCGTTCAGGCGCTCCTGCGCGCCCTGCAGCCACGCCTCGCAACGGGCGGCAAGCGCCTCGCCACGCTCCCACAGAGCGATAGAGGTCTCCAGGTCGCTGGCGCCGGACTCCAGCTGGCGCACGACCTGCTCCAGCTCGGCGCGCGCCTGCTCGTAGCCGAGGGTTTCGACGGGTGCGCCCAGCTCGGCGCTGTTGAAGCTAATGTTCTCGCTCATTGAGGAACCTTTCAGGGGTAAAAACCAGGGGTAAAACGTAGGGGTATCGATGTTTAGGAGATATTTGAGGGATCCGTAGAAGTCACGGTCGCCTGCGCCGAACCGGTCGCCGCGCGCACCGTAATCTGCTCGCCCTCACTCAGCGCCGAAGCGTCACGCACAATAGCGCCCGCGGCATCCTGAACGATGGAGTAGCCGCGGTTGAGCGTCTGCGCAGGCGAGAGCGAACGCACCCGCGCCAACGTATGCGACAGAGTCGCCGATTCACGCTCCAGACGGTGCTGCACCGAACGGTGAGCGCGCTCGCGCAACTGGCTCAGCTCCTCCACACGCATGAGCAGGGAGGACTCCGGGTGGGTGAGCACCGGGCGGCTACGCAACTGCGCAATGTAGTTCATCTGCATGCCCACGTAGCCGAGCACCGCACGGTCCAGGCGGGCGCGAGTCTCGGTGATGCGGGCGGTTTCCTCCGAAATATCGGGCACAATGCGCTTACCCGCATCGGTGGGGGTGGATGCGCGCAGGTCGGCGACCGCATCGAGGATGGGGGAGTCCGCCTCGTGACCGATTGCCGAGACCACCGGGGTGGTGGCCGCCGCGACGGCGCGGATGAGCGCCTCCTCGGAGAAAGGCAACAGGTCCTCGAAGGAGCCGCCGCCTCGGGCGATGACGATGACGTCCACCTCCGGGTGGGCATCCAGCTCGGCGAGAGCCGCAATGACCTCAGCCGCCGCACCCTCACCCTGAACGCGGGTATTGCGCACCTCGAAGACCACGCCGGGCCAGCGCAGGGAGGCGTTGCGGATAACGTCCTTCTCCGCGTCAGAATCGCGACCGGTAATCAGACCCACGCGATTCGGCAGCATGGGCAGCGGCTTCTTACGCGCGTCAGAGAACAGCCCCTCAGCGGCGAGAGCTTCACGCAGACGCTGCAGTTGCTCGTGCAGGTTACCGGTGCCGACCGCGTACACTTCCTTGCCGATGAGGGAGAGCTTGCCGTTCTTCCACAGGCTCGGCTTGGCGCGGGTGACGATGCGAGCGCCTACGGTCACATCAGCCGCCAGGCCGCTACCGGCACGCCCGAAGAGCGCGAGGGTGAAGGAGAAATCTTCGTTGAGGTCTTTGAGTTCCATGAAGACGTTGCCGCCGCGGCCGTTGAGGGAGGCTACCTGCGCCTCCACCCAGAGCTCGGGAACCTTGTCTACGTAGTTTTTGAGGTTCTGCGCGAGCAGGGCGAGGGGCCAGGGGTTGGTGGCGGTGGTTTCCTGAGACTTCCCGGGAAGCTGCCGCTCGTGCGCGGGTGGCACCACCAATGCGGGTGCCGGCTGCGCTGCGGAGGGGTTGTAGAAGTTCATACTCTCTATTGTCCCTGATTGGTCGGTTATGCGCCTGCGCACAGGTCAGCCTGGCGACTCGGGTAGCTTGCACGGAGTGCAGACAGAACTTAGCTTCTGGCGCATTCTGCGGGTCCGAATCGGCTTTGAACACCGTGAGCGGGTACCCTAGGCTCATGCGCTCACCCGATCAGCCAGCACATCAGAACAATGCCCTCAACGCCGCCGCGGCTTCGTCTGCGGCGGGTACGGGCGCGCAAAACTACCCGGCGGATGCGACCCGAGTCGTCGGCACCCGGATCACCCGCACGGATGGCTACTACACGGACGGCCACTACACGGCGGATGAAGACACCACCCTGCTGCAGCCCACCCGCACGCTCGGCCACGGGACAGCCCCCACCAAAGCTGAATTGCAGGCTGCCCCGGAGCCTCCCTTCGCGGCAGGTTTGCGCAGGTTCCTGACCGTTGTGCTGTGCGCCCTGGCCCTGGTGACCGGTCTGGGCGCAACCGCGGGTGCCTGGGTGAACTCTAAGCTCATGTCAGAGCGTGGTTTCTCGCAGATTTCCTCCAACCTGGCGGAGGACTCGCAGCTTGCCTCGCGCATTGCGGACGGCGCGGTGGAAGACCTCATGAACTCCGAGGCTATGACAACCTTCCTCGACGGCACCAAAGCAAGCGGCTTATACTCCATTCTTGTAAAGCCGACGCAGGACGGCATACGTTCTATGCTCAACCGTTCCGCGGCTGAGCTGTCAAAAACTGAAGAATATCGAAGCCTCTGGAAGGAAGTCGCCGAGGAAACTCGCCGCTACAACCTTGAACACCAGGACGGCCCCGCCGTCATTGTGCTCACCCCCTTCTACCGTGCGCTGGATGCGAAGGTCGGCTCTATCGGCTCCTTCGACCCGGACCTGACGAAGCTCGGCCCTGAAACCCTCAACATTGACCGGGTGAAGGACGGCAACAACCCGCAGGACCAGCAGGAATGGTACCTGCACGCCGGCATTAACCGTGCCGCCGCGCTGGGCAAGTCCACCGTGCCGCTGACCATCATCTCGGTGCTGAGCCTGCTGCTGGCTACGCTGCTGGCACCCAGGCACCGCATCCTGGTGCCCGTGGTTACGGCTCTGCTCTACGCCCTGCTGGGATGGGGCGCCGCAGCCTGGTTAGGCGGCCAGAGCCCCGAATCCCTAGGAATTACCAGCCACAGCACCGCCGGAACGGCGCTGATTACCGGGATATGGAACCAGCTCGCACCGTCACTGACCGGGCATCTGGAAGCGGCGGCAAGCTACGGGCTGGTCCTGGCAATTCTCGCCCTGCTGCTCGGTATCCTGATTCGCCTCACCGCCCTGGGCCGTAGCCCTGCGAGCGGTGCCACAGTCATCACACACTAAAAGTCCGAACAACGTAGGATAGTAACCATGTCCACTGAAACTATTGCCCTGGGCCTGCCGCCCGTACCCCGCGAGCGCCGCAGCCGTGCCGAGGTTGAAGCCGCCGCACCCGTCACCGGTGAGAAGAAAGTCCTGCTCGCCACCCCGCGCGGTTACTGCGCAGGCGTTGACCGTGCCGTGATCGCTGTTGAGAAGGCGCTGGAGCACTACGGCGCGCCCGTCTACGTGCGTAAGCAGATTGTTCACAACCGCCACGTGGTGGAGACCCTGGAGAAGCAGGGCGCTATCTTCGTTGATGAAGTGGACGAAGTACCCGAAGGCTCCGTGACCGTGTTCTCGGCGCACGGCGTGTCCCCGGCAGTGGTTTCCGCAGCTGGCGATCGCTCCCTGAACACCATTGATGCGACCTGCCCGCTGGTGAACAAGGTACACCGCGAGGCTGTGCGCTTCGCCAAGCAGGACTATGACATCCTGCTCATCGGTCACACCGGCCACGAAGAGGTCGAGGGTACCGCAGGTGAGGCGCCCGAGCACATCCAGATCGTGAACTCGCCCGACGAGGTGGATCAGGTGACCGTCCGCAACCCGGAGAAGGTCGTCTGGATTTCTCAGACCACCCTGTCCGTGGACGAAACCCTGGAAACCGTGGCGCGTCTGCGTGAGCGTTTCCCCTCCCTGCAGGATCCGCCCTCGGACGACATCTGCTACGCAACCTCCAACCGCCAGGGCGCCATCAAGGAGATTGCTCCGCGCGCTGACCTGGTCATCGTGGTTGGTTCGGCAAACTCCTCGAACTCCGTGCGCCTGAAGGAAGTGGCACTCGAATACGGCGCTAAGCGTGCCGAGCGTGTGGACTTCGCACACCAGGTGGACGAGTCCTGGTTTGAGGGCGTGGCAACCGTGGGCCTGACCTCCGGCGCGTCCGTGCCCGAGGTTCTGGTTCAGGAGGTACTGGCCCTGCTCGCCGAGTACGGCTACAACACCATCGAAGAGGTGGAGACCGCGAAGGAAGACATTCTCTTCTCCCTGCCGAAGGAACTGCGTTCCGCCCTGAAGAACGATGAGAACGTGGGCCGCCAGCTCGGTGGCCGCGGCGCTAAGCCCACTCGCTAATACTTTTTAGCTTATGACCCCGTGTCCTCTTCCCCCGTGTGGGGAGAAGACACGGGGTCTTTGTATCTGATATGTGGGGAAGCACTGTTTGGGACGGCGGTACGCGCCGGTCTACTTGGTGCGGTGCAGCAGACCGGTGGCCTGCTTAAGGACCTGACGATTCGCGCCACATGAAGTTATTTAAGAATCTCCGTCTCTTTCAATGCCTGGATGATTCAAACCATTTATACCAATCGCTATGGAACAAACTCGTTATTTAACATGGTAATCATGTTTACCAACATGGGACTTATGCTCTTTATATCCAATATGATTGGATACAATTGGCAACAATGGTTCTATTATACCTGTTGGGCTGTTGGTACATTAACCCTTACCTTATTTTTTCAATATTTGGTTGAGTTTTTTAGAGAATCAACCGATAATACTGATCGGGAAAGCATCAAAGGTTTTCTATGGTTAACAGGTCTACAAAGTTTAGGGGTCTATCTGGCAGCTCTTTTCCCTATTTACGTTGGAGTCTATATCTTTATTGCTAGTATTCTGCTAATATTTATTGTGCCAATTTTCTTGATGACTAAAGATGAGCATTTCCAGGTAAATCTTCCCCATTTAATCGAGCGCGTCTCCCTTCTTGTCATCATTACGTTTGGAGAGATGGTTATTGGGCTAGCTAACTTCTTTACAGTTGAGAATTTCTCTATATATTCGGTTCTTAATTTCGTTATCATGCTTTCTCTGTTCTTGTTTTATTTTGGTGAATTTGACCATGCTATTGACGAAGGATCCAATCAAAAGGGAATATTTATAATTTATAGTCACTATCCTATTTTCATTGGGCTTATGTTGATGACAGTTTCGATGGGTTATCTCCTGAATCCCGAGGCTAATCTTCTCGTTGCAATCAGCCTCTTTTATATCGGAATTGGCCTCTTCCAAGCTGCTGTCCTAGCAAATGGGCCCTATAACAAAAACTATCTTCGCTATCCGAGAAGTTACTACTGTGTCCAAGCGACACTCTATCTGGCTGCCTTGATTCTCTCTTTGGTTTTCGCTTCGAATCCTACAATAGTGCTGAGTATTGCAACCATCTTCGCTCTAGCTATAGCCATTCATTTTATTTATTTTTATGTGACACAGAATAAAAAATATTCCAAATCTAACTGGGGGTTCTTTTAATTAATTTATAAAAACAAAAAAGCCTTGGCTTCCAAGGCTTTTTTGTTTTTATAAACTAAATTTGTCCATCATTTGTTTATCAACTTCCTTTCCAGACATATCTAATCTCCTGCTGATGCGCCGCGCAACCCGCCGCTAAATGCTTCTTCCCGCCGCAGTCTCAAGAGTTCCGTAGTATCAGGGGCTCCCGAGGCTGCGGCGGAAGCCGTACCCGCTCACACCGCATCTGCTAACACTGCCGCGCCGCGTCCTGGAAACTGGTGCGAGTGGGTTCGTGGTGAAGGATACGGGTTCCCCGTGTGGGGAGAAGACACGGGGTTTTTGTATCTGATGTGCGGGATGCGCGGGCAGGGACGCTTGCGCAGCTTCGCGTTCACGCTACGCGGGGGAGTGCCCCCTCTGCGGCGCCCCAACAACGATTGGCACAGGCGCCTTGAGGACGGAGCCCCCGCTTCGCGTAACGGGCCGCGACGCTCGCATATCCTCAACTCATGACATTTGTCATGGGCAGGTCATGACACTCTGTACCGCAGCGGTGCGAAAACCGGCGGTGTAATAGAACCATGAACACCGCAGCACTTCAGAACAGCAAGCACAACACCGCAGAAACCGTTATTTCCGCCCGCTCCCTCCGCCAGGTTTTCACCACCCGTGCGGCAGGTACCGTGGTCGCCGTCGACTCGATTGACCTGACCGTCAAGCGCGGCGAAATCATTGCACTGCTCGGCCCCAACGGCGCGGGCAAGACCACCCTCATCGACATGATTCTTGGTCTGACCCAGCCCAGCGGAGGCGAGTTGAGCGTCTTCGGTCGCAACGCCTCCGAAGCGGCACGCGCCGGTCTACTCGGTGCGGTTCAGCAGACCGGTGGCCTGCTCAAGGACCTGACGATCCGCGCCACGGTCGAGATGATTGCCGCCCTGTACCCCAAGCCTATTGACGTGGATGAGGTACTCGCCGGCGCCGACCTGACCGAGATTGCTAAGCGTAAGGTCGGCAAGTGCTCGGGCGGTCAGCAGCAGCGTCTGCGTTACGCCCTGGCGACCATGCACTCGCCGGAACTGCTGATCCTGGACGAGCCGACCGCCGGCATGGACGTGAATGCGCGCCGCACCTTCTGGGAGCGCATGGAAGCCATAGCCGAGCGTGGAACGACCATTCTTTTTGCGACGCACTACCTGGAAGAAGCACAGAACTTCGCCCAGCGTATCGTGCTCATGGAATCCGGCTCTATCATCGCTGACGGCTCCTCCGACGAGATTCGCGCCCTGACCGGCCACCGCCACCTTTCCTTCCTCGCACCCGCACCCATCACCGACCTGGATGTGCCGGTCGAGGTGACCGAAGAGTCCGGCGGGTACCGCCACCGCATCTCCGTGCTGGAGATTGAGCAGGTACTGCGCACTCTGCTGAACAACTACAGCATCACCGACCTGGAGGTCACCAAGCCCTCCCTGGACGAGTCCTTCACCCTGCTGACCGAGCAGGCCGCCGCCTCCAAGGCATCCGACGCCTAAACATCAGACTGCCTAAACACCACGCAGCCTCAACACCGCACACTGCCGCTACACACCTCAAGGAAAACATCATGCTCCGCTACGCACTCTACGACATCCGCGCTTCTATCCTCTCGACCGACCGTTTCTTCTTCGGCGTGGCACTGCCGATTGTATTCTTCCTGCTCTTTGGCGCGATGCAGGACTACTCCTCCCAGCCGATGGGCGACGGCAACGTAGCAGCGTACGTCATGATTGGCATGGCGCTGTACGGTGCCGTGCAGAACACCGTGGCGATTAGCGGCAGCACCGTCACCGAACTGTCGAGCGGCTGGAACCGCCAGCTGGCGCTGACCCCGCTGACCACCGGCAAGTACCTGGGCGCGAAGGCACTGACCGCCCTGGTGATTTCTGCGCTGCCGGTGATTGCGGTGAACATTGTGGGCATGTTTACCGGTGTTGAGATCCCTGTGAACCAGCAGCTTGCCGCCGGCGTGCTGACGGTGCTGTGCGGTCTGGTGTTCGCCTTCTACGGCATCATGATGGGTCTGCTGATTCGTAACGAGAACGCCGTGTCCATTGCGAACGGTCTGCTGGTGATTATGAGCTTCTTCGGTACCGTGTTCTCCCCGCTGAGCACCGACCTGCTGAAGTACGCCCGCTTCACCCCGCTGTACGGTGCCGCTGAGATTGCCCGCTACCCCTTCGCCGCAGGTCAGACCATTATTCTGGGCGGTGGTGAGGACTGGTTCGTCACCGAGCCGCTCTGGTACGCCGTGGTGAGCCTGGCCGTGTGGGCGGCGATCTTCCTGGGTGTTTCTGCCCTGCTAATGCGCCGCGCAACCCGCCGCTAAACGCTTCTTCCCGCCGCAGCCTTGAACCCTAAGGCTGCGGCGGAAGCCGTACCCACTCACACCCCATCTGCTAACACTGCCGCGCCGGTGGTATCTGCACCCCTGGCACCTGCACCCGCAACACCCGCACGTTAGGCTAGAACCATGACCGAAACCCACACGCACCCGCACAACACTGACCAGGCCCGCGCCGTGACTGAACAGACTCACGCAGAGAACGAGGCGGCACCCTCCGCCGCGAAGCGCACCCTGGGTAAGCACCGCTTCCGCTTCCTCCACCGGGAACGCAGTGGCAACGTGAACTGGCTGGCGCTGGGCTTTAGCGCCCCGTGGCTGGTGTTTCTGCTCATGCCGCTGGACAGCTTCCTCACCACCCCGGAGCTGGCGCCGGTGCGCTGGACCGGTGTGGCGCTGGTGGTACTGTTCGCGGTGGTGAACTGCTCGGCGTACGCGGTGCCGTGGCTGGTGCCGGTCGCCTCCACGGTGCGTCGAAGCGTCATCTGGACGGTGCTGATGGCACTGCCTGTGGCTGGCCTGACGGCGCTGCAGCTGGAATCTGCGTATGTGGTGTTCTTGTCGTTCAGCATGTACTTTGTGGCGTTCTGGATTTTTGGCACAATCGCCCCGTACCCCCTGCGCTTCGGTGTAGCGGCGACGATTGCCCTGGTCTGCTGGCTAATCTTTATGGCGGGCATCGGTTTTGACGTCACCGCGCACGGCGGAATTGCCCTCTTTATCGGTGCGCCGATGGTGGGCATGCTGGGCTTCTCCTACCTGATTGAGCTCGGCGAACGTGCGGACGTAGCGCGTGCCTCCCTGGCGCTCTCTGAGGAACGCGAGGAAATCGCCCGCGACGTGCACGATGTGCTGGGCCACTCCCTGACCGTCATCACCCTCAAAGCGGAGCTGGCGCAGCGCCTGCTGGAGATTGACCCCGCCCGCGCCGGCGCCGAAATGGAGGCGATCGCGCAGCTGTCCCGCGCATCCCTGGCGGAGGTCCGCTCAACCGTGACGCGCCTACGTGTGCCCGACTTCTCGGGTGAGATTGAGGGTGCGGGACGTGCCCTGCAGACCGCCGGTATCCGCGCCGAACTGCCGGAGGCTCAGAACGCGCTCGCGGTTGCCGGTGTGAACGCGAAGCTGTTCTCCTGGGTTCTGCGTGAGGCGGCCACGAACATGGTGCGCCACTCGGGTGCGAACGCGGCGCGGGTGCGTCTGAGCGCAACCGGTCTGGACATCCTCGATAACGGCGTGGGCGTGGGCGATGCGCGCGGTAACGGTCTGACGGGTATGGCTCAGCGTGTGGCGGCGTCCGGCGGTAGCGTGGTGATTGAGGAGGCACCCGGGCAGTGGCTGGCTGAGAACCCTGGCGGTGGGGTGGGTACGCGCATCCGTGTGAGCATGGACGGCGACACCTCACTGCTGTAAATAGTTGCTGTAGATTGTGGAACTTGGCGCCGCGCCCTGGACGGGGGAGCTACCCGCCCCTGTATGGTGGTGGTAGACAACCCCACGCGGTTGTTCCGCCCGCCGTTATCACCCCGTCTTCGCCCCTTGGGAGGCTCCTATGATTCGTGTTCTGCTCGCTGATGATCAGCAGCTTATCCGTGAGGCTCTTGCCGCGCTGTTGGGCCTGGAGGTTGACCTGCAGATTGTGGGTCAGGTCGGTAGTGGTGATGAGGTGCTGGGTGCTGTCGCCCTGTTGAAGCCGGACGTGGTGCTGTTGGATGTGCAGATGCCCGGTACTTTGCTGGCTGATGGTATTGAAGCGGCTGCGGCGTTGCGTGATGCGGGTGCGTTGAGTGAGTCGGGTGAGCCGGTGCGTACGCTGATTGTGACGACGTTTGGCCGCCCGGGCTATGTGCGCCGTGCGTTGGAGGCTGGTGCGAGTGGTTTTGTGGTGAAGGATACGGGTGCTCGCCAGTTGGCGGAGGCGATTCGTCGTGTGCATGCGGGGTTGCGTGTGGTGGATCCGTCGTTGGCGGCGGATTCTTTGGTGACGGGTGCTTCTCCGTTGACGGAGCGTGAGGCGCAGGTGCTGTGTGAGGCGGCGTCGGGTGGTACGGCTCAGCAGATTGCGTCGGCGTTGTTTTTGTCGGCGGGTACGGTGCGTAATTATTTGTCGGCGGCGATGGCGAAGACGGGTGCGTCGACTCGTCAGGATGCGGTGCGTATCGCCACGGAGAACGGCTGGCTCTAACTCGCTGCTTCTCAATAATTCGGGCGGGGGAGCGATGGTGCTTCCTCGCCTCAGTTTTTCGCCTTCACTTTCTCCTAACTGGTGCCTATCCCTGTACTCGGGGTGGCTCCTGCGCGAACACGGTAGAATGGTAGTGTCTATGCCCGCAGGCGCCCCGCACCCGTTTCTTCTTGAGACTGGCGGTGTTGCGCTTGGAAGCGGGCACCATTTTCGCCCTGTGCCCGCCCGCACCCGCCGCATCACGTACGCGGCGCATCCTGAGTGTTTGGCGGGGTACATGATTCGAAGGAAAACTTGTGGCTCTAACTATCGGCATTGTTGGCCTGCCTAACGTGGGCAAGTCCACCCTGTTCAACGCTCTGACCGGCAATACTGTGCTGGCGGCTAACTACCCGTTCGCGACTATTGACCCGAACGTGGGTGTGGTGAACCTGCCGGATACGCGTCTGAACCGTCTGGCTGAGATTTTTGGTTCGGAGCGTATTCTGCCTGCAACTGTTTCGTTCGTTGATATTGCGGGTATTGTGAAGGGCGCTTCTGAGGGTGAGGGCCTGGGTAACAAGTTCCTCGCGAACATTCGTGAGGCGCACGCTATCGCCCAGGTGGTGCGTGCGTTTGACGACCCGGACGTCATCCACGTGGACGGCAAGGTCGACCCCGCCTCCGATATGGAGACCATTAATACTGAGCTGATTCTGGCTGACCTGCAGACTCTGGAGAACGCTATTCCGCGTCTGGAGAAGGCTGTGAAGATTAAGAAGGGTGACGCCGCTCAGCTGGAGACTTATAAGGCTGCGCAGAAGATCCTGGAGGATGGTGACACCATCATTTCTCGTGCGAAGGACGCGAAGCTGGAGCTGGCTCACCTGAAGGAGCTGAACCTGCTGACTGCTAAGCCGTTCATCTACGTGTTCAACGCGGATGAGGGCATTCTGGCGTCTGAGGAGAAGCAGCAGGAGCTGCGTGACATGGTGGCGCCGGCTGAGGCTGTATTCTTGGATGCGAAGCTGGAGGCTGATCTGGTGGAGCTGTCTGAGGAGGAGGCTCGCGAGATGCTGGAGATGAACGGTCAGGATGAGTCCGGACTGGACCAGCTGGCTCGCGTGGGCTTCTCGACTCTGGGTCTGCAGACTTACCTGACTGCTGGCCCGAAGGAGGCTCGCGCCTGGACTATTTATAAGGGTGATACTGCGCCGCAGGCTGCTGGCGTAATTCACTCTGATTTTGAGCGCGGCTTCATTAAGGCTGAGGTTGTGTCTTTCAAGGACCTGGATGAGGCTGGCTCCATGGCGGAGGCGAAGGCTCGCGGTAAGGTCCGTATGGAGGGCAAGGACTACATCATGCAGGACGGCGACGTGGTGGAGTTCCGCTTCAACGTCTAAGCGATAAAAACATAAAAGCGGAGCCCCGCGCTGTACACACAGTGCGGGGCTCCGCTTTATTGTTGTTGGATTCTTCTGAAGAATCTTACGGGGTATCTTCTTGTCTGAATCTATAGGATGACAGGATAGAAAGCTGTCTTCTGAAGTAATCGTTTGTGGTGTTGCGGCAATTCTTATCTAGCGGGATATGTATCGATAGTACGCTAATTATTTATACGTTTGTGATGGATTATTACACGCAAAAGAAGACCATTTTTTGAACCATGTGATGTACTGCATAAAATAAAGTTATGACGAAACCAAAGTTGGTAGCGTCTAACTATTAGCACGGCAAACATGACGGGCAGCAAAACCAGTCAGATCAGTCAATGAAGAAAGCTGATCGTGGATGCCACCGAGGGCACCTTGACTTCATTGCTTACTGCATCGTGCATAACCGTTATTAATCATCTCGGATTTTTACGAAAGAGGCTCCAAATGAGCAACAACGCTATCCCCCAGACCGCAAAGCAGCGCGAGCACAACGAGAACAAGGCTGAAGAGACCAAGGAACCCCGCGGCCCCCTCCAGACCGAGCACGGTGTTACCACCATTGATGAGAGCGTCGTCGCAAAGATTGCTGGCATGGCAGCTCGTGAAATCCCCGGCGTCTACGACATGGGTAACGCTGTCCGCCGTGCGTTCAGCGCAGTGACCGACCGTATCCCCAACGCTCAGACCAACGTTGCTGGCGGTATTAGCGTTCAGAAGGGTGAGACCCAGGCAGCTATCGAGGTTACCGTAGTGGTCGAGTACGGTGTCTCCATCGTTGAGGTTTCCGACGCAATTCGTCGCAACGTTATCGAGCAGATTGAGGGCACCACCGGTCTTGAGGTTGTTGAGGTCAACATCAACGTTACCGACGTTCACCTGCCCGAGGACGACTCTAACAAGTCCGAGGACACCGACCTCAAGTAACCCGTATCCAACGCCTTAATCTAAGGAGTTCTTATGAAGACAACGCACCTGGCCCTCCTGGTGGGCCTGTTCCTTGGGGCTGTTCTTGCCTTCGGTTCTTTCGGAACGTTCGTTCTGGTAGCCCTGTGTGGCTTTGCCGGATGGGCCGTAGGCCTCTGCCTGGAGGGCCGGGTCGATGTCCGAAGCCTCCTGGACAGGCGAAAGAAGTGACGATGGTGACCGCGAACCAGCGTGCAAACACGCAGCTAAGTGCTTCCCAGGAAGAACGTTCTTCCTGGGAGCACCGCGGTACCACAACCATCCCCGCCCGAGTTGTTGCAAAGATTGCAGCTGAGGCTGCAAATGAAAGCGCCAACGTTGGCTCAAATGCTGGAGGCGTACTGGGAATTGGTACCCGCCACAACTTCGACTCGCGCCCTGAAGCCCAGTGTGAACTCTACGGTCAGGTAGCAGTCCTGCACCTGGATATCGGACTGGTCTTCCCCGCACCTTTGTCCCCCATCATCGAAAATCTGCGCGCACACGTGCGTAACCGCGTTGAGCGCCTCACGGGGCTTAGCGTGGGCAAGATTAACATTGAGATATCCTGGCTCAATCCGAGCAGCCACGTTAGGAAGAGCCTTAAATGAGTACACCTGTTCCGAAACTAATTCGTCGTCCCTCGCGAAGCATCCCTAGCATCCTGTTGGCTCTGGTGTTGCTCGCACTGGGGGGACTGGTGGTTTGGCTTGCGGTTCACCGAATGGTGAACGGCGCCTGGCCCGAGCCTATGGTGGGTACCCTCACCGCTATTGGTTCTACCACTCTTGGCTCCGTCACGGCTATTATCTTCGCCAGCATCCTGGCGGTGTGTGGTCTGGCTATGATTATTGGTGCTGTGTGGCCTGGACTTCCGGATCGTGTGGAAATTTTCCCCGACGATATTCCCGGTCAGACTGTCGCAAAGCGCCGAGACTTGGCTAACCTCATTCAGACCCAGGTTGAGCAGATTGACGGAGTCCACTCCGCTATCGTTACCACTAACGGCTCCCGCATAGACGTTGTTGTCCATAGCGTCTTGGACGACCTCGGCCCCGTCCGTGAAGCTGCACGGAAGAAGACTGACGAAGTTCTAAAGATGCTCGCACCTGTGGGTATTGCACGTAGTCGCGTGCGGATTAAGCATATTAGCTAAAGGAGATATGAATATGCGTTCAGTTTCTGGCGTTTTGAACAGAACTGTCCTGGCCACCTTTGGGCTTCTCCTTGTAGTAGTGTCCTTTTGGCTTTTAGCCTCGGCTTTCAATGCTGGTCAGGCTTGGCCGGAAATTGCGCCTTACCTGGCCTCTGCACAGGACCCGGTAGCTAGCTTTATCGGACCCATGGTTCACACGCCGTGGTTCCTGCCTGTAGTAGCACTGGTATCAGTACTTATTGTCGTTTCCGGCTTGTTCATGCTGGTTGCGCAGGTTCCCCGTAAAGCTGCTGCCTCCCCTTTGAGGTTTAGCGGTTCTGAGGGTGTGCTGATGGCTACTTTGGCACCTGAGGTTCTAGCGCAGGCGCTGTCTGAGCGTGCTCAGGAAGTCCCTGGCGTGGAAAAGTGCGCTGTCTGGGTTACTGGCTCCCCGAAGAGCCTGTGGGTTCAGGCAGAGGCTACCGTCTCTCAGGGGTGTGAGGTTGAGTGGGCTATTGCTGAACTCAAGAATCGACTTAATAATGATGTGGCAGTATCTTTCGGCGCGAGCCCCAAGCAGATTGACGTTCTAGTACGGCTGGAGCGTTCTTCGAAGTCGCGTAATGTCTCCGAATCTGTAACTGGCCATCATGCACCCGAAATCACGGGAGAGAGTATTGGCGCATAACCCTCAGAGTGAGGTGGCGCTGGAACCTCAATCCCATCAGTACCCCACCGCGCAGTGGAGCGCCTTGTCTGAAGCAACGCAGAACGAGGACCGATACCTTGTTCTGCGTGCTCAGGACGGAGATATTGACGCCTTTGAGAAGCTTGTTGAGCGTTATCAAGGGCGTCTCTTCCGCTCTGCATATATGATTGTTCGGAACCGTCAGGACAGTGAGGATATTGTTCAGGATACCCTCGTCCAGGCTTGGCGTAGCCTTCACCTAGTTCGAGAACCGGCAGCTTTTCGTGGCTGGATTATGCAGATTTGCACTAATAAAGCTACTAGTATGGTGCGTAAGCGTCAGCGTCGTGCCACGGATCCTTATGATGCCGAAGGGCTCGAAGGTGTGAGCGCTGCGGCTGAGATGACGTCGAGCAGTACCGCTGACCCGGCTGATTCCAGTGAAGTTAATGCGCAGATTCAGGCCCTTGCCGATCTTTTGGCATCCGTGGAACCTGAACTGCGTATAGTATGGATTCTTCGAGAAATCGATGAGATGTCATACGAAGAGATTGCCAAGACACTGAACCTGACAGTTTCGACCGTCCGTGGGAGGCTGGCACGAGCCCGTTCTCTCGTCATACGCCTGATGAAGGAGTGGGCTTGAGTAACACCAAAAACCTCTCAAATAAGGTCCGACACTCAGCAGCGTCGGTGAGGTCAATCGTACAATCCCATGAGCGTGATGATGCAGACACCCGCGAGTACCTACGTTTTATTGCTTCCCTGCACGAAGAATGGGACCGCCTGGAATCTGAGGGGAATGACTCGGTTCTGCCCCGTCGCCCTCTAATGGAAGCTATTCTTGCTGAAACCCGACACGGTAAGCAAGTGGAGATGCCAGCAACGGATTTAGGCCCCTACAGCATGTCTGAGTTTTCGTTGAGGGCTCTTATTCGCCGCACTGTGGACTCAGTACCCGGTGCACGTTCCTTGCGTTCTTCTTTCGAACACGCACCTTCAAACGGAGAGCATCGTGGTCTGGGGGTTTCGGAGGTTGTATCCTGCCGAATCTCGGCTCACGGTGCCGTTGAAAGCCTACCGCAACTGGCCCAGCAAGTCCGCGATGCCGTCCGCGAAGCCTGTGATAAGAACCTGGGATTCTCCCCGACAGTCAATGTACATATCGAGGATATTCATCATGACGACTAACTTCTCTGCCTCCGAGCTACTTCGGCTGGTCACTGCCATTCCCGGAGTACGAGGAATCGAACCTGGGCTGGGTAGCACCCTGAAAGTAATCGGTAGCCGCATGCCGCAGGCCCGATTTGGCCTAATCGTTGAATCAGGCTCGCGTCAAGCTACTATTGAGGTCGGCATTGACGAATCCAGGCCGGTTAAAGATATCGTACGAGATATCCAAGAGACTGTCATTCGTTCGCTGTCTCAAGCGCAGCAACACGATGAAGAACATTCAAACTCTCAAACCTTAGACTCAACCAGTAGCGATGACGACAATACCCCGCAGGTTAGGGTGAGGGTCCAGTCCCTCCTGTAGGGGTTCTACCTCAGAAAGCAACGGAGCCCCGCACTGTACACACAGTGCGGGGCTCCGCGCTAATAACCCTCGCGCGCCGAATAATACAGTCGCCCGGGTTTAAATCTTATTGACCGGGATTAGTGGTCAGCACCAACCATCACGTTGGACGCCTTGATAACTGCGTAAGCAGTCTCGCCAACCTTCAGACCCAGCTCCTTGATGGACTCGTTGGTGATGGAAGCAGAGATAACAACCTCGGGAGCGATCTCAATCTTAACGATGCCGTTAGTTGCACCCTCGGTAATCTCAACAACCTTGCCAGCGAACTGGTTACGTGCAGAAAGCTTCATGAAGCCGTGCCTTTCGTTCATAAAAACCTATAAATGCTCTATGTACTTTACACGCCCTATCTTCTGCACGATGAGCAAAAACCCGAAATTGCGCAAATATTACGCAAATTTTATGTTCTTGGCTTCCCTGGTCCCCTCCCCAGCCTCCTCATCGGTTCCAGCTGAGCCGCAAATGACATACAGAAAAGTAGGCTTGAGACCCACCAAATGGTATAGTCAGCACGAACGCGAGAACCCTCGCACCCTCCGCCGTCGCACCCCCTGCCTGGCTGACGCGCGCCCACACGCCGCAGCCACACACAGCAGGGGAGCGGCGCATCCGCACCGACAGAATCCACACAGACAGAAGAAGGAACCATGAGCGAAAACCTCAACGAAATCGAAGCACCCGCCTGCCCCGAATGCAACGAAAACTACACCTACGAAATGGGTGAACTCTGGGCATGCCCCATGTGCGGCCACGAATGGGAACGCACCGCAGCAGGCGAAACCGGAGAAGAAGCAGGCTCCAAGGTTCTCGACTCCGTCGGTAACGAGCTCGTCGACGGCGACTCTGTCACCATCGTCAAGGGCCTGAAGGTCAAGGGCGGCGCAGACATCAAGGCAGGCACCAAGGTGCGCGGCATCCGCCTGCTCGAATCCCCCGTCAACGGCCACGACATTGAGGCGAAGGTCCCCGGCGCAGGCCAGATGTACCTGAAGTCCTCCGTCGTCAAGAAGGCATAAGCGAAGGCGTTATAAAAAACGCCTCCTGTGAGGCGCAGAAAAGGCGGCACCTCCCGCACTAGCTCACGCTAGGGGAGGTGCCGCCTTATGCTTTATAAAAATTGCGTAGGTTTTAAAAGAAATTGTAAATATCTCTTTACTTTTTACCGGTCAATCCCATGTACAGGGAAATGGTCAGCATTGCAGCAATAATTGAGATAATCCAGCGAATCCAGTCAATGCCGCTAGTGTCTGCAACACCCAGCTGGGTTGCTGCCCAGGTACCGATAGCTGCGCCGACAGCACCGCAGATAATGGTCCAAAGAATCGAAATGTTCTGGCGTCCTCGCATAAAGAAGCGTGCAAGTGCGCCAATAATTGCGCCGGTAATAATGGTGCCAATAAAAGTACCCATTTAATCTCCTTGGGTTTATATATCTGCCACTGTGGCAGATAGTGTGCTGTTTTCAATTATACATAAATATGATGTAAGAAGAGCTTATAAGAGTTTTTATTAAGCTAAAAGCACCTTAGTGTTTTATCTCTAAAACACTAAGGTGCTTTTCTCATCAATGAGATGAGTGTCGAATGTATCGAATGGTGAATGTACCGACTACTTGGACTTGCGCCAAATCTTCAGAGCGCTACAAATCAGCGGCAGCTGCAGGGGCAGGCGACCGTACGCAATAGCCTTACGCTGAGTGGACTGGTTACGTGCATCCAGAGCCATTTGAATGTTCGCGGGGAACACCGCAACAAACAGCAAAGCAGCAAGCAGGCCACCGGCACGGCGGGTCTTATGATTAGCCAGCAGGGCAGCGGTGCCCAGCTCAGCTACACCCGAACCGTGAGTGTACGCGTGGGAAGGACCCGGCAGGTACTTCGGCACAATCGAGTCAAAGGGATCGGGGATGATGAAGTGCAGCGCACCCATCACAGCGAGGGCGCGAGCCATACGAGTAGCCGAGCGCTCAGCGCTGTACTCTTTCTTCTTAAAAATACTCATGCTCCCATTATGCGCCAGTCAGAGGCATATTCCCTGCCTCAACGATGCGCTGAACCGCTGCGTGTTTGACTATCTAAAATGCGGACTCAGCACCCCAAATAGAAAAACGTTGTTCAACAGCAGGTAAGATAGGGGACAACGGCACCACGTACGGATGACGCCCCGCCTGCCCTCACCTTCAGGTGAGTCGCCAGACGGAGTAAAACACCGGGTGCCTACCGGAACAATCAAAGGAGTTATACCGTGAAGAAGATTCTGTGCATCGCTATCCTTGCAGGCGCCGCATACTTCGGTTACAAGAAGTTCGTTGCCTAAATAGCTAGCCCTCGGGCACTCTACATATCCTTAAGCAACGGAAAACCCGCCGTCTCACATATGTACCATATGCGAGACGGCGGGTGTCTCGTATGCCCAACCTCCTGGGCTTCAAACACGTAGCCTATAAGGTGAATCGGTTATTCGCTCGGCGGAACCTCACCGGTCATCACTACCTTGTTCTGCGAAGAGCTCCAGCTGAACTCAGCAGTCGTACGACCGCTCGCACTGGCGGAGCTCTCGTCGCCCTTCACGTAGCGGTAGATCACGCTAATCGAGCTGTCCGAGGTACGGGTAATCACCGGGGAGAATGAGTACGGCTCATAGGTTGCGGTACCAATGAACTTGCCGCGGTGGAACAGCAGAATGTGGTGCGCCATCGAGGAGATGCAGCAATCAGACGGGGAAGAGCCCGGAATCGCGTCAATCCACGACAGCTCAGCACAGGGGTCGTAACCCTCGTACGTGCGCGAAACGTTCGTCCACTGATCCCACTTGCTCTTATTCTTCAGCTCGCGTAGAGCCTTAGACACCACGGTCGATGCAGAATCAGATGCGCAGGTGGAATCCTTCTTCGACTCAGACTTAGAGGTCTTCGACTCGGATGCGGTCGGCTCAGCATGAACCGTAATCGTTACCACCGACGGCACCGGAGCAGGCGACGAAGCACCCGGGGTAGCGCTCGCGGATGCCCTCGGGCTCGCCGACGGGGTCGGGAACAGTACCTGAGTGGAGGTCGCGCTAGCGGAGGCAGAAGCGCTGCTAGAAGAAGACACCACGGTACCCGAAACAGCAGAATCGGTGCTTGCCGAGCAGGAAGTGACAACAAGAGCTAGAGCGGCGCCCAATGCGGGTAGAGCCAAAGCGGTACGGTCGGTGAAACGGCGGCGATTAGAAGACATGGATACTCCTGAAGATACGCGGCAGCGCGCATCAGTGCTGGTCAAGAAGTGAATAGTGAACTCGTCCAGTATAGGGAAAAAGAGGCGGGCACGTGGTGCGCGCGGTCAGTGCCGTTCGTTACCAGTGTCGTTCGTTACCGTGGCATGCGTGAGTAGCTGCCCAGCGGCAACCCCCTCAACAAAAAACCGGCTAACAGACCTTATCGTCCGTCAGATTATGCACTAGCCAGGCGCGCCTCGCGGTCGCAATACGCGCCGTAATCCGCGGAAAAACCGACAGGCTAATCGCGCCCTGAGCCCACAAAATCAGCGAAAACAGCAGCGACCGGAACGCAACATCGTACGGATCCACGCCGGGGTTGAGAAGGCGGGCGAGCGCATCCGACAGGAAAATCGACGGGAACATCAGCGACATCAACACCGTACCCAGCACCCAGCCCGGACCGAAACAGAGCAGAACCCAGCGGGCACTCATCCGCAGGTTCTTGCGGTACGCCCAGCGGCACCGCAGAAAATCAGCTATGCGGAAACTCCACCCACTAGAGCCTGTGTCCCCTTGCACACCCGCCGTATCCAAGGGACAATGAAAGCATGGCTGAAGTAACTCTACATAACGAACTCGTAATCCACACCAACGGCGACCTGCCCGCAGTCGGCGCAAAGCTGCCCGAATTCTCGGTTCTCGCGGCTGATCTCTCCGAGATTTCCTCCGCAGATTTCGCAGGTAAGAACCTGGTGCTGAACATCTTCCCCTCCGTCGACACCGGTGTCTGCGCAAACAGCGTCCGCACCTTCAACAAGCAGGCTGCAGGCCTGGAGAACACCGTCGTGCTGTGCGTCTCCAACGACCTGCCCTTCGCAATCGGCCGCTTCTGCGCAGCCGAGGGCATTGAGAACGTCGTGACCTCCTCCGCTTTCCGCTCCTCCTTCGGCGAGGACTTCGGCGTGAAGCTCGTGGACGGCCCCCTGGCTGGTCTGCTGGCACGCTCCGTGGTTGTCGTGAACCCCGCCGGTGAGGTTGTCTACACCGAGCTGGTTTCCGAAACCACCAACGAGCCCAACTACGAAGCAGCCCTGGCCGCTATCAAGTAAGCTTAGTACGGGATCTGGACGTAATCAGTTCCCGAACACTACTTCCGTTGGGTTATCCCCGCGGTACACAGCACAGCAGATGCTTGAGCGTATACAGCGCATGATCTAGGGTTCACCCACACATGCGGCTGGCGACAGCATAACGCCCCGCCCACCCGGTATTTCGGGTGGGCGGGGCGCTTTACTATATCCAGACTTAGTGCGCGATTCAGACTTAGTGTGCAGAGGCTCCGGGATTGCCGGGAGCTTCGGAGGCTTCGGCGGGCTCCTCGTCCGCGACCAGCATATGCTCCGGCAGGGTGCCGCGGCGCTTAGCCACCACAAAACGCGACACCAGTAGCAGAATGTACACCACCATCGAAATCAGTAGCATTGACTGCGGCGCCACCAGCAAACCAACCGCCGCAGACACTGTCGCCATCACGCCAATCACATGATCCTTCGACGCCTGGTAAGCATCAATAGCGAGCACCGCAAAAAGTGCCGTCATCACAAAATCCACGCCCTTGAGCTCACTCAAGAAACTTGCACCCAACACGTAGCCGAGCGTAGCGCTTGCCAGAACGCTCAGGTGCAGACCCGCGTGAATCCACAGGATGCGGGAACCACGCAGCTTATGACGGTTCGGTCCGGTGTTCAGCGCGTACGCCTCATCGATGAGGGTGTACACGGTGTAGAACTTCGCCAAGCCGCCACGCACCCGCTCAATCGGGTAGGACAGGCCGTACATGAGGTGGCGGGAATTAATGAGCAGAGTCATCACCGCGATAGAGAACAGCGACGCATGACTCGACATCATATCGATCAGCACGAATTCCACCGAACCGGCAAAAACCAGGACCGGCAACAGGGGAGCCACCCAGAACGGCAGACCGTAACTGTGTACCAGCACGCCCAGACCAATGCCGACAAAGAACAGGCCCAGCATGATTACACCGGCAACGCGCATCGCCTCCGCGAATCCACTCTCACCGGGCTGTGCGGCAGCATTATCGTGCGCACCAACAACGGGGATGCTGGTGGTATCCAAACCGACCGAAGCAATAACCTGCTCAATCTGTTCGGGGCTCGCCTGCTGAAGCACCGCCTGGCTCGCCTGCTGCGGTGCAGGCTGATTAGCAGAAACAGCGGGGGAAACAGTAGCGGAAGAAACAGAGTTCTTAGAGATGCTCATCGTGACCCCCTAGAAAACCCAGTTAGCCAACACAACACAGGTGACGGTACCCGCCACCATGCTCAGCACCATATTCTTGCGCCACAGGTGCGCACCCACGGTTACCACCAGACCCGCCAGGTACGGTGCCGCCGTTTCAACGGAAGAATAATCAATCTTTGCCACCGCATAGACGGCAAGCAACGCAACCGCGCCGAGCGGAATCCAGTGGCTGAGCGCGTCCAAAAGTTCGGAGCCAGCCAGAGCCTTCTTCAAACCGAAGGGAAGCAAACGAAGCAGGAACGTAATACCTGCGGCCACAAGAATTGCGGCAAGAATATAGCCGGTGGTCACTTCACTGTTCATGAAGATTTTCTCTTTCTGCACATACTCAGCGAAAGACCCCGAAAGAGTGCCCCGAAAAGAGCGGAAGGGCCCTGAAAGAGGCACGCGGGTGAAGCCGTGAAAGCATCCGCGAAAAGGGTAGGGAGAGCCCAACCGAAGAAGGGGTTGGGTGCTAAGTAGTGCGGTAGGTACGTGAGTTGATGAAAGCCGCGAAACATGGAGGCGGAGGGCCGTTCCTCCTACACGAGTTTCTGCGCAGGTAGTTCTGTGCAGATAGTTCTGCGCGGGTAGTTGCGCGCGGCAGTAGTTCTCGTGCGTGACCTCGGGTGATGCCGCTCCCGGTGCGGTGTTACTCCGGGGCGGCACAGCGTTCTGCGTCGCTAGTTTCCTTAGCGGTGTCTTTCATCTGAGTCATGGCGTACCTTCACCTCTGGGAGCCTCCGTGCAGGTTCGCGCGGGAGGCATCTAGTAATCCTAGAAATAGAAAGAGGGGAGAGCGAAGCTCCACTCATCTATCCTAACCGGTTTCGACCACGTATGTAACGTTCTTATCGCTGTGTGGAAGCGGGAGCCTCAGCGGTAGCGGCGGTTTCAGTCTCAGCCGCTACCTCATGCACAGCACGATGCGGCAGAGTACCGCGGCGCTTCGCCACAGGGAAACGCGCCAGCAGCACCGCCACATACGAACCCAACGCCACCATCAGGAACGAGGACGGTGCAAAAATCAGCGCAACCGCCGCTGAAACCGCCACAAAGAGCGCCGTCACACGATCCGGGTTGGCGCGGTAGCCGTCCATCGCAAGAACCGTGAAGATAGCCACCATCACGAAGTCCACGCCCTTCAGATCACTGAGGAAGCTCGCGCCCAGCACATACCCGAGGACTACGCTCAGAACCCACGAAACGTAAATCAGCACGTTCACCCACAGAATGCGCGCCCCCGAACGCTCATTACGATCGGGACCGGAGTTGAGCGCGAACGCCTCATCGCAAAGAGTGTGAATCGCCAGAGCCTTAGCCCAGAAACCCTTCACATTGTGCAACGGGTAGGAAAGACCGTACACCAGATGGCGTGCATTCACCAGGAACACCGTCAACGCAATTGACGCTAGGGGCGCCCCACCACTGACCATGCCCACCATCAAAAACTCCACCGAACCGGCAAAAACTAGGGCAGATAGCAGTGGCGCAGTCCAGATCGGCAGGCCGTGCGCGTTGAGGATAATACCCAGACCCAAACCTAGCACAGCGATACCGAGCATCACCACGGAAGAATCCGCAACAGCCAAGCGGAAATCATTCTGCGTGCTCGTACGCTCAGTGCCGGGGGTCTGTGCCATAAAAGAGTTCCTTGTGTATGTTGTGCTCTTCAAAAAATCTACTGTGTGCGTGAGGGACTTCGAAGCTCCACCGTGGTTTTCCAGTGTATAGGAGCGGTCGGTTGACCGACGAGAAAAAGAGTCCGGGAATAAAATAATGAGAAACACGCTTATAGTGAATGACTCTAAACAACGCGGCGCTGAATAACCTAGCGACCGAGCAGGCAACCCGAAAGGAACCTCAATGGCTGAACAGAACAACGCTGAGCAGAACAACGCTGAGCAGAACAATACCGTGCAGACTGCAGAAGAGCAGAAGAAGGTGCACAAGCGCCAGCAGGAACGCCGCCAACTCGACAACTACCGCCAGACCAAGATCGAGCGCATCGATCGCCTGCGCTACCGCGCCTACGGTGCCAACGGTGCAACCCTCGACTTCGGTGTGGGCGAGGGCCTGCTGACCCCCGTTGAGCTGCTGCTCGCCGCGATTGCTGGCTGCTCCTCCGTGGACGTGGACGCGGGCACCTCCCGCCGCTCTACCCCCGAGGTGTTCGAGGTGCTCGCCTCGGCGCTGAAGCAGACCGAAGACGGCGCGGTGCGCCTCGACGACGTTGAGGTGGACTTTGATGTGCGATTCCCCGAGGATGAGCAGGGCACCAAGGCGCAGAAGATGGTGGACCGTCTGATTCAGCTCAGCGAGCAGAAGGACTGCACCGTTTCTCGTACCGTGGAGCACACCACGAACGTTTCGTTCCACAACCTGGCTGACTAAAGCCGAGTGAGCTAAATGAATCGGGTGAATTAGCCTGATATAGATCCCTCCTGTACCGCTCATACATGAGCGGTACGGGAGGGTTTTTCTGTGTTCTTGTGGTTTGGGGTGGAAAAGAGCCTGAAAAGCGAGTAGGATTGACCCTCAGATTAGGAAAACTTATGGTACGTAAGAAATTCTTATGATTGAAGAATTTCTTGACCCAGGCACAAACCTTCGGCGGCACCACCCGCAGCAAGACTAGACTGGACACCAGACTAGACCGCTAGCAAACGCACGAAGCAATAGCATCAGAAAGAAGACCTGACATGGCACAGCCTACAGAGACTTCCGGCGCTGCATCGGAAGCCACCCCCGCAGAGGGTGAACTGAAGCGAGGCCTCTCCGCCCGCCACATGCAGATGATCGCAATCGGCGGCGCAATCGGCACCGGCCTCTTCGTCGCCTCCGGTAAGACCATCTCCACCGCAGGCCCCGGCGGCGCAATCCTCGCCTACGCCCTCATCGGCATCATGGTGCTCTTCCTCATGCAGTCCCTCGGCGAGATGGCTGCGCACCTGCCCGTCCCCGGCGCATTCCAGACCTACGCGGCACGCTACGTGTCCCCGTCCTTCGGCTTCGCCATGGGTTGGAACTACTGGTTCAACTGGGCGATTACCGTCGCCGCCGAACTCGTCGCCGTCGGCGAGGTGATGAGGTACTGGTTCCCAGACGTCCCATCCTGGGTGTGGGCGGCAGGATTCCTCGTGCTACTGACCGGCATCAACGCCCTCTCGGCACGCTCCTACGGTGAAAGCGAATTCTGGCTCGCCACCATCAAGGTCGTCACCGTGGTCGTCTTCCTCATCGCAGGTATCGCCATGATCTTCGGCATCCTGGGTGGTAGCTCCCCGGGCGTCTCCAACTGGACCGTCGGTGAGGCACCCTTCGTCGGCGGCGCACCCGCCGTACTCGCCATCTTCATGGTGGCAGGCTTCTCCTTCCAGGGCACCGAAATGATTGGTGTGGCTGCCGGTGAATCTGAGAACCCCCGCCGCGACGTGCCCCGCGCACTGACCAGCGTGTTCTGGCGCATCATGCTCTTCTACATCGGTGCGATGATTGTCATCGGCTTCCTGATTCCTTACTCCGACCCGAACCTGCTTACCGCAGCGGACGGCAACATCAACATCTCCCCGTTCACCCTCATCTTCGAGCGTGCGGGCATCGCCTTCGCGGCAGCCATCATGAACGCCGTGATCCTCTCCGCAGTGCTTTCTGCAGGTAACTCGGGCCTGTACGTTTCGGCTCGTATGCTCTTCGCGCTCGCCCAGGAGGGTAAGGCGCCGAAGATGTTCGCCCGCATCAACTCCGGCGGTGTGCCCATGAACGCGCTGCTGGCTACCGCAGCTATCGGCGCGGTCGGCTTCATCGCCGCACTGCTCTCGCCGGACGGTGCGTACCTGTGGCTGGTGAACGTGTCCGGTCTGGCTGGCTTCATCACCTGGGTGGGTATCGCCGTGGCTCACTACCGTTTCCGCCGCGCGTACCTGAAGCAGGGCAACAGCCTGAAGGACCTGCCCTACGTGGCGCCGTTCTTCCCAGCAGGCCCGATTATCGCCTTCCTCATGTGCCTGGTCGTTATTGGTGGCCAGAACTACGAGGCGTTCCTGAGCGGTGACTGGGTTGGCGTGCTCAGCTCCTACATTGGTCTGCCCGTGATTATTGCGGTCTGGCTGGTGCACCGCGTGGTCACTCGTGACCGCATCATTCCGCTGGAGCAGATTGACGTGAGCGGCATTGATGTTAAGGCTTCGAAGTAACGTGAACGATTGCGCCAGCTGATTGAATTAGCTGATACGTGAAGAGCCGCCGGTTCCCCCTGATTGAGGGGTGCCGGCGGCTCTTCACGCTAAGTCTTCACATCCAAGGAGCTTGTGCCCATAAAACAAAGCGCAAGTAACAAATGTTCGGAGCAAAAACATCCAGGTGTTAGGGTGGAGAACATGCAGACAAACCCGAGTATCCCCGCTCAACACCCCGAACGACTGACTAATCTCGAGCACAGCGCCATCGACAGCACGCACCGCGTCGTGAACGTGTGCGCTGTAGCAATCCGTAACCGGGACGGGCTCGTACTCACCGTACGCAAGCAGGGCAGTGACGGGTTCATGATGCCCGGCGGTAAACCCGAACCGGGGGAGACCCCGCTACAAACCGCCTGCCGCGAAGTGCGCGAAGAAATCGGGCTCACCCCCGACCCCACCCGGATGCACCACCACGGACTCCTGGAAGCGGCGGCACTGAACGAGGCAGGCTTTACGGTACGCGCCGAAACCTACGAATACGCACCCACCGACGAGCAACACGAACAGCTGGCTACCCTGGTGCCGCAGGCAGAAATCGCTGAGCTGCGCTGGGTTGACCCCGCCATGAGCAGCTCTTTCGATTCTGCATCGCAGGCACCACTGAATACCGAGCAGATCTTCCCGCTGCTGGCACGCACCCCGCTACCGTACCCCCGCCCCTGACGTGCCACCCTGAACCGGCGGGCGGCACACATGAGGTACACAGGTGCATCCGGTACCCTCAACATAGCAACATCTATCGCGGGTAGAACGCATAGAGGCGCTCCACCCCGGAAACCCCCACACACCCCAAGGAGAACCATGAAGAAGACCGACTACAACCTCGCCGTCTACTGCGGTGCACGCTCCGGCAACGACCCGCTCTTCACCACCCGAGCCCAGGAGCTCGGCACCCTCTGCGCCCAGAAAAATATTGGCGTGGTGTACGGAGGCGGCCGCACCGGCCTCATGGGCACCGTCGCGGGCGCAACCCTGGACGCCGGCGGCGTGGTCTACGGCGTGGTCACCCACAAGCTGGTCGACCTGGAGGGCGTGTACCCCGGCCAGACCACCCTCGAAATTGTGGACACCATGCACCAGCGCAAAATCGCCATGATTGACAAAGCTGACGCGTTTGTCGCCATGCCCGGTGGCCCGGGCACCCTCGAAGAGTTCTTTGAAGTTTTCAGCTGGCAGTTCCTCGATATTCACTCCAAGCCTGTCGCGCTGCTGAACGTCAACGGCTACTGGGACAAGCTCATCGACGCAATGCACTACATGGCGTCCACCGGCCTGCTCAACGAACGCTACCTGGACGAGCTCATCATCGCCACCACCCCCGAAGAGCTGCTGGAGGTGCTCGCCAAGGACCTGGAGCGCCGCGCCGCCGAAAAGAACACGGCTGATTCAGACCGCGCAGAAAGCTAGAGCGACTATGACTACCGCCCCTACCCAGGCACGTACCCTGCTGATGACCTTCTTTGGCCCGTTTCCCGGCGTGCCCGTGAACCCCACCGTAGCGCTCGCCGAAGGCGCTCAGCGTCTGCTGACTCAGATGCGTCCGGATTTGAACGTCATCACCCGCGAGCTGCCCGTCAGCTACGACGGTTCCAGTGCCGCCCTGCGTACCGCACTGCAGGATGTGCAGCCCGATGCGCTCATCAGCCTGGGCGTGGCGGTTGGCCGCGACGTGGTCAGCCTCGAACAGATCGCTATCAACCTGGACTCCGCCGGTATTGAAGATAACGACGGCGACCAGCGCTGCGATGAGCCGATCGCCCCTGGCGGTCAGGAGGCGTACTTCTCCTCCCTGCCGGTGCGCGCCAGCTTTGAGCGCCTGCATGCGGCGGGGGAGCCGGTCGAGATTTCGTACACCGCCGGAACCTACGTGTGCAACCACGTGTTCTACGAGGGCCAGCGCATCAGTCGTGAACTGGGCCTGAGTATCCCCGCCGGGTTCGTACACGTGCCCGCAACGTGCGCCGACGGCGAAGAGGCCACCGAAGGCACCGGCATGATCGCCCACCGTGACGCCGGTGGCGTGGTGCGTGACGAGCAGGGCATCCCGCAGCTGCCCGAATCCACCGTGGTGCGCATTATTGCTGAGGTCGCCTCCGACACCCTACCTGCCATGAACTAGCAGCACGGTATAGAGCTAAAACCCGTATAACAAAACCGCCGGATAGCCTCCCTAACGGGGAGCCTATCCGGCGGTTTGTGCATCCTATACCCGCAGGCCATAAAACCCTCGGGGCTATGTTTGAGCTACTACTTGGTGCGGTTCTTCAGGTAGTAGTCAATCAGCGAAGCAGTCGAAGAATCCTGACGAGCCAGAACCTCGCGGTCGCCCTCAATAGCGGGAACCAGGTCCAGCGCCAGCTTCTTACCGAGCTCAACACCCCACTGGTCGAAGGAGTCAATACCCCAAACAACACCCTGAACGAAAGTGATGTGCTCGTACAGGGCAATCAGAGAACCCAGAACGCGCGGGGTCAGGCGCGGCGCCATGATGGAGGTGGAGGGGCGGTTACCGCTGAAGATACGTGCGTTGACCACGTTCTCTGCGGTGCCCTCTGCACGAACCTCTTCCTCGGTCTTGCCGAATGCCAGAGCCTGAGACTGCGCGAAGAAGTTAGCCAGGAACAGCTCGTGAACGTCCTGCTCGCCGTCCTTGGTCGGGTGGACCGGGTTAGCGAATGCCAGGAAGTCCGCGGGAATCAGGCGGGTGCCCTGGTGGATCAGCTGGTAGAAAGCGTGCTGGCCGTTGGTGCCGGGCTCGCCCCAGAACACTTCACCGGTTGCGTAGTTGACGAAGGATCCGTCCGCGCGAACGGACTTGCCGTTGGACTCCATGGTCAGCTGCTGCAGGTAGGCGGGGAAACGGTGCAGGTACTGGTCGTAAGGCAGAACCGCGTGGGTCTCAGCACCCAGGAAGTTCACGTTCCAGATGTTCAGCAGACCCATCAGAACGGGTACGTTCTGAGCCAGGGGAGCGGTGCGGAAGTGCTCATCCATTGCGTGGAAGCCGGCGAGGAATTCAGCGAAAACCTTCGGGCCGAAAACGATAGCCAGGGAGGTGCCGATTGCGGAGTCTACAGAGTAGCGGCCGCCAACCCAGTCCCAGAAGCCGAAAGCGTTCTCGGGGTCAATGCCGAATGTTGCAACCTTATCCAGTGCGGTGGAGACAGCCACGAAGTGCTTAGCCACGGCCTCGGATGCTTCCTTACCTTCCAGAGCGCCAGCCTCAGCCAGTGCGGACAGCAACCACTCGCGTGCCACGCGCGCGTTGGTGAGGGTTTCGAGGGTGCCGAAAGTCTTGGACGCGACGATGAACAGGGTTGTCTCGGGGTCCAGGCCGGAGACCTTCTCAGCCACGTCGGTGGGGTCAATGTTGGAGATGAAACGTGCGGTGATGCCCGCATCAGCGTAGGGCTTGAGAGCCTCGTACACCATGACCGGGCCCAGATCGGAGCCACCGATACCGATGTTCACAACGGTCTCGATGCGCTTGCCGGTGATGCCGGTCCACTCGCCGTTGCGCACGCGCTCAGCGAATGCGTAGATCTTCTTCAGTACGTCGTGAACGTCTGCGTCTACGTCCTGGCCGTCAACGGTCAGTGCGGGGGTGTAACCCTCGGGGCGGCGCAGTGCGGTGTGCAGTACAGCGCGGTTCTCGGTGACGTTAATGTGCTCGCCGGAGAACATTGCCTCGCGAGCCTGCTCCAGCTTGACCTCTTCAGCGAGCTTGACCAGCAGCTCGACGGTTTCGGGGGTAATCAGGTTCTTGGACAGATCGACGTGCAGTTCGTCGGCGGTGAAGCTGAGCTTCTGCGCGCGTTCCGGGTCAGCAGCAAACCATTCGCGCAGGTCCGGAGTGAGGGACTTGTGGTGAGCGGACAGAGCAGACCACGCGGAGGTGGTCGTAGGGTCAATAGAAGTAGTCATGTTTCCATTCTCTTATTTTCGGGTGTCTATGTCACCTCTTTCGAGAGTGATACGGGACGATACAGCGAAAAAATCGAAACCTGGCACGCTATTGTGGGCCTTGCAACATCAAGATGTAGAGTAAAACCTATGACTTCTTCACCCGAACACACACCCGCCGACACTCACACACCGCGCTACCTGCTCATCTCCCGAGAAGGGGAAACCCTCCTCAACGATGACGGAACCCTGCACTACCTGACCGGTAACGATACTGCCGAGTCGCTGACCGAAGACGCTATCCTTGCGCGCAGCGTGATTCGCCCCGCTGCCTACGGCGCCGATGCCCAGAAGAATAGTGAGGCAGCGGTGCACGTGCTCTACTGTGAGGATGAAACCCTCGTGCAGGTCGCCGCTGACCTGAACAACCCTCGGGTGCGCGCCTCCGCCAGTGGTTTCCGCTACTACCCGGTGCATGATGACCCGGAAGGCCGCGCCCACTATGCCACCGCCCTGGCACGCCGCGACTACCTCATCGACATGCGCTACTCCGCCTACAGTGGCGAGGAGGCGCCTTTCGGCTCCAAGGGCATCCGCCGCACCGCCTCCGGCGAGATGGTGTTCCCCCGCATTGAGCCCGCCGTGATGGCGCTGGTGACCAGTCGCGACGGCGAGCGCGTGCTGCTGGCGAATAACCGCCAGTGGCACCCCAACCGCTTCGCCCTCATCGCCGGTTTCGTTGACCCCGGCGAAAACCTTGAAGAGGCGATTGCCCGCGAAGTCTACGAAGAAACCGGTCTGCACACCCTGAGCACCGAGTACCGCATGAGTGATGTGTGGCCTTTCCCGCGTTCGCTCATGATTTGCTACCGGGTGCGCGTGGATGAGAACGAAACCATCATTCACCACGACGGTGAGATTCGGGCCGCCCGCTGGTTTAGCGCCGCTGAGCTGCGTGAGGCGATTGCTATTTCGGAGGAGCGCGGCAACAGCGACGAGGATGACCCCGCCAAGCTGGAGTTGCCCGGCACGAACGCTGTCGCCCGTCGCATGATTGATGAGTGGCTCGCAGAAAAGCCCTAGTGATACACTGGTAGCTAAGCCCAACGGAGGGGGGTCGGTTTTGGCGTGCCCGGAAACGTTCTCATCGCAGAGCGGGTCCACCGGCATACACTCCAACCGGCAACACCCCAGATAACCTATCTGAAGGTACTGCCCTGTGACCCCCGCGCCGTCTAGAGCGCACCCGTTGGCAAGACTATCCCCTAGATTTAAGCGAGAAACTTAACGCATGTCTGAAAATACCGCTTCGCGCCCCGACCTTCGCAATGTGGCCATCGTGGCACACGTTGACCACGGCAAGACCACCATCGTCGACGCGATGCTGCAGCAGACCAACGCCTTCTCTGCCCACGCAGATGTTGAAGACCGAGTCATGGACTCCGGTGACCTCGAAAAGGAAAAGGGCATCACCATTCTGGCGAAGAACACCACCGTGTTCTACAGCGGCCCTTCCGCCAACGGTGAGACCATCACCATTAACGTTATTGACACCCCCGGCCACGCCGACTTCGGTGGCGAGGTGGAGCGCGGCCTGTCCATGGTTGACGGCGTTGTGCTGCTCGTGGACGCATCCGAAGGTCCGCTACCTCAGACCCGCTTCGTGCTACGTAAGGCACTGGCTGCTAAGCTGCCCGTGATTCTCGTGGTGAACAAGGTTGACCGCCCCGACTCCCGTATCGACGAGGTTGTTGGCGAGTCCATGGACCTGCTGCTCGGCCTGGCATCCGACCTGGCGGACGAGGTTCCCGATCTGGACCTGGACGCTGTGCTGAACGTTCCGGTGGTGTACGCATCCGGTAAGGCTGGCGCTGCATCCCTGAATCAGCCCGTAGACGGCCAGCTGCCTGACAACGACGACCTTGAGCCGCTGTTCAAGACAATCATCGAGCACGTGCCCGCCCCCACCTACGATCCCAACGAGGTTCTGCAGGCACACGTGACCAACCTGGACTCCTCCCCGTTCCTGGGTCGTCTGGCACTGGTCCGTATCTTCAACGGCACCCTGAAGAAGGGCCAGACCGTTGCATGGGCACGTCACGACGGCGAAATCAAGAACGTCCGTATTTCCGAGCTGCTGGCTACCAAGGCGCTCGAGCGTGTTCCCGCAGAGTCCGCTGGCCCCGGCGAGATCGTCGCAGTGGCTGGTATCGAGGACATCACCATTGGTGAAACCCTCACCGACGCTGAGAACCCCAAGCCCCTGCCGCTGATCAAGGTGGACGATCCCGCGATCTCTATGACCATCGGTATTAACACCTCCCCGCTGGCTGGCCGCGTCAAGGGCGCAAAGGTCACCGCACGTCAGGTGAAGGACCGCCTGGACCGCGAGCTGATCGGTAACGTGTCCATCAAGGTTCTGCCCACCCAGCGTCCGGACGCGTGGGAAGTTCAGGGCCGTGGCGAGCTCGCCCTGGCTATCCTCGTGGAGCAGATGCGCCGCGAAGGCTTCGAGCTGACCGTGGGTAAGCCCCAGGTGGTTACCAAGACCATCGACGGTAAGGTCTACGAGCCCATGGAGCACATGATCATTGACGTGCCCGAGGAGCACCTGGGTGCTGTCACCCAACTGATGGCTGCACGTAAGGGCCGCATGGAGAACATGTCGAACCACGGTACCGGTTGGGTCCGTATGGAGTTCGCTGTTCCCGCACGTGGTCTGATTGGTTTCCGTACTCAGTTCCTGACTGAGACTCGCGGTGCCGGTATTTCTTCCTCCTACTCGATTGAGCACGAGCCGTGGGCTGGCGAGATTGAGTACCGCACTAACGGTTCGCTGATTGCTGACCGCGCCGGTGTGGTGACCCCCTACGCGATGATTAACCTGCAGGAGCGTGGCACCTTCTTCGTGGAGCCCACCTCTGAGGTGTACGAGGGCATGATTGTTGGTATGAACTCCCGTGCAGACGACATGGAAGTTAACATCACCAAGGAAAAGAAGCTGACCAATATGCGTTCTTCGACTGCGGACAACTTCGAAAACCTCACCCCGCCGAAGAAGCTGACCCTGGAAGAGAGCCTGGAGTTCGCTCGCGAAGACGAGTGCGTTGAGGTGACCCCCGAGGCGATTCGTATCCGTAAGGTCATCCTGGATTCCAACGAGCGTGTCCGCGAGTTCCGCCGCCGCGCCCGCGCGAACTAGTACAGCGCGAATGACTGTTATCGTTAGCGACTAACCTGCTGTAGCGGCTGTCGTTGCCCGAGCGCTGTCGTTGTTCAAGAGCCGCCGCTACCTTCTGAAGAGGAGGTAGCGGCGGTTCTGTTTAACCGCCCCGATTCGTTAGGGAAATATTGGAGGGGCGGCGGGAGAGAAGGGGGATGGGGAACAGTGCGTTCTGCTTTCTGCCGAAAACCGCTTTCGAAAAGCCTTAACACCCCGCGCTGTACATGCGAGTGTGTAAGATAAAATAATGCGCCTGCACGGTGGCGGCACCCGTCCGCAACTCAACGTCTGCTGATCAATGATGTAAATTGCTGGCGCGCTTTGACCGTCTAAGAAACCCAATCCTGCGTATGAGAGGGAAAGCCTGTGTCTGAAACCGAGAACACTCAGCCTGATTCTGCGACCCCCAACTACCCCACGCAGGGTGAGCGCATCGCCCCCGGATCGCGCCGTGACCTGCTGCCGAATAACTACGATGCGAAGAAGGCGCGCATCCTGTTTGTGCATGCACACCCGGACGACGAAACTTCCTCGACCGGCGCGACCATGGCGTATTATGCGCAGAAGGGCGCGGAGGTGTACCTGCTGACCGCTACCCGCGGTGAGTTGGGCGAGGTCATCCCCGAGGAACTGCACCACCTGGAGGTCGGTAAGCCCGGCTGCCGTGATAATGGTGAGGCGCTGGGCGAGTATCGCACCGGTGAGCTTGCCGGCGCTATTAAGGCGCTGGGCGTGAAGAAGCAGTTCTTTCTGGGCCAGGAACCCGCCGTCGCGGAGGGTGCGCTGCCTCTGTACCGTGACTCCGGTATGGCGTGGGGCCCGGAGGGTAAGCCCGTCGCCAACCCGGTGGCGGCGGAGGATTCGTTGACCGCGCAGCCGCTGGAACCGCAGGCTCAGGCGCTGGTCGCCGCTATTCGTGCCCTCACCCCGGATGTTCTGGTCACCTACGATTCGGACGGCGGCTACGGCCACCCCGACCACGTGCGCGTGTACGAGATCGTGTACCGTGCCCTGCAGATCCTTGAAGATGACGAGGACCGTCCGATTCTCACCTGGGGCATTGAGGGTGAGTTCGATACGGCGGATCAGCGTCTGCAGGCTGCTATTTACGGTGATGGAACCGCTAAGCGCAAGGCAATGGAGGCGCACCGCACCCAGATTACGGTGGTGGACGAGAAGACTTTTGAGTACTCGAATAAGGTGCCGCAGAAGATTTCTGCCGTGGAGACTTTCCGCGTGCTCGACGGTGACCCGACCGCGACCGTTCACCCGAAGCCGCAGGAAGCGGGTCTGGTGTCGAGCCTGCTGACCGGCTCGATTCTGGGTATTTTTGCCGGTATTGCCGGGTCGATTTACCATGCCTGGGTCGTGTACGCGGGGGATACCGCCCTGCCGCTGGGCCTGCTGGTGGCGTACCTGACGGTTTTCTTTACCGCCCTGTGGTGTGCCCTGTCGTTGCGTCGCGGCTACGCGGCGGCTATCGTGGCTGTTGCAGTGTTCGTGACCGTGTACGTGCTTGGTTACGGTCGCCCCGATTCGCCGTTTGTTTTGGTGAACCCGGGCCATTCGGCGATTGGCCTGTACGGTGCCCTGTGGTGGTTTGGTGCCCCGGTTGCGGCGATGCTGGGCATGCTTGTGTACACGCGTGCTCGTGTGAAGGACGCGCAGTATTTCTCGCCCCGTGCGGCGCATCAGCGTGCGCGCGCTAAGAAGTAGCCTGAAGGCTATTACTATGTCATAACCTAAGGGGGGTGTTCCGGTTAGCCGGGACGCCCCCTGCTGTTTTTGGGTGCTACGCCGCTGCTGTCTTCTAAACCCGCCGGATAGAGGAGAATAGGAAAGAAAATGTATGCGTTATTCGGTGAATTTTGCGGGGTGGAAATAGTGGTGACTTCATTAAAAAATTCATGTGATGAAGATTTCATTTTTGGCTTAATCTATGTTTAAAAGCCTACCGACTAGCCATAACGCTGAGAAATACCAGGTCAGCCTAGCCTAAAAAATACCCCCACAAACCCATGAGCCTACTGTCTGATACACCACGAAAATACGGTTAAACAGCCGGTGCGCGATAGACTATACACAGACTTCCCCGCCGGGCACCAACTACTCGGCGGTTTTACTCTGTAGATTCTGCCCTGCAGCAGACGACCCGCAGAACAGCGGGCACGGGGCGAACAGCTTGTAGAAAGGCACACCAATGACCTACGTAATCGCGCTTCCCTGCGTGGATGTCAAAGACCGCGCATGCGTTGAAGAATGCCCCGTCGACTGCATCTACGAAGGTGAACGTACCCTCTACATCCACCCGGATGAATGCGTGGACTGCGGCGCCTGCGAGCCCGTCTGCCCCGTAGAAGCAATCTACTACGAAGACGACGTCCCCGAAGAGTGGACCGAATACGTCAGCGCCAACGCAGACTTCTTCGATGACCTGGGTTCCCCCGGCGGCGCAGCAAAGCTCGGCCCCACCGGCAAGGACGTGCCCTTCATCGCGGCACTGCCCCCTCGTGGTGAGTAGTAGCCTGCGGCGAATAATAGCTACAACCCCATAGACTGACCGCACCCGCTAATGGGTGCCAAGAGCCTCCATCACAGAACCCGGTGCCCACGCACCGTCTAGGCGCTGGAATGGAGGCTCTTGCTATAGGCACGCCAGCGTGCGGGCGCTAGACTAAAATGACGAAAACTATTCCCAAGCAACCAGGTGACACAATGACTTACGGCCTGAACCTGCCCGAATACCCCTGGGAGGCGCTCGCCCCCTACCGCGCAACCGCGGCCGCCCACCCGGACGGTCCGGTGGACCTGTCCATCGGCACCCCAGTCGACCCGACCCCGCAGAACATTCGTGAGGCGCTGGCGGCCGCCTCCGACGCACCCGGCTACCCGACCACCCATGGCACCCCCGCCCTGCGTGAGGCTATTGCCGAGTGGTTTGCGCGCCGCCGCGGTGTGACCGGTCTGAGCCCGGAGGCGATTATGCCCACGGTCGGTTCGAAGGAACTCGTGGCGTGGTTGCCGTTCCTGCTGGGTCTGGGCCCGGGCGATGTGGTCGTGTACCCGCGCGTTGCGTACCCCACCTACGATATGGGTGCCCGCTTTGCCCGCGCCGAGTCCGTACCCGCCGACAGCCTCGATGAGCTGGACGCTGACACCCGCAGCCGTGTGAAGCTGATTTGGGTGAACTCTCCGGCGAACCCGAACGGTGTGGTGCGTACCGTGGAGCAGCTGCGTGAGATTGTGGTGCAGGCGCGTGAAATCGGTGCCGTGGTGGCGTCCGATGAGTGCTACGCGGAGCTCGGTTGGGGTGCCTGGGATGAGGCGCGCGGCGGTCAGCCGGTGCCGTCCATCCTGGATCATCGAGTGTGTGATGGTGACTTCACCGGCTTGTTTGCCGTGTACTCGCTGTCGAAGCAGTCGAACCTTGCCGGTTACCGTGCCGCGTTCATTGCCGGTGCCCCCGAGCTGATGCCGAACCTGATTAATAGCCGCAAGCACGCCGGCATGATTGTGCCCGCCCCCGTGCAGACTGCCATGATGGTGGCGCTGGCTGATGAGGCGCACGTGGCGGCGCAGAAGGATCTGTACCGTGCCCGCCGCGAGGTACTGGAGGAGGCGATTGCCGCCGCCGGTGGCCGCATTGAGAATTCTGAGGCTGGCCTGTACCTGTGGACCACCTTCGGTGAGTCCACTTGGGATTCGATTGGTCGCCTGGCGGAGCTGGGTATTATTGCTGGTCCCGGCGTGTTCTACGGCGAGGACGGCGAAGGCTACGTGCGCATCGCTCTGACAGCTTCTGATGAGGCGGTGGCGAAGGCTGCTGAGCGTCTGAAGGCATCTGCATTTAAGTAGTCCCGACAGGTCTAACTAGCCCCTATAGCAGAAAGCCCCCGCACCCTCCCGAAAGGGGAGTGCGGGGGCTTTGCCGTATCCGCTGATCATCGTTGGCCGGAGTACCCGGACGATAGGTGAGATAACACCTATCGGGCACTCTTCAACACTCCTCACACGGGGCTAAAACAGCTTAGGCTTCGTAACCGTTGGGGTTGTTCTTCTGCCAGTTCCAGTGGTCGCGAACCATGGTCTTAATGTCGCGGCTAGCGCTCCAACCCAGATCCGCCAGAGCAGAGGAAGGATCAGCGTAAGAGACCGCAACGTCACCGGGGCGACGATCCACAATCTTGTACGGCAGCTCCTTACCACACGCCTCCTCGAACGCGTGCAGAACCTGCAGAACCGAGTAGCCGTTACCGGTACCCAGGTTCCAGGTGTGCAAGCCGCCGTGCTCAGCAATGTAGTTCAGCGCCTTCAGGTGACCGTCAGCCAGGTCAACCACGTGGATGTAGTCGCGCACGCCGGTACCGTCAACGGTCGGGTAGTCGTTACCGAAGACGTTCAGGTGCTCGCGGCGACCCACAGCAACCTGCGCGATGAAGGGCACTAGGTTGTTCGGGATGCCCGCCGGGTCCTCACCGATACGGCCGGACTCGTGTGCACCAACGGGGTTGAAGTAACGCAGCAGAGCAATGTTCCACTTGGAGTCGGAAGCAGCCAGATCAACCAGCATGTCCTCAATGTGCTCCTTGGTGCGGCCGTAGCAGGACTGCGCATCCATGTTCATCTTCTCGATCAGAGGCATGGACTCGGGCTCACCGTACACGGTAGCGGAGGAGGAGAACACGATGGAGTGGCAGTCAGCCTCGTCCATTGCGTACAGCAGGTTCAGGGTGCCAGCCACGTTAGTCTGGTAGTACCACAGCGGCTTCTCAGCGGACTCGCCCACAGCCTTCAGGCCCGCAAAGTGAATCACAGCGTCGGGGTGAACCTGCTTGAAGAGAGCCTTCATACCTTCGAGGTCGAGCAGATCAACCTTGTGGAACTCGGGGGCGCGGCCAGCGAGTTCAGCGACGCGCTTGAGGGACTCCTCGGAAGAGTTCGCGAGGTTATCCATGACGACGACGTCGTGGCCTGCCTTGAGCAGTTCAAGTACAGTATGGGAGCCGATGTAGCCGGCGCCGCCGGTAACGAGTACCTTCATGATGTCCTTTCGGGCTTTATATATCCGGAAAAAGTGCTCCGGATGGGGGACAAAAGCTGTTGAGCTGTATCTAATGGTACAGCCGTGCACGGGGTGTAAGTACCTTCGGAGACTGTGCGCTTGTGCACTCTGGCGTGAGCACGTGGGAGGCGTTATTTAGGTGTCTCGCCACTCGCCTTCGCCCAGCGCCTGAATCCGCCTCTCAGCTGATTTCTGAGCCGACCTCTAATCCCACCGGAAATACCACTGGCGGCTCTGGTGAATAAACTCCGTCAGCTGCTCAAAATCCTCAAACACCTGGAACGGAAGATCAGAACAAAATGCGAACTGCTCGACCGCCAGATTCTTCGCCTCCAGCGGGTCGGTGACGGGGCGCTCGACCAGAAATTCTAGACAATCAGCATTGTCAAGAGCCGCCGGGATAGCGCCGTACTTTTCACGCCAATAGTGGGTGAACGCCAGCTGCGTTTCGGCGTTCGGGCAGTCATTCCAGCCGCCAAAGGGCAGGTGCGCGGGAATATCGGCGGGGTCATCGGTCGGAATCTGCAGCAGGAGCATCTCGCCTTGATCCTCCTCATCCACAAGCTCGTAGCAGAGCAGAGCGGAAAGAGTCGGGGCGTCATCTTCGGGTTCCTCATCGGGCAGAAAATCGGAGCTCATAAACTCGTCGACAAGCTCGTTGAGGTTGAAGTCATCCGGGTCGTCCTCGCTAGTATCTTCGCCATCGTCCATAACCCGGCGCAACTGCTGAGCAATGGCGGCGCTACCGTACTCTTCGGCGGAGGCGCCACCTCGGGCGGTACGGTAACGCTGCAGGACGGCACGAGTGTAGGCGCTCACCTGCTCGGGGGTTAGAGTCTCAACATCGTCAATGATGTCGTGCTCAAGGGACACCGCAATGACCATGCTTTCAAGCACCATATCGTTCAGGTTCAGGAAGAAGGGGACGAACCCCTCCGCGCGCCCCAGCTTAGCCAGCTCATCGTAACGAGCCATGGCATCAGCGGCAGGAGCGCCCATTGGAATACGCTCGTGCGGGTAGGGGAAGAGGCGCGTAAAGTGCCGGTAGGTTTCGCTCATCGTCGACTCTGACTTAGTTGATTCGGACATCTGAATTTCTCTCTGAACTGTACAGGTGGTCAGTCATGGCGGGTGCGCTATACCCGGTACTACCAGCATAGCGAAAGCCCAAACCGCCCGCCCTGAAAACGGTCATCGTAGTCGCCGCGGATGCGCGTCCAGCCTTGTGAGAGCGGCGAAGAGAGAACACAGGACACAGAAAAGGGGCCGGGATGCTTTACGTATCCCGACCCCTAAAGCCGATCCCTAAAGTTCGCGGGCCGACCCCCAACGTTCGCAAGGGCAACCAGCGCTACCCCAGGTACAGACTAGTTCAGGTACAGACTAGTTCAGGTACAGACTAGTTCAGGTACAAACTAGTTCAGATGCAGTGCCTCGTTCAGCTCCACGGTGTTCTTCGCACGCGGCAGAACCTCAATCGCGCCGCTGATCGAATTGCGGCGGAACAGCAGGTTCGACACGCCGGACAGCTCCGCAGCCTTCACCACGCGCGCCTCCTGACCGGGCAACAGAACGCTCACGCGCGAACCGGCGGTCACGTACAGGCCAGCCTCAACCACGCAGTCATCACCCAGGGCAATACCGATACCGGACTCCGCGCCCAGCAGAGAACGCTCACCAATAGACACGCGCTGAGTGCCGCCGCCGGAAAGAGTACCCATTGTGGAGGCGCCGCCGCCCACATCCGAGCCGTCGCCCACCACAACGCCCTGAGAAATACGGCCCTCAACCATGGAAGTGCCCAGGGTACCGGCGTTGAAGTTCACGAAGCCCTCATGCATCACGGTCGTGCCAGACGCCAGGTGCGCACCCAGGCGCAGACGGTCACCGTCACCAATGCGCACGCCGGCGGGAACTACGTAATCCACCAAGCGCGGGAACTTATCAATGTGGCTCACGCTCAGGTGGCCCAGCTTGCGCAGACCAATCGCCAGCTTCTGGAACTCGGCGGCAAGCACCGGGCCGTGGTTGGTCCACGCAACATTCGCCAGGGTACCGAACAGACCGTCCAGGTTCAGCTCGTTGGGGCGAACCAGAGTGTGGGAGAGCAGGTGCAGACGCAGGTACGCGTCGACCGCGTCTTCGGGTGCCTCATCCAGGTTGATGGATGCGGTACGCACCTCGGTGCGGGCGTTGCGCGCAGGGTGCTCAGCGACCAGGTCCTCCAGCTCGTCCGCGATGGACAGGTCGGGGGTCTGGGTGAGGGAGGGGGCGGGGAACCATGCATCCAGGACGGTGCCGGCGTGCTCGCCAGAGACAACAACATTGACCAGTGCAACACCGGAGGCGTAACGGGGAGTGTTTTCAGACATGCCTCCCATTATAGTTTTGGGGCTTGGTACACATTCAAGACCGTCTCATATGCTCGATATGGGCGTTGTGGGCGCGGGCGCGTGTACCGGGGAACCTGTAAGGTGGAAGGATGAGCGTTTCCCCGAATATTTCTGAGCGTCACCCTGTACCGCAGCCGCCCCTGAACTTGGACGTGTCCATGCCCGAGCTGACGCGTGCCCTGCTGGATTACGAATCGGTTTCTGGCAACGAACGAACGATTGCCGACGCCGTGCACACGGCGCTGTCGTTCTGCCCGCACCTGCAGCTAACCCGTGACGGGGACGCCATCATTGCCCGCACCGAATTCCCGCCGCTGCCCGGCGCTGAGGGGGAACGCACCCGCATTATTCTTGCCGGTCACCTGGATACCGTGCCCCTGCCCACCGTTGAGGGCTCGCTGGGTACCGTGCCGTCCACGGTGCGTGAAGAGGACGGGCCCAGCGTGCTGTACGGCCGCGGTGCCACCGATATGAAGGGCGGCGTCGCGGTTCAGTTGAAGCTCGCCGCCGAACTGACCGCGCAGGATACAGACTATAACCTAACCTACATCTTCTACGACCATGAAGAGGTCGCCAGCGAACTTTCCGGCCTGGCGCGTCTGATCCGCAATCACGGCGAGCTCATCACCGACGCAGACTTCGGTGTGCTGCTTGAACCGACCAACGGCACCATTGAAGGCGGCTGCAACGGCACCATGCGTTTCTTCGTGCGCACCCGCGGCCTTGCTGCCCACTCAGGCCGCGCATGGCGCGGCGAGAACGCGATTCACGCACTGGCACCGGCGTTGGCGGCGCTCGCCTCCTACGAGCCGAAGACCATTGCCGTGGAGGGTCTGGACTACCGCGAGGGCCTGAACGCGGTGCAGATTTCTGGTGGCGTTGCCGGTAACGTGATTCCTGATGCGGCGGCAATGCACGTGAACTACCGGTTCGCCCCGGACAAGACCCTGGATGAGGCGGTCGCCCACGTGCGTGAGGTCTTCGCCGGATACGAGCTGGACTTTGTGGATCTTTCCCCGGCAGCACGCCCCGGACTGAACACCCCGCTGGCGGCTTCCCTGATTGAGGCGGTGGGGCAGGAGCCTCAGCCGAAGTACGGTTGGACGGATGTAGCGCGCCTGAGCGAGATCGGTATTCCCGCGGTGAACTTTGGTCCCGGTGACGCTCTGCTGGCTCACACCGATAACGAGCACGTGAGCTTTAGTCAGCTGACCCGCTGCCACGCGGATTTGCGTGCCTGGCTGCTCAGCGACCGTGACGAGGACTAGCCGCGGCGCTGATTCTGCCGGTGCTGGCGCTACTATTGGAATTTAGGCGACCGTCAGGGGTTGACGGTCCTGCATGATATGAGATTGACATGAACTTTCTTCTGATTCTGCTTGCCCTGCTGATTTCGGGCATTGCGGTGCTCTCCGTTGTGGCGCTCTCCGGTGAGCGTGCCGTGCCCGGTGCCGCGTTCTTTATCGGCGTGGGCCGTGACGGTCTGGGCACCTTTGACCGTGTGGAGGATTTGAGTACTTCGGTTCGTTTCTTCGGCAATCCCGAGGACGAAAAGGAGCTTGAACTGGCATCCGGTAACGCTTCAGCTGAAGCACCCGCAGAATCCACTGAGGATGTTGTTGGGCAGAAGCTCGTGCGTCGCGGCGCGGTTCCGCTGGCTGATGATGGGGAGAGCACTTTGAGTGCGCATGACTTTGGGGAGAAGCGAAAGAACCCGCAGGCTGAGGGTGCGCCTTCGGCGGCTGAGGGGAGCTAGCGCCGGTGAGTGTTCCTTCTCAGCACACTAGTCCTGTTCCGCCTGCCCGCGCTGACTCTGCCACTCGCACCGCCTCCACGAAGGAGCAGGGTGAGTCTTTTGATGAGCTACTGACCTGGGCGTACACCGCCGCCGGTGAGCGCCTGCACCGGGTGGGGGAGCGTCTGCGTATCCTGCCCGCGTGGCTGTCGGTACTGCTGATTTACGGTCTGTCCCGCGTGTGGGGCTTCATCGTGTTTGCCGTCGTTGGCCAGCAGCAGCTGCGCGGCCCGTGGGGTCAGCACCTGGATTATTTGTCGTTCATTAGCATCTGGGATGCCGGCTGGTATGAGCAGATCGCGGTACAGGGCTACCCGAGTGAGCTGCCGGTGAACGCGGCTGGCGTGGTGCAGCAGAATCAGTGGGCTTTTTACCCGATTTTCCCGCAGCTTTCCGGTGCTATTAGCCATGCGACGGGCATCGGGTACTACCCGGTGGCGGCGACGGTTGCTCTGCTTGCTGGTTTCGCGGCGGCGTGGGTGATTTACCTGCTGTTTGAAGCGTCGTTGAAGGCGACCGGTTTCAAGAGCGAGCAGTCGCCTTCTACGCTGTCCATGTGGGCTGTGGCGTTGGTGTCGTTCTTGCCGGTGGCGCCGGTGCTTCAGGTTCCGTATGCGGAGTCGCTGAACCTGGTGTTCCTTGCCGGTGCGCTGCTGTGCCTGGTTCAAGGACGCTACGGCCTGTTGGTTCCTGCGGCGGTTTTGGCGTGCCTGTCCCGCCCGGTGGGTGTGCCCCTGGGCGCGGCTGCCGGCCTGTGGTGGTTTGTGTGCTGGGTGCGTTCGAGCCGCCAGTCGGGTATGGGCACGGCGTTTGTGCGCCATCTGGGGCAGCTGGTCAGCGCCTTGGTGGTGTGTGCGTGTGCGCTGGTGTGGCCTGCGATTGCGTGGTGGGCTACGGGCCGTGTGGATGCGTACACCGCCACGGAGACGGCGTGGCGCGGTACCCACTTGGCGCCGATTCAGCCGTGGCTTTCGCAGGGGTACCTGTATTTTGGGGATGCGGCTCCGGTGCTGTTGACTGTGCTGATTTTGGGTTTTATTGCTCTGTGTTTGAGCCCTCTGGCGCGTAGGGTTTTGGCGGCTCCGTTGAACCTGTGGTGCCTGAGCTATTTTGCGTATTTGATTCTGTTTTTGAATCCGCAGTCGTCGACGTTCCGCCTGTTGTTGCCGTTGTTTCCGCTGGTGATTGTGGTGGCGGCGGCGAGCCGTTCGCGGGCGTATCGTTGGGCGTTGCTGGTGGCGGGCGCGTGTGCGCAGTGGGGCTGGGTTGGCTGGCTGTGGCATTGGAAGCAGCTCCCCGGCGGTGGAGATTATCCGCCGTAAACTGAATGTCGTGACTTGAGACCGCCGGGGTGCTGCCGGCGGTCTTTTGCGTTCGGGAGGCGGGCGTGCCTGCGGTTGGAGCCGCAGCGTTTTAACCCGGTGGTGGAGATTATCCGCCGTAAACTGAATGTCGTGACTTGAGACCGCCGGGGTGCTGCCGGCGGTCTTTTGCGTTCGGGAGGCGGGCGTGCCTGCGGTTGGAGCCGCAGCGTTTTAACCCGGTGGTGGAGATTATCCGCCGTAAACTGAATGTCGTGACTTGAGACCGCCGGTGTGCTGCCGGCGGTCTTTTGCGCTCTTAGCCGTGGGCGCAATGCCCTTCCGCGGTGCTGTAGCGTACGCCTTCTGCTTGTCCAGAGCTTAAAGACACGTCCAGAAAGCGCCGGGGGTTCGGCGGTGCTGGCTCGGAACTGATAATCTATATTCTGTGTTTGGTATTAGTGGCACCGAGTTTATTATTTTGGCCGTTATCACGTTCTTTGTGATCGGTCCCGAACGCATGCCCGAATACGCCCGACAGATCCGTGAATTCGTCAAGACTGTGCGCCGCATGGCGTTCGACGCGAAGGACGACTTCAAGGAAGCCCTGGGCGAGACGGGCCTGGAAGATATTAACTGGCGCCAGTACGACCCCCGCCAGTACGATCCGCGCGTGATTGTGAAGCAGGCGTTCGCTGAGGATGACGCCGAGCGTGAGCGTGAGGCGAAGGAACGTGAAGAGGCGCTACTGAAGGAGAAGGAAAAGGCTGAGAGCCGTGCTCTTCCGCGAGGCGCATACGCCCCCTTCGACGTGGACGCAACCTAAGATTTTGAAACGGAAAGAACCCCGCACCGTGTGATGGTGCGGGGTTCTTTCTGTTTTCAGCTGTCTGACCCTCAGCTTCTAGATGCTATATCTCTAGACAAAGAGCGGCAGGCTCTGACCCGCCCGCGACTCGCCCGACTGCAGCAGCTGCGAGGCGATGGACTGAATCTCTTCAGCGGTGGGGGAGTTCGGGTGGCTCCAGACCACCGGTGTACCCTCGTCGCCGCCGGTACGCAGGTTCACATCCAACGGGACAGAACCGAGCAACGGTACCGGGTAGGAGAGCGCCTCCGAAAGACGCTCAGCGAGCACCTGACCGCCGCCAGAACCGAACATGTCGAGCACGGTACCGTCCGGCAGGGTCATGGCAGCCATGTTCTCCACCACACCCACGACCTTCTGACCGGTCTGCAAGCTCAGGGTGCCGGCACGTTCCGCCACATCCACCGCGGCGTGCTGCGGGGTGGAAATGAGTACCAGCTCCGCATTCGGCAGCAACTGAGCCATGGAGATGGCAATATCGCCGGTGCCGGGCGGCAAATCGAGTAGCAGCACATCTAGGGCGCCGAAGTGAACGTCCATGATGAACTGCTCCAGGGCACGGTGCAGCATGGGGCCGCGCCACGCCACCGGCTCGTTGCCCTTGAGGAACATGCCGATAGAAATCACTCGAATAAAGCCGCCGCTGACCTTCTGCTCACCCCAACACTGGGCGGGGGCGGGAACGTCCACGGTCGGCGGAAGAATCAGGTCATCCAGGCGGGTCGGGGCGTCGGTAATACCCAGCAGACCCGGAATGGAGAAGCCGTGCACATCCGCGTCAATAATGCCCACCGCAAGCCCGCGAGAAGCGAACGCTGCGGCAAGATTCGCGGTCATGGAGGACTTACCCACGCCGCCCTTACCGGACACTACACCGAACACACGGGTCAGCGAACCGGGCGCGGTAAACGGGTTGGAACGCTCCGGCTTGAGCATCGAACGCAGGGCGGAACGCTGCTGCGGGTTCATCGCACCCACCTGTAGCTGCACACGCTCAACACCCTCAACGGTGGTCGCGGCCTCTCGAACCTGCTGCTCGATGGTGTTCTTCAGCGGGCAACCCTCAATGGTGAGTAGCACCGTGACCTCAGCCCAGTGGCGGCCGGGAATCGGCTCACCGTGCTCATCCAGTTCAGGATGCACGAGCGCAGTCTCAACCATGCCCAGCTCCGTAATGGGGCGGCGCAGTTCGGGGTCCTCGACGCGGGCGAGTGCCGCGTAGAGCGCATCCTGCAGGGGCGAATTAGCGGTCACGGGAGCCTCCCTCACGGGTGCGCTCTGCCTGCTGCTGTGCCTGCTGGGATTCGCGGCTCTGAGGCTGGCTCAAATCGCCTCGGTGGGGATCCTGATTTGATTCCTGCGCGGAGTCCTTCGCAGAGCGTTCATCCTTGTCAGAAGCCTGCTCGGTACCGTTCTCGGTGCCCCCAGAGTTCTTGGCCCCAAAGTTCTTACCCTCAGCGCCCTGCTCCTCAGTCTCCTTCTCCTCAGCGTCCTTTTCCTCGCCCTCGGAGATATCGATATCGTCGATAGCCTCCTCCAGGTCCTCAATGTCCTCACTGATGTCCTGCAGCTGCTCGGCGTGACGCTCCTGCTCCTGCGCAATGTTCTGCAGCTCCTCAAGAATGTCACGCAGCTCGCTACGAACGAAGTCACGGGTCGCAACCTCACGCAGAGCAATACGCAGCGAAGCAATCTCGCGGGTCAGGTACTGGGTCTCCTCCAGGTTCTGCTGGTCACGCTTACGGTCCTCAGAGGCCACCACGCGGTCGCGGTCATCCTGACGGTTCTGCGCCAACAGTAGCAGGGGAGCAGCGTAAGAAGCCTGCAGGGACAGCATCAGGGTCAACAGGGTGAAGTTCAGGCTACGCGGGTCGAACTGCATCTCCTCCGGCGCCAGGGAGTTCCACGCTAGCCATACGCCACAGAAAATGGTCATCCACATCAGGAACTGCGGGGTACCCATGTAGCGTGCGAAACCCTCGGTCATGCGGCCGAAAGCGTCCGGGTTGGGGCTCGAGAACAGCTTCGGCTTGCGGGTGCCGGGGGTGCTCAGCTGCGAGTCGCTACGCTGCGGGCGGGAGTCGCCGCGCTCGCGGTTGCGTTCAGCGTACTTCTTCTCCAAGCGGTCCTTGAGGATACGCGCCTTATCGATGCGGGGGTTCTCCTCGGTACGGTTTGCGTCGCGGCGGTTCGATTCAGGCAAAGCGTCGTCCTACCTTTCGTACGGGAGTTCCATCATCGTAAGTGCGCCAGTCTTCGGGCAGGAGCGCATCGAGCACGTCGTCGATGGTCACTGCACCTACCAGGCGGTGCGATTCGTTCACAATGGGAACGATGGTCAGGTCATAGGTTGCCAGCACGCGTGCCAGCTCTTCCAAACTTGCCTGGTCAGAGACAGGCTCAGTGTCGGTATCGAGGATGTGACCAATCGGCTCACTCGGCGGCACACGCAGTAGCTTCTGCATGTGTACCAGACCCAGGTACTTACCGGTCGGCGTTTCCAGGGGCGGGCGGGTCACCATGACGGCCGCTGCCATCGCCGGAGGGATCTCCTCGGCGCGGATGTGCGCGAGCGCCTCCGCAACGGTCGCCTCCGGGGAGAGGATGATTGGCACCGGGTTCATGAGCGAACCGGCGGTACCCTCGTCGTATTCGAGCAGTCGACGGACGTCGTCTGCTTCGTCGGGTTCCATGAGCTCGAGCAGCTTTTCACGCTGGGCGTCGTCCAGTTCGATGAGCAGGTCGGCGGCGTCGTCCGGTTCCATCTCTTCGAGGACCTGCGCGGCACGCTCGTCGTCCAGGTGCGACAGAATCTGCACCTGGTCCTCGGCGGGCAGCTCCTGCAGAACGTCCGCGAGGCGTTCATCCTGCAGTTCGGCTGCGATTTCGACCATGCGCTTATCGCTCATCTCGTGGATGGCGTCCGCAAGGTCGGCGGGCTTGGAGTTCTCGTGGTTTGCCACGAACGCGGTTGCGGCCTGCGGTTCCACGTCGGTGGAGAGCACCGCCTCGTCCCAGTCGACGATGAGGGTCTCCTTGGAGCGGCGGCGCCACGTGCTGGAGGAGGAGCTGACGCGCGAAACAAACAGTTCGGTCACGCCCCAGTCGCCGTTGCGGCGTTGCTCAATGGCGACGTCCTCAATGACGGCATCGCCGCTGCCGTCGAGCAGACGCATGCGGCGGTCAAAGAGCTCACCCACGATGAGAGTCTCAGAGTTGCGCTGTTCAAAGCGGCGCAGGTTCACCAGGCCGGTTGAAATAATCTGTGAAGCGTCGATACTTCGCACACGGGTCATGGGCATGAACACGCGTTTCTTGCCGAGCACCTCAACGATGATGCCGACAACAATAGGTTCGCTGCTCTTGGCGGGGCGCGCGCCCGCAATGGATGCGCCCAGGCCACGTTTGAGCACGACGACATCTCGGAGACGGCCGAGGCGGTCACCGAAAGGGTCAAAAACGTCGAGGCCCAAAAGGCGGGCAATGTAAATCTTGCTGGGGGCGCTGAACTTCGAATTGCTCACTTCTCTAGGGTACGCCCCGCCGCGGTGATTCGCACTTTGAGAAGCCTAATTGAACAGGTGTTTGCTACGCTCGTAGAGGAGCTGACTGCCCACCGGGTCCAGGGTTAGAGCGGGCGGTAGAATAGGAGCCATGACTTCTAACCCGCCGAATATTCCCTCGACCCCGCCTTCTTCATACGTGGCCTCGCGCCTGGCGCAGGCTCAGGGCAAGCCCTTGCCTGCCGGTGAGGCGGTTGCCTCCTTCGTTCGTCACGATGATGCGCTCGCCGCTTTCGATGTGCTCAGCGAGCAGGATTATCCGGTCACGGCGCTGTACCTGGTCAATGACGGTATCCGCCAGGTGGAGTACCCGGTGCAGTCCGGTTATGGTCGTGCCCTGATTTCTGCGGTGATTCAGGGTGCGTCGATGGGCCTGGTGTTTTCGGTGCTGTTGACTCTGACCGGTGACTCTTTTACGTCGGTGGCGCTAAGGTACGTGCCGCTGTCGGTGGCTGTGTTTGTGCTGTGGCAGATGTATATTCTTCGTCGTAATCGCGGTGTTCGTTACCCGGTGCGTACCGAGGCGATTCCCTCGCGTACCGTGATGTACGCTCTGCCGGAGTGTGCTCAGGATGCGCGTCGCGTGCTGGGTGCGCACCCTCGCTTCTCGGCGGCGGTTGCGGCTGCGCGTGAGGCGGCAGCCCCGGAGGCTTCGCAGTCGCGTGCCGCTCAGAGCACCGTCTCGATGAATGGTGCACCGGTTCCGACCGGTGCCCCGAAGGCTCCCTCGTACCGTGCGCAGGCAGGTAGCCAGCCGGCGCCGAACCAGAACCTTCCCGAGCGTGATGCGACCGCGCAGAACGCGGTGGCTCAGAGAGCGGCGCAGAACATGCCTGCACCGGTTGTCCCCGCTCAGCCCGCTCAGTCCGCACAGCCTTCCGAACAGGACCAGGTAAGTACTGACCAGGCGACCGCTCAGAAGCCAGATACGCAGAAGCGCCCGGCGCAGCGGTACGGTCTGCGTGTGGACGACCCGGAAGAATACGCGAAGCTGATTCAGCCCAAGCCGCAGCGTCCGACCCCGCGTCCGCAGGGCCTGCACGATAAGTCCTCACACGATAAGTCCTCGCAGGACTCCGAATAACCGAACCTGCAACGGCGGTAGCCGCCCGTAGTGGCTCATACGGCAGGCATAGAAGACAGCACTTAGAAGACACGCGAAAGCCCCTCACCGATTCACTCGGTGAGGGGCTTTCCCTATAAAACGTTACTACGTAACTGTGAGGGGGTGTTAGGCGTTACTTCGCCAGCTTCGCCATCCATTCCTCAATGCCCTCAACGGTGCGCGGCAGCGCAGCGGAGAGGTTCACGTTGCCGTCCTCGGTGCAGAGCACGTCGTCCTCAAGGCGGATACCGATACCGCGGTACTCCTCGGGGATAGACATGTCCTCTTCCTTGAAGTACAGTGCCGGCTCAATGGTGAAGACCATGCCCGGCTCCAGCTCAGCCCACATGTACAGTTCAGCCTTCGCCTGCGCGCAGTCATGCACGTCCAGGCCCAGGTGGTGGCTGGTGCCGTGCGGCATCCAGCGGCGGTGCTGACCGCCCTCAATGGTGAGGGAAACCTCGGCAGAAACCGGTAGCAGGCCCCACTCTTCCAGACGGTGAGCCAGAACCTCCATAGCGGCGTCGTGAAGTTCGTGGAACTTACGGCCCGGCTTAGCCACAGCGAATGCGGCGTCAGCAGCCTCCAGTACAGCGTTGTAGACCTTCGCCTGAACCTCGGTGAACTTACCGTTCACGGGGAAGGTGCGGGTCACGTCTGCGGTGTACAGGGTGTCGTCCTCAACGCCTGCGTCCAGCAGCAGCAGCTTGCCGTCATCGACGGTGCCGTTGTTACGGATCCAGTGCAGGATGGTTGCGTTGTTACCGCAAGCTGCGATGGTGTCGTAGCCCAGGTCGTTACCGTCGGTACGTGCCACGGAGAAGAACGCAGTCTCAACGACGCGCTCACCGCGGTGGTGCGCAACAGCCCTCGGCAGCGCACGAACAACTTCTTCGAAGCCCTTGACGGTCAGGTCAACGGAGCGCTGCAGGTTCTCAACCTCGATAGCGTCCTTAATCAGGCGAGCCTCGGAGAGAGCCACGTTCAGTTCGGAGTCCAGCTTGTCAGCCTGCTCCAGCTCCACGCCGGTGTTGTAGCGGGAGGTGTCAACCAGCGCGTCAACAGCCGGGTCAACGTTGCGGACCAGGCGGATGTTCACGCCGCCCAGGCTCTGGTTGCCGGCGTTCTTGGTGATAGCAACCTCAAGCTCGGACAGGTCGCGGGTACGCAGACCGTAACGTTCGGAGAACTCCTTCAGGGTGGGGCGGGGGCCAACCCAGAACTCGCCGTAGCGTGCATCCGCGTAGAACTCTGCGGTGTCGCGGCCAGCCAGCGGGCGGAAGTACAGGGTGACCTCGTGGTTGGAGCCGTTGTCGCCGGTACCCTCTTCGACGGGCTCGAAGATCAGCACGGCGTCGGGCTCGTGGTCGATGCCCAGGCCGGTCTGGTGTGCAAACGCGGAGTGGGGGCGGAAGCGGTAGTCGCAGTCGTTGGAACGGACCTTCAGCGGGCCTGCGGGCAGGACGAGGCGCTCGCCGGGGAATGCCTTGGAGATCTTGGCGCGGCGCTCAGCTGCGTAGTCTGCTACGGGCTCGCGGGTGTAGCCGTCATCTTCAGCAGGTGCCCAGTTTGCGGCAATGAATTCGGTGAACGCAGACGCCTTAGGGGTGCTGCGGTGGTCAGTCTTCTGAGCTTCGGTGCTCTTCTCGTTGTTCTCAGTCATGGGTTAATCATAGCTTCTTCATTGCAGGTGGGCAGGTGTTTTAGCGCTTTTGACCATTAGAGGGGGTGCGGTGGGACAGAATATATCTTTGACCTACGACCGGGTGCCTGATATTGCGCCGCCGATATTGGTAGGGTTGAATCAGAAGAGTAGATGACATGCCTTAAAACCCCGCTGAGATGGCGACGAACTAGCGGGGGCGGGGAAGGAGAGAATATGACGCAGACAGAACACCGAAATAGTGCACCGCACAATAATGCGCAGCAGGCACCGCAGCCCGCTGAATCGGGCACGCCTGAAAACCTGAACCATGCCGGGCGCTATGATCTGCATATTCACTCCGCTATTTCTGACGGCACGCAGAGCCTGACCGAGCTGGTGCCGCTGATTGCTCGCGCCGGGTTGGCGGGTTTCGCGCTCACTGATCACGATACGACGGCTGGTTGGGCGCAGGCGGCTCAGCTGGCGGGTGAGTACGGTCTAGATTTTCTGCCGGGTGCCGAGTTCTCTTGCCGTTACCGGTACACCGATGGTGAGGGCCGCGTGCGCACGAAGACTATTCATCTGCTCGCTTATGGTTTTGACCCGGTGGAGTCGGAGTTAGCGCGCCGTGTGGAGGCGATTCGCGCCAGCCGTGAGGGTCGTGCGCAGGCTATTGTGGGTCGTCTTGCCGCTGACTACCCGCTGACCTGGGATGACGTGTTGGCGCAGGTGGGGGAGGGGAACACAGCGGTGGGCCGCCCCCATATTGCTGATGCGCTGGTTGCTGCCGGTGTGGTTGCTGATCGTTCTGAGGCTTTTGCGAAGCTGCTGTACACGGGCAGCCCCTACTATGTGCCGCAGGATGCGCTGGATCCGTTGGAGGCGGTGCGTCTGGTGCGTGAGGCTGGGGGTGTGCCGGTGATTGCGCATCCAATGAGTACGATGCGTGGGCCTGCGTTGAGCCTGGAGTATCTGGGTTTGATGGTGGATGCTGGCCTGGCGGGCGTGGAAGTGTATCACCGCGAGAATTCCCCGGAGGACCGGGCGCGTCTGCTGGAATTCATTGAGGGTCAGCGTGCGGCGGGCAGTGAGGTGCTGGTGACGGGTTCGAGCGATTATCACGGTGCGGGTAAGCCGAATCTGCTGGGTGAGAATACGACGGATGCGGTGACGGTGGCGCGTATCCGTGAGCAGCTGGCAGCCCAGTAGTAAGACCCAGTAGTAAGACGAAAGAGCGTGGGGCGGTTCCTTGATTAGGAACCGGCCCCACACTCTTAATAACACGTGCCCTCACAAACGCGCAGACAAGACAGCCTAGACGCTCTCACGCGAAGCATGATGCTGCAACACCGCACCCGCAGCAACCGCATCCCGCTGAGCCCGCGCCGCACGAGCCTTAGCCCGCGCCTGATGCTGACGCTGACGACGCAACTCATCACGACTATCAATACGCATCTTCTTGTCCACCGCATCCATCGACCGGTGACGCACAAACCGGCACGAGGCACCCTCAACCGGCTGCGTAGTCTCCGTGAGCGTATCCAACACAGCCTTCAACGCATGACGGCTCGCCGCCGTCAATGCATCACGACTCGTACCGCCACGAACACCCACCGTACGCTTCGGCGTGAACAACACACTCGCCCCACGCGGCACACCGCGATACTCAGCGAACGACACCGGATCCACACCCAGGCGCTTAGCCATCACCTCAATAGCCGGCGGATTCTGATCCACACACACGAACTTACGACCCAGCTGAGCTGCCGCCGCACCCGTAGAACCAGAACCAGCGAAGAAATCCAACACCCAATCACCCGGGCGGGAACTCGCCGCAATCATACGACGCAACAAACCCGTAGGCTTCTGCGTGGGATAACCCGTCTTCTCCTTACCCGTCGGCGACACAATAGTATGCCACCACACATCCGTAGGGAGCTTACCGCGAGAAGCCTTCTCCTCAGTCACCAAACCGGGAGCCATATACGGTTCACGATCAACCTCCGCAGTATTGAAGTAATAGCTGCGGTGATCCTTCGCGTACACCAAAATATTGTCGTGCTTCGTCGGCCAGCGGCGAGTAGACTTCGCACCGTAGTCATAAGCCCAAATCAGCTCATTAATGAAGTTCTCACGACCAAAAATCATGTCGCACATAATCTTCACATAATGAACCTCACGCCAATCCAGGTGCAGGTACAGGGTGCCGTCTTGCGCAAGCAGACGATGCGCCTGCTCAATACGCGGTGCTAGGAACGCCCAATAATCCTCGAACGAGTCGTTATAGCTCGCCAGAGTCTGCAGGGTGCTCGAATAGCTCTTGCCCTTAAAACCGGTGCGGTCACCCTTCTCAGAAGCCTCCGCGCTCAACGTGCGGCGCGTCTGCTTCTTACCCGTATTGAACGGCGGGTCAATGTAAATCACGGTGAACGCACCGTCGGGCAGCTCACGCAGATACTCCAGGTTATCTGCCTGCACCAGCAGCGACGGGCCCTGCGGATCGAAAACAGTCGAATCCGCGGAGTTCGCCTCAGCGGCAGGGGAGGGCGCGGCGGGTGCCGTGGATGCTGAAATACCCAACCCCGGCCCTAGCCTTCAGAACCAGCACGGTCAGCGCCACGGCCCTTACCGCGAGAACCCTCAGCACGAGAACCCTCAGCACGAGAACCCTCAGCACGAGAACCTTCAGCACGCGAGCCTTCAGAACGGCGGCGGGTACGGCGGCGGCCCTCACCCTCCACGGGCTGACCCTCAACACGGCGGGTACGGCGACGCTGACGAGGCACACGCTCAGAACGCTCCGAAGAACGTTCGGTACGCTCGGATGCGCCCTGCTCGGAACGCTCGGAACGCTCAGTGCGCTTGCGGCCCTCAGAGCGGCTACGGCCCTCACCGGAACGACCCTCACGGCCACCGTCACGACCGCCGCGGGAACGGCGCGAACCCTTCTCTCCATCACGACCGCCAGAACGGGCACCCTCACGGGAACCGTCGCGGCCACCGCGAGAACGAGCCGGACGGCCATCACGCGAGTCGCGGGCGCTCTCAAAGAACTCGTCGCCCATGCCCTCCGCCACACGCTCCTCGCGCGGCAGGCGGCCCTTAGTGCCAGCAGGAATGTTCAGGTCGTAGAACAGGTGTTCAGAGGAAGAGTACGTCTCAACCGGCTCAGGAACACCCAGCTCCAGGGCGTCGTTAATGACCTTCCAGCGCGGCAGGTCATCCCAGTCAACCAGGGTCACAGCGGTACCCTCATTGCCTGCACGACCGGTACGGCCGGTACGGTGCAGGTAAGTCTTCTCATCCTCGGGCACGCGGTGGTTAATCACGTGGGTCACGTCTTCAACGTCAATACCGCGAGCCGCCACGTCGGTCGCGACCAGAATGTCGACCTTGCCGGTGCGGAACGCCTTCAGCGCTTGTTCACGCGCAACCTGGTTCAGGTCACCGTGCAGGGGAGCGGCAGCGAAGCCACGGTTCACCAGTTCCTCCGCCACGCGGGCAGCGTCACGCTTGGTCTTGGTGAAGATGACGGTGCGGCCGCGGCCGGTAGCGCGCAGAATGCGGCCAATCATTTCGTCCTTGTCCAGGTGGTGCGCACGGTAGACGACCTGGCGGATCGACGCCTTAGTCTTCGAGGCGTCCTCGGGGTCAGCGGCGCTAATGCGCATGGGCTTGGTCATGTACTGGCGTGCCATCGCAATGACCGGGCCGGGCATGGTTGCGGAGAACAGCATGCTCTGGCGGTCCTCAGGCAGGTAGCTGAGGATCTTCTCAACCGACGGCTGGAAACCCAAATCCAGCATCTCGTCCGCCTCATCGAGGACCACAATCTTAACCTGCTTCAGGTTCAGGAAGCCCTGTTGGTACAGGTCGATAATGCGGCCGGGGGTTCCCACAGCAACCTCCAGGCCGCGGCGCAGCAGCTCAGCCTGAGGCTCAATCGGCACACCACCGTACAGGGTGGTGACGCGGGCGTTGCGCAGCTTCGCAGCAATCGCTAGGTCCTCGCCCACCTGAATAGCAAGCTCGCGGGTCGGAACCAGAATCAGCGCCTGAAGTGCGCCGGGGTACTCCAAATCAGCCCAACCCTCATCGTCGCGGCCGACCACACGCTGAATGGTGGGCAGACCGAAGCCGAGGGTCTTACCGGTACCGGTCTTCGCCTGACCAATGATGTCCTGGCCAGACAGAGCCACGGGAAGAGTCAGCTCCTGGATGGGGAAGGGGGAGGTAATGCCAACCGCCGCGAGGGCGTCGCTAATATCCTGGCGAACGCCGAAGTCGGCGAAGGACTTTGCAGCCTGAGTGGTTTCCTGCGTATTCGTTTCAGTCACTGGACCGTATCTTTCTACCCCTGTTCGGGGTGTGTTTCTCCCCGAAACGGGGTGTACCAGCCAGCACCTCGGTAGTGGAGGCGGTGACGGGCGGGCGTCGAAAGCCGGCCGCGGGAAATTCTTACGCGGGAAATTCTTACCGAGACGCCGCCTGCACGCATGGTTCATTCATGATGAGAAGGCGGTGCAGCCTCGGGGTTTTGAAAGGGGTACGACCGGTCATTCACTTAACCCCTCAATATTAACCCGGATTTGCTTCTGGCGCACCCTCGACCGGTTGTGGTGTGCACCCGTGACGGGCGATATACCACCCCAAAACCGGGTACCGCGAGGTTTTTGTGCGGGCGGTTTAAAACGCAAAACCCCGCATTCGGCACGGCGTAACCACGTGGCGCATAAAGCGCACGCACACGGCGCATAAAGCGCGGTTACGCATCGTGGCGGATGCGGGGAAAGCTCAAGCTAAAAGGTAAACAGCTACCGAACTAATTAGGCGCCGATACCGAAACCAACGTGACGCTTAGCGTCAGAACCCAGCTCAACGTAGCCAATCTGAGCGCCAGAAATCAGGGTGGTGTTGCCCTTATCGTCAGTGATCTGCAGCAGGGAGCCGTCCTCAATAGCCTTAGCGACCTTCTCGGTGATAACGTCCTGGGCTTCGCTGGTCTCAACAACGATTTCGCGGGCGATGTGGCGAACGCCAATCTTGATTTCCATGAGTCTCCTCGCAGAATAGTCCGGCGCAGCCAAACGGGCGCCGGGTATGGGAACTGTCTTATCTAGCATCTACTCTAGCGTGAACGAGCCGATCGGCACCGTGAACGGGCGGTACTTCGCCGGGGGCTAATAAAATACTCGCCGCCGGATGCGCGCAAACCTACGTGAAAACCCGCGCGAAACCCGTGTGAAACACACGTAAAACCCGTGCGAAAACGGGGGTGGTCATGCGAAAACGCCGGAAAAATACCGAAAAATACCGAAAGAGCGGGGGAGAGGAGACTCTTAAGAGTCCTCCACCTGAATACCGTAGAGAGTCTCCAGCGCCTGCACGTAATCCTCCGTGCGGCCCTCCGCCGCAAGCTTCTTGGCGCGCACTGTCGGAGTGTGCAGCAGGGACTTCACCATGCGGCGCATCGCCAGCTCAAACTGCTCCGTCGCCGCACCGCAACCAAACTGGCTACGCACCTTCTCCAGCTCGGAATCCAGCACATCCATAGTGTGCGAGCGAAGCGCAACAATCGCGGAGTCAATCGTGCGGGAACGCTGACGGGACAGGAACGCCGCCAGCTCAGACTCCACGATGCGCGTAGCCGTCGCCACGGACTCCTCGGTTTCCTCGGGGGCGGCAAGGCGCACCGATTCGAGGGTAATCAGTTCAACGTTCGGCAGGTCAGCGACCGAGGGGTCAAAGTCACGCGAAAGCGCCAGGTCGAGGATTGTATGGTGGCCCCCCGGAATCTGCTCGGGAAGCAACGGGTCGGAGCCGCCGGAGCAGCCAATAATGACGTCGGCAGAAGCCATGGCCTGCTCCATGCCGTCCACCGGCACCGCAGAAACCTCACGCTTTGCCGCGAACTCGGCGGCACGACCAGAACGGGAACTGACCCAAATATCGGTGCAACCGCGCTCGCGCAGTGCCGCAATGGTCGCGCCCGCGTAAGCACCCGTACCAAAAATCAGGGCGCGGCGGGTCGACCAATCCTTCTCGGCAACCTCGTCCGCAAGATCCAGGGCAACAGACACAATGGAGCGGCCCTGGGCGCCAAGCGCCGTATGCTGACCCACCTGACGAGCCGTATGCGTCGCATGCTCAAACAGCTGAACCAGCTCACCGGGAAGGGCCACGCCGTCCTCTTGCGCCTTCGCCTGCGCGGCAGCCAGGGCGCGGCGCACCTGACCGGTGATTTCGCGCTCGCCGACCACGGCAGATTCCAGGCCGGAGGCGACCGTCAGCAGGTGGCGTGCAGCCTCATCATCTGAGTACACATCGAAGCTGGAATTGATCAGTTCTTTATCCAAGCCGTAGGTGCGCGCGATCGAATCAGCAATCAGCTCACGAACCATGTTTACATGAGCGGATACGTGTAGCTCAACATACATTTCAAGACGGTTACAGGTGGCAAGAACGACTGCACCCTTCACGCCCAGCTGGCGTGCCATATCGCCCGCCAGAACATCGGGTACGCCGGAGGCACCGGCGCTCAACGCAGCGACGGTGGTCAGATCAACGGTGTGGTGCGATGCCACAAATGCATAAGTACTCACTAGAGACTAATCATAACCACGCCGACTAAGCCCCTGTAAAGCTCACAGAACCTAAGTTTCATCATTGTAGGGGGCAAGAAAATCTGCACGGTGGGGGAGTGGGTACGAAGAGTGGGTGCGAACTAAGGTATCCCTCACCACTAAGAAAGCCAGTATTAGGTAAGATTCGCTATGACATAGTGTCGCAAAAATGCTCACATAAACCTGTCACACTAGACACTATGAGCGAAAACCAGCACACTACCCCCGCATCGGAAAAGGGCTCCGCATCGGCTGCCGCACAGGCACCTGCCCTGCCCGCACACCCCACCGACGCCCAGCGACCCCTGCTCACCGACGAGCAGCTCGCACACCTACCCGCCAACCACCCCCTGCGGGTAGGCACCACCGCCGACTCGCCTATGCTCCGCGCCCTCACCGGCCGCCCCTCCAGCCATCGACCCGTCTGGTTCATGCGCCAGGCAGGCCGCTCCCTGCCCGAATACCGCCAGGTACGCGAAGGCATCCCCATGCTGGACGCATGCCTCACCCCCGACCTCGCCGCAGAAATCACCGTGCAGCCCGTCCGCCGCCACAAGGTCGATGCCGGCATCTTCTTCTCCGACATCGTCATCCCCATGAAGCTCGCGGGCGTCAACGTCGACATCGTGCCCGGTAAGGGCCCCGTACTCGACCAGCCTGTACGCACCCTCGACGAGGTGCGCGCCCTGCCCGAACTCAAAGACAGCGCCCTCGACCCCATCCGCGAAGCCGTCGCCGCAACCGTAGAAATGCTCGGCGACACCCCGCTCATCGGCTTCGCCGGAGCCCCCTTCACCGTCGCCGCCTACATGGTCGAAGGCGGCCCCTCCCGCGACCACCTGCGCCCGCGCACCATGATGCACGCCGACCCTGCCGCCTGGCACGAACTCGCCGCCTGGGCAGCCCGCACCGCAGGCCAGTTCCTGCGCGCACAGATCGAGGCGGGTGCATCCGCCGTGCAGCTCTTCGACTCCTGGGCAGGCTCCCTCAGCGAAAGCGACTACCGCCGCTACGTGCAGGCACACTCCGCAACCACCCTCGACGCGGTGCGCGAATACGGGGTGCCGCGCATCCACTTCGGCACCGGCACCACCGCCCTGCTGCCCGCCATGCACGAAGCCGGCGCAGACGTCATCGGTGTGGACTACCGCCTGCCGCTGTCCGCAGCAAACACCCTGCTCAACGGCGCCGTACCCCTGCAGGGCAACATCGACCCGGCACTGCTCGCCGCAGGCAGTAAAAACCTCTACGCACACGTAGACGAAGTGCTCGCAGAAGGCAACGCCGCCCCCTCGCACGTGGTCAACCTCGGCCACGGCGTACCCCCGACCACCGACCCGCAGGTGCTCACCGACCTCGTGGCGTATATCCACGAACGCACCGCGCAAGCATAGGATAAAAAACGATAAATAGACGGCGCAGATGCCGGACACCCTCCGACATCTGCACCGAACATCTGCACCCCGAACCAACCACCACACCCGTTACCGCAACGGGCAACTCCACCGCAGACAGACCGAAGGAGAACCACCATGGGCCACACCAACCAGGCACCGTACCGCACCGCACAGGTCAGTTCCTCCGCCGCACCCCAGAACGCACGAGCTTTCACCCGCAACGAGAAGGCACCCACCGTCATCGTCATCGGCGGCGGCCCCTCCGGCCTAATCTCCGCACGCCGCCTCGCCGCAGCCGGTATGCGCGTCACCCTGCTCGAACAGCGCCACCACCTCGGCGGTGCCGTTGGTGCCCACGAAGTTGGCGGCCTTCTGCTGGACTCCGGCGCAGAATCCTTCGCAACCCGCAGCCCCATTGTCAGCGACCTCGTCAAAGAACTCGGCCTGGGCGACCAGATCGTCACCCCCAACTCCTACGGCTCCTGGCTGTACCTGCCGCAGGGCGCCCGTCGAACCCCCAGCACCGGCATCATGGGTATCCCCGGCAATGTGAACGATAAGTCGCTGATCCCCGTCATCGGTAAGAACGGTCTGCGCCGCGCCCAGGTGGATAAGTTCCTGCCCGTCTCCGCAGGCGAGAACGCGAAGACCCTCGGTGAGCTCGTGCGCATCCGCATGGGCCAGCAAGTGCTCGACAACCTCGTTGCACCCGTAGTCTCCGGCGTGTACTCCACCCACCCCGACAAGCTCGACGTCGATGCGACCATCCCCGGTCTGCGCGAAGCCTTCCGCAAGCACCGCTCCCTCTCCGCCGCAGCGCACGCTTTCCGCTCGGCAGCCCCCGCAGGCTCACAGGTCGCCGGTATCGTGGGCGGCATGAACCAGCTATCCGAACGTCTCGTCGAAGACCTCTACGCCGCCGGCGTTCGCATCGTCACCGGATTCGACGTCATCGCCGTAGACCGCGACGAATCCACCGGCCAGTGGTTCATCATCCAGCGCCACACCACCGACGGCGAAAACACCCCCCTCTACGCCGACTACCTGGTGCTCGCTACCGACGGCCCGACCGTGGCACGACTCATCGGCCCGCACGTCTCCACCGCCCTGCCCGCCGTGGAACCCGGCCCCGAAGTCGCCCTCGTCACGCTCGTCGTCGATGCTCCCGCCCTGGACAAGCACCCCCGCGGCACCGGCCTGCTCGTCTCCGAAGAAGCCACCGCCGTACGCGCCAAGGCACTCACTCACGCCACCGCCAAATGGCAGTGGGTCGCCGAGGCCGCAGGCCCCGGACGCCATGTCGTGCGCCTCTCCTACGGCCGCGGCGGCGAAGACGCCCGCTTCTCAGAAGTGGCACTCGCCGACGAACAACTCATCACCCTCGCCCTGCGCGACGCCACCCGCATGATGGACGTAGCCCTTACCCGCAACAACCTCATCGACGCGGACGTGGTGCGTTGGCGCGGCGTCCTGCCCGCCTCCACCCCCGGCCACCGCGACCGAGTCAAGGAATTCCGTGACCGCGCCAGCGAACTCGGAACCCTCAGGACCGTCGGCTCCTGGGCGGCAGGCTCCGGCCTGGTCGTAACCGTCAAAGACACCTACGAGCAGATGGACCGCCTCATCTACCACGCGGCACAGGACTGGGAAGGCGTCACCTCCCCGAAAGCCGCAACCGCCTAGTAGACGGCGCAGCGGCGGCAGAAGCTCAGCCAATAACTCAGCCCAGCCAGTAACAAGACCAAAAAATTGAGAAAACGCGCAGCTACGGAAGCCGCGCCTCCAACACAGCGAACCCTCGCTGAAGAAAGGAATACACAATGTCTCACGATCACGCAGCACACGGCCACGGCGGCGCACACGGCGCAGGTCAGGGCGGCTACACCCACGCAGGCCACGGCTACGGCGGCGTACCCAAGGGCTACGCAGTCCAGCACTCCGCAGCTGACGAGAACCGCCGCGGCCGCGAAGAAGGCGAAACCCTGCACTACGCCCTGTACACCGTGTTCGCACGCTCCGGAGCACGCCCCGCAGAGTCCAACACCGACGAAGCACGCGCCGAATTCGAGAAGGTCGCAGAACAGCTCGCAGCAGACGGCGTGACCCTGCGCGGCATCTACGACGTCTCCGCAATGCGCGACAACGCAGACGTCATGATCTGGACCCACGGAGAAACCCCCGAAAAGCTGCAGGCAGCAGTCCGCAAGATCCGCCGCACCGCACTCTTCGCAGGCACCACCATCGTCTGGTCCACCATGGGCGTACACCGCGAAGCAGAATTTACCCGCAACCACGCACCCGCCTACGCACGCGGCAAGGCACCCGAAGCATGGGTCTGCGTCTACCCCTTCGTACGCTCCTACGACTGGTACTACATGAACCCCGAACGCCGCGCAGAAATGCTCAAGAACCACGGTATGAAGGCAATCGACTTCCCGCAGATTCTGGCAAACACCGTCGCAACCTTCGGCATGAACGACTACGAGTGGGTTCTCGCCCTTGAAGCACCCCAGCTCGTTGACCTCGTCGACATGATGCGCCACTTCCGCAACACCGAAGCACGCCTGCACGTGCGCGAGGAAACCCCCTTCTACACCGGCCGCCGCATTGGCGCAGACGAAGTAGCAGAGGTTCTGGCGTGAGCCATCAGCCGCACAACGGCGTAACCCTCAACGGCACGCTCCTGCCGGACGATGTGGTACCCAACCGCACCGACCCGGCGAACACCGCCTCCAACGGCCCCGCCGGGCTCAACGAGCAGACCCTCGGCGACTACCGAAGCGAACGCAGCATCACCCGTGAGCGCGCCGAAGAGGTGCGCCCCTACGACCTGGTGATTCTCTCCTCCTTCGGTGGCCCCGAGGGGCAGGAGGACGTCATCCCGTTCCTGCGCAACGTGACTGCTGGCCGCGGCATCCCGGATGAGCGCCTCGAAGAGGTCGCCACCCACTACCGCGCCAACGGCGGCGTCTCGCCCATTAACGAGCAGAACCGTGCCCTGCTCGCCGCACTGCAGCAGGCGCTCGCCGAGCGTGGCCCGCACATCCCGATCACCTGGGCGAACCGCAACTGGAAGCCCTACGTGAAGGACGTGCTCGCCGAAGCCTACGAGAACGGCCACCGCAACGTGCTCGTGCTGGCGACCAGCGCCTACCCCGGCTACTCGAGCTGCCGCCAGTACCGTGAAGACTACGGCATGGCGATCGAGCAGCTCGGCCTGGAAGGTCGCGTGCACGTGGGCAAGATACGTCAGTTCTTTGACGTGCCCGGCTTCTCTCGCGCTTTCGCTGACGGGCTGAAGGACGGCCTCGTCACGGTGCGTGAGCAGCTTGCCGCACGCGATAGTGGTTCGCTGAACCCGCGCCTGCGCATCATGTTCTGCACCCACTCGGTGCCGACCTCCGCGGCGAATGAGGCAGGCCCGCGCGGTGTGAACTACGAGGGCGGCTCCGCCTATGTGGAGAAGCACCTGCAGGTCGCTCGCGCCGTGCTTTCGCTGGTTCACGATGAGGCCCCGCAGCTTCTGCAGAACGTCGAATGGGAGCTGGTGTACCAGTCCCGTTCCGGCCCGCCGTCCATGCCGTGGCTGGAACCGGACGTCAATGACGCCCTGGAGGCGCTACCCACCCCCGCCAACCCGGCGGAGGACGGCGAAGCCCCCGTGGAAGGCGTCGTGCTGGTGCCCCTCGGCTTCGTCTCCGACCACATGGAAGTCAAGTGGGATTTGGACACCGAGGCGCTGGACACCTGCAAACGCCTGGGCGTGGTTGCCGTCCGCACCCCCACCCCCGGCACGCATCCGGCGTACGTGGAGTCGCTGCGCCGCCTCATTGAGGAGCGCGTGGAGAACGGCGTTTCAGCCGACCTGCGCCCCGAACGTGAGAGCGTCCTCGCCCCGAGCGCGAGCGGTCAGTACGGCTGGTTCGACGAGTGCGAACCCGGCTGTTGCAAGCCCGGCCGAGGTGCTCCGAAGCCGGTCATCGCTGAGTACGCAGCCAGCGCTGAGGACAGCGCTTCTGAGAACGCACCCGTCAGCCGCTCCAATGGATGCGGCTCCGGCGGATGTTGCTCCCACTAACCCCACCCCTGTAGCTCCGGCTCGCCCCCAACACCCCTGACCGGGGCGTGCGGGCGGGTCGGAGCGCACGTGCCTACAAGCTACCCCCAGAAGTTAGACAAACACACAGCGTCGCAAACACACAGCCTCTGGGGGAAACACACACCCCTACGGGCTATCACACACATCCCCGAAAAGGAGAGATATGAGCCATCACGAGTACATCTTGGGCACCCGCGGGTCTGCTCTCGCCCTAACCCAAAGCCGTATTGCCGCTGAAACCGTCATCTCCCTCTACACCGAACACCAGGCACACCACGGCGCCGCAGATGCCGAGGTTGTGGACTTCACCCTGCGCACCGTCAAAACCGAAGGGGACGTGCTCACCGGCCCCCTGGCAACCCTCGGTGGTACCGGCGTATTCGCTGCGGCACTGCGCCAGCGTCTGCTCGACGGCGAGAACGCCTCCGAAGAAAACCGCGTGGACATGGCGGTACACTCCCTCAAGGACCTGCCCTCCGCACCCTGCCCCGGCCTGGTCATCGCCGCAACCCTCAAACGTGAAGACCCCCGCGACGCCCTCGTGGCACGCGACGGTCTGACCGTCGACACCCTGCCCAAAGGCTCCCGCGTGGGCACCGGCTCACCCCGCCGCGCCGCCCAGCTGCGTGCACTGCGCCCCGATCTTGAAATCGTGGACATTCGCGGTAACGTGGGCACCCGCATCGGCCGCGTGAAAGGCTTTGAAGAGCACGCCGGCAAGCAGGTCGTACTCCGCCAGAACGCTGAAACCTCCGAACGCGCCGACCACGGTGTAGGCACCGAACGCAACGGCGACTGCGACGCCGTGGTGCTCGCCGTCTCCGGACTGAAGCGCCTGGGCAAGGAAGAACTCATCACCGAGTACCTTGACCCCACCCGCATGCTGCCCGCCCCCGGCCAGGGTGCGCTCGCCCTGGAAGTGCGCGAAAGCGAATTCGAGAACCCGGACCCCGCCGTGCTCGCCGACCCCGAGGTGGCGCGCCCGGTGCGTGCCCTCGGCCGTGCTCTGCTCGCCGCAAACCACTACGAAACCCGCCTCGCGGTCAGCGCCGAACGTGCCCTGCTGCGCCGCCTCGAAGCCGGATGCGCCGCGCCCATCGGCGCGTACGCGCACATGGTTGAAGGCGACCTGGTGCTTAACGTTGTGGTGGCGTCCCCGGACGGCACCGACATGCTGCGCCACACCTCGGCAACCGCCGAACTGGATGTGCCCGGCGCCGAACGCCTGGGCGTGCGCGTGGCAGAAGACCTGCTACAGATGGGCGCCGCCGCACTGGCCGGATTGGACCTGAAGTAGGCGCCATGTCTGCCCCGCCTTCTGATACCTCGCGTTCTGAATCCCGGCAGGTTGATGCCCCGCAGGCTGATGTCCCGCGCACGGTTCTGCTGACCCGCTCCGCCGCCCAGGGAGCCGCCTTCGCCCGCGCCCTCGCCGAGGAAAGCGCGCAGAACGGGTTAGGGGAGCCCCGGGTACTCTTCGCCCCGCTACAGCAGGCACGCACCGTCAAACCGGGCGCAGATCACGCCGCCGCGCTGGAGGCGCTCGCCTCCGGTCACTATGCTTGGGTGAGCTTCACGAGCGCCAACACGGTTCGCGCCTGCGCCGAGCTGTGGGGTGCGGAGTTTGCCCGCGCCTGTGCAAGCGGGGGAGTGCGCATCGCCTGCGTGGGTGCAGCAACCGCCCGCGCCGTACACGCCCAGCTGGGGCTGGGCACGGATTTTCAACCGCAGGTGCAGAGCGCCGCCGGTATGCTCACAGAGTTCGAGAGCCCCGCCCCCGTAGCCCCCGCAGCTGATTCCGCCGCGACTGATTCAGCTGCAGTGCTGGTTCTGGAAGGCTCCAACGCCCGCCCGACCCTGCGCGAAGGCCTCAAAAACCTGGGCTGGGACAGCCACCGCTGCGTGCTCTACGACATGGTGCCCGCCGAGCAGGTGGCACCCGGCGAGCTGAGCCTTGCCGCCGCCCGCGCATTTGTGCAGGGGAATGCCGTAGATGCCACCAACCCGGAAATCACCGCCCCGGAAACCCCCGCGCCGGATGTGCTGGTGGTGACCGCCCCCTCCCGCCTGCACGCCCTGCTGGACGGCACCCCCGCGCTACCGCCCGAATCCGTGGCGCCGGTTGTGGCGATTGGGGCGAGTACCGCCTCCGCATGCCGCGCCCTGAACCTGCGCTACGTGCAGGCCGATTCGCCGTCACCGCAGGATTTGGCGCGCGCCGCCGCGTCCTTCATTTAGGCGCGTCCTTCATCTAAGACTTCACATTATTTCGCAAGAATTTTCAGGAGAGATCATGAACCTCACCCGCCGCCCGCGCCGCCTGCGCACCACCGCAGCCATGCGCTCCCTCGTTGCTGAGACCACCCTGCGCCCCGCGCAGCTGATTCAGGTGTTCTTCGTTCGCGACGGTATCGACGAACCGCAGCCGATTCGCTCGATGCCCGGCCAGTACCAGCACACCCTGGAGAGCATCATTCCCGCCGTGCGTGAGGCGTACGAGGCGGGCATCCGCTGCATTGACCTGTTCGGCATTCCCCGCGATGAGGATAAGGACGAGGTCGGCTCGACCGCGTGGGATCCGCAGGGCATCCTGAACCGTGCGATTGCTGTGTGCCGTGAGGAGTTCGGCGACGACCTGGTGGTCATGGCCGACACCTGCCTGGACGAGTTCACGAGCCACGGCCACTGCGGCGTGCTGGTCGATGACGGCCACGGCACGCTCGTGGTGGATAACGACCAGACCGTGGAGCTGTACTGCAAGATGGCGGTTTCGCAGGCGCGCGCGGGTGCGCACACGGTGTCCCCGTCGGGCATGATGGACGGCCAGATTGCGGCGATGCGTGCCGCCCTGGACGAGGCTGGCTTTGAGGATGTGTCGATTCTGGCGTATTCGGCGAAGTACGCTTCGGCGTTCTTCGGCCCGTTCCGTGACGCGGTGGAGTCGACGTTTAAGGGTGACCGTAAGACGTATCAGCAGGACCCGGCGAACCGCCGCGAGTCGCTGCTGGAGGTGCGCGCTGACCTGGAGGAGGGCGCGGATATGGTGATGGTGAAGCCTGCCGGCAGCTACCTGGATATTGTGCGTGAGGTGGCGGAGTTTTCGCCGGTGCCGGTGGCGGCGTATCAGGTGTCGGGTGAGTACGCGATGATTGAGGCTGCTGCTGCGAACGGCTGGATTGACCGTAAGGCTGTGGTGTTGGAGTCGCTGCGCTCGATTCACCGCGCCGGTGCGGACGTTATTCTGACCTATTACGGTACGGAGGCGGCAGGCTGGCTGCGCGAGCTGGACGCCTAACACCCCCCCTCTTTGGATGCCGAGAAGCCACATGTGTTTCGAAAAGCCACGTCTTTGGTGGCTTCTCGAAACACATGTGGCTTTTCGCCGTTTATGGTTGTTCTTCGTTGATAGGTTTGTACCCGAGGGAGGTGCACACAATGTTGCCGTTGGTGAAGTATTCCGCGAGCTTCTCTCGGTCGGCGGGGGAGCGCAGGTCCGCCCAGCGTTCCTGCTCCAGGTAGAACGCAACCTGGGAGGTTAGGCAGACGACCCGCTCATCGTGCACCGCCACAATGTGCCTGCGCAGCCACGGCATGCGCTGAGCGAGGTTCGGCGGGATCTTGGACGGCACCTTGATTTCTATCTGCCATTGCGAGGGCTCGTAGAAGGTCGGCTTGATCTATTCGGGGTTCTTCGGGAAGACGCAGAACTCCTCAATGTCGGGGTAACGGTACTTCTTCGCGGGCAGGAAGAGCCGCCCGACGTAGAACGAATCGGGGTTGAACAGCAAGTAGACCTTCAAATAATGCCAACGTAGCGCTAGCGCCGCTGAGGCTGTAACCGCCAACATGATTGAGGCACCACCAATAGGCATTGGCGGGGTGTACAAAATTGTCCAGCCGACCAGGGAGTAGAGGAAGACGATGATCGCTAGCACCAGTGCAACCACCACGGTCACGCAGAGCCCCAGATAGAGTCTAGGCGTCGAACGCACCGGTTTAGCTTGGGGATGTGCGTCCCGCGGAGTAAAGAACGCGTCAATACGGTTCAGCATTTCGCCCAGGACTTGGGGCATACCCGCGGTGTGGTTATCGAGGTTGAAGTAGCGGGAGCTACGCCAAATGAAGCGGCTCCAGCATGCACCCAGATAGACCATGTAGAACGGCAGGACTAGTGCCGGTAGCAGGATGCCGTCACGGGCAATGTCCTTGTACAGCAGAAAGATGGACCGCGCGATAACGCAAGCCCACACGTACATGACGGCGTGCATCCACGCCTCAAACTTAGATACGCCAGAAATGCTATCGAGTTCTTTCCGGGCGCGGGTGAGGTTGGAACGCAGCTTATGTTTGGGGAGCGGGTCGCCGTCCAGGGAACGGCGTTCGGCGTACCTCATCGCTTTGTCTACGGGGGAGCCCTTGTAGAAAACGTGCAGCCGCCTCGCTTCTTCCTTGCTCATGGTTGAGGAGTAGGCGATATCGACTGCTACGCACACCACCAGGTACAGCAAGAAGGCGATGAGCCATATGTAGCGCAACGGCTCTAGGGGTATCCCCAAAGCGCTTAGCTCCATGAGTTGTCCTCTCTACGGGTATCGGTGATGGTGCGTGGCTTCGTGCCGGGCATTAATTCACGGTACGGAAGGAGGCGATACGCGCCGCCTTCTTCGTCAGCTCATTCGCCGGCTTGTAGCCCAGCGTGAGGCAGATAGCGCGCCCCTCCACAAAATACAGGGGAAGCTTCTCGCGGTCCGCCGGGGAATCCACATCTGCCCAGCGTTCCTGCTCCAGCTTGAACGCAATATGCGCCACCAAACAATCGATGCGGTAATCCCCGAACCCAAAAGTCTGCTGGGAACCATTGGAGAAGGTGACGGCAAGACGCCAATCACTGGGCATCTGCTGATCAGGGTCTATATCCTCGGGATCGCCCGTGTACCACGGGTAAACCTTGAACCGCTCAATATCGGAGTACTGGCAGACCTTGGGCGAACGGAAAAACCGCCCACGCTTCACCACGGTCGGCGTGAACTGGTAGTACGAACGCACCGTACACCACAGGTACGGAATGGCCAGCACATAGACGACAAGAAACGCTATTGACGTCTTACCGATGTAGGTGGGTACATACTCGAGCAGCTCAGTGTTCGCGAGCGAATGAAGGTAGCAGAGCAGGAAGAAACCACCAACGGGAAGAGCTACAAAGAGGAAGATTCCCTGCCCCTTCCAATCAACTTGAATGGGCTCATTACTGGGCATGGCGACCGTGCCGCGGAACGGGGCACTAAGCCGACCCAGTGTCCTGGTGTAAATAGTGGGCATGCCCAGGTGACGTTCATTGGGGCTGAAACTGCGTGCGACGCGCCAGCCGCGGCGACCCCAGCGCGCCGCCCAATACACCATGAGGAACGGCAGAAGCAGCCCCGGAATTAGGATTCCGTCGTACGCCATATCCCAGTACAGAACGAACGTCGAATAGACGATGACACACGCCCAGCCGTATACGAGAATATGCCCGAAATCCATAATGATGTTCGAGCCCTTAATGCTTTCCAGTTGGGCTTCAGCCCTGCGGAATGCCGCTTCTTCCTGCTCGGGCGTGAGGTGAGTGCCAGCATCCGCGAGCTCTGTAATTGCCTCCTTCACATCCTCGATGGGGGAACCCATGACCGAGATATAAACTTTGCGGGCGCGCTCAGCGCCAATGAGCGTCGGGTAGGCGACCTCCACCAGCAGGCAGCACGCCAGGTAGATGAAGAACGCCACCAGCCATATGTTGCGCACCTGCTCCAGGGGCAGGCCCAGGGCTGCAAGGTCCATGAATTGTCCTCTCTACGGGTATCGGTGATGGTGTGTCTGTGATGCTCAGAAGCCACATGTGTTTCGAAAAGCCACGTCTTTGGTGGCTTCTCGAAACACATGTGGCTTCTCGCGGTATAAGAGCGGTATAAGAGCGTACCGGTTTACTTGTACTGCGCCTTCTGGAAGGACGCGCGGCGTGCCGCCTCCTCCGCATGCTTACCGGCAGGCTTGTACCCCATGGTCGTGCAGATGACGCGGCCGTCCACGAAGTACTTCGCCAACATTTCACGGTCTGCCGGCGAATCCAGTTGCGCCCAGCGTCCCTGCTCAATATTGAACGCAATCTGCGCCACCAAACAATCAATCTGGTGATCATTCAGCGAATAGTCGTGCTTGCGGCCGCCGGGGAGCAGAATCTCCAGCGTCCACTGGCTCGCATCCTTCGGGTTCAGCTTGATAGCGTCCGGGTTCTTCGGGTACACACGGAACGCGCGTACCTCAGAGTAGGGGCGGGACTTCGCCGGAAGGAGCAGACGCCCAGCCTGGAACGAATCCGGGTTGTACAGCACGTAATCGCGGCTACGCATCAGCAGTATGATGATCAGCAGAACGCCCGCCGCCAGCAAGAACCAGGATGCGTGACCGATATAGATTGCTTCCCAATCCTCATCGATGCTCCAACCCGCCAGCGAAGTCAGGAAGACCGCGGCGAGCAGGAACGCAATACCGTTGAGCACCCAGTAGACGGTGCGGTCGTCACGAATCGGCTCCACACCCGGCACGGTGCTACGCACACGGAACGGGGCGCTCAGCTTACCCAGCGTCGCCGAGTAGATGCGCGGCATGCCCAGCACACGGTCGTCCTTGCTGTAACCACGAACTGCACGCCAGTGACGGCGGCCAATACGCGCACCCAGGTACACCATGAGGAACGGCAGAAGCAACGCAGGCAACACAACACCGTCATACACGATGTCCCAGTACAGGGTGAAGATGGAGACCGCCACAATCCAGCCCCACAGGTACATGACCACGTGGAACCAGCCGCTAAACACGCCGGCGCCCTCAATAGAATCCAGCTTCTTCTTCGCCTTCTTCGTGGCGCTACCCTTACGGGAGGAGCTCAGCGGCGCACCCATCGCGGTGCGTTCCGCGGTGGCGCGGCGCGCACCATCAACGGGCGAACCGGACACCTCAAGGTACAGTTCCTGAGCTTTTTCCTGCTTAATCGGCACCGGGTAGGCGATATCCACCAACAGGCACAAGCCCAGGTACACCATGAAGGAGATCAGCCACACGTCGCGTAGCTGCTCCATGGGCAGTCCCAGAGCGCTTAGATCCATGAGCGGCTCACCTCCTTACGTCTCTCGAACCCTTAAGCGGACGCGGCAGCAGCAGCGGCAGCCGGAAGAGCTGAGATGATACGGTCCATCGCCTCATCGTCGTGTGCGGCAGAAACGAACCAGGCCTCGAATGCGCTCGGCGGCAGGTACACGCCGGATTCGAGCATGGAGTGGAAGAACGCGTTGTAGCGGCTGGTTGCCGAGGCCTTGATATCGGCGTAGTTGTGCACGCCCTCCTGAGAGGTGCCGAACGCGACCGAGAAGAGGTTACCGGCGCTCTGGATGGAGTGGTCCACGCCGGCGGCGTTGAACGCCTCGGTCAGAGCCTGCTGCAGCTGGGCGCTACGCGAATCCAGGTGCGTATAGACAGCGGCATCAGCCAGGGTCAGGGTCGTAATGCCCGCCGCAACGGACAGCGGGTTACCGGAGAGGGTACCCGCCTGGTAGACGGGGCCGACCGGCGCCAGGTGCTCCATGACCTCACGCTTACCGGCCAGCGCCGCGATGGGCATACCGCCACCAATGACCTTGCCGAACGTGAAAATATCGGGAACCCAGCCGCCATCCTCGGGAGCAGCGTAACCCCAGTAACCAGCCGAAGACACACGGAAACCGGTCAGCACCTCATCAAAAATGACGAGCGCACCGTTCGCGTGAGCAATCTCGTGCAGGCCACGGTTGAAACCGGGCTCGGGGGTCACCACACCCATGTTGCAGGGCGCCGCCTCAGTAATAATTGCGGCAATCTGACCCTCATGGTTCGCGAACGCCTCACGTACAGCGTCCAGGTCGTTATAGGGCAGAACGATGGTCTCCGCGGCGGTTGCGGCAGTTACGCCAGCAGAACCGGGCAGCGCCAGGGTAGCCACACCCGAACCGGCCTCGGAGAGCAGCGCATCCACGTGACCGTGGTAGCAGCCCGCGAACTTAATAATCTTGTCGCGACCGGTCACACCGCGCGCCAGACGAATCGCAGTCATCGTCGCCTCAGTGCCGGTGGACACCATACGCACCTGATCAATAGCACCGGGAATCGCCGCGTTAATACGGTTGACCACCAGCTCAGCCAGCTCAGCCTCCGGCGCGCTCGCCGCACCAAAAGACAGGCCGCGCTCAGCCGCCTGCTGAACCGCCTCAACCACCTGCGGATGCGCGTGACCCAGAATCGACGGGCCCCACGAGCAGACCAGGTCAACGTACTCGTTGCCGTCTGCATCGTACAGGTAAGCGCCCTTAGCCTTCGCGGCAAATGCGGGGGTGCCGCCCACAGAATTGAAAGCACGCACCGGGGAATTCACGCCGCCGGGAATCACCGCGCGAGAACGCTCAAACAGCTTCTCGCTGGCTTCGTGGTGCAGCGGGTGGGTAGAGGAAGGAGTCATCGTATCGGTGCCTTTCAACAGGGACGGCGAACTAAAGAATTACAAGGGACGACGTGCAACGGGCAACGGAGCCCGCACGCTACTAGCGTCCCGTACCTAACCATCATAGGCGCTACAGAGGAACCGCAGGTGACGAGCACCTGAACGTACCGAAAGGTGACGATAAAACACAACAGACAAGTTAGGCAACAGAGAGGATGTGCAACGCGCTAACGCAGGTGCCGGTCAGTGTCCAGACGGTTCAACACCTGAGTGTCCTGATCGAACAGCCAGTTCTTATCAAAGAGCAGACGCACAAACGCCAGGCCCATACCCAACGCCATGAAAATCAGCATGGACTGCACAAAACCGGTCGTCGCCGAATACATGTCACCGCTAGCAAAATATGACATGGAACGGTAGAACAGCACACCCGGAACCATCGTCACCACCGCTGGAACCGACAGGGAAATACGCGTGTACTTACGCTGATGCAGCGGCGCCACAACCTCAGCCAAAATGCCCACACCAAATACGGCAATTGTCGCCGCCATATGCGCGGGCATACCAGCCTCAACCATGTAAATACGGGCGGGGTTCGCCACCGCCGCAATCACACCACCCCACAGGCACGCCACCGGGGATGCGGCAAAAAGCATCGCGAAGCCAGCTGCCGCAACACCCGAGGAAAGCACCTGCAACACCAAATACAGGGTCGGATCCAGGTTAAGAGGCGCCGGAGTCGTCAACGGCAAATGGAACAGTGAACCCAACAGCCACACCGCAAACGACGCGCTCAGCAGCAGCAAACCCACATAGGTAAGGCGCGAAATACCCGCCAAAAAGTCCATGCGAGAAATATCGAGCATACCCGTCACCATGGGGAAGCCCGGCACCAGGAACAGCACCGACGAAATAAAACCAACCATATGGTTCGGGCTAACCAGACCCGCCGCAACCAGTACATTAACAACCGCAATGTACAGGCCCGCCGCCAGGAAACCACACGCCATCCACGTCGCCATGTGGCTCACACCGCGCTTGAGCAGGGTCGAACGCAAATACTGGCCGGCACCCGCCGCCAAGAACACGACCGAGCACTCCACTAGACCGCCACGGTTCAGGAACGCGAACCCGACACACGCCACAGCTGACGCCAACGCCAGCATCCACGGGGTGTACAGCGGCTTCGCCGAATCGATACGGTCCAGCTCGGCGTTCGCCTCCGCAGGGGTGATCTTTTCAGGAAGCTCAGAAATGAACTTACCCAACTGATCCAGCTTATGAGCGTTAATGCCCATCGTGCGCTGCTCAGCGACCTCGGTACGGAAATTACCCTCCGTGTACGAAGAGGTCGAAATTTCGGTGAAGGTCACCTGCGCGTGATGCTCCTTCAACCCCACAGCCTTCGCCAAACGCGCCATCGACGCCTTAATACGGTACGCGCTCGCACCCGACTTCATCAGGATACGGCCCAGGCGGAGCACCACCTGAGACTGCGCCACCAGATGCTCATGCGCCAGACGGGTAGACCCCAGATAGATACTGCGCGTATTAGTGTCAGGGTACGGCTCGGTAGTGCGGGGCTGATCATCCATGAGAGGCCTTCCGGGTCGTGCTATTCACGTGCTATTCACGTGCTATTCGTGTAGGTGCGGTTACCTTCTAGCATAGGGGAGAAGCCCCTGCGGGGATAGCGTCAGCCCGTCAGTAAAGGAGAGATATGTTGGGAGGCCGGGGTGAGTTTAGCGGCGCAGTTTTATCGGCGCAGGGGCCAGCGGCCGTCAATGACCTCAGATTCCTTACCCGGCTGCGTACGCAACCACGCCTGGAAGCTCGCCGCCTGCTCCGCCGCCCACTGAATCTGCTGCTCGTGCAGCTGGCGCGCATCCACGTTGAGGACCTCGGGGAATTGCTCGGTCAGCTTCACCAGCAGACGCTCCGCCGCCAGGGCATCATCAGCGGAGGTGTGCGCATTCTCCAGGGAGACACCGTACTCGGCGGCAAGAACCTCAAGAGTGCGCTTGCCGCGCTTACGCGGAATCACGTGTTTATGCAGAACGTACGGGTCGAGCACCACACCGGGCGGCAGCTCACCATTGGCAATATTGTGGCGCAGCATCTCGTGGTGCAGCACCGAAAAGTCGTAGGCGGCATTGAACGCAATAATCGGCACACCGTCAAGGTTCAGCGCACCAATCGCGCCGGCGAGCTCCCACACGACCTCACGGGCGGGACGGCCGTGCTCACGCGCGTACTCGGTCGTAATACCGTGCACGGCGGCGGCACCGGCGGGAATCTCAACGCCAGGGTCGGCAAGCCACTCGCCACGGCGCACCACATTACCCTGAGGGTCCAGCAGGATCAGGGAAGCAGTCACGATGCGGGCGGTGGTGACGTCCACACCGGTGGTTTCAAGGTCAAAAGTGGCGCGCAGGCCGTTCATCCAGGTCATGCTATAAGACTAACCCAGCGGCGGTGTAGGCGCGCGCCCGGTCGTCACGCGGCTCCCCGACCGGTGAGCTGGAAGCTGGATATAGATATGGGACATCCAGCAAGAGCTTGTAAGTAGGGTGCTTATCGGAACGAAGGGGAGGCTATACATGTGGTTGCTTGTGCATTCGAATACTAAGAGGATGGTGAGAATGTGATTTTCGATTCAATTAAATATATTTTTAAGTACTTTGATATTTGCAATATTCGAAAATATGTGCAGCTCATAGTTATATTTTCGAATATATTAGTGTATAGTTGTGGGCATGGAATTTAAGCTAGGTGAACTTTTTTGTGGCCCCGGTGGCCTTGCCATTGGCGCAACTCGCGCTTCTATCTCTGACCCCGACTGGAAGATTGTTCACCAGTGGGCGACTGACTACGACGAAGATACTTGCAATACTTACCGCCAAAATATCTGCCCGGATCGCCCCGAATCTGTAGTACATGCAGACATCCGAGAGCTAGACTACTCCGTGCTGAAAGAGCTGGGCGATATTGATGGTCTAGCCTTCGGCTTCCCCTGCAATGACTTCTCTACTGTGGGTGAGCAGAAGGGCCTGGACGGTACTTACGGTCCGCTTTATACCTATGGAGCTAAGGCCCTGGAAATGTTCCAGCCTCTGTGGTTCCTTGCTGAGAATGTCGGCGGCCTTCGTAGCGCTAATGAGGGTAAAGCTTTTAACCAGATTCTTGAGACCTTTGAGAAGGCTGGTTACAAGCTCGTGACCAATCTCTATAAGTTTGAGGAATACGGAGTTCCCCAGGCTCGCCACCGCATTATTATCGTGGGCATTCGTAATGACCAAGATGTAGAGTTCAAGGTTCCTTCTACTGAGCCTTATCGCAATCACGATGTGTCGGCTCGTACCGCATTGGAACAGCCACCTATCACAGCTGAGATGACTGGTACCGAACTGACTAAGCAGTCGCAGGTCGTTCAGGAGCGTTTGTCATACATCAAGCCGGGACAGAACGCTTTTACTGCGGATATTCCTGAGCATCTTCAGCTGAAGGTTAAGGGCGCGAAAATCTCTCAGATTTATAAACGTCTTCATCCCGAGAAGCCCGCTTATACCGTAACTGGCTCTGGCGGCGGCGGTACTCACATGTACCACTGGGAAGAGAACCGAGCGCTCACTAACCGTGAGCGTGCGCGTTTGCAGACGTTCCCCGATGACTACAATTTTGCAGGTAGTAAAGAGTCTGTTCGTAAGCAGATTGGCATGGCAGTTCCTGCTGAGGGAGCCCGTGTTATATTTGAAGCGATTTTGAAGACTTTTAAGGGTGAAGAATATCCTTATCAGGAAGCTTCTTTCTAAACCTAAAGAAACTGCAAAGGAGTAGTTTTTATGGCTCGTAATACGTGGTGGGTTACTAGGCCCAAGCGTGCTCTGCCCCCTGTTCCTCGTTGCCTGATGGCAATTGCCTATGAAGCTCAGGGCAAGGTCTGGAAATCAGCCAATAAAACAATGGAACTCACTATTGAGAAGAACCTTGAATTGGCCGGTCTCAAGACAAAGGGCACACGTCGAGATCAGACGGGCGGCGGAGCCCGCACGTATCGAGCCTGGTTGAAAAGCCTCGGTCTTATCTTCATGGATAAGGGCGGAAAACTTTGGTTGACTGATGCAGGGGAGGCGCTTGTCCAGAAGGAGGCGTCTCCTCTTGCTGTCCTTAAAAAGCAGGTTTTGGAGTATCAATTCCCTAGTGCTTTTGCGCATAAGGGAATGTCATCTGTTGATACTCGTTTTAAAGTTCGTCCCTTTATCTTCCTTCTGCAACTTCTACTAGACGAGCGTCTGGAAGGCTATCTCCACGAGAAGAACGAGATTGGAAAGATTGTCATTGCGCACGGTGTATCAAATAAAGAATCGTGCGTTGATGATGTTGTAAATCGTATCCTGAAGCATCGTCGCATCGGTGACGCATCTCTGGAAGACAACTATGTTGACTTGTACGTGACGACACGTGCTGTACCTGATATCAAGAAAATTTTCTTGAATCATGGGGATATTGCAAATACCTTTGGTAACTGGCTGGGCTATACGCAGCTCATTGAAAGGTATGACGGTGTTTGGTCTATCGCTCCTGGAGCTGAGGACGAAGCACGAGAAATTGTTGAGAAATACGTTTCTAAGCCTTTGATTGCTAAGCCGGAAGACGAGGAATACTTCCAACGCAGGTATGGTCTGCGACCTGGCAAGTTGAAAGATACCCGTCGTCTTGAAAGCTCGGGTAGCGTCTCTTCGAAGATGATTGAGGAGAAGAATGTTCTTCTTGCTGCTGAGAAGTATGTTGCTCAGCGTTTTATCAACGGTGTAGATGAGCAACTTATCTCTGATATTTCTCTCGAAACGGGTGTATCGCTTAAGGATACTGAACGTATCCTTTCTGCTAAGTATCCGAAGGGTCTTGTCGATTCCTTCCTCTCTGAGTATGTTCAGATGGCTTTTGAATCTCGAGATAAGGCTACGGAGTTTGAGAAAGCAACGACTTCGATTTTTGCCGATATTTTTGGTCTTTACGCTGAACATATCGGACAGAAGGGCATTGTTCCTGACGTGGTTATTGCCTCTCGTGAAGAGGGATGGTCAGGCATCTTGGACAGTAAAGCATATGCCAAGGGATATAGCATCGGGCATGACCACCGTAACCGTATGGTTGAGTACATTGAGCGATACTCGGAGTACGGGCCTGATTTTGCGGCTCTTGCCTTCTTCTCGTACGTGGTGTCTGACTACAAGAACTCGGTAACTCCTCAGATTCGTCTTATCTCAGAGAAATCTGGAGTTCCTGGATCTGTGATTACTGCACGCGATATTGTGCGTATGGTGGAACGCCACAAGAAGAAGCCATATACCCATGCGGAGATTCGTGAAATTTTCTCGTTGAACCGCGCAATTACTTTTGAAGATATTGGATAGGAAGGCTGTCATGTCTTTTAAAGAAGAGCTTAAAAAAGCTTTTGAAGGGCAAAACCCTCCGTACCTTTTCGTCGGTTCTGGTTTTTCAAAACGATATCTAGCTTCACCTTCCTGGGGCGAGCTGTTAGAGAAGATTCGGGCAACTTTAGGGGATTCATATCCGCAAGAGAAATATATTGACCCCAAGGTAACTCCACCAGATTTGCCGGGTTATGCTGAAAAAATGGCAGATGATATTAAAAATTTATGGTGGAATTCTGATAGGTATTCGTATATCTACGGGGATAATGAAAACCGAAAAATTGCAGCTGGAGACTATGGTCCATTAAAACAAGTTGCATGTCATGTCATTAGTCAGGATTTGTCATTTCCTGATATTTTGAATGGAGATTTTCCTGAAACTGCCCTAAGATATGAGACGCAAAAAGTTTTGTCTGATGAGCTTGAATTATTCCAGAAAATTAATTCTCCGTGCCTAATTACAACTAACTATGATTCTTTGATTGAAAAACTTCTGGAATATGATGTTTTTGTGGGGCAGGATGACCTTATTCTGTCCCACACTCAGGGTGTCGGTGAAATTTATAAAATTCATGGCGATATAAATGTTCCGAATTCAATTGTTTTAACTAAAAGTGACTACGATAGATTTAAAGCGCATGATAAATACTTGCACGCAAAAATTCTTACAATTTTTGCCGAAAACCCGATTGTATTCCTAGGGTACAGCCTTAGTGATAAAAATATTCAAGAGATTATCCGAGGTATTGTTGATTGTATTGGGGGAAATCAAGAAAAGTATAATTCATTTTCTAGTCGTATATATATTGTTGATAGGCCTCGGGGCGACTCGTATCCAAGGATTGAACCATGTGAAATCTCCCTTGATGGAATTATATTTAAAGCACGGAAGGTTTATCTAAATAATTATCTTGATTTATTTGATGTTTTGGCAAATAACGTGAAATTGCAGGTTCCTGCTAAAACTCTGAAATTCTTTGTGGAAAATCTGTACGACACCTTTAGTGATCCTCAAAAGTTAAGTAATATTCTTTTGAGGTCTATAGATGAAATTGTGGAGGAAGTTAATAAAGGAAACGGTGAAAAGCTTATTGCTGGGTTGACTTTTAGTGCTCCACAAGGCACAGGTTTCGGGTCAGGCTTCCAGAGAATGGGTGCGAATACTGTCCGGGATGCATTTATATCGGGTCAGGACTCAAACTGGAATGTCTATGAATATATAAGGTATTTTTCGACATCGAACAGTGGTAAGTGGTTGCCGATACATCGTTATCTTAATAATATTTCGTTGAAGGATTTTAAATCTAATATATCGACAGAAGAAGCTAGTATGCTGTCTGCGGAAGTTAAAAAGGTAACAGTAGATAAGATTAAATCTGCGCAGATTAGCGTTCCTGCTCCGTTGGATGGAGAATATCAGAGTATCAATCAAGTTGTAAATCTTGGTACTCATAAATATAAAGATAAATCTGGTAAGGAGAAGGGTGTGACGGTTGGGCATATGGGAAGTATAATTCTCAAGATGAATGAATCAAAGATTTCTGAAGCTGATTTATTTAAATTCATATCAGGAAATAAGGATAAATTGAAGAAATATAAGTTGGTCTATCCGAAAATCATCTGCTTATATGATTATATTAAATATGCGGACAATCCTGTGTCTAAACATGTATTAAAACTGTAAAGTATTTAATTAGGTTTTTTCACTCCATTAATTTTTATTCGCAATTCTATCATGCAGCGCATGATTGTGGATAAAATTGTTATATTCCAAATGGGTGTTCTTTTTTGGGAGTGTCGAAATTAGATGCATTTATTCTTTGATATTTGTAGATATTATTGAAATATTTTATGACGGGCGGCGGGGCGTACCCGCCGCCCACCCGATAGACTGAAACCATGACAACCCAACTTCTCACCGGCATCCCCGGAACCGGTAAAACCCACCACCTCACCGAACGCGCCCTGCGCTACCTCGCCGACGGCAACGACCCCGCCCGGCTGCTCATCCTCGCACCCACCCGCACCGCCGCGACCCGCATGCGAGACACCATCGCCGCATCCAGCAACCGCAGCCTCTCCGTAGCACCCACCCGCGCCTGGGCCGCATACGCCTTCGACCTGCTCAAACGAGCCCAAACCCGCGGGCTACTCAGCGGCGTAGAAGGCAACCTCAAACTCCTCTCCGGCCCCGAACAAGACATCATCATCGGCGAACTACTCGCCAACCACGCCGAAGGCATCGCACCCGGACCCGCCTGGCCCGACGTACTCCGCGACGCCCTCGCAACCCGCGGATTCCGCCACGAAATCCGCGACTTCTTCGACCGCATGGCAGAATACGACCTCACCGCCGAAGACGTACACGCCCTCGCCACCGAACACAACCAGCCCGCCTGGCACGCCCTCGCCCAACTGCACACCGAATACCGTGCCGTGCGAGCCCTCCGCGCCAAAAACGCCTACGACCCGGCAGTACTCATCAACGACGCCTGCCGGCTACTGCTGCGCGCCCCCGAATTCCTCGCCGAAGAACGCCGCCGCTACGACCTGATCCTCATCGACGACGTGCAGGAACTCAGCCCCTCCATCTACCGACTGCTGCGCCTCATCGCCGCAGAAGTCGCCCCCGCAGACGCCGCGCACCTGACCGAAACCCACCCCGACCTCTTCGCTGAAGGCCCCCAGGTTGTCATGACCTACAGCGACGAAACCGTCGTCCAGGGCTTCCGAGGCGCCCGCCCCGACCTCGTCACCACCCTGCAGGCAAGCTTCCCCAGCATGCGCACCCGCACGCTCACCACCTCGTACCGCCTGCCCGCACTCATGATGTCGCTCGTGGCGGACATTCGCCGCCGCCTGCCACGCTACACCCGGTTCGTACCGCTCACCGCCGAGCAGGAAGGGGTAAAGAACGGCGCGCAGGAGGGGGTGAAGGACAGCGCAAAGAACAGTGCGCCCGCAACCTTTGGACGCATCAACACCACCCCCGCCGACGAAGCCCTCACCTGGGGTGCAGCCGACGAACCGCTGCTGCATCTGGGCGCCGACGGCAAAATCCTCGACCCCGCCCACTACCGCACCGCACCCGCCGGCGTGTATAAGTATGCGCTCTCCAGCTCTCAGGACGAGGCGAACCTCATCGCCCAAATGCTGCTCGAAGAACGCATCTACGGCAACCACCCCTACCGCGAGTCCGCCATCATCGTGCGTAGCAGCGCGGACGTGGCGCGCATCCGCCGCGTGCTCTCCTCGAACGGTATTCCCACGCGTACCTCCGCGGCGCTCGTGCCGGTGCGTGACGAGCCCGCCGTACGCCCCTTCCTCGACGCGCTCAGCCTGCTCGTCTACGCCCGTAAGCGCGGTGAGAAGGCGCTCAACCCCGCCGTGCACATGCCCGTTGCAGAAGGCGCAGAAGGTACGGAGGCGGCGGAGCGTGGTGGCTACGAATCCCTCAGCGCCTCCGAAGCTGAAGAGCTCATGCGCCGAAGCCTCGACGACGTCATCGCCGAAGAAAGCCGCGCCAACCCCCTCGGCGGTGCGCAGAGCGCCATCACCCTGCTCACCTCCCGACTCGGCGGCGCATCCAGCATGGACGTGCGACGACTCCGCCAGCAGTTGCGATCCATCGAACTGCAAAGCGGCGGCCACCGCCCCAGCGACGACCTGCTCCTCGGCGCTCTGCTACACCCCGAAACCCTCCCCGAAGAGGGCGTAGGACGCGCCGTGCACCGCATCGCAGCCGTGCTCTCCGCCGGACGTAAAGCACTCGCCCCCCCCGAATCCACCAGCACCGAAGTGCTCTGGGCACTCTGGGAAGCCAGCGGCCTCGAAAAAACCTGGGTCGCCCAGTCGCGCGGCGCAGGCCCCGACGCCGACGCAGCCCACCGAAACCTCGACGCCATGATCGGTCTCTTCGAAGCCGCCGACCGATTCGACGAGCAGATGCGCGGCGCCGGTGCCGAGCAGTTCCTCGACTTCATCGACGCGCAGGACCTACCCATGGACACCCTCGCCGCCCGCGGCGTACGCCAAGACGCGGTCGAGATTCTCACCCCCGCACTCGCCGCAGGTCAATCCTGGCGCACCGTATATGTATGCGGCCTGCAGGAAGGCACCTGGCCCAACACCACCGTGCGCGGCTCCCTGCTGAGCACCGGCGACCTCGTTGATCTGTGCGATGCGCGCCTCCGCCAGCGCGCACAACAGGCAGAACAGCAGCCGGGCGAGAGTGAGCAGCCGGTACCGCCCGCCCGCATCCGCAGTTACCCCGAACGCGTGCGCGACACCCGCCACGACGAGCTGCGCATGTTCGCCGTCGCCGCCACCCGAGCCAGCACCCGCCTCGTGCTCACCGCCGTGCGCAACGACGATCAGGCACCCGGTGAGTTCTTCGACTTCGTGCTACCCACCGACGCTGTCGGCGACTCTACGGACGTACCCATCACCCGCGTGCGCCGCCCCGCCACCCTGCGTTCCCTGGTGGCGGAGCTTCGCCGCACCCTCGTTGAGGAATCGATGAACGCGATGCGCGCCGAAGACGCTCAGGACGGCGCGCCGATGCACAACGTACCGGAGGATGAGGCTCTCACCCCGGAGGCTTCCGCATACCGACTCAATGCCGCCTCCCGCACTCTGGCGCGCCTGGCGAATGCGCAGGCACCCGGCGCCGCACCCGACGACTGGTGGGGCCTGCTACCGCTTTCTAGCACGGAGCTGCTTTTTGCGCACCGCCCGGTAGACCACGCTGAGCTGGACGAAAACCACGGCGAAGAACATGGCGAAGAACAGGCTGAAAACCCTGCCGAAAACCCCGCCGAAAACCCCGGCCGCCGCACGATTACGCTCTCGCCCTCGCGCCTGGAAACCATCCACAGCTCCCCGCTGGACTGGCTGGTTTCCGCCGCCCGCGCGGAAGCCCAGACCGACCTGTCCCGCTCCCTCGGAACGCTCGTTCACGCCATCGCCGAGGAGTACCCGACCGGCACCCTCGAAGAGCTCCAAACCGCCCTCGACGAGCGCATTAGCTCCCTCGGCGTGCCCGCCCGCAAGGACGACGAAACCGACGAAGAGTACCGCGAGCGCGTGCCTTGGGAATCCTATGCCCTCTACGAGCGCGCCAGGCGCATGATTCTGCGTCTGAGCTACTACTACCGGCAGCACATGGGGGATGCCGGCTGGCAGAACCTCGGCGTTGAAGGCTCCTTCGCGGTGCGTGTGCCCGTGCCCTTCGATCCCGCCGGTGAGGTCGGCGAGCTGGATGCGCTGCTCACCGGTCGTGTGGACCGCCTCGAGGGTACCGCCCCGGCGGAGGACGGCACCCGACGCTACGCCATTGTTGACCTGAAAACCGGCAAGTCTAAGCCGACCGGATCGGAGATGGAGACGCATCCGCAGCTTGCCGCCTACCAGATTGCGGTGGAGGCTGGTGTGGGTGAGCAGCTGGAGGAACGCTACCGCGCCGAAGCCGCCGCCTTGGAGGCAGGCGAGCCGCTACCGGATGCCCGCCCCCAGGAACTGGAATACAACGGCTATACGGGTCATTCCGCAGGCGCGGCGCTCGTGCAGTTGGGCGCCTCGGGCGTGAACGATGAGAGCAAGACTCGTCTGCAGGTTCAGCCGGCTCTGACGGAGCACGATTCGTGGGCGGCTGAACTGGTGCAGCACGCCGCGGAGCTGATTGCTGGCTCGCAGGTGCAGGCTCGTCACCGTGAGGGCGGCTATGGGTGCCGTCTGCCGGAGATCTGCCCGATTTGTACGCGCGGCCGCCAGGTGACACAGCCCTAGTAGCCGCGTACCCTACGTTTACTTTCGATATCACTCACCCCGAACCTCCCATGAGAATGATCCATGAGGAAGAGGAATCATGACTGACTCTGGCGCATATAGCGCTGATATGCAGGGCACTGCTACCCCCGGCGCTACTAACCCGGGCACTCGCCCCGGTTCTGGCACCGGTATGCTCACCCCCGCCCAGTGGTGCGAGCACAATAGTTGGCAGCTGCCCAACGGCGTGCTCTTCTCTGCTGAATCCGCCGCGAACGACCCCGTTCTGAAGCCTGCCGACTACCGTAGCGCCCTCGACATTGCCGAGATGCTCAACGGCGCCGACGGTAAGAAGCCGACCCCCGAGCAGGTCCGCATGATTGAGGCGGGCCCCGCCCCGACCCTCGTCATTGCGGGCGCCGGTTCGGGTAAGACCGCGACCATGGTTGACCGCGTGATTTGGCTGGTCGATAACGGGTTTGTGCGCCCTGAAGAGGTACTCGGCGTGACCTTCACCCGCAAGGCGGCAACCGAGCTGCGTAGCCGTATGCGTGCCGGTCTGAACACGCTACGCCGTAGCCGCCGCGTCGCCCCGACCGATGAGGAGCTGCGCGAAGGCATTGCTGACCCGACCGTGCTCACCTACCACTCTTACGCGAATAACCTCGTCAAGGAGTACGGTCTGCGCCTGGGCGTGGAGCAGGACGCGCAGATGCTTGGCGATGCGCAGAAGTGGCAGCTTGCCGCACAGATTGTGCAGTACTGGGAGGGGGAGCTTCCCCTCGATAAGGACGGCGTGCCGGTGTCTGCGGCGACCATGATTAACCAGATGCTGCAGCTTTCTGACGAGTGCGCGGAGCACCTGGTGGAGCCGCAACAGGTTATTGACTTCTGCACCGAGCAGTTGACGGCGTATGCGGCGGTGCCCGAGCCTCGCCGTGAGACGAAGACTGAGAAGGACGTTCTGAAGGTTCAGCGTCTGCTGCGTAACCGTCGAGTGTACGCGCGCATGGTGATGAGCTACGCCCGCGTGAAGGCGCGCATGCAGGTGCTGGATTTTGGCGACCTGATGCGTTTTGCCGCCCGCATTGCGGAGGCAGACCCGGCGATCCGCGAGGGTGAGCGTGCCCGCTTCAAGGTGGTTCTGCTGGACGAGTTCCAGGACACTTCGCACGCGCAGATGAGCTTGTTCTCCTCAATTTACGGTGCCGATGAGGCGGCGGGTATTCCGGCGCATCCGGTGATGGCTGTGGGTGACCCGAAGCAGTCGATTTACGGTTTCCGTGGTGCTTCGGACGGTCAGATGTTCAGTTTCTACCGTCACTTCCCGACCAAGCATGTGCAGCCGCTGTTCCTGTCTATCGCGTGGCGTAACGACATTTCGGTGCTGAACGCGGCGAACCACGTGGCGGAGAAGCTGAAGGAGGTTCCCGAGTGGGTGCGCGCCGCCGACGGCGATATTACCGCCGCTCAGGTTCCTGACCTGCGCCCGCGCTGCGCCCTGGTGGGGGAGCCTGGCTCACCCGCCTTTGAGCAGGCTGCCGCGGGCATGGTGGGGCGCGTTGATTTGACGTACCACGACTCTGACCGCGAGGAGGCTGTGGCTATTGCTGAACGTATTGCGGCGATGCGTGCGCAGGCGGTGCGCGAGTATGAGAGCGCCTACGCGGCGCATCGTTCCGGTGATGGTTCGGCGCGTCCGCGTCTGAAGATGCCTGAGATTGCGGTGTTGGCGCGTGTACACGGTCAGCTGGACCCGATTCGTGTGGAGTGCGAGCGCCTGGGTATTCCGGTGCAGCAGGTGGGTTTGGGCGGTTTGCTCTCCCAGCCGGAAGTTGTGGATTTGGTGTCGGCGTTGCGTGTGCTGGCTGATCCGAACCGTTCGGATGCCCTGGCGCGCCTGCTGACGGGTGCGCGTTGGCGCCTGGGTGCGGCGGATATGTTGGCGCTGGGTGATTGGGCGCAGTCGCTGGTGCGTGAGCGTGAACGTGCCCTGCGCGAGCAGATGGCGTTGCGTATGCTCGCCGAGGCTGAAGACGCCGACGACGCTGCTGCTATCAACCTGCAGGCAGAGCACCTGCGTGCCGCCCAGGAGCGTCTGGACGAAACCCTCAAGGGAGCGGTGGAGGACTCCTCCGGCTACGCCTCCCTGATTGAGGCGGTGGAGAACCTGCCGCAGGACGGCGCAGATGGCGAACCGCTCTACGGTGAGCAGTACCGCGGCCGCCGTTTCTCCCCGGTGGCGCTGGAGCGTCTGCGTGCTTTTGCCGAGCAGATGCGCGTGCTACGTGCCGGTTTGAGCGAGGATTTAGGCACGCTTCTGTACGAGATTGAGCGCACCATGCTGCTCGATATTGAGCTGGCGGTCCGCCCGGGTACCGACCCGCTGGGTTCACGCGCGAACCTGGACGCTTTCCACGAGGTGGCGGCCGCCTACGGCATGTCGGCACCTCGTATTAACGCGATGATTTACGCTGGCTCTGACGGCGTGAGCGTGGAGGAGGGCGACCCGGGTGCGCGCCGCTTCCTGCTGTCTTCGGGCGGCGTGAGCTACGTGATGGGCTTTTTGGCGTGGCTTGAACGCGCCGATGATGAGGAGAAGGGCCTGGCGCTGGGCGCTGTGGAGCCTGACCCGAATGCGGTGCAGCTGATGACCATGCACGCGGCGAAGGGCCTGGAGTGGGATCATGTGCTTCTGCCGGGCCTGTGCGGTAGTGCGACCGGCGGGCAGACCCCGAACCTGTGGCAGGTGTCGGCTAATACGGCTCTGCCCTGGCCGCTGCGTGGCGACCGTGAGTACCTTCCCTCAATCCTTGAGACCCCGGAGGAGATTACCGCCTTCGAGAAGGCGAAGGACCTGGAAGACTACCTGGGCGAGCATAAGGATGATGCCGCCGAGCATGCCGGCATGGAGGACCGCCGCCTCATGTACGTGGCGATGACCCGTGCCCGTAACCTGCTGGCGTTGAGCGCTTACCGCTGGAAGAGCACCGCCATGCTTCCCCTGCCGGTGCAGCCCTTCTGGGAGGAGCTGATGGAGATGCTTTTCAAGTCGCTCTTCGGCATGGGCACCCCCACGGTAGACGCGCCCTCTGTGCGTTTCGAAGAGACAATGGATACCCCCTGGGCGGCACCGCAGCTGGTGGGTATGGGCCTGTCGTACACAATGCCGAACCCCGCCGATAAGCGCAAGAAGGTGCATCTGAACCATGTGCGCCGCTGGGCTGAGCAGCTGGCTGAGTCGAAGTACCGCCTGGTGGAGCCTGTGACCCTGGTGTACGGCACGGTCGTGGATCCTTCGAACCTGCCGCCCGCCCCCGATGAGGCGGCGCTGCTGAAGGAGCTGGAACTCTACCCCGTAGACGCTGACGAGCTTACCCCCGTACAGGCGGAGGCGCGCGCGAACGCTCGGGCAACCTACGCCGAGCAGGTGCAACGCTACGCATGGGCGCTGGTTGAGGCCATGGCTCCCGCCCTCGCGCAGGATTGGCAGCTGGCGGCTCCTTCCGTACGAGCACGCACGGTGGCGGAGAACTGTACCCGCCTGAACCTGCCGGTACCCGAATGGATTATCGAAGCCACCGAGCGGGAGAAATGGCGTGAGGCGCAACCGCCTCAGCCCGGTTTCTCGCCCACGGTGGCGGCGGCGCTGCCGATTGAGGTGCGCGGTCAGTTCGCCCAGAAGAACTACGAGGAGAGGAACCCGAACCTGGGTGCGGTGCTGACCGCCATGTGGCCTTTTGACCCGCTGGAGCGCCCCGTGATTTGGCGTTGGGCTTCTGATGATGCTCTCACGCAGGGTACGAAAGCGGTGCTTCGCCGCGGCCAGCATGAGCAGCTGGAACGTGAGATTGCGATTAACTCCTTGAGCCGTCGCGAGGCGGTGGAGCGTGCCGCCCTGGCGGTGGAGCTCGCCGTCGGCGCGGGGGAGGATGACCTACACCAGAGTGGGGATGTAGCGGGGGAGAGCGCAAGCCATCCTGCAACCGCTGCATCAGCTGCACACGGCGAGTCCGCCATTCCCGAATCCCTGCGCCAGCAGGCGGTGGACTGGGAACGCGAAGCAGACCTGCTACTGCTCATGATGGGTCAGACCGACCCGGTGCTGAGCGATCAGCTGCCCGGGCACTTGTCCGCATCCACGTTCATTCGCCTGAGTGAGGACCCGCAGGGCACGGTGCATCAGCTGATGCGCCCGGTGCCTGAGCGTCCCTCGCGCGCGGCAACGATTGGTACGGCGGTGCACGCTCTAATTGAGGAGCACTTCGGGGTGGCGCCGAGTGCCGACCCGCTGGAGGCACCCGATGCGGAGGACACGGTGGGCGTTGACCTGCCTGGTTCTGCTGCCACCTCAGCTGCCTCCACCTCCGCCGCGCCCGCTGAGCCTGCAGAGTCCTCTGATTCTGCAGACCCCGCTGACCTGCAGGAACAGGACGAGTTCACCTTCGAGGACGACTTCGAGGAGTCCGAGAGCGAACTGGACGCCTCCGTTCAGCGCCTCTGGGAGCGCTTCGCCACCAGCGAGTGGGGCAGCGATGAGTGGAAGGATCGCATCTGGGCGGTCGAGTACCCGGTCGAAACCCACATCGAGGGCGTAAGCCTGCGCGGCCGTATCGACGCGGTGTTCCGCACCGAGGATGAAGACGGCGAACGCTGGGTGCTGGTGGATTGGAAGAGCGGTTCCCGCCCGAAGATGGCGACCATGCAGTCTCGACGCTTCCAGCTGGGCCTGTACCGTATCGCGTTCTCCCGCATTATGGGCGTGGACCCGGAGCGTATCAGCACCGTGTTCGTGTACCTGGGCGGCAAGGGCGTTGCGGAGGTGTGGGATCACCAGATCCGCGGCGGCCTGCCCACCGAGGCGCAGCTGGCGAAGGTGATCCGTGAGGCGCGCAAAGGCTAGGCAGCAAGGCTAATCGGCGGAGACATGCGCTCGCGTACTAGACCGTGCCAGTGCCAGTCTGCACAGGCCAGTGCCAGTCTGCGGAGCGCAGTGCAATGCGCCCGCCCGCCGTAACTGAATATAGAAGAGCAGCTCACGGAGACATTGCGCCTCGTGAGCTGCTTTTCTGTGTGGACTTCTGTGGTTAATGGCAGAGGACGGCTCTTCACCCCACTGCGTTGGGGGGTGAAGAGGCGTCCTCAGCCGCTGAAGAACTATAGAGGTACTTCGTGCCCTCGCACGCTCCGGGAAAGAATCGCGCCGAACGACTGCCGCTCTCGCGGCCTCACTCGCGCCGCCGGCGCCCCATGGGGTTTGCGTGCGTCTTTACTCTCAAACACAACCTCGAAAGTAACTCTATAGATTTCTGCCATCGGTGATTGGTTGCGCGGTGCATGAATCCGGCTCGGGTCTGACATGACCGGTCAGGGTCCCGTCCAATCTTTCTCCCCACTTTATCGCTGCCACGATATCAGCGCTGGTCAGTGCGCTATGGGGAGTGTTTCCGCTGGTGTTCTCGCGGCACAACAAAAGTATTCCAGGAGTTTTTGAAAAAATCTATAAGGAAAGTTTTTGCCCTAAAATGCACTATTTTGAGCATTGTTCAAGGTGAGGTTGAGGTTCTGTGGACTCTTGGGGTCAAAGGTTGGTTCATGTGGGTTTGTGGCGTATTTGCGTCCGGGAAATATTATGAATGGCTCCTTTAGCACACCTTCAAGTCTCAACCTTAATCTGAGTCATTCATGCACAAAAATGCAAAACCGATGCTCAAAAGGTGAGGGGAAACATATAAAAAAATTTTGGCAAAAGCCCACTAAAGCCCCTCCACTAGTCCTTATAGGCATCATCCCGTCGGTTTAACAGACAGTCAGGAGAGCAGGTTTCACCGGGCGCGCGAGGCAGCGGATATACAGCCCAGTAGATGATATAGTTCAGCCCCGCAGTGCAGTACTGCGGGGCTGAATTGAAAACCTAGCTGAACCGAAAACCTATGCGGCAGGTGATACCCTGGCTGGCGACAGCCTGGCGGCTACTTACCCTATGAGCTACTCGGCGGGGCCGACCAATATCTATTCGGCGGGGCCGACCAGTGGGTCGACCTCCTCCTGTCCGAGTAGTTCGCCGGAGGCACGCAGGTCGTCCTGAATGTCCAGGAGCATGGACACCGCGTGGGTTGCGCCGTCGCGGTCGCCAACCTCCACGGTGTGGGTGAGCCACTGGGCGATCGCGAACTCTGCGTAGAAGTTCGCGCGCTGCGCCAGGTAGGCGTCGGGCAGCTGAGGCATCTGCTGGCGGTACACCTCGATTGCCTCGTCAGTGAAGTCGATGTCCAGGCAGGAGTACAGCCACGCGAAGTCCTGCGCGGGGTCGCCCACGTGCACCTCGGACCAGCCGGTGACCTCCACGATGCGCACCGTCGAGGGCGTTACGTGCAGTACGAGGTTCTCTGCACCCATGTCACCGTGAACCACACGCGGGCGGAACTGCCACATGGGTCCGGGAGAGAGCACGGTACGCCAGTGCGCGAGCAAGTCGGCGGGCACCTTGCCGGTTGCGGCGGCACGCTCGAGCTCGGCGTTCTTGCGCAGGCGAATCTGCTCCGAAGAGTAAGAGGGCAGGTCGGCTTCGTAAATGATGTCTTCGGGCATCACGTGCAGGGTCGCGATGTCCTTGGCGATGATGGGCGCCAGGGAGGGGCGGTTCGCCGCAACTTCGCGGCGGCTCAGCTCGGCGAGCTGGTCCACGTCGTAGATGGTGCCGGGGATGTGCGTGTACACGAACACGTTGCCGCCCGCGTAGGGTACGGTGCTGGCGACGGTGGGTACGGCGAAGGGCAGTCGGGCGCGCAGACCGGGGCTGAACGACTGCAGGATGAGGTGTTCAGCTTCCAGGCGCATGCTGGCGTCGGGGCGGCGCGGGGCGCGCACTCGCCAGCGGCGACCGGTGGAGTCGGCGATGATTGCAGAGTCGAAGTCGTCGCTGTCTTCGCGGACCGGTTCGGCGCCGACGGGGTAAATCCCGGGCACTCCGGCGGAGACGATGGCTGCTAGCTGAAGGGGAGATAAAGTCACGGGTTAAGGTTACCAAACCAATGTGTGCCGTTTAGTAGTTTTTAGGATCTTTATGCCCAGTGGGGAAGATACTCGTGGGCAAGCCTCAACGTGCTCGCCTGCGCGGCCTGTCGAGCTTCTACTAGCCCACTCCAAAAGAGGCGGGTTCCTCACGCCCTGAATGAAAGCAACAGCCAAGAAGCCGCGGCGGGTCTGGAGAACACAGCCTGGGAGAATACAATGGAAGACCGGCTATCACCGCCTCGCATACACGCATACACACATGCCCGTATGCCTGCGCGAGCGCACGCCGACTGCCCGTACCGCCCGCCTTACTGATGGAGCATTATGATCGCCACACCTCAGCAGCCTCAGCATATGATCTCCGCAGATGATATCCTTGCCGGGCTTGACCCTGATCAGCGTGCGGTCGCCACCGAGCTGGACGGCCCCATGCGCGTGCTGGCGGGTGCCGGTACCGGTAAGACCCGCGCGATTACGCACCGCATCGCCTACGGTATTGCGATTGGCCGATACCAGGGACCGCGCGTGCTCGCCCTGACCTTCACCCTGCGCGCGGCGGAGGAGATGCGTACCCGCCTGCACCAGCTGGGTGCGCACGGTGTGCAGGCGCGTACCTTCCACTCGGCGGCGCTACGTCAGCTGGCGTATTTCTGGCCGCAGGTGGTGGGCGGCACGTTCCCGTCCATCGTGCAGAATAAAGCAACGCTCATTACGGAGGCGGCGAACCGTCTGCGCATCAGCACGGACCGTTCCCTGCTGCGTGATTTGGCGTCGCTGATTGAGTGGGCGAAGGTTCAGCTGCTCACCCCGGATACCATCATGCAGCGTCTGAGTGAGAAGCAGCTGCCCTCGGCGGTTACCCCGCAGAATATGCAGCGTATTTTCCAGGCGTATGAAGATTTGAAGGATGAGCGTAACCTCATCGACTTTGAGGACGTGCTGCTGCTGACCATCGCCATGCTGGAGGAAGACGAGAAGCTCGCCGCGACCGTCCACAACCAGTACCGCCATTTTGTGGTGGACGAGTACCAGGATGTGTCCCCGCTACAGCAGCGTCTGCTGGATGTGTGGCTGGGTGGCCGCGACGATATTTGCGTGGTGGGCGACGCTTCCCAGACGATTTACTCTTTCACCGGTGCGACTAGCCGTTACCTGCTGGATTTTGCGCGCCGGTACCGTGGTGCGCACACGGTGAAATTGACCCGCGACTACCGTTCCCATTCGCAGGTGGTGGAGTTGGCGAACCGTCTGTTGGCGGCGCGTCGTCCGCATCCGGATTCGAGCCGGCATTCGTGGGCGCCGCCGCTGGAGCTGATGTCTCAGCGCGGGCCCGGCGTGGATGTGGAGTGGTTCGGCTACGCGGATGATGAGCAGGAGGCCGCCGGTATTGCCGAGGATATTCGCGACCTTATTGAGAAGGACGGCGTGCCGCCTTCGGAGATTGCGGTGCTGTTCCGCACGAACGCGCAGTCGGCGGCGATTGAGTCTGCGCTGGCTGCCGCCCATATTCCGTACCAGCTGCGCGGCGCGGAGCGTTTCTTTGAGCGCCCCGAGGTCAAGCAGGCGATGCTTGCCCTGCGCGGTTCGGCGAAGTCCACGGACGGTACCGAGGACGTCACCCGCTACACCCGCGATGTTCTCGGCGGTCTCGGCTATAAGGAGGAAGGCCCCCTTTCGGGAGGGGCCACCCGCCAGAAGTGGGAGTCTCTCGCCGCCCTGGTACACATGGTGGACCTGATGGCGCAGCACCGCCAAGAGCAGTTTCAGGAGTACCGTGCGAACCCGCGACCGGGCGTGCCCGAGCCGCTACCTTTGACCATGCACGAGGTCGTGGCGACCCTGAACCACCGCAGCGAATTCAACGACGCACCGCAGGTCAACGGCGTAACTCTCGCCTCCCTGCACGCGGCTAAGGGCCTGGAGTGGGACGCCGTGTTCCTGTGCGGCCTGAACGAGGGCCTCATACCCATTACTTTTGCGACCACTCCGGACGAGGTGGACGAGGAGCGCCGCCTGCTGTACGTGGGTATTACACGCGCCCGCAAGTACCTGTGGCTGACCTGGACGATGACCCGCACCGTGGGTGGTCGCGGTCAGCGTAAGCGTTCGCGTTTCCTGGACGATATTGATCCGGCGAAGCGCCGCCGCAGGACTGAGAGCGCCGGCTCCTCGTATAGCCAGGCTCACGTGGCCCAGGCTCGCTCGGCACAGTCTCGTCCGACTCAGCCCCGTGCCGTACAGCCCCGCCGTTCGTCGAAGGGAAGAGGAAATTATGGCTCAGCGTTTTAAGCGTGAGATTCTGCCCGCCACCGAGGACCGCCCGCAGATTGAGCTGGTCCGCTCGGCGCGCCGCACCCGCACCATCAGTATGCAGCGCGACGGCGTGGACGAGCACGGCAACCCCGCCTACCGTCTGCTCATTCCCGCCGCCAGCACGAGTGAAGAGATTGACGAGCATATCGTCCGCCTGCTGCCGCGCATTCAGCGTCGTACCGCCCGCCGTGAGCGTGTCGCGCAACTGACGGTCACGGACGAGTACCTGCGCTCCCGCGCCCTGCACCTGGCGCAGAAGAACCTGCCGGAGCTGGTTGCCTCGGGCAGGCTCGAGAAGCTGTCGATTCGCTGGGTGAGCAACCAGCGTCAGCGCTGGGGCTCGGCAACCTACGCGAACATGCAAATCCGAATCTCCTCGGAGCTGCAGGGCATACCCGAGTACGTGCTGGATTCGGTGATTCACCACGAGCTTTGCCACCTGCTGCAGCCGAATCATTCGGCGGCGTTCCGTGCCCTGGAGGCGCGCTACCTGCAGCTGCTGCGGGCGCAGGCCTACCTGGAGGGGTACGCGCTGGGGCGCTCGCGTGCTGAAAGTGAACGGGCTGAGAGCGAACATGCTGAGGGTGAGCGCGGCGAAAACAGCACCGGCTAAAATCCAGCCGACTAAAGCGCTTCCCGAAAATCAAAGAAGCAAAAACCAAACGAAACACTCGAGCGGGGGTGGCTTGTACATTCACAAGCCACCCCCGCTCGAGTGTCAGCTATTTACTTTCGCCGCTCAGCTTTACTTCACTCAGTTTTATTTCACTCAGCGCTACTTTTCTTCGGGCGCGTCACCGAAGCCGCCGTCCAGCAGCTTCTGCAGCTCCGAGTCGAAGTCCACGTCGTCCATGCTGATTTCGTTCATGCGCGCATCGTATGCGGTGAAGTCTTCCAGCTCGGCGGGGGTGGGCAGAGTCTCCGGGGTGTCCCAGAGGCCGTCGCGGGCCTCAATGCCGTGGGAGTTTTCGTACCAGCGCCAGAACTGCTGTGCTTCACGCACCAGGCGCGGGCGCAGTTCCAGGCCGACCAGGTTCTCGAAGACCTGCTCGCTGGGACCGCCGTCGATGCGGCGGCGCGCCATGATTTCGGTCAGCTGCGGTGCCTTGGGCAGGTTGCGGGTTGCATCCTCGGTTACGACGGATACCCAGCCTTCGATGAGGGCGAGCAGACCCTCCAGACGCTGTACCGCCAGTTCCTGGTCTTCGGTGCGCTGGGGGCTGAACATGCCGCCTTCGAATGCTTCCTGTACGGCGTCGGGGTTGCTCATATCCACCTGGGATGCGGCGTCCTGCATGCGGTTCATGTCCACGCGGATGCCGCGGGCGTAGCGCGCCACGAGCTGAACCAGGTCTTCACGTAGCCAGGGGTTTGCTTTGTGCAGGCGGATCAGCGCCGATTCACGTACGGCAAGGTAGAGCAGGACCTCCTGTGGGGGCACCTCGATGGTGTCGGCGAGCTGCTGGTAGCCGTTGGGTAGCAGTGCGGAGGAGCCGGGCGCGAGGGGGAAGCCCACGTCGGTGGAGGAGTATACTTCACCGGCGAGCTGCGCAAGCGCCTGAGCCATCTGCGCACCAAAAATCACGGAACCAATGTTGTTCAAAAAGCCGCTGTTGAGAATCTGCGAGATTTCTTCGGGTACGTCTTCGGGTGCGCCGGGCATGACCATGGACTGGGTGACTTCGGCTGCGACCGGCTCGACCATTTCACGCCAGGAGTCGAACGAATGCTCAACCCATTCCGCTTTGGACCACGCCTGTACCGGGTGGTTGTGGCGTTCAATGGTGGTCACCGCATCCAGCCAGAGGTCTGCGAGGTTCGCCGCGTCTTCTACTGCGCGCTTGAGGTTTTCGGGTACGGAGGGGTCTTCGCCCATGGATGCGAGCATCTGGCGGGTCTGGTTCTTCACGTTGTCCCAGTTCACGCCGCTGGGGCTGTCGGATGCGCCCGCGCCGGAGAACATTGCCTGCACTTGCGCGAACATGCTCTGCATCATGGCGGGGTCAAAGCCCATGCCCATGTTCTTCAGGTCTTCGGGGTCGATGCTGATGCCGAAGGGGTTCTGGCCGCCTTCGCCGAAGAGCGCGCCGAAGGGGTTCTGTGCGTTGGAGGAGGCGCCCTTACCGCCCTGGCCGGTTGCCCCTGCGGAGGGGTCGAAGCCCTGCTCCTGCATCTTCTTAATGAATTCTTCGAGGGGGTCGCGCTCGTTGGAGGCGCCGCCGGTGGGGTTCTCAGACATGTGAAGCCTTTCGTAATCCGGGGGTGGGCGTAGCTGGCTCGCTCGCTGTCCAGCCTACCGATTTTTGCTGAGAATTTCCCGTACTGACTCTGTGGAGGCGGGTTAATCAGCTGAGGGCTCACAAGCTTGTCTCTGGCGCCGGGGTTTGGGAGCTTTTTCGTGCCGCTGTCACAGCGGGGTGCTGACACAGCGCGGCGCGGGTCAGAGCGTGAACGCCTCCTGGTTGCTCTATTTTTAGCGGGGTGACGGTGCCCGCGCGCGTGTTGAAAAGCAGGTTTATCCGGTACTGTAGAAACCATGACTAAGTCCACCTTAGATGCTGAGCAGCAGCCGAACGCCGCCTCCGCGAGCGTGAAGAGTATTGAGAAGGCGACCAAGCGCCGTTCGCGTTTTGCGCCGCGCCGCGTGAACTTGCGTTCGGTGAGTGCTGTGGCGACGTGCGCTCTGCTGGCTGGTGCTTTTGTTCTGCCCAGTTCCTATGTGAAGGAGGGCCCCGGCCCGCTCTTTGACGTGCTCGGAACCTATCAGGAGAAGGACGTCATTGAGGTTTCTGGCGCGCCCAGCTATAAGACGTTCGGCAAGATGAACATGACGACGGTGTCGGTTTCGGGCGGCCCGTACACGGAGCTGTCCGGCGCGGAGGCGTTCTACGGCTGGTTGGCGTTTGACGGTAACCGCAGCCTCGTGGTGCCGACCGATGCCCTGTACCCGCATGTGAGCCATGAGCAGGCGACGGCGGCTACCGGCGCGCAGATGGCTGATTCGCAGACTCAGGCGAAGGTTGCGGCAATGCGTCAGCTGAAGATGGCGGTGACCGAGAAGGTGCAGGTGCTTTCCACAGTGGAGGGTTCCCCGGCGGCGAGCGTGCTGAAGGGCGATGACCGCATCGTGAAGGTGGGGGAGAAGCAGATTGAGACTCTCACTGATGTTCCGAAGGCGGTAAACGCCTCGAATGGTTCGCCGATTGATGTGACCGTGGAACGTGGCGGCACGCAGCAGACGTTTAAACTGACCCCGGTTCGTGCCAGTGACGATAGCCGCTGGATTCTGGGCGCGGGTTTGAAGCAGAGCTATGACCTGCCAGCGCACGTGCAGTACAACCTGGACGGTGTGGGTGGCCCGAGTGCCGGTCTGATGCTGGCGCTGGGCACGGTCGATAAGCTGAGCGAGGGTACTCTGCTGGCCGATGAGGACGCCGGAGGCGACCCGTACCGCAGCTACATTTCGGGTACCGGCACGATTGATGCGAACGGCAAGGTCGGCGCAATTGGCGGCATCAAGTACAAGATTTTGGCGACGGGCCGTTACGGTGCGCGCTACTTCTTGGCGCCTAAGGAGAACTGCGATTCAATCGTGAAGATGCAGGCGCAGGACCCCGACCTGTTCAATTACTATCACGCCGGTCAGGTGCGAGGCACGATGGTGGTTGTGCCGGTGTCGACCCTGGATGAGGCGGTCAAGACGGTGGAGGCGATTAAGTCCGGCACCCCGGATGATTCCCTGCCCCGCTGCGGTTCCTAACATAACGTTTCTCTCTGCAAGGTTCTCACCCGTATAGAGTAGAAGTCAGCCCCGGTACTTTACGGTACTGGGGCTGTTCTGTGCCTTCCTTACCTCTTTTATCTGCCGTATTTCGCCGCGAGCTTCTACGAGGTTCTGCCCTTCTGCTGTACCTCTGAGATACTTAAAGGCAGTTATTTTCTCTGAACGTATGATGAGCGAGGAATTGTGTCTGAGTCGACCAATAACACCGCGCATCCCAAGCCGAAGAAGTCAACGCCTAAGCGTCGTAGCCCCCTGAGGGTGACGATTGCTGTGGTGGCGGTGCTCATTGCTGCTTTTGTGGGTGCGTCCCAGGTGTACACGGACTGGCTGTGGTTTGATCAGCTGGGTTATAGCACCGTGTTCACTACCCAGATTTTGTTGAAGGTAGCCGTTTTTGTGGTGGCTGCCGTGGTGATTGCTGTGCCGCTGTGGGCTTCGATGTCCTACGCGGTCCGTCATGCTGATGTGGCGCGGGCGTCCGAGAAGGAGCAGCAGGAGGGGCCGAACTCGAATCAGAGCGTGCCGACGAGCGGCACGGATGCTGCCGAGCAGATGCTGCGTGACGTGTTTGGCCAGCAGCGTGCTGAGGAGAGCATGCGCCGCTACCACGAGAGCGTGGATAAGGCTCGTAAGGTTCTGCTGATTGTGGTTCCGTTGCTGTTGGGTCTGTTCATTGCTGCGGCGACGATGACTCAGTGGAGCACCGTCGCGCTGTTCTTCAACCAGCAGTCCTTCGGTAAGACTGACCCGGAGTTCGGTCTGGATTACGGTTTCTTCCTGTTTGCGTTGCCGTTCTTCCGCATGGTGGTGACTTTGGTGACCTCCGCTGTGGTGCTGTCGGCGCTCGCGGGTTTGTTCATGCACTACTTCTACGGCGGTATTAAGGTGCAGCCCGGTGGGGTGAGTACCACGTCGGCATTCCGCCGTCACGCTGCGATTGTGGCGGCTGCGTTCTTGCTGACTCGTGCGGTGAGTTTCTGGCTGGATCGTTATTCGTCGACTCAGCAGCAGGTGGGCCGCTGGGCTGGCGCAATGTACACGGATGTGAACTCGTCGATCCCGGTGAATGCTATTTTGGCGATTTCTGCTCTGCTGGTGGCGATCATGTTTGTGGTGGCGGCTTCGATGAATCGTTGGCGTCTACCTCTGATTAGCACCGCGATGCTGGTGATTGTCGCTGTGGTTGCTGGCGGCCTGTACCCGTGGATTGTTCAGCGTTTCCAGGTTGTTCCGAATGAGCAGGGTGCTCAGTCGAAGTTCATTCAGCGCAATATTGATGCGACCCGTTACGCGTACGGTCTGGACAAGATAGAGACCACCCCGTATGACGCGACGATTGATACCCGTGCCGGTGCGTTGAGCTCTTCGAGCGCGACCATTGCGAATATTCGTCTGTTGGATCCGAATGTTGTGTCCTCGGCGTTTGCTCAGATGCAGCAGTTCCGTCCGTACTACCGTTTTGATTCGCAGTTGTCGGTGGACCGCTATTCGGTGGGTAACACTACGCAGGATACGGTGTTGGCGGCTCGTGAGCTGAACCCGGCGCAGACGAGCGGCGATTCTTGGTATAACCGCCACGTGGTGTACACCCACGGTTACGGCGTGATTGCCGCGTACGGTAACCAGGTGGATTCTGCGGGTAACCCGAAGTTCTTGCAGTCCGGTATTAAGGCGACCGGTTCCCTGAGCGAGGATTATGAGCCGCGTATTTACTTTGGCATGAGCTCGCCGGAGTATTCGATTGTGGGCGGTAAGGGCGACACCCTGGAGCTGGACCGTCCGCTTTCTGCTGAGGAAACCAACACCTCCGACGCGAAGTACACTTTTGCCGGTTACGGCGGTCCTCGCGTTGATTCGCTGCTGGCTCGCCTGTCCTACGCGATTAAGTTCCAGTCCTCTGACATTCTGCTTTCGGATGCGGTGCGTGAGGGTTCGCAGATTCTGTACGAACGCAACCCGCTGGATCGTGTGCGTAAGGTGGCGCCGTACCTGAGCGTGGATTCTAAGCCGTACCCGGCGATTGTGAATAACCGCGTGCAGTGGATTGTGGATGCCTACACTACGAGCGATCAGTTCCCCTATGCGCAGGGTAGCTCCCAGGATGCGGCAACTGCTGCGGGTGCTCAGCGTTCTAACTCGGTGAACTACATCCGTAACTCGGTGAAGGCTACCGTGGATGCGTACGACGGTTCGGTGACCCTGTACTCGTGGGATGAGGAGGATCCGGTGCTGAAGGCATGGCAGAGTGTTTTCCCTGGCACGGTGAAGAGCTACCGTGAGATGAACGCTTCGCTGATGAGCCATGTGCGTTATCCGACTGACATGTTCAATATTCAGCGCACCATGCTGAATAAGTACCACGTGACGAATGCGAATAGCTTCTACGCCGGTGACGATGTCTGGTCGATTCCGAATGACCCGACTAATGATCGTAACCAGCCGATTTCGCCCTACTACCTGTCCTTGCAGATGCCCGGGGATTCTCGTGCGCACTTCTCGTTGACGACCACGTTCATTCCTCAGCAGAGCGATTCGAACTCTCGTAACGTGATGTACGGCTTCCTCGCTGCTAATGGTGATGCCGGTACCGGTAAGGACGGCGAGCGTAGCCCCGATTACGGCAAGTTGCGTCTGCTGGAGTTGCCGCGTTCTTCGGTGGTTCCGGGTCCGGGCCAGGCTCAGAACATTTTCAACTCTGATGCTGAGGTGTCGAACCAGCTGAACCTGCTGCGCCGCGGTTCGTCTGAGGTTATTAACGGCAATATGCTGACTTTGCCGGTGGGCGGCGGCATGCTGTACGTTCAGCCGGTGTACGTGCAGTCGAGCGGTGACGCTAAGTACCCGCGTCTGCAGCGTGTGCTGGTGAGCTTCGGCGATAAGGTTGGTTTTGCTCCGACTCTGGAGGAGGCGCTGAACCAGGTGTTCGGTGGCTCTTCGGGTGCGAAGCTGGACGGTTCGGCGGCTAGCCCCTCGGCTTCTGCCTCTGGCTCCTCTGGTACTTCTGGTTCTTCGGGCGCTTCGACCGGCGGTTCGTCGGCTTCGCAGTCTTCGGAGCTGAAGCAGGCTCTGACGGATGCCTCGAAGGCGATGACCGATGCTGATGCGGCAATGAAGAAGGGCGACTGGGCTGCCTACGGTGAGGCTCAGAAGCGTCTGGAAGCAGCCGTGAAGAAGGCTCTGGAGGCTGAGGAGGCGCAGAGCGCGGCTTCCGCTAAGGCTTCGGCAGCGCCCAGTGCCTCTGCGGCTCCGAGCGCCTCTGCAGCTCCCAGTGCCGCGGCTTCTGCAAGCGCCCCCGCAAGCGCGAAGCCCAGCGCCAGCGCCTCGGCTTCTCGCTAAGACTAAGAGGCTAAGCCTAAGAGACAGCGGGGGAGTAGCCCATACCGGATGCTCACGGGTCTAGCGTCCTCGCTCTAGATCCGGGGCCTGCACTGGATACGGCTCCTACCGACTAGCTCTAGCGGTCTCTGCGGGAACATCTCTGCGGGAACGGGGTGGAAGTGATTCACTTCCACCCCGTTCCTGTATGTTCTACCCCTGGCACTGCCCCGTAGCCCCTATTCCTACCCAACTGCTTTCTACCCAACTGCTTTCTACCCAACTGCTTTCTACCCAACTGCTTTCTACCCAACT
>NZ_JANCOC010000001.1:240698-318778 GCF_024294905.1 Rothia gullae
GCTTTCTACCCAACAGCCCCTATTTTTGTGTGCTTGGTTACAAATCGCGTTTTTGGCTTGCATGCCCGGTTTGGGGTCTGTATAGTTGTATGAGTCGCCGCGGGGTGGAGCAGTTCGGTAGCTCGCCGGGCTCATAACCCGGAGGTCGCAGGTTCAAATCCTGTCCCCGCAACCAGAAAAACCCGGTATCTCAACGAAAAGTCGCTGAGATACCGGGTTTTGTTTTGCCCTGACGAGACCGAATCCCTATGTTATTCCCTACCTTTCAGCCAAACTCAGGCCCGTCGTCGAGGTGGGGGAGGGGGGACTATCACCCAACATCGAGGACTATCATCCAACGCCCCTTCGGGGCGTATGACTATCTTCGCTCGTGCATGATCTCGTGGGAGGGAGGTTGCAGAGGAGGATTTTCACCGCCTAATCGGCGTTGATACCGGCTGTTTACCGCCTGAAAATGCAAAAGCGGTATAGCATTTTCCCTCGTATCTCAACCGAATCCCAACCCTTTACCGCCTTCACCGCCTAAAACCGAAAACTTTTATATATACACACGCATATGTAGGAAGATGAACACTCGCGTGTACACTTTTTAGAAATTAGGCGGTAGAGGCGGCAACACACCATGTTTTGACTGATATACCAACGTTTTCGATATACCGCTTAGCCTCAAACAGGCGGTAACTAAGCGGTGAAAGAGTAGCGTCCCGCATAGTGGTGTAACCGTGGGTGGTCGGCCCGTTTGATATGGGTGCGGTCACCGTGTGATCCTTCGAGAAAGCTCTCTACTTCTGACTCGAAACGATTTGGAGGCACAACGATGACCGCTCCTCATATTATCGACCCTGCTGGCCTGCTTGGCGAGGCGTTATCCCAGGCGTCCCCAGATTTGATGCGTTCCCTGCTCCAGCACGTGATTAACGCGTTGCTCTCAGCGGACGCTGACACCGTGTGCGGGGCCCAGTGGGGCCAACAAGACCCGCAGCGCCAGGCCCAGCGCAATGGGTATCGCCACCGGCCCCTGGATACCAGGGTCGGCACCATTGACGTGGCGATCCCCAAGCTGCGCTCAGGCACCTACTTCCCAGAATGGTTACTGCAACGGCGCAAACGCTCCGAAAGCGCCTTGATCACAGTGGTCGCTGACTGCTACCTAGCAGGAGTATCCACGCGCCGTATGGACAAGCTCGTCAAAACCCTGGGGATCACAGGACTGTCCAAGTCCCAGGTCTCACGCATGGCAGCCGACCTCGACGAACACGTGGACCAGTTCCGCAACCGGCCCCTCCACGATGCCGGGCCTTTCACCTTCGTCGCCGCTGACGCACTGACCATGAAAGTACGCGAAGGAGGACGCGTCGTCTCGTGCGCGGTTCTGGTTGCCACCGGAGTCAACAATGACGGACACCGCGAAGTGCTGGGGTGCGCGTGTCCACCAGCGAGACCGCTCCAGCCTGGAAGGAGTTCTTCGCCGACCTGGTCGCCCGAGGCCTGACCGGCGTGCGCCTGGTCACCAGTGATGCCCATCTGGGCCTGGTTGAGGCCATCGCCGCCAACCTACCCGGAGCCACCTGGCAACGATGCCGTACCCACTACGCCGCTAATCTCATGTCCGTCACCCCCAAAGCACTATGGCCCGCTGTCAAAGCGATGCTGCACTCGGTGTATGACCAGCCCGACGCGGCATCGGTCAACGCTCAATACGACCGGCTCTTGGACTACGTCCACGACAAGCTCCCCGCCGTGTGTGATCACCTCGATCAAGCCAGGGCAGACGTCCTCGCGTTCGCGTCCTTCCCCACCGGGGTGTGGACCCAGATCTGGTCCAACAACCCCAACGAACGCCTCAACCGCGAAATCCGCCGCCGCACCGACACCGTGGGAATCTTCCCCAACCGACAAGCAATCATCCGCCTGGTCGGAGCCGTCCTCGCCGAACAAAACGACGAATGGGCCGAAGGCCGACGCTACCTCAGCCTCGACATCCTCACCAAATCACGACTCACACCACAACCCACCGGGCAGGAGGAACCCCCACTCCAACTCAGCGCATAACCCAACCCGAAGGACACAAAACGATTACACCACTCCACAGGACTTGACCTGAGCAAGAGCACGTTCTACAATTGACGCATGAGTTCAAGGAGGTTCGCATGACCGCTTACGACCACTCGTCGGGGTACACCTACGGCACCGATGCCGTCCCCACGTCTCCGCTCACACTCGAGGATCTACGCCAGATTGAGGCCGCCGCGCACGTCCAGCCCGGTGACGCAGAGCTGCTCGCGCGAGCAGAACCCATCCTGGCGCCGCATGCCATGGAAATGGTCGACACGTGGCGCGGGATTTTGGCTCAAAAGACCTACCTGGCAGCACATTCCGCGCATCCGGATGGACAGCCGAACCCCGAGTACGCGCAGGCGTCAAAGCCCCGATTCGCCCAGTGGATCATCGACATGTGCACGCGCGAGCGGGATCAGGCGTGGTTGGACTACCAGTACCTGATCGGAGCTCGACACATGACCGCGGCGAAGAACGCGGCGGATGGGGCGGACTCGACGCCATTCGTGCCTCTGCGCTACGTGCTCGCCTTCATCGCGCCGACTGTGGAGGTCGGGCACCGTCTCCTGGCGGAGGGCTTCGAGGGCGCAGAACTGGACGCTGTCCGTGACGCGTGGACTCGCGCTGTGACTGTCGCCGTGACAGTGTGGGCGTATGCCTACCGCGATCACCCCGAGCAATTCTGATCCGGCGCTCGCCACCTACGACTCCCCCATCGGCCGCCTCACGCTTGATAGCGGTGTATTCGTCTTTCGCACTCTCTGACTGCTCTCCCTGGAAGCCTCAGTGGCTTCCAGGGAGAGCTTTCTTTCTGGGTTATAGGACACTACGTGTTGCTGGTTGGGTGACTTTTCGGCTTTCTGGTGCGGGAAAGTCACTCTTTCAGTTGGTCGTGTTTGCCTCGTTCCTGTGAATACTGCATCGTGCTCTGTGTGTGGCTGCCCCATGATCCGTCACGGTAAGAAGTCAACAGGAGGTCCTTTGAAGATCGCGGTGGTAGAAGTCCGCTCATCATCAAGGACCTCGACCTCTACCCACAACCCCCGACCAATACCTGGTCACCCACACTAGTACCACCCAAACGAGGCAGGTACACGCTAGAGGACCGCGTTGCCGTCCACCGCTGCTGCATCGACCTAACCCTGCTCCAAATGGCCACAGGGCTGCGCGTAAGCGAAGCAAGAACTCTCATGTGGGACGACATCATCACCGACGACCAAAACCGCCCAGCGTGCATTATTCGGGCTGAAAACGCCAAGACAGGCACCACCCGCGTCGCGGCTCTCGTCGAGCCTGCGGTCTATGAGCACCTTACCCGTAGACGAGATGAAGTCGGCGGAGCCTACGTTGTGGGCGCACCGCTCAACCCAGACACCGAGTGGGACAGATACAACGCTCAGAAGGCTCTCAAGGCGTTCTACAAGGATCTGGCTCGCGACTGCGGAGTGCCTCTGCTGGAGACCCACCGCACCCACGTCTGGAGAACCACCCTCAACACCATGTACCGCACGGACGTAGACGCGCTACTGCGTGCTCGAACGCTCGGCCACTCGGTCGATGTGAACGCACAGGCATACTCAGACCTGTCAGACCTCACAACGCTGTACGAGGCAGCCCGAGCACGGCGTAGGGAGGAAAGGTAGTCCCTACCTTATTCCCTATCTTTCGTGAGGATATGCCGGTAACTTCAAGTATCTTTAGGGAAGGATAAGGGGACGGTTACCGCACAATATCAACGATTACTTGGCTGTATCTCACTGTTTCATTAAAAAGAGATGCAGACCCCGGAGGTCGCAGGTTCAAATCCTGTCCCCGCAACGGATAACTCCCGATAGCTTTTAGCTATCGGGAGTTTTTTTATTCCCCAAAACCCGTACCCCCCCCGCTGACCTATCTCCTTCTGCCGTCCTCCTGTCACTCTCCGACTCACCCTCCGACCGCCGGCCTGCCTTCTTTCGCCACCTTCCTGCACCTTTCCTATTGGCGACCTGTCTTCATTTGCCGCCTACCTTTCTTCTTCTTGTGCTACCTTTCTGCCGCCTGCTGGGCGGCTTTCTTTATATCCCCTGCCTTCTGTAATCTGCGGAGGGGGTCTTCTGAGCCTTGTTGGGGCGGTGCTTCGGGGAGACTGATAGGGGCTTGCCCGCTGCCCCTTCGGGGTGTTTGGGGTGGATCTTCCTGCCTCTTGAAACCTCCTCACGGAACCTCCTTATGGAATTTCATAGAACCGTCGTGAAAGTTACCCTGGACTGGTTTCGGAACGTCTCCCGATGTGTCTTTCGAGGTATTCCTCAGCGTGTCTATCGGGGCTTCAAGCGGATGTGCTCATGGGGGTGGCGGAGCCACTTCCGAGTGGTTATTGGGGGATGGTTATGCCTTCTTGAGACGCTGCTTTTGGGGGTTCTGAAATGGGGCTTGAAAGGGGTTCTGAAGGAGACTCTGGGGCGGGTCTCAAGGACCCAACGAGGGGTTCGAAGGGTGCCTGAGCGGGGGAGTGGCGAGGGGGATATTTTTGCCTCAAAGTGCATTCTCAAAGTGGAATATGCGAAAGATGCCTATATTCCGGGCTTGGAAATCACCCGTTTTGCCCCGGAATTCCGCGGTTTTTGGCAAAAATTTGGCTTCGAGTGCAACAATTCACTCTGAAAGTGATTGTAATCACATACGAAACATTCAAGTTAATTGTAGAGTTTTTTGAAACTCTTTCAAAAAACGCTCAAAAACCCCGGAAAATCAAGGAAAAATAGCCCATTCAACCTCTACTTGAGGGTGATTCAAGTTAAACTAGAAGCTTAGAAAAAGCTCTTGTTAAGATTGAATCTTGTTCGATACCCAAAAATAGCCCCAAAAAACCGCTGGAAAAGGCTTTTTGACCTGGTAGCTTTGAGTACGTGGTCACCGCGGTCCGCCGCGTAGCTCTCCGAAATGAATACTGCACCCCTCCATCACACGAGGAAACCCCCGCAACACACACGGGACGGTTACTGGACTTGCTCCATGCGGCATCACATTCGCAGGCCGACCGCCTATAGGCTTCTCACCTATAGACCACCTATCACTCAACCACTCTCGGGCGTCCGCGCCCCACGAAACACCAACAACGAGGACAACCCATGGCACTTCGCCCCCGCACCGTTAAGGCTGGCTCTCTCGCAGCCATCGCCGTACCCTCCGTGCTCGGTAGCACCCTGGTAGCACCCGCTTCCGCATTCGCACCCGTCGTTCAGGACATCCCCGGCGCAGCTACCCAGGCTCCGAAGTCCCTGTTCACCTCCACCGTGCAGCCCACCCTCTCGCAGGTTGCTGTGCAGATCCGCCAGCAGGCAGAACAGGCAAAGCAGACTCAGCAGGCTCCCGCAACGACCGCGGTTCAGCCCATCCAGAAGACCTACACTGCCCAGGCAACTCAGCAGACAACCCCCTCGGCTACCTTCCAGTCCGCACAGGCGGCTCAGCCTTCCGCTCAGCCCACCCTGGCACAGGTTGCACAGACCCCCGCAGCTACCCAGGCTCCCGCAGCTACCCAGGCTCCCGCAGCTACCCAGAGCGCTGCAACCCCTGCCGCGCAGCCCGCGCAGACCGCACAGGCTGCTCAGTCGGCATCCGGTGTGGCGGCAACCCGCACCAACCAGACTTTCCTGTCCTACACCTCCCCGGCTGGTACCACCTCGCAGTACCACGTCTACGCTGAGGGCGTGGACTTCTCCAAGCCCGTTGGCGTGGTCTTCTACTTCGACGGCGACTACTGGCGCAACGACCAGTCCAAGGTCTACGACCCCTCCGGTGAGCTGGCTCAGATGGCTGCATCCGCAGCGGCACAGAACATGCTGTTCGTGCCCGTCATCTCCCCGGACACCAACCGTTACGATGCTGGCGTGACCTGGTGGGAAAACATGGACCGTAACGGCGAGTTCTTCCGCTCCTTCGCTTCCTCCTTCATCGCGGCTAACGGCGTGGACTCCTCCAACGTGTGGACCATGGGCTACTCCGGTGGCGCTGAGTTCATCACCTACGAGCTGAACACCAAGCCCCAGACCTGGCGTAACGGTGGCGGCTCCATCATGGTTGCTGGCGGTGGCCTCGATGAGGGTACCCCCTCGGCTGCGCTGAAGTCCCAGCCCATGTTCTGGTACGCAAACTCGAACGACGGCTCCGGCGAGACCTACCCGCAGACCTGGAGCGCACGAGGCGCCGTTGAGGGCGGCTACAACGCCTACCGCAACGCCGGCTACACCAACGCTTCCGCGACCGTTCTGAACGGTTCGGGCCACTTCGACTACAACTTCTCGCAGATTCTGAGCAACTCGCTCACCAAGGGTAAGGCAACCGCCGCTCCCAAGGCCGAGCAGAAGACCGAACAGAAGCAGCAGAACACTCAGCGTGCCCGCACCATGAGCTCCGCAACCTACCAGAGCTACACTTCCCCGGCGGGCACCACCTCCCAGTACCACGTGTACGCGAACAACCTGGACTACTCCAAGCCCGTTGGTGTTGTCTTCTACTTCGACGGCGACTACTGGCAGCGTAACGAGTCCAAGGTCTACACTCCCGACGAGGGCATGCTCGCGGCAATGGGCAAGATCGCTAACGCCCGCAACATGGTCTTCGTGCCGATCATCTCCCCGGACACCAACGCATCCGGCGACGGCATCACCTGGTGGGAAGACATGGACGCTAACGGTGAGTTCTTCCGCTCCTTCGCATCCTCCTTCATCGGCCAGAACAACCTGGACGCTTCCCAGGTGTGGACCATGGGCTACTCCGGTGGCGCTGAGTTCATCACCTACGAGCTGACCGACCACAACACCGCATGGCGTAACGGCGGCGGCTCCATCATGGTTGCAGGCGGTGACTCGGACGGCTCCGTGGACGCTGACGCAACCACCAAGGCATCCCCGATGTACTGGTGGGTTGGCGCTAATGACACCTCCGGTAACACCAACCCCGTCACCTGGAGCGCACGTGGCGCAGTCGAGTCCGGCTACAACGCATACCTGGGCGCTGGCTTCTCTGACGCCCGCGTGAAGCTGATTGACGGCTTCAGCCACCACGACTACGACCTGCCGCACATCCTGGCGTCCTCCCTGGACTTCGCGGGTAAGACCCCCGCACTGGGCTACAGCGACCTGTCCGACTCGAACCCGAACTACAACGAGATCAGCTGGAACTCTGATCACCGCATCATGCTCGGCTTCGCGGACGGCACCTTCCGCCCGAACGCATCGGTCAACCGTGCGCAGCTGGCAACCTACCTGTACCGCGTGGCTGGTCGCCCCGCCGTGAACGCACCGGCTGTTTCGCCGTTCAGCGATGTTCCGGTCAACCACCCCGCGTACAAGGAGATTTTCTGGCTGAGCCAGCAGGGCATCAGCGGTAGCGACTTCCGCCCCCTGGAGGCCGTCACCGAGTCCACCATGGCTGAATTCATGTACCGTGCGGCTGGATCCCCGGCACAGGCTCAGGGCGGCTACGCATCCCAGGCTCTGGCATGGGCTGCCTCCAACGGCATCGGTACCGGCTCCACCTCTTCGGATGCGATCACCCGCGCCGCTATGGCAGGCTACCTGTACATCTACGCGAACTAAAGCTCGCACCCCATAACGCATAAAGATCCGCCCCGTTCCTGAACTCATCAGGAACGGGGCGGATCTTTATAGGTTTAGCTCAAGAAGCTATGCGCTAGACCAGGCTTACTGGACCAGGCTTAGAGAGTCTGGGTGGGAGCTTCCACAGCCAGGGGAGCCGGAGCAGCCGGAGCGTTCTTTGCCTTCAGAGCGGCCAGGCGAGCGTCCAGCTCGGTCTCGCGCTCCATCTGGTCCAGGGTGTTGAACTGTGCGTCCAGGGAGGAAGCTGCCAGCTCCTGCTGACCGATGACGCGTGCCTCTTCGCGGCGAACCTTCTCTTCGAAGCGGCTCATCTCGCTGGTCGGGTCCAGAACGTCGAACGCCTTCAGAGCGTCGTTCACCTGGGTCTGAGCTGCTGCAGTCTTCTGACGTGCGGTCAGCTCATCGCGCTTGTACTTGACCTCTTCAAGCTTGGAGCGCATCTTCTCCAGGCCGTCCTTGAGCTGGTTGACAACCTGAGTCTGGGAAGCCAGCTGAGGCTCAACAGCCTGTGCAGCCTTCTCAGCCAGCAGCTGCTTGTTCAGAGCAATCTTCGCGAGGTTATCGAACTTGTCAGCGTTGGCAACGTCGCCAGCTGCGCGGAACTCATCAGCCTTGTTAGAAGCTGCCAGAGCCTTGGTGCCCCACTCCTGAGCGGCCTTGACGTCCTCAGCGTGGTCCTTCTCGAGCAGACGCAGGTTGCCGATGGTCTGTGCTACTGCAGCCTCCGCCTCGCGGATGTTGTTGGTGTAGTCACGAACCATCTGGTCCAGCATCTTCTCCGGGTCCTCAGCTGCATCAATCAGAGCGTTGATGTTTGCCTTAGTGAGCTGTGCAATACGGCCGAAGATGGTCTGCTTAGCCATAATCTCCTACTTTCTGTTCACGGGCTGCGGGGGAGCACTACGCTCCTCGTGAGCCGTGCCCGTATAACTAATTATGTGGCAGATTTCTGGGTGCATGCTGTGAAAATGATGCACGCCTGATTTCTGCAACCTAAACTTTTGGTAAATTACCTCAGGTGTTTTCCGACTGGGGAAGAAAGCGGTGAGGTAAGCTAGCCACCCCGCCGGTCAGACTGTAGAAAAACCTACAGAAACCGACCGACAGAATCGTTAGCATCGGAGGCGGTTAGAAGCTACCGCCGTCACCGCCGCCGCTACCCCAATCGCCGCCGCCGCTGAAGCCTCCGCCCCAGCTGCCGCCGCTACTACCGCCACCGCTGTGGCCGCCGCTGCTACCCCAGCTACTGGTGCCGGAGTTCATTGCGGTCATCAGAGCGCCCAGCAGCAGGCCCTTTGCCAGGTCACCGCCGAAGCTACCGCCGCCGCGGTCATTCTGGTTGTTGTAGTAGTTGCCGACCTCGCTCTGAGCGCGGTTCTGCGCGTCGGTCGCCTTCTGGATCGCCATGTTGGCTTCCTTCATGGCGTTCAGCGGATCCGAAGAAGCCAAGCGCTGAGCCTGACCCAGGTGACGCTCCGCCTCAGAAACAGCGGTCAGGGTCATCGGGCCCACCGCAGCACGGCGGTTATTAATGTAGCTACGCGCACCGTTCACCGCAGCGTAGGCAGAACGCATCGTACGATCCAGGTTCTGCGAAGCCGCACGAGAACGCTCGCGGGTAGCACGCATATTCGTCATTGCCTTATCCAGCTCGGCGGAAAGCTGACGCAGCTGGTTCGCCAGAGTCAGCGGGTCATTCGGGCGAGCCGAAGCGCTCTGGTTGACCTGGTTGAGCACCGCCTCCATACCGGCAGCGACCGCACCCAAATCATCGCGGCGCTGAGATGCAGCCAGGCTCTTCGCCTCAGCCACGTCACGCTGAATGCTCAGCAGGTCGGTGCTCAGACCCAGCTGAGCCTGCTCCAGCTCATGCGAGCGGGTATTCACTGCCGCACCCAGCGCCTGAATCTGCGAGGCGGCTTCCTCAGCGGTGCGCAGGTGGCCAACCGCCTCCGAACGTGTGGTCGCAACAATCTCCTGAGCCTTCTCAACCTCAGCGGCGCACAACACCATGTTTGACTCCAACAGGGTAGGAGTCTTCGAAATGGGCTCCAGGGCGCTGGGCAGGTAACGTTCCTTCATAGCGTGGTACTGGGCGGCAATCTCCTCCACCGAGGCACGCAGCTGCGGCAGACGCTGAGCCAGAGCCTCAATAGACTGCGGTGCCTCCTGCTCCAGGTTGCGCAACTGAGCCAGCTTAGCGTCCTGCTCCTGAGCAATACGGGTGACTTCCTGAGAGTTATCAATAATCTCAGTCAACCAGGCACGCTGCTCAGCCTCAGTATCCGGGATGCTATCGGTCAGAAGCTGCTGACGCTGGAAGGACTTACGCATCAGATCCTCAGCACGCGCAATTTCCTGAGCGAACTCTGCGACCTGCTGATCGTTGTACTGGGCGCGCGCGAACTCGAGCTCCTGCTTCGCGTGGCTCATCGTCGTATCAGCCTGCAGCAGGGCGCTACCGGCGCGAGTGTGCAACTCCTCCAGCGGAACCTCCGGAATGGGGGAGTAGTTACGAGGCGCGCCGTAGGAACGCTGAGGCTGCTGCTGCGCGTTATTCTTCTTGCGGCGGCGGTACATCGCGTAACCACCAGCACCCACGATCGCCGCAGCACCCACACCGAGCACGCCGGATACAACACCCGAAGAGCTACCGCCCTTCTGAGCCTCGATACCCTCAACTGCGGCAAGAGCCGCACCCGAATAGTCGCTATTCTGCAGCTTCGGTTTGATGTAGTTCTGGTACACCTTCGTCTGCTGATCACTCGACAGGGTCTTCGTGCTACCCGCCAAGAAATACGCCTGGCGAGACTCGGTAGCAATCACCAGCACCACATCGGCAGAACCCCAATTGTTCTTCGTGGCAAGCGCCTTCGTCCAGCTCGAAGAAGTAGACGGGTTCTCAAACTTATCGATGACCACTACGTGCAAATCCACGTTGTGCTTCTTCGACAGAGCAGAAATCTTAGACTTCAGGGTAGCGGTATCACCCAAAGAGTTCGTGGAATCGTACACGGTGGTGCCCGTAATCTGCATCGGGTCAGCAGCCTGAGCAGACGTGCTCAAAAATGCAGAACCAGCCGGCAGAACCACCGGGGCACAAGAAAGACCTGCCGCCAGCACTGTGGCACCCAAGATAGTGCGCAGGCGAGGGCGTGCGGGACGAATCTGACGCGCAAAGGCGTGCTCGGTCATGGTCTTTCCTCCGTTGTCGTGAAGTATGAACGGACCTGCACTTCACGGCGTGCTTGTTCATCGCACACCTTAGTGCTGGTCACATTATTAGTGTAGCTGTGGCACAGCCACACAGACGCACAGATACGAGAATATTGCGCCGCTGTTTGCCGACCGTTTACCGACTTCCCAGGCTTTATACAGGAAAGCTGGTATACAGGAAAGCCGGTATATAAGAAAGCCAGGGTCTAGGCTCATGCTAGACCCCGGCTCACCGGCTATTCAGTTAGTTAGCGCCGACGGGCAATCTTCAGATTGCTCATCAGGTGCTCCACTACCTCCGCGGCATCAACATCGTGGATACTCTGTGCTATGCCGTTCACCACCTGAACCCGCGAAGACGAGGCGAACATCCAGCCTAAGAACTGCACAGTATTCAGCAACCTAGAACTGCGATCTGCCTGCTCCCGCATCTGCGACCACAGGATGCGGGGGACCGGCACGTCACGACCCCTATACTCCCGGGAGCTAGCGTGAGCCTCCAGAAGCTCAGCGAGCGCCTCAATATTTTCGCTCAGCTCCTTCAAATCCTCATCCGCGGCAGAGGGACCGACGAAATGCCGATCAACCAGGCTCAAAGGCATGTAACCGCTACAGCTACTCACCCACGCCAGCTTCAACCGTAGATTCTGCAGACGAAGCACCTGCCGTAGAAGCCGCGAATGGGTGCGCAGCACTGACAACGGCATGGAAGATAACCTTTTCTCCTCCGAAAGCAGACCCTCGGCACCCTCCCCGGAAAACGCCTTATACGGATCCGAGACGCCCACCAGAAGCACCGGTCCCTCGTAGTGAACGAACGCCAGAACCTCGGGCACACTCGAAAGGGAACGGATGCGCTCGCCAATGGTCGGAAGATCCTCCCCATCGGGGGCGTACTGTTCGCGGCTGAACATCAACGTCTGGATAGGCTGCTCGGCAAGGTCGGGCGAGTCATGAGCAAGCGCCCGCAAATCGGTCACAATCTCCGCCAGAACGCCGTCCTGCTCAACCTGCAGAAGCTCCTCCAGGAGCTCAATGACAGAGCGCGCCTGCAAGCTCAAAACAGCAGCGCAGAACTCCGCATCCTGAAGCTCAAGACGCACCTTCTCCAGGCGCTCTTCCAGCGTGGGCTGTACGCCCTTGAGCTCAAACTCGCTCAGCTGTTCCGAGCGGAGCATGCGGTGCGTACCATCCTCGCCGGGACGGTAGAAAAGCTCGCTAAACTCGAACGTAGACTGCACGCCCTTTAACGCCTGCTTTCGCAACTCGGGCAGAACGTCAAAGGCGACTTCGGCCATCTCATTCCAGACCTTGGTCTCATCAATCCTCGAATCCTTACGAACAGTCTTCTTCCACGTCTCGGCAAGCTGCATAGCGCGATCTAAATCGCTCAGCTCCACAAAAGCTGCCAGCTTCTGCGCGCTCTCACGCAGATAACGCACGGCGTAGAGACGGTCGCTCAAAGAATCTGGGAGGGTATCCTCCTGCAGACGCCACCGGAAGGTACGCTCAAAGCACTCCTCGGTCAGGCTAATGACGGCGGCGCTCAAAGAGAGCGCGTGATCACGGGCAAAAGTGAACGAGCCAGGGGTATCCGCCAGATGAGGCAGGGACGTATAGAAATCCAGCGCCCCGCTCAGCTTCAGCCGAGATACCCGTATGGTCTCCTCCAGCTCGGCGGCAAGCACCGTGCGGTCAGCCTGAGCAGTCTCCTTGAAACTGTGCAACGGAGAAACCTGCGCACGCTCGAGCGTCTGCAGGTTCATGACTGCACACATGAGATAGTTCTCAAGAATATCGATCTGCTACAGGCGCGGACGCTGAATCAGCGGAACATGATTCTCCTGCGTGCCTACCAGCAGAGGCTGCGGCACACCGCTAATCGACGGCAATGCAAAGACCTCATCCTCTGATGTCCTGACAGAAAGCACCATGGGGTAGCGGCTGCGCTGTGCGTTCTCTAGAGGGGGAATGAGCTTGAAGTTGGTGCTCAAAGAGAAATGGTCGGAGGGCGCCGGGTTACTCTTGGGAGCCTGCGGGGTCGCTTCCTGCTGCGGGCGCTCTTCAGGCTGTGCCGGGGTGTTCTGGGGTATGCTCTGCTGCTCCTGGCCTTCTGCTGAATGGTTCTGCGCCGAGTGGTTCTGTGCCGAGTGGTTCTGTGCCGAGTGGTTCTGCGCTGAAGAACCGGAGATACCACCGGCCTGCATTGGCTCCAGTGGGGACGGCACAGCCACCGGCTGAGGAGGCTGAGGTGAAGCTGGGTGAGGTGAGGGCGCCTGAGCCTGCTGAGTCTGCTGAGCGCTATTACCCGGCTGAGCCGGCTTTGGCTGGTAGTGCATCGGGTAGCTCACCGCGCCCTGTATTGGTTGCGAAGGAACCTGCTGAGGGGGTACTTGTTGCGGCGCAGACTGTGAAGGCCCCTGCTGATTGGGGGCCTGCGGGGGCGGTACCTGCTGATTTATCGCCTGGTTCTGCTGCTGTTGCAATACCCGCCGCCTAATCTCATGCGCACGACGGCGTGAAGGGCTCAACGACGCGAAAAACGCTACCGCTGCGCAGATTAGAATAAACAAAAGCAACGCATACAGGCGGGTAGCGCCATCCAAAGAAGACGCCATCGCCGCAGGTATGACCGGCAGTGCGCCCACAAGAGCGAAAACAGCAGAAATAATCCTCATGACTTCACCATAACCCAGCTAAATCCCGGGTGCTCGCAACGCCGTTGCCTTACCGCATACTAAAAGGGAAGTAGCCGGGGTGCCGGGTGCTCTCCGCCAGTGCTTCCCGTACCCGCATCCGCCTCACAGTTAAAAGACGATGCGGCGTGTGCCCTCATGTAGGGGCTCACGCCGCATCAATCATCACTCAACTCACTATCACACCCGAGCCGGTCCTCACACCGATCCTTCGGGACATACTGGGGATTCTCGCCCCTCCCGGTGCAGGGCTCTCATCTCCCGCCCCGGAAAACTATCAAACTTTATACGCTACCTACCGGCAGTCAGTGCATGGGTAGCCATCGGCTGAGCCAACTCGGAGGCCTTCTCCGCACGATGACGGCGGTACACCATTCCCGAGCAACACGCCACAATACCTGCACCAATACCGATGGAGCTTGCCAAGATTGCACAGAAAATCAGGGTGCCAATCATCATGGGTTTCTCCTTTGCCTTTGTCCTCGTCGCTATGTGTCTTCAACCTTACGGAGCAACCCTGTGTTCAAACTGTGTACCAAGAAGCATCATGCTGTGTAAACCGTGGAGAAAAACTGGGCGCTGTAAAAAAGAGAAACCTGAGAGTGAGCAGCGAACAAAGCCCCAAAATAAACTAGCCGTCGGGTGAATTGCCGGGTGCCTCAGACCGGCCCATCAGCTTCCGTTGAAAGGGCGCGAGGAAAATTCCCAGGGAACTCCCCGATAACCAACAGGGAAAAGATACATAACACCATAAAACACCCTCTACAGTAGAAACATAGCGTGCACTCAGGGTGAGGTACACGCTCGACTCTAGGAGAACTTATGACTCAAAACAACGAATGGTCTTACGGCGGCAATGACGGCGTCACGGATGCAACCCGTCCCATGCAGAATGTGAACGGACAGGCAAGCTACCAGCAGGGTCAGAACCCATACCCGCAGGCATACGCCTCTCCCGGATACACCTACCCCCAGGCAACCGCTGCTCAGGTCGCATCGGCACAGTCTGCACCCCAGAAAACCGATAACAACAAGCGTTACGGTGCCGGCGTTGTGCTCACCGCAGCTCTGCTGGCAGCCCTCGTTGGCGGTGGCGTTGGCGCAGGCGTCGGAGGCGGCATCGCAGCATCGAATAACAGCTCCTCCAACTCCTCCTCGCGCGGCTCCGTGAGCTCCAATATCAGCAACTCCTCCACCGTGGCAGGCGTAGCAGAAACCGCGAAGAAGGTCCTGCCCTCCACCGTGACCATCATGGCCTCAAGCGGCTCAACCTCCGGCAGCGGTAGCGGCGTTGTCCTCGATAAGAACGGCCACATCCTCACCAACCACCACGTGGTCACCCTCGAATCTTCCAACGCTGCATCCACCATTGAGGTTCGCCTGAGCGACGGCACCGTGCGCACCGCAACAGTGGTGGGCCTGGACTCTGCCGCTGACCTGGCGGTTCTGAAGATTAACCCCTCCGGTCTGGACCTGCAGCCCATCACCTGGGGCGACTCCTCCAAGCTGGTCTCCGGCGAAGCCGTGGTTGCCCTCGGCGCGCCGTATCGTCGTAGCGAATCGGTGACCGCGGGCGTAGTCTCGAACGTCAACCGCGTGCAGCCCGCTGACACGAAGGGGCAGAACTACATCCCCATGATTCAGGTTGATGTGCCGATCAACCACGGTAACTCCGGTGGCCCGCTGGTGAACCTCAAGGGCGAACTGGTCGGCATTAACGCGCAGGGCCAGGCAAGCCAGGACGGCGGCACCGCCGACGGTATGGCGTTCTCCATTACCTCCAACTACGCCAAGCGCATCTCCTCCGAGATTATCGCCAAGGGCAAGGCAACCCACGGCTACCTGGGCGCGAGCGTAAAGAACAGCCCCGCGGACACCGGTTCGGGCTCGTCCAAGCTCATCCCCGGTGGCGTTGAAATTGCCTCGGTAGAATCTAACAGCCCCGCCGCGAAGGCAGGCCTGCGATCCGGCGACGTCGTGATTGAAGCCGACGGTCACGCCGTGACCAAGAGCGAAGAGCTCAACGGCACTGTACGTGCCGCAGCGGCAGGCTCTAATCTGAAGCTGAAGGTCAAGCGCGGCTCCTCCACCCGGGACATCACCGTGACCCTGGGCGACGCCGACAGCCAGAAGTAAAATGCGTTTCACTATCGAACGTTGAAGATACGGCTGAGAAACACCCGCTCAGTTGCCTGTAACGTTCAGCAAGAACGCAAAATGGCGTACACAAAGAAAGCTCCCACCCCACACGCGGGGTGGGAGCTTTCTTTCGTTAGTACAACAAACTGTATTGGCGTTGCAGATAGGGGAGAATTAGACGCCCTTGAGAACCTCACCCACACGCTTCTGCAAAGCCGGGACAACCTCCTGCTCGAACCACGGATTCTTCGCCTGCCACCTAAAATTCAGCGGCGAAGGATGCACCAGCGGCAGAAACTTAGGAAGATAAGACTCCCACCCACGAACCGTCTCCGTCAGGTTCTTCTGCGCCTTTGGGGCGTGCACACCATCCAGGTAGTGCTTCTGAGAATAAGCCCCCACCAGCAGAATCAGCTGAACGTCCGGCATGAGCTCCAGAAGCTGCGGATGCCACTTCGGCGCGAAATCCTTACGCGGCGGGTTATCGCCGTGCGCGCCCTTACCCGGGTAATAGAAATCCATTGGCAACAGCGAAATCAGCTCGGGGTTATAGAACTGCTCAGCCGTCACTCCCATCCACTCGCGCAACTTCACGCCGCTCGGGTCATTCCACGGGATACGGCTCTCCTGCGCGGCACGCCCAGGGGCCTGACCAATCACCACAATACGAGCATTAGGCGACGCCGAATAAACCGGCTCCCAACCCTGCTCCATGAACTCCCTATTTTGCGAATCCAAACGAATTTGCTCAGCCAGGGGAGGGCGCATCTCCAGAATCTGCTGAACCAGAGACCCCGGCAGATTATGGTGTGCTGTAGCCATGCTAGATGGCGCCGCCCTCAAAACCGTTCTGACGCCACGCCTCAAAAATCGCAATGGACGCAGAATTAGCCAGGTTCAGCGAACGGCGACCCGGCTTCATCGGAATCTTCACACGCTCAGTCACATGCGAATCCTGCTGAACCTCAGCGGGCAGACCCACCGACTCCGGACCAAACATGAACACGTCACCGGGACGGTACTCAATATCCGCATACGACGTCGAAGCAGTCGTCGTGAAAGCAAAAACACGCTCCGGAGTCAAAGCCTGCCACGCATCATCAAGGGTCTCATGCACCGTCACCACCGCCAGGTCGTGATAATCCAGACCCGCGCGGCGCAGATGCGCATCATCAAAGTTAAAGCCCAGCGGCTTCACCAGGTGCAGCTCAGCCCCAGTAATCGCAGCCAAACGGATAGCATTGCCGGTATTGCCCGGAATCTCAGGGGTATAGAAAAGAATCTTGAACACGTTCCTAAGTGTACCGCGCAGCCCCCGACCAGCATTGAGCGTCCCGGGGCAGTAGCGCTCGCCGACCCAGCCGCAGGTGAACACACCTGGAAGAGCACGGATAGAGCGCGATAAAATAAGCGAGGCGAAAAACCGCCGACAACCCAGCAGGAGGAACCATGAGCGCAGAAACCAACCGTCAGAACGGCCGCGTCTACCTCGACCACGCCGCCACCACCGACGTACTGCCCGCCGCAATCGACGCCATGGTCGAACAGATGCGCAACGGCGGCAACCCCTCCTCCCTGCACGCCGTAGGACGCGATGCCCGCGCCACCGTCGAGTACGCCCGCGAACGCATCGCCCGCGCCATCGGAGCCGACCCCGCCGAGGTTATTTTCACCTCCGGCGGCACCGAAGCGGACAACCTGGCCGTCAAGGGCATCTATTGGAAGCGCCGCGAAGAAGACCCGCAACGCACCCGAATTCTCGTCTCCTCCATCGAGCACCACGCCGTGGAAGAAACCTGCGAATGGCTCGAAAAGGCAGAAGGCGCGCAGCTCGAATGGATTCCCGTAGACGAGCACGGTAGCGTCAACCCGCAAACCGTCCGCGAACTCATCGAAAAGAACCCCGAAGACGTCGCGCTCGTGACCGTTATGTGGGCGAACAACGAGGTCGGTACCGTACAGCCCATCCCCGAAATTGCAGCCATCGCCGCAGAATACGGTATTCCCGTGCACTCGGATGCGGTGCAGGCATTCGGCGCAATCCCCATTGATTTCCGCGCCAGCAAGGTAGCGACCCTCGCAATCTCCGGTCACAAAATCGGTGGGCCCATGGGCATCGGCGCGCTGGTAGCAACCCGCGCAGTGCAGATGACCCCCGTCCTGCACGGAGGCGGCCAGGAACGCTCCGTGCGCTCCGGCACCATCGATGCGCCCGCCATCGCAGGTTTCGCAGAGGCCACCGTGTACTCGGTACAGCACCTCGACAAAGAATCCGCCCGCATCGCCGCGCTACGCAACGAACTCGTCGCGGCAATTAGCGCGCTCATCCCGCAGGCGCACCTGAGCGGCGAAAACCCGCTCACCGAAGAATACCCGGGCCAGAAGCGACTGCCCGGCAACGCCCACTTCACCTTCGAAAACGCCGAAGGCGACACCCTGCTCTTCCTGCTGGACATGCAGGGCATCAGCAGCTCCACCGGCTCGGCCTGCAACGCCGGGGTGACCCGCCCCTCCCACGTGCTCATGGCAATGGGAATGGACGAAGACACCGCCCGCAGCGCCCAGCGATTCACCCTCGGCCACTCCACCACCGGAGCCGATATTGCACGCCTCATCGCGGCACTACCCGCCGCCTACGAACAGGCAGCAAAGGCGGGACTGTCTTCGCAACTGCCGGACGCCTCCCGCTGGCATTAGAAATGCAGAAGAGAAGATACTGAACTGCCCTCAGCCTGCAATCTCAGCGTTCGCTGAGGGCTGGCTGAGGGTGCACTGCCCAATATCCAGCCGATTCCCTGCGTACAATGGGTAGCTACAGTAACGGAAAGTCCGCCCGCACACAGGGTACGCTCCGAACGTTCCTAGATGCTCAACACAACAGAAGGATAGGCAGTGAAAATTCTTGCAGCTATGAGTGGCGGTGTTGACTCCGCAGTCGCCGCAGCCCGCGCCGTAGAAGCAGGACACGAAGTAGTCGGCGTTCACCTAGCCCTATCCCGAATGCCCGGCACCCTACGTACCGGCTCCCGCGGCTGCTGCACCCTCGAAGACTCCATGGACGCCCGCCGCGTCTGCTCCCAGCTGGGCATCCCCTTCTTCGTCTGGGACTTCTCCGAACGCTTCAAGGAAGACGTCGTCGACGACTTCATCTCCGAATACGAAGCCGGACGAACCCCCAACCCCTGCATGCGCTGCAACGAAAAGATCAAGTTCGCCGCGCTACTCGAACGCGCCCTAGCGCTCGGCTTCGACGCCGTGGTGACCGGCCACTACGCCCGCGTCATCACCACCGAAGAAGGCAACCGCGAACTGCACCGCGCCGCTGACTGGGCCAAGGACCAGTCCTACGTTCTCGGTGTGCTCACCCACGAACAGCTCAAGCATGCCTGGTTCCCCCTGGCGGACACCCCCTCCAAGGCGCAGGTGCGTGCGGAGGCGGCAGAGCGCGGCTTCTCCGTGGCGAAGAAGCCCGACTCCTACGACATCTGCTTCATCCCCGAAGGTGATACCCGCGCCTGGCTGGGCGACCATATCAAGATGCGCCCCGGCCTCATCAAAGACACCCACGGCAAGGTGCTCGGCGAACACCCCGGCGCGCAGGCATACACCGTAGGCCAGCGCAAGGGCCTGGCACTGGGCCGCCCCGCCGCCGACGGTAAGCCCCGCTTCGTGCTGGAGGTGCGCCCCAAGGAAAATGAAGTCATCGTCGGCTCCCGCGAGCTACTTGCCGTGCACGAAATCCGCGGTATCCGCGCCACCTGGGCGGGCGTCCCTGTGGAACAGGTGGTACGCTTCCTGGAAGAGCCCGCACAGGCCGGCGCCCGCAGTGAAGAGTTTGAGGTGACCGCACAGGTGCGCGCACATGCCGACCCGGTCCGCGCCAAGGCGTACATGACTTGGGCACCCGACCCCGAAACTGAAGAAGAAGGCGCGTTGCGCCTGGAAACCGTAGTGCGCCTACTGGATCCGCTCTCCGGCGTGGCGCCCGGCCAGACCATGGTGCTCTACCAGGGCACCCGCGTACTGGGCCAGTCCACCATCGCCCGCGCCTACTCGCTGGACCGCGAAGACATTCAGGAAACCCTGTCTGCCGGCGCCTCAACCAGCACCGAATAGCCGCACCAAGTAGCCGCTCACCCCGCTATTGCCAACCGTTGCCGCAACATCCTGCTTGGGCGCAACGCACAGAAGACCACAACCGAACTGAGGAGAAACCGATGACTGCCGAAAACACTTCCTGCGAATTTGACCCCCACGCCACTTCCATGGGTGATGAAGTCGCACCGGAGGTCTACGAGGAGCTCTTCGCTATGCGCCGCTCCATCGACAACTTCGATGCAGCGTTGGTGCACATCCTCGCGGAGCGTTTTCAGGCAACTAAGCGCGTCGGCATCCTGAAGGCTGAGCACAACCTGCCCGCCGGCGACCCCGGCCGTGAAGAGGCGCAGATTGCTCGCCTGCGTGCCATGGCGAAGGAATCCAGCCTCGACCCGGAATTCGCGGAGAAGTTCCTGAACTTCATCATCTCTGAGGTTATTCGCCACCATGTGCGTATCGCGAACGAGCACGCTGAACAGGACGAAGAGACTGAAAAGTCTGAAAGCTAAGCGTCTGAAAAGCTAAGACTTTCTGAAGGCCCATCCTCTCCGAGATCTCAGCTTCTTCGCAAGCCCCGCTCTCATCCGTGCTGATCTTTCATCGTGCTGAGCTTCGACCTACCCGCTCTGATCCCTAACCCGTCTTAACCTCACCCGTTTATGCCCCCTCGATCTTCCTCCCGCCAGAATGCCCGCACCGAACCGGTGCCGGAGCGCCTGCTGTTGCCCGGTGAGTACCGCGCTCCCGAAGGGGACGAACTGACCGAGCAGGACCTTGCCGCGCTCGCCACTGAGCGTCCGCTGGTGCGTGCTAGCGGTCGAGGCGAATTTCCCGGCGATGATTTGGCGGAGGCTATGTCCCGTGTAGAAGGCGAGCTGGGTTCTCCTCACCTGCCGTTCCTGCCGCATCTGCCGGCGCTGGGCTGGCGGAGTACTCCTCTGGCACGCACCCTGGTGGTGTGCGAGGGACTTGCCTTTGACGGTGCCTCGTTTGGCTGGCGCATGGTGCATAGCGGCGGCAGGGGAGCGCGCGAGTCTGCCCTGGCGCAGGATCGTCTGCTCTCCGATATCAACCTTCTAGCTGACCGTGTGGGCGCGCAGAAGAAGAGGTTTACCTTCGGTGTTGAGGGCGGCGCTGCGGTGTATAAGATTCAGCTGGTTGGTCCGCTGACCCTCGCAGCCAGCATCTACCTACCCGGCGGCGAGCGTGCTATCAGTGATGCAGGGGCGAGCCGTGACTTGCTGGAATCGTTCCTGGAGGGCTTGGAGCGTTGGGCGGAGTCTCTGCGGGAGGCCCTACAGGCTCCCCAGGCGCTGATCGCCGTGCAACTGGACGAGTCAGAGTTTCAGCGTCTGATGGAGGGGGCCATTCCTACCGTGAGTGGTTTCCGCTCCCTGTCGGCGTTGCAACCTCACTACTATCAGCAGGTGTACCGTCGGGTGGCGGAGCGTTTTGCTGAACTAAATCTGCAGCTCATCCTGGATGTGGACGGCACCGCGCTCAAACCGGTGCAGGAGCTGAAGCTTCTGACCCAGCCTCGTCCCGCCCTTGACACTTTGGCGCTGTTGAAAGCTATGCAGGTTGAGGATGCCGCTCCCTGCGCTTTGCTGTTGCATCCTGACCGTGCCCGTTTGAAGGGGGCGGGCATGTTGCAGGTTCCGCTGCTGAGCGATCCTCATTCCTGGGAACCTGTGGCGCAGCTTTTGGAGGCGCGGGCTCAGTTGTGGCTGCCGGTGGTGACTTCTGCACGGGTTCCTGATCAGGTGCGCCGCCTGTACAGCCTGTGGCGTGAGGTTGGTCTTGAGCCGACGCAGTTGAATTCGGTGGGTTTGATGGCCGATGAGCGCCTGCAAACGGGTTCGGCGCCTTCTGCATCTACCCCGGGTATGGTGAGTGTGCTGGATGCCACGGCTTCGCTGGCTCGGGTGACAGAGTGTGCCCGTGCATTGGCTGAGTGCGCGGTATGATTAGAAAATCAGCTTTTTTATGTGAGTATTTACGACAATTCTTTAGGGAGGTACTGTGAGCGCAAGCGCCGCACACACCATTTTGGTGGTTGATGACGATGATGCTCTGGCGGAAATGATCGGCCTCGTGCTCGCGCAAGAGGGCTTTAATGCTGTTTTCTGCGAAAATGGCGGCCGCGCTTTTGAAATTTTTATGCGCTCCACTCCCGATTTGGTGCTTTTAGATTTGATGCTTCCTGGCATGAACGGTATTGAAGTCTGCCAGCAAATTCGCCGCTCTTCTAATGTGCCGATTATTATGTTGACCGCTAAAAGCGACACTGAAGATGTTGTGAAGGGTCTTGAGGCTGGCGCTGATGATTACATCGCTAAGCCTTTTAAGCACGCTGAGCTTTTGGCGCGTATTCGCACTCGTTTGCGTCCGCGTGAGAGCCGCCAGCTGGTAGTGTCCATTGGCGATATTGTCATGGATATGGATGGTCGTACCGTCAAGTACCACAGCACTGAGGTTCCCATGACTCCTCTGGAGTTTGACCTGCTGGCTGCGCTGGTGCGCCACCCCGGTCAGGCATTGAGCCGTCATGAACTGTTGGACATGGTTTGGGGCTACACTGATGTGAGCGATTCTCTGGTAAACGTGCATGTCCAGCGCCTGCGCGCTAAGTTCGATGAGCTGGGTGTGGAGCGTTTTATTCAGACTGTTCGCGGTGTTGGCTACAAGATTCCGGCCGAGCTGGTGGGGTCTTCCGGTAGCTAAGCGGAAGCTATTCATAGGCGAAGGGATAACCTGATTGTCTGTTGCGAAGTCGAGCCATGAGCACGGCGCTTTGACGGCGGAGGCGATAGCCTCCGCCTCTTCGCGTACCAGCCCATCTAAGCCGCGTAAGGCGCAGAAGCAGGGTAAGAGCCTGCCTCATCGTATTCAGCGTCTGTGGAAGGAATCCCTGCAATTCCGTGCTCTTGGTACTGCGGGCATCATGATGTTCCTGAGCTTCTTGATGGTGGGTTGGTCCTTGTCGAGCCAGATTGCGACGAGTCTTTTTGAGAATCAGAAGGCTCAGGCGCTGGAGGAATCGACGAGCGGTTTCCGTAACGTTCAGAGTGTGCTGGACTCCTCTGAAGCTCGTAGTGATAGCGAAATTCGCCGTAACGTGAGCCGTACTCTGACCATTCTTGACGCGGGCGGTTCGGGTAAGCGCAATTGGGTTCTTGTGCCTTTGGAAGGTCAAGGTAAACAGGGTTTTATTCCTGAGCAGAGTAGTAATAATTCTTTGAATTCTTCGAGCATTCCGAATGATTTTAAAGAAACTGTTCGTGATAAGAATGGTGTTTTTTGGCAGACGTCTACGGTGACTACTGTTGAAAATAACCGTGAGCGTACTTATCCGGTGCTTATTGTTGGTACCCATATTTCTATTGCGCAGAACCCTAATTACGGTTTGTTCCTTGTGTACGATATGACGGATTCTTCCGCCACGATTGCGCATATTAATTTTGTTCTTTTTGGTGGTTTTTGTGCACTGCTTGCTGTGGTGCTTTCTGTGGTGTGGATTGTGACTCGTTTAGTGGTCCGCCCGATTACTCAGACCGCTATTACTGCTGAGAAGCTGGCTGCCGGTGACCTGGACCAGCGTGTGTCTGTGTACGGTGAGCATCAGGCGGCTCGTTTGGGGTATTCCTTCAACCTGATGGTTGACTCGCTGCAGGAGAAGATTGTTCAGCTGGAGCGCCTGTCGACTCTGCAGCAGCGATTTGTTTCTGACGTTTCGCACGAGTTGCGTACCCCGCTGGCGACGGTGCGTTTGGGTACGGAGTTTCTGTACGATTCGCGTGGAGATATGGAGCGGAAGTTGAGCCGCACCGTGGAGCTTCTGCACGATCAGGTGGATCGTTTCCAGTCGATGCTTTCTGACCTGCTGGAGATTTCCCGTTTCGATGCCGGTAGCGCAATGCTGACCATCGACACTGAAGACTTTATGCGTATTCTGTCGAATATTCTGCAGGAGGCTTTGCCGCACCTGGAGCGTACGAACACGAAGCTGAACGTGCATACGAGCCATGAAAGCATCATGGTGGATATGGACCGCGTTCGTATTGAGCATGTGCTACGTAACCTGCTGTACAACGCGATCGAGCACGGCGAGTCCCGACCGATTGACGTGTACGTGGGTGTGAACACCACGAACCTGGGCGTTGCGGTGCGTGACCACGGTATCGGTCTGTCTGAGGATGAGGCCGTTCAGGTGTTCAACCGTTTCTGGCGTGCTGATACTTCGCGTAAGCGCACCCTGGGCGGTACCGGTCTGGGCTTGTCGATCGCTGCTGAGGATGTGCGTCTGCACGGCGGCACGATTGAGGTGTGGGGTGAGAAGGGCCGCGGTGCCTGCTTCACGATGAACCTGCCGCTGGTGCACGGCGCGCCTTTGGGCGAGTCGCCGGTCCTGGTGACCGGTGAGCATGAGGCGAGGGCGCACCATTCGGTAATGGCTAAGGATACGCTACCGGCTATTTCTCCTCGTGTGAATGTGGAGGATGGCGCTTAGTGGTGCGCACCGACAGGCATTATGCATAGTAATGGCGGCAGAGTTTGAAACTGGTGGGAAGCTCCACGAATGAGTGCGGGTTTTCCTGCCGGGTGTAAGGGTTTTCAGCTCTGTCCAGGTTTGGGTGCTGGTGTTATGCTATGAGCATTTGCGCTTATCCTTGAATATTTGCACTGGCAAACCAGTACAATCAAGGCAGATATGTTTTCACTCCGTTGCGATGGCCTGCAACGTTAGATAGTGGATTCTTGTCGATGTTCGTAGAGGAAGGTTAAGACCTCCATGTCTCACAGAGCTATTGTTTCTCGACGCGCCGCGCTGTCTTTGGGGACGGTGTCTTTGGTGACGCTCGTGATCTCTTGTGCTGGTCTTCCTTCGAATGCTCGAGTGACTCAGCACAGTAGCGACCTGGATATGAAGAGCACCAATACCTCGCCCGCACGTGCTCCCGGACCGCTGGCTGGTGCGACTCCCGAGGCGATTATTGAGGGTTTCGTGCGTGCCGGTGCGGACAGCATCGATAACTATGCGGTGGCGCGCCAGTATTTGAGCTCTTCTTTTGCGGGTCGTTGGAACCCGATTGGTACCACCCGCGTGTACCGTAATACGGTGCAGGCGCGTAGTGACGATAGCGGTAATGCTGAGGGCGTGTACCATGTGCGTTTCCAGCAGACCGCTACGGTGAGCAGCCAGGGTATTACGAGCACCTTCCCGGAGGCCCAGATTGAGACCCATGATTTCAAGATGGTCATGGAGGACAATCAGTGGCGTATTAGCTCCGGCCTGGATGGTCTGTGGCTGGACGGCGCCGAGTTTGAGCGTGTGTTTAGCCCGTGCCGCCTGTATTTCTATGATCGTGCGTTCCGTTATGCTGTGCCGGATATTCGCTGGTTCCCGCATACGGACCGCTATTTTGAGTTGCTGGTGCGTACTCTGATGGCTGGCCCGGCGTCCTATTTGAAGGATGTCGCGTTCTCGGCATTGAATGAGTCGATGAGCCTTGAGACCGCTAACATGAGCGATAACCAGGATGTGCTGGTTCGACTCTCGGGTGAGCACCTGGACGATAACCGTTTGGCACGTGTGCGTGAGCAGATTATGCACGGCTTGGAGAACTTCTCGGGTCTGGGCAAGACCGAGGTTTTCTATAACGGCACTCTGATTCCTGAGAACGCGCCGAACGGCTTTTCTGCGGTGAGGCTGAACCCGGGTGTTCCTGCCCGCACGGTTGCTATTAATTTGAACGGCCAGATGGTGGCGCGTGATGACTATATGAGCAATGCGGGTGAGCAGTTGCTTCTGCGTGGCGTGACCCAGTTGAGTTCCCCTGCGATGGGCTATTCTGCGGATGTTTATGCCTGCTTGGCGAATGATGCCGCGAGCCTGTACACGGTGTATCAGGGTACTGCCCGCCGCGTGTGGCAGAGTACCGCTCTGACTGCTCCCAGTTTTGATGCGTATGGCTGGGTGTGGGCTGCCGATGGTGAGGGTACTATTCGTGCCTTCAAGCCGGATTCTGAGGATGCAACCGAGCGTGAGCGCGGTGTTGATATTGGTCTGTCCTGGCAACGTAATTTGAGCTTTACGAGCGTGAACGTTTCGCACGATGGTGCGCGCATGGCGATTGGGGCGTCTACTGAGGGTGCGTCGGCTGTGATTATTTCCGGTATTGTGCGTGATGATGCCGGTAAGCCTTTGCGTCTGACGGAGATGGTGCGTCTGAGTTCTTCTGTGACTCCGCGTAATGCCCGTTGGGCTGGCGACCAGAGCGTTGTGGTGGTGAACGTGAAGAACGGTGAGTCTGAGGTGATTTCCCTCAGCGGTGAAGAGACGAAGCTGGACCGTTTGGATGGTGTGATGACCATTTCGACGGCGGATAATACGTCGAATATTATTGCTCACCGTTCTGACGGTTCGTGCTACCTGATGGAGGAGCGCGGCTGGATTCGTCTGGATACGACTCTGCACGAGATTAGTTACGCCGGTTAGCCTCGGGTAGGCGCGAGTGAGGAAAGGGTACTTTCGGTGAGTTCAGAACAGCGTGGTTTGAACGATTCTTTGAGCGTGCCCTCAAACAAGGCGCTCTCTAGCAACGAACCTTTGACCCGCCTCGCCGGTGCTTTCAAGAGCGCCAGCGGGGCTTTGGGCGAGGTGTTGATGCCGCGTACCTGTCCGTGCTGTGCGGTACCGGTCGCCTACGGTGCCGGCTCACCGCTGTGTGAACAATGCCTGCCGCAGCTGCGCTCAGCGTTGGTGCGTGTGGAGCGAGTGCAGGTGCTGCAACCTCTTGAGGATGTGGCTACTCCTGAGGTGCGTGCGGCATCCCGTTACGTGGGGATTATGCCGCGTGCCCTGTTGGCGTTGAAGAACGCTGGTCGCACTGACTTGTTGCCGCTGCTGGGTGAGGGTTTGGCGCGTAGCGTGTATGAGCTTCTTCGGGCGCATCGGGTTGAGCTTCAGAGCGTGCCGGGGTCTTCTATCTCTTCTGCGGGCACCTCCGCCGCACCGGTTGAGGTTCTGCTGGTTCCGGCACCGTCCTCGGCGCAGAGTGTGCGCCGCCGCGGCTATGCGCCGGCGAATCTTTTGGTGCAGGAGGCGGCGCGGCAGCTCAATCAGCGTCTGCCCGCCTCGGTACAGGTGCGCGCTGTGGATGTCATTGGTTACGCGCCTCGTACGCAGCGGGGGAGCGGCGCCTCCTTTGCTTCTCGTGTGGGGTCTTCTCTTCTCGGCGCTTCTGAGGCAAAGAACGAGCAGAAGAGCCTGGGCGCTGTGGGCCGTGCCGAGCGGATGCACGGTGCCTTGCGCGTCATGGAGCCGGCCCTGTGTGCGGGGCGGCTCAGCGTTATTTGTGATGACGTGGTGACCACCGGCGCGACTGCCTCTGAGATGGTGCGTGTGCTGCAGGATGCGAGTTCGCGGGTGCTGGGCGTTTGCGCGGTTGCTGCGGTACCGAAAAAACTGCTGACATAGCGTTTCTTGTAGTTAGTTGCAAGAGGTACACGATTTTTAGCTCTTAAAGTTCGCAGACGGACGAATAGCTATTATTTGGGCTAAATATTTGTCATATCTAGTGATATACGGCATGTTCCGTACTAAAATATGTACAAGGGAACGGCATCGGAGTCGAACCCCCGTACCGGGTCCAACCGGACGCGGTATAAGCCCCCAACCTGGAGGGAATGATCGTGGAAGTCAACATCTACGGCCGCAATATCAAGGTCACCGAACGCCTGGAAGAATACGTAAGCGACAAGGTTCAGAAGTTCGCTCAGCTCGGCGATAACGTGAAGGACATCGACGTCAAGTTCAGCAAGGACGGTCATCTGGGTGGCGAGTCCATCCGCGTTGAGATTACCGTTGTTGGTACCGGTCCTGTCCTCCGCTCCGAAGCCCAGGGTCACGACAAATTCGCGGTCTTCGATGAAACCTACGGCAAGCTCTTGGAGCGTCTGCGCCGTGCGCGTGACCGCCGCAAGCTACACAAGCGCGGTGGCAAGCACCCCGTCTCCGTGGCAGACGCTACCGGCTCGATTCCCGTGGTTACCGAAGCAATTACCGAGATTCTGCTGCCGGATGTTCCGGTGGAAGAAGCAGCATTCGATAACAGCGAGGTCACCCTCGCCGATGAGGCAGCATCTCCCATTGAGATTCGCCACAAGAGCTTCAAGGGTGAGCGTCTGACTCCCGCAGAAGCTGTTGACCGTATGGAACTGGTCGGCCACGACTTCTACCTGTACATTGACAGCGAGACTGGCGCACCGGCAGCGGCATACCGTCGTAAGGGCTGGAGCTACGGCATCATTACTCTGGAGAGCGAGTAAAACCCAACCTACCTGCTGGTAGCTGAGACGGCATGCCAGCGAGCAGGCTAAAGACCCGGGCGGTCTGGAAACACGCACTGTGAATCTCCAGGCCCCCGGGTTTTTCTCTGCCTTCTACAGCTGAGGTTCTCGGCTCGGATTCTCAGCGCGGGGATGCGCCCGGCCCCGGAATCCGGTGCTCTCTCCACCTCAGCAAGAGGATGAATGACGCGCAACGTCACCAAATGTCACCTCGTGGGCGTACAGCGTAAAAAATAGCTCGGACGGGCGAATTAGGCGGCTCTGCCATACAATATGTAGGAAGGCCTCACCGCGCGCACTCTCGCGCGCCCTTGGTGAGGGTACCGAAACAAGCAAGGAGTAGAAGCTCAGTGGCATCTTTCTTGGAGAAAATCCTCCGAACCGGCGATAAGAGGGTTCTGCGACAGCTCGAAGCGTACACCAAGGCGGTGAACTCGCTCGAGGACAGCTTCACATCTATGACCGATGAGGAACTGCGAGCGGAAACCGACAAGTTCCGCGAGCGCGTCAAGGATGGCGAATCCCTCGATATTCTGCTGCCGGAGGCTTTCGCGGTAGTCCGCGAAGCGTCCAAGCGCACCCTGGGCAAGCGCCACTACGACGTGCAGCTCATGGGTGGTGCAGCGTTGCACTTGGGTAACATTGCCGAAATGAAGACCGGTGAGGGTAAGACCCTCGTCGCGACCCTGCCCGCGTACCTGAACGCGCTGAGCGGCAAGGGTGTGCACATTGTGACCGTGAACGACTACCTGGCTGAGTACCAGGCGAACCTCATGGGCCGTGTGTTCCGCTTCCTCGGCATGGAGTGCGGCGTGATTCTGTCCTCCATGGAGCCTGACGAGCGTCGTAAGCAGTACGAAGCGGACATCACCTACGGTACGAACAACGAGTTCGGCTTCGACTACCTGCGTGACAACATGGCGTGGACCGTGGAGGAGCAGGTTCAGCGCGGCCACAACTTCGCCATTATCGATGAGGTGGACTCCATCCTGATCGATGAGGCCCGTACCCCTCTAATCATTTCCGGCCCCGCAGCCGGTGAGGCGAACCGCTGGTACGCAGAGTTCGCGCGTATTGCCGCGACCCTGCTCAAGCGCGGTGAAGATTACGAAGTAGACGAGAAGAAACGCACCGTCGGCATCCTCGAATCCGGCATTGACAAGGTGGAAGACCACCTGGGTGTGAAGAACCTCTACGAATCCAAGAACACCCCGCTCATTGGCTTCCTGAACAACTCCATTAAGGCGAAGGAGCTGTTCACCAACAACAAGGACTACGTGGTCATTGACGGCGAAGTCCTGATTGTTGACGAGCACACCGGTCGTATTCTGCCGGGCCGCCGCTACAACGACGGCATCCACCAGGCGATTGAGGCGAAGGAAGGCGTCGAAATCAAGCCTGAGAACCAGACCATGGCGACCGTGACTCTGCAGAACTACTTCCGCATGTACGACAAGCTGTCCGGTATGACCGGTACCGCGGAAACTGAAGCGGCAGAGTTCATGAACACCTACGAGCTCGGCGTGGTGCCCATCCCCACCAACAAGGGTGTGCAGCGCATCGACAACCCCGATAAGGTGTACCGCGATGAAATCGCCAAGTTCAATGCGGTTGTCAAGGACATTATGGAACGCCACGAAAAGGGCCAGCCCGTCCTGGTGGGTACCGCAAGCGTGGAGAACTCCGAGTACCTTTCACGCCAGCTGGCGAAGGCAGGTGTGCGCCACGAGGTGCTGAACGCAAAGAACAACGAGCGTGAGGCTGCTATTGTTGCGCAGGCGGGCCGTAAGGGCGCCGTCACCGTGGCAACCAACATGGCTGGTCGCGGTACCGACATTATGCTCGGTGGTAACCCCGAATTTGAGGCCGTCGAGAAGATGCGTGAGCTCGGCCTGGACCCGAACACCAACTCCGAAGAGTACGAGGCACGCTGGCCCGAGGTCCTGAAGGCCTGCGAAGACGCCGCAGCAGAAGAGCACGAGGAAGTCACCGAGCTCGGTGGCCTGTACGTGCTCGGCACTGAGCGTCACGAGTCCCGCCGTATTGACAACCAGCTGCGCGGTCGTTCCGGCCGTCAGGGTGACCCGGGAGAGTCCCGCTTCTACCTGTCGCTGACGGACGAACTGATGCGACTGTTCAACACCGGCATGGCAACCCGCCTCATGGCGGCAGCCCCCGAGGACTCCGCGCTGGACTCTAAGATCGTTAGCCGCGCTATCGCTACCGCACAGGCAAACGTTGAGGGCCGTAACGCCGAGCAGCGTAAGAACGTGCTCAAGTATGACGACGTGCTCAACCGCCAGCGCGAAGCGATCTACAAGGATCGCGGCCGCATCCTGCACGGTGACGACCTGAAGGAGCAGATTTCCGGCTTTGTGGACGAGGTGCTGACCACCATCATTGACGCCCGCGTCTCTGAAGGCCACGCCGAGGATTGGGACTTCGATGAGCTCTGGGACGCGCTCAAGCAGGTGTACCCCATCTCTATCACCGTGGACGAGCTGGCAGAAGACGCCGGTGACCCCACCAAGATCACTCGCGACCAGATCGTGAAGGAAGTCTTGGCGGACGCACACCTCATCTACGAGGAGCGTGAAAAGAGTGTCGGTGAAGAGAGCATGCGCGAAATTGAACGCCGCGTCATGCTGTCCGTCCTTGGAGAGCGCTGGCCCGAGCACCTGTACGAGATGGAATACCTCAAGGAAGGTATCGGTCTGCGTGCGATGGCTCAGCGTGACCCGCTGGTCGAGTACCAGCGTGAAGGCTACGACATGTACCAGTCGATGCTCGGCGCGGTCCGTGAAGAGACCGTGACCTACCTGTTCAACCTGGACTTGTCCAAGCAGCGTACTCAGGCTTCTGCCGTGCGCCTGGCTGAGCCTTCGCGCCCGAAGTTCCTGCAGTACTCCGCTCCCGATGAGGACGGCCACGAGCATGTTCACGTTGAGCGTACCAAGGAGAAGTAGCCTCGGCGTAAACCCGAAAACGCTATAGACGCAACAGAGAGGGTGCGAATCCAATACCGGATTCGCACCCTCTCTGCGTGTCTCTGCATGTCTGTCGTTTCTGGGCGTTTCTGGGCGTGTTGTGTAAGGGGAGCCCTAGTCTTCGTCCACGCGGCTCTGCGGCTGCTCGATCGCGGTAATCAGCCACATACCGTGAATCAGGCGCATCTGCATGGTCACCACGCGCACCTTATCCGCACAACGCAGTAGCGCCACCACCTCGTAGAGCTCCTCGTGTACCTTCTGCGCACGCACCCGCAACAGAACCGGCGGAAGAGTCAACAACATCTCCTTGCGCACCTGACGCGGGTTCTTCGGGAAGAAGGGTAACAGACGGTGGAAACAATCCGCTGATACCCACTGCGCTAGCTGTTGACGTGAACGACGAGCCGACATGATCTCCAGGTAAGCAATCGCCACACCCGCGCAACGACCCTCCAGCTGGCGAGCCAACGCATCCGCAGGACGCAGCGGGCGGCCCCTCTTCGCCACCGGCGGGCGCTGCGCCGAATGCTGCTCATAACGCGGCAGTGGCAACAGCGAATAGACCGACGAGCTGTTCCTCCTCTGCACCAGGGCCATCGTGCCCTGCCCCTGCTCCGGTAGCGGAGCGACCTGCTCGGCAGTCACAGGATGAGCCGCCTGCTGGGAGGTGCGTGCCGCCTGACGCTTTGAATACGGACCGGCAGGCTGATCGTTACGGGAGGCGGGCTGCGCAGGCTGAGAATACTGCGCAGGCTGAGAACGCGGCGGCATCCACGGGGCGCGGGGGAGAAGGTTAGCGAAGCTCATGATGGCTCCTTTCGGTGCAGAAGGTCTGAGGTGGATTGAGCGAATGAAAAGCTATCGGGGGGGCAGAAGATTCGAGGTAGCGAAGGTGAGGGCTAGACGGCGAGGGTTAGACGGCGAGGGTTAGTGAACGGGCTGTTCGGGAATCTGTAGAACCTGCCCCTCATAAAGCAGCTCGGGGTTCTGACCCAGAGCGTCCTTATTTGCCTCGTAAATATCGAGAGTGTAGTCGTAAATGGTGGAGGCGTCGGTGCCTTCACCCAGCTGGTCGGCGGCAATGGACCAGAGCGTATCGCCCGCCTGGACCGTGTAGGAGTAGGTGCCCGCCTCAGCGCGGGGTGGGGAGAAGAACGGGCTGCGATCCTGCAGCGAGCCTGCCGCCTCCGTGGGTTGAGGAGCCAGGGGAATATCCGGAATCTCTGCAGAGAGGGTCAGGGGAACGGAGCTGGCTTTCGGGGCGATGCTGTCCGGGATATCACCGGTGGGATCCGCATCTGAGACAGCGCCTGGGCTGGCCTCTGCCGTCGCGGTACCCGTTGAAGCTGCGGTGCCCATTGAATCCGCAGTGCCCATTGAATCTGTGGTCATGACTGCCGAAATGGTCGTCTGCGGCAGTCCCTCCGCGCCGTTTACCCCGGGGTTGTTGGGCGTAGCCACCGTAGCCTGCGCGGGAGCCAAGACCGCCCCCGCTCCAAGAGCCGTGCCGCCGAGCGTCAGAACGATGCGGCGCATAAAACGCGGACGGAAAAGCGCCGGAACCTTCAGCACCGCGCGGTCAGCATTGTGGCTCGAAACGCGCAAAGACCAAGCGTAGAAGAGCGCGTAGATAAAACTGATGAACCACCAGACGGTAATGAGGATTGCAGCTGCGCCAGCGCAGAGCAACGAAGCGTCAGCCAACGGGTGTGCCGAGGGGATGCGGTGCATGTTCACGTTCAACGCGCCTAAGACCGCCGCGGAAAGTAGGGGAGGGGCGATGAAGAGCAGCGCGTCCTGGTAGTTTGCCTTAGCACCGGGCTCGGGTGCAGGGCCGGCTGCGGCGGCTACCTCTGCACTGACAGTACGAGGCGCGGCTACCGAGTGTGAGGCGAAGATAGCAGGGCGAGACGCGAAGGCTGCGGGGGCTGATCCCGGAGTGGAAAATTGGTCCACGATGACCTCCAAATGGTGCGTTTGATATCTTTTGGTATTGCTTCATTTATACAGGAAGCCGCACCAAAAATGAAGCAAAACGCATCAAAATATATGAAAAACATGTAATTTGCTGGAATTTGCTCCAAAAAAACAGGCTCAAGAACCATTACCCGACCAGAAAAACGTCCCGGTTCGTATCCGCACCCGCTACTCGGGTAGGGTCATAGTATGAGCATGGAAAAGTTCCTACAAGACATTGAGGCGCGCCTCGCCTCCGAACGCACCTGGGATATGGAACAGGACGCCCGCCAAGTTGCCCGCGTCCACTATTCAACCATCACCCTCGACGACCGCCTCCTCGCACAGGTCGGCGGCCCCATCCGCATCTGCGCCACCGACATGCAAACCTACGAAGGCAAGCTCGAAATGGTAGGCGAAGAATGGGTCAGCATCGAAGCGCGTGGCGAAAACATCATCATCCCCTTGCGCGGAATGCTCTGGTGGGAAGGCGGTATCGCGCCCGGGCGCGCTCATGTGCACCCCGAACGCTACCGCATGAAAATCCAGCTCGCCCTCCGCTCCCTCGCCATGGCACGTGAACCCGTCCGCCTCTCCCTCGAAGGTGGCACCGTCAGCTACGACGGCGTTATTGAGCGAGTCGGCGCCGACTTCCTTGAACTGCGCCTGCTCAATGGCGGTCAGTACCCGCGTATCTACGAACGCGACCAGTACGCGCGTGCAGCCTACGGTGCGCAGGGAACCTATGGGCAGGGCGCCTCCGGCTACTCCCGCGCACCTCGCGGTGCTGGCGTGCGCACCATTCCGCTGGCTCGTATTAGCGCAGTCATCGCCCGTATTTCCCGCTAAAAGCACGGGGAAATAGCGGGCGTTACCATTCGTGGGTACGCTCGCAAAAACGCCTCGACAACTATAAATACCCCTATAAAAGCAGTAATAAACACAAAAAAGGTCCGCCCCTCTCCATTGAAATCTCAACGAGAGGAGTGGACCTTTCTAAAACACTCGAGCATTACGCCCGCGAGGTACATGCCGAAATACTAATCGACCTTAGCCTTTGCAGTGAGTTTGCCGGAAGCAATCGCCTGCAGAGTCTGCTTGTGGCGCTCGGTAATGTACTCTTCAAAGCGAGAGCGTTCAATACGCCACTGGTTACGTCCACCAATCTGAATGGCGGGAAGTTCGCCGCTACGCACCAGAGCACGTACCTGCGAAAGCGAAACCTGTAGCTCCTCAGCAACGTCGCTCAGAGTGAGGAAACGAGGTGCAGTCATCGAATTGTTTCTTTCCGTGAGTGAAATCCTGGGCCCCTTAGCCATCGTTAGCGGCCTTTTGTATAGAGTCCATACAGAACATCTATTGAGTACTTTCAGTATATGTCATAACAGTGAAATTTGCTCACAAAAAGCCTTATATGAGCTGAAAAATTATCTAATCGCCTCTTCAAAAGGGGGCAAGACTCAAAAATATTTCATAAACACGACTCTTGTTGAGAGAGAGTACTAAATGAAATATGCTGTTAGGGCTAGTGTCAGAACCAAATAAAGCACTATCGAAAACACACCACTCGCTCATCGGTCAGTTGCACAACACCGGAATCACCGCCGGCTTCCGCTCCGAAAGGCACAACCATATCATGCCCATACAACAGAACGCGACGAAGCGTTCCACCCTCACCGAAACCCACACCAAACGTCTCAAAAGGCCCACCGTCAAAGACTGGCGATTCATCCTCGGTGTACTTCTCGTGCTCGTCTCCATCACCGGCGTGCAGCTCTACGTGCAAGCCAATAACAGCAAAACCGAGTACTACACCGCCAAAAGCGAAATCCGCCTTGGCGAGAAGATTGCCGAAGACAAACTCGCCCGAGTCGAAGCGAACATAGACTCCGCCAAAGACAAGTACTTCACCCGCGCTGAAGCCGCACAGATGAACGGCAAAATCGCTACTCAGCGCATCCCCGCCGGTAACTTCATCAGCAAAGAATCGGTAGGCATTGAAACCTCCCCGGGGCGCCGCCTCGCCACCGTCAGCATTGACCGCACCGCCGCTTCCGCGCTCAAGGCAGGCGAGCGCGTGGACGTGTGGACTTCCGGCCCGCGCAACCCCGACACCAAGAGCGATAACCGCACCGAAAACGGTGCCCGCGCCATCGTCACCAACGCCGAAATCGTTGCCGTAACGGTCGACGAAGGCGTACTCGGTGCCAACGGCAAGGCAACCGTGCAGCTGTGGGTCAAGGAAGAAGCCCTCGCCGCCCTCGTCAAGGAAAGCAATAGCGACTCCAAGATCAGCCTCATCCCCGGCACCTACGGGGAGGGCCAGTGAACATCCCCGTCATCCTCTACGGCGATGACGGTTCGCTCCTGACCTGCATCGAATCCCAGCGCGGCCGCGTTTCCGTGGCGCGTACCGTGCAGGACTTCAGTGAAGCCGTCGGCATGGCGCACACAGGCATTGCCCGCGTGCTGCTTTGCACTCACGTGCCCGCCGAAATGAGCGCCTCCACCGTGGATGCGCTCGCCGCCTCCGAAGTGCTCCTGGCGGTTATCGCCCCGGACAACCTGCCGCTGCCCACGCAGACGCACCGCATCCGCCCCGAAGCTGCCCTTGAAGAGATCCTGGGCTCGCTCGAACAGGCTGTGGATGCTGCGCTCGCCCGACCCACCGCAGGCTACGGCGTTCCCTCGCAGATTCCGGCTCAGCCGCCCGTTCAGCCTGTTGCCCACCGACCGGAGGGCGTCTACGGTCAGGATGCCGGCTACGGCTACGACAGCGGATACAGCGGTTACGGTTACGACAGCGGATACGGCGGCTACGGTTACGATAACGGAGTTGCTGGTCATGGAGCGGGGGGCTACGGCTACGACCCCGCCGCGAGCCCTGCCTCAAATACCACCGCACCCTACGGTGTCGACTACGGAAGCTACGGAATCGACCCCGCGGTGCCCGCTGGAAACGCACCCGGTATACACGACCCGGCAGAAGCCTCCTCCGTTGTGCCCAGCAACGAGGAATCCGTGCTCAGCCAGGCCGCCGCCATCGTCGACTCTTTCGCACCCGGCAGCGACTACGCACTGCACGTGCAGAACGAGAACAACGATGGCACTATGCCTCAGCACCCGGATATCCACCAGGACCCCGCCGCGCCCTGCCGCTACCAGCCCGGCCACCGCCTCGGCAAGATCGTGACTGTCTGGGGTACTCACGGCGCACCCGGCCGAAGCACTATCGCCTTCAACCTAGCCGCCCTCGCGGCGCAGCAGGGTCAGCAGGTCTGCCTCATCGACGCAGACACCTACGCACCCAGCCTGGATGCGCTTATGGCGCTCGAAGATACCGGCTCCGGCTTGGCAATTCTCTGCTCGGACGCCGACCGTGCCCAGCTTGACGAGAAGAAAGCCGGCGCCATCATGGAGCGCGTGCCCCTCAAAAACGGTACCTTCGATTTCTTGAGCGGTATCACCTCCTCCTCGCGTTGGCCCGAGGTGCGTGCCCGCGCCTTCGCCGAGGTGCTCGAATGGCTCAAGCACCGCTACGACCTGGTCATCTGCGATGTTGCCGCCCCCGTCGAGGTCGATGAGGAACTGACCTTTGACGGCCCGGCACCGCGCCGTAACGCCGCGACCCTCACCGCGCTCGCCTGCTCCGACCGCGTGATTGCGCTCGGCGAAGCGGATGTCATCGGCCTGCCGCGCCTGATTAACCTCGTCCGCGAGGTGCAGTCGCGTCCGGATCTTTTCGCCCCCGAAACGGATGTGCAGTACTGGCTCAACCGCAGCCGCCGCGAAGCCGCCGGATTCAACCCCGAGGCGAAGATTCGCGATAACTGGGCATGCTACCTGTCGGTTCCGCTCACCGGGGTGATCCCGTACGAGCGTAAGGTCATGGACCGTTTGCGCCGCAACGGTGAAGCGTTGCTGGAAGTCGCACCCCGCCACGCGGTCGTGCAGTCCCTGGAAGCGATGCTCGAAGGCATGTACGCGGTACACCCGGGCGCATAGCGTCAAACCCGGTGCGTAGCGTGATGCCAGAGCACTAAGAATATCGCCTGCTAGAAGCGGTCATAAGAAGACCCGACCTGTCTGTATAAGGTCCCGAAATTGGGAGCGCCGGTAGGTCGGGTTTTCTGCGCTTTACGCATATTGAGGGCAGAGCAGTAGCGCGAATATTTCACCTCAAAGTTGAGGGGTTCATCTCATCTCACGGTGTCATACATGCGATTAAAAGCGCGCTCCAAGAAATGCTCTGTAAACTATTCCACGTATTGTCGTTTGAATGTGAATTGCGGCGAACAAACCGTAAAATGGTTGAATACACCCGAACTCATGGGAAGCACACAAACATATGTCTTTTGCAGAAGGAATTATGAGCGCCTACGACTTCGGTCCTGGCGATACTGAACGCATTCACCTCATCAAGGGTGAATGGCAGATCATCTCTGATATTGCCCAGAGCGACCTAGTTTTATGGTTCCCCACCGACTACATTGTTGCCGACGGTAGCTCTCCGGATGCCGTCTCCGGCCCCAGCGCAACCAGTAATTTCTGTGCTATCGCTCACGTGCGCCCTTCCAACGTCCGAACCCTCTTCCACCACGACATCATTGAGCGCGAGATGGATGAGGGAATCCGCGACGAGGCATACCGCGTCTGGATCGACCAGAATATCAGCACCTACACCGACGAAGGAAGGGGCGAAGGCGTTGGCGCCCGCCCGCGCGTACACGTGACCTTCGTGCCCATCGTGCGCAACAACCGCACCATCGCACTGCTGACCAGTCACAAGATTGCCACACCCAATGGCTACCCCTCCGTCAGCGACGAAATCTACGAATTCGCCGCCGACACCATGCTCTCCATGGTGCACTCCGGCCTGTGGCCCGACCCCCTCACGGAGGGAAACAACACCCAGGGTAACCCCCGAGTGATTGACGGCATTATTGTGCTCGACCCCTCCGGTCGTGTGGTCGTCGCTTCTCCAAACGCAAACTCCATGTACAACCGCATGGGCATGACCGGCTACCTCGAAAAGCGAAACCTCGCCGACGTCACCCGCGCGATGCTTCCTGCCGGTGAGCAGGCGGATGAAACTCTGCAGCTGGTCCTTGCCGGTCGTAGTGACCTGCGCACCGAACTAGTCATTGCCCGTGCTCGCGTGACCATGCGATCCATCCCGCTGCTGGCGCAGAAGCGTGCCCGCATCGAGCGTGAAGGCGCCGTAATTCTGTGCCGCGATGTGACCGAGTTGCGCCGCCGCGAGCTGGAGCTCATGACTAAGGACGCGACCATCCGCGAAATTCACCACCGCGTGAAGAACAACCTGCAGACCGTGTCCGCTCTGCTGCGCTTGCAGTCGCGTCGTATGACCACGGAAGAAGCGCATCAGGGCCTGGAGCAGGCGATGCGTCGCGTGGCAACGATTGCTACCGTACACGAGGCACTCTCGCAGGGTCTGACTCAGAACGTCGACTTTGACGAGCTAATTGAGCGTCAGTTCCACCTTGCCGCTGAGCTTGCTTCCCCCGGTCAGCACGTGTCCACCGAGCTGATTGGCTCCTTTGGATCTTTGCCGAGCCAGTTCGCTACCCCTCTGGCGCTGGTTATCAACGAGGTTGTCGCGAACGCTGTGGAGCACGGCCTGGACGGCGAGACCGGCACCGTGACTCTCGAAGGTATTCGCGGCACCAACGATCAGGGCGAGAATATCCTCACCGTTGTGATTACCGATGACGGTAAGGGCATGGGCGATAAGAAGATTGAAGAGTCCGGTCCAAACGCCTACCGCCCGGTGACCGGTAGGGAAGGCCTGGGTATGCAGATTGTTCGTACCCTAGTGGCGAGCGAGCTGAACGGCTCGATCCGCTGGGAGGCTAACGAACCGACCGGTACCCGCGTGGTTATCACCGCGGTGCTCGTCTAAGCCCCTTCTCGTATGATATGTTGAACTGCCGCCGCCCCGAGTGCGGGGTGGCGGCAGTTTGCTGTCCAGATAGGTTCTGTATATGGCAAAAGCGTGGTGCAGTGACTCTATATCACTGCACCACGCTTTTGATGCCCTATTGAATACTCCGGAAGTTAGGATGCACGGCGGGCACGAGCTGCGCGACGCTTCATCGCACGACGCTCGTCTTCACTGGTGCCACCCCATACGCCGGAGTCCTGGCCGGTATCGATGGCCCACTTCAGGCAGACGTCTACAACCTCGCAAGAGCGGCAGACAGTCTTGGCCTCTTCAATTTGCAACAGGGCGGGTCCGGTGTTTCCTACGGGGAAGAACAGCTCCGGATCCTTATCCAAACAAGCTGCACGACTACGCCAATCCACGGTGGACCTCCTTCATGATTTACGGTCTCACGCGGTGGCAAGACACATCTATTTTCCTGTGCGCGTGTCAAATACATCCGCTGATGGGACGCTCACCCAGGGTTGGGGTGAAAATTGACTTATCAACTTTCGCATGTTGGAGCGGATGTGACAAGTACTTTTCTCTAAAAACTTCAGTATTATACTGAGGCATCTATCACTTAGGCAAACCTTTGTCTAATTGAGAGGGCGGGGAATCGCATGCTGACACACATATTCTGCGCCGCGTCTCATAGGCGAGACGCGGGCGGCTGGGTGAACGGCGCCTCAGGCATAATATAAAGCGGTACCTACCCCTGAAATACCGCACCGACGACGAGGCGGTGAACCCAAGACAGGGGGCACCCACCTGCTAACGTATCAGCATATCGACCAACACATCGGACCAAATACACCCCGGTCTGCCGCCAACACTGCCTATGAGGAGCCCACCGTGACGTCACGTCCGTTCAACATCATCTACGCATTCGTTCTGACCGAGATCTTCGCGGCATACATTCTGATTCGCGGTATCCTCTACCCCTTTATCGTCAGCGGAATGTCTACCGCTCAGGCGATTGTGGGCGGTGTGCTCCAGATGTTCATTGCCGCGGGTATGACCTACTTTGGCCTGCGTTTCTACCGCGGCCGCTTCGGTTCGCGCCTGCCTATGATCCTGATTACCCTCTGCGCACTGTGGGTCACAGCAAGCACCCTCGTCATGAACGTGAGCGCTTACGGCCTGAATATTGGCCAGGCCATCACGATTGCGGGTGTTATTGGTGCGGCGGCTGCCTTCATCTTTGTGCTCATGCCCAGTAGCCGCCGCTATATTGAGGCGGTCACCGAGGCGTCGGGTGAAGAGGCGGAGAAGTACAGCCGCCGACGCCGCTAAACCCTAAACGGCTCAGCCTAGAAGGCTCAGTTCTAGACCGCTACCGGCACCTTCTGCACAGCTGCTACAGCCTGCGTTGCCGTGGTTAGAGCCAGGGGAACCTGCGCCGCGCACACGGAGGCACCATCCACCACTACAAGACGGCCGGCGGGCTGCTTACCCTGCGTGAAACGATCCAGTGGTAGCGCGGTCACCGTACACATGTCGGCGTCCGCCAGGGATGTGGGTGCGAGCAGAAGTGCACGCGAGCATCCCATGAGCGCAGCCAGCAGGGGTGAGGAGGCGCGCCTCGGCCAGGGTGTGTAGGCGACCAGCATGGCGCGGAACTCACCGCGACGCTCCAGAAGTAGCTGCTGAACGGCGGGCTGCAGGTATTGCAGATCGTCAATGAGCACGAGCGTCTGGGTGGGGTTCTTCACCGAGTCCAGAAGCGCACGGGTACGTTCCACGCTTGGCGGCTCACCCGAGGCTCCGCCAGAACCCTCAAAGGCGAGGGTGCTCAGCTGCGGGTTGAGTCGAGTAATGCTTTCCAGCAGGGTGCTTTTACCCGCCGACCGGGAACCTTGCACCGGAACTACCGCGCCAGCGGGGGCGCTCATCCACACCGGCATCTGCCGGCGGTCAAATGCGACCAGCAGCTTAGCGCCCTGCGGATTGCAGACGGCGTGGGTGGCGGTCACGTACTCGGTCGAGGGCATACGATAGTACTCGGGGAATTGCCGCAGAAGAGTGCCGGGGTGAGTATTTGACCCGCTGGAAGTGCTCGCGGTGTTACCCCGCAGAACCTGAACCAGCTCCCGGAAACCCGCAACGCAGGGCGAAAGAATCGACGCACTCAGTGGTTGATCCCCAATCAGCTCCTCGTTAATGGTACCCTCCACGCAGTAATGGCTCTGCGCCGGGGTCGGGTAGTCCTTGCTCGTTGAACGCATCAGGTCGGAGTCCAAGAAACGGCGGCTCAACAGCGTGGAATGTGCCGCAGCAGCGAAACGACCACGCGGGTTCAACGCGGAGGTGAACACCACCGAACAGCCGCGACGGCACCCCTGCGAGAGCAAGTCGTAGAGCAGGTTCTCCGTATCGGGTTGGCGAACCAGCGCCTCCAGCCAACTGTCCAGCCCGTCCACGATAATGAGCGGGCGGGCGGAAGCCTCGGTGCCCCACAGATTCGGAGCGCGCAGCTCCTCCAGGCAGAAACGCAGATGCGAAAGCTCCTGCGCGCCCACGAGCGCTTCAAAGGCACCGGCATAGGGTTCCAGATCGCGGTAGAGCGCACCGTCAGAGGTCAGTAGAACAACCGGCGTGCGGGCGGCGAATGCCTGAGCTAAAAGTCCGTAGAGCATCGGGGCCCGTTCGGCGCTCTGAGCCAGCAGCGCCAGAGTCTGCTGACCCGACCAGCTCACCGCGCGGCGCACGCCGTAGCGGGCAATCTCCAGCTCGCCCAGCAGGTACCCTTCGGAAGCCGCGCCAGAGTCTGCGGGTTCCTGCGGGGTAGCCGCCGGATCAATACCGTACGATGCCGGTTCGCTCACCGGCGCCTCCACCACAGGCAACGGGGTGCTCTCGGGAAGCTCCGGCGGAATCGGGCAGTACTCATCCTGAACCGCCGCATTCTTCTGAAGATTCTTCGGAGCGTACTCGCGTTCATAGAGCGTACGAATCTGCTGCGCCGAACGAATCAGAAGCTCATCCTCATTGCCACCCAACGGCTGAACGGCAGAAGCGGCAGTCAGCTCACGCCAGCCGCCCTCCTCAAGACTCAGCACTTGCACCGGACGGGCATCGCTGCTCGACGGGACCGCATCCACTAGCGGGGCGCGGAACGGCAGGGAACGACCATCCGGCAGACGCACATACCCGGCACCCGGATGCGCCGCCGAAATATACGCCGCAGACTCATGCTCCAGCAGGTTGTAAGAATCCTGCGCACTCGCCACACGAAGACAAATACTCGTGGCAATATTGGCGCGAATATCCTGCGAAATAGCACCCTGCGGACGCTGAGTCGCCAACACCAGGTGCAGACCCAGGGAGCGGCCAATCGTGGCGATGCGCATCAGCTCAGCCATAGCGTCCGGCATAGAATCGATGAGCATGCGGAACTCATCCACCACGATCAGCAGCTCGGGGTAGCGCGGAGAGGTACCCGCCGCCTGGCATGACGCCAGGTAGTCGCGGTAGGAGTTCACGCCGAGCGCCTGCAGATCCACCTCACGTCTGCGAATATCGGCGCGCAAAAATTCGAGCGCACGCTCCACCGCGGACACATCAAAATTGCTCAACACGCTGAGCGCATGCGGCAACTGAGCCAGAGGACCCAAACCAGCCGAGCCCTTGAAATCCACCAGAATCAGGCCGAGGCGCTCGGGCGGGTAACGTAGCGCAGCACTGAGCACCAGCGAACGCAGCAGCTGCGATTTGCCGGCACCGGTCGTGCCACCGAGCAACCAGTGCGGGCCGTGCTCAGACAAACCAATATTCAGCGATCCGCCCGAAGAAACACCCAGGTAGCAGCGAATATCGGAGGCGTAACGCTGAGCGGACCAGCGCTGCAGAACGGACTCCACCGCCATGTCATCGGTGCGGTTCTTCTGCCGGGTGCTCTGCGCCTGCAGGGAAGAGAATAGATGCGCCAACTGGTGCACCTGAGCCTCACCAAGCGCGCCCTGCTCCTGCTCGCATCCGGCGCGGTACAGATTCTCAAGAGCGGCACAGAACGCCTCAACGCTGAGCCCATCGGCGTGCTGACACAGACCCTCACACGTCAAAGGATGCACCTGGTAGACACCCTCGGTGGGCTGCACCGGCGGCGCCGCATAACCCTGCGTACGGTAACGAATGCTCTGACGGTGGCTGCCCTCACTCGCATACTCAACCCAGGCGGCACCAAAAAGTGTACCGGGTGCATGGGCGGAACTATCGCCCCCAGCGCTGCCCAGGACGCAGAGCGCCGGGGCGTTCATCTTATGATCACGCGGGGAAGCGAACGCACGGGACTGCGAAGACTCAGCAACCGCCCCAGAGTTCAGCGCGGTCAGCAGGGGAGCGTAGACAGCGCTCGCCTGCAGGGGCATGAGAATCAGCGGCGGAACCGAGAGCTCCGACTGCAAGCTGCTCTGCAGGGCCTGCAGATACTTCTCCTGCTGGACGTCCGGCAGACAATGCACGCTCACACTCGGCACCACAGCCAGAGTCAGCAGCAGACGATTGGTTCGCTGCTGACCAGAGCTATCGGCACCAGCCAGCAGAACATGCACTGAACCCGGATAACCCGCCACTAGCTGCACCAGGTAGGCGCGCAGATGTGCCTCCTCCAGCTTTAGGTAGTGACCGAGAGTCGGGGTGGGTAGCGGCAGATAGTGGGGCGCATCCTGCTTCTCCAGAGTGCCCAGCGGGAGGTTGCGGCCGCGCAGGTACGGCTGGCGGGGACCGCACCCGAGCACAATAGCCGGGTAGGCGGCATCATGCAGGGCAGAGGGTCCCGAAATCGCCAGGTCGCCCGCGGTCGGCAGAGCGAGGGCACGTTCCTTCTCTTGCAGTGCCGCCTGATGAGTTTGCTGCGATGCCGCACGGTTCTCCGCCCGACCGCCAAAGAAATGCAGAAGCATCAGCAGCGAAGACGCCGCAGACATCAGCAGAAGGAACCACATGCCGGTCACCAGCGCAATAACCAGGCCCACCACAATCGGCAGGCACACGCTCAATAGAATCTGCTTGAGCTTACGCGGCGCGGGAGGGTTCACCACCACCGGCTCAAAGGGGTTTCCGGCATCGCTCAGGGGAGCGAGCATCTGCGCGGGCTTGCCAGGAGAAGAGCCGAGGGAAGAAGCCAGGGAAGAACCGGGGGTAGCGGTGGCGCTCGCCTTCGTGGCGGTACGTTTGCGGTCGGCGCTGGGTGAGGTGAGCATGCAGAGTGAGGAGCCGAGGCAGAAAGGCTCGTCCCAGCGCAGGATGCGTGGCTCGGCGCCCTGCACCCTCTTGCTGCCCTCGCTCGAGGCGAGGCGTTTTTCGATCCATCGGATGCCGGAGCTATCGGCATAGAAGCTGCCGTGCATCGGCTTGAGGAAGGGGTCCTGCAGGTGAATGTGGCGCGGCTGTTCTCCTCCGCGGGTGGCTAGCGCCGCCCTGCCGAGGCTGGTGCGGCCGCGTCTGATGGGGAAAGTTGTACCTGCGTCGGGGCCGCGCAGAATGTGCAGGAGGCTGATGGCGGGCGCGCCCGGGTTTTGAGATTCGTTCAGAATGCGGCTGTTTGGCGCAATCGAGGCGCAGGCGGGATCCATATCGTGTGCGGGGTGTAGCTGGAACGTCGTCTCCCGTGCTTGAGCGTGCCTGCTGGTGGCAGGGTGTTGCAGGGCGTGGTTGAGTGCCTGCTCTAGAGCCTGCTGGTGTGCGCTACCGGGGAGCAGCTGTATTCCGGTGGGTGCCGCCTCGCCGTCGAGTCGGAGTACGCCGGGGTAGGGGAGGGTGGTGTTGTGGTGGTCGAGAAAGAAGAGAGTCATACCCTTAGAAAACATTAAAAAGCATTAAAGCTCAATAAATTATCTATAGATAAACTATTATGTTCGTATTTTTTGAATTTTTTGCTCTATTTTTCAAAAAACTGTGGATAAACCACTTCAATCACCTCTCGCATACACCGGTGCGCATCCCCAAAAGTGCTGATGGGGGTACTTCTTTGTAGCGTGTGAGAGCCATGAAACGCCCCCCTCGCCCCCTGTGCCTACAGCTCTAGGTGGCGGCTAATTACTGCCGCAACTAAGGCAGGGTGAATATTTACCCGTAAATAAAATTCCTTCACCATGAGTAGTAGACCGTAAAAATACGCAGAAGAAAGAACTATCTCAGACCGGCTTGACCTCGGGGTTCGCGAAGAATACTCGCCCGGAGAAAGAGCGTGCGAACAATAGTCCAAAAGCCCCTAAAAGCACGTCATAAGTATGCGTAGTGCTTGATAAACAGGTATCTTAGATTATGACTATATCCATCACGGGAGGGGGTTTTTGTACCCACCCGTGCGGATTGCGGCGCGACTGAGAACCCTCGGATGTGTCCAATCTGGTAGGTGAATACCGCCCTCGCAGAAGCGGCGGTGCGCCGTGATAATACAGGAGAAAACATTGACCGCTGACCTCGTAGTAGTCGGTTCGGGCCTCTTTGGTCTGACCATCGCAGAACAGGCTGCCACTGAGCTGGGCCTGAAGGTTGCCCTGCTGGACCGCCGTTCCCACATCGGTGGTAACGCATACAGCGAGAAGGAGAAGCAGACCGGTATTGAGGTGCACCGCTACGGTGCGCACCTGTTCCACACCTCCAACGAGCGTGTCTGGGAGTACGTGAACCGTTTCACCGAGTTCACCAACTACGTACACCGCGTGTACACCCGCCACAACGGCATCGTGTACCCCATGCCGATTAACCTGGGTACCATCAACCAGTTCTTCAACGCAGCTTACTCTCCCGCAGAGGCAAAGGCGCTCATCGCTGAGCAGGCTGGCGAGCTGGCTGGTACCGACCCGCAGAACCTGAATGACAAGGGTATCTCCCTGATTGGTCGCCCCCTGTACGAGGCGTTCATCAAGCACTACACCGCTAAGCAGTGGCAGACCCCGCCGGAAGAGCTGCCCGCATCCATCATTTCCCGCCTGCCGGTTCGCTACAACTACGACAACCGCTACTTCAACGATAAGTACGAGGGTCTGCCCGTTGACGGCTACGCAGCGTGGCTGGAGCGTATGGCGGCGCACCCGAACATTGAGGTGCACCTGAACACTGACTTCTTCGAGCCCGGTCACCAGTACTCTCGCGAGAACGTCCTGGGTCAGATTCCCGTGGTCTACACCGGCCCGGTTGACCGCTACTTCGACTACGCTGAGGGCGACCTGTCCTGGCGTACCATCGACCTCGAAGAAGAAGTCCTGCCGATTGAGGACTTCCAGGGTTGCTCCGTGATGAACTACCCAGATGGTGATGTTCCCTTCACCCGCATCCACGAGTTCCGTCACTTCCACCCCGAGCGTGACTACACCAAGGACGCAACCGTCATCATGCGCGAGTACTCTCGCTTCGCGAACAAGGGTGACGAGCCGTACTACCCGGTCAACACCTCCGTGGACCGTGAGAAGCTGCTGGCGTACCGCGACCTGGCTAAGGGTGAGAACAACGTGCTGTTCGGTGGCCGCCTGGGTACCTACAAGTACCTGGATATGCACATGGCTATCGGCGCTGCACTGTCCATGTTCGACAACAAAATCCGCCCGCACTTCGCTAACGGTGCGAAGATCGAGTCCGGTGGTGTTGACGCATAACCATGGATGATAAGACTTTGAAGAACCTGCAGCGGGTTATTTTCCCAAGCACGGTTGAGACTGACGTCGTGCCCCTGTACGTGGACGCGAGTGTCGCAACCGGCGTTCAGCTACCCACCCGTATTGACGGCGACGCTTCCACCTCCATTGCGGAGGCGATGAACACCTCCGGTCTGTCTGTGTCGAGCGCCAGCGCGAACCGTGATGCCGCGAACAGCCTGAACAGCCGCCGCTCCATCACCGTGAACGCGGGTCAGAGCCTGTCTTTCGGTACGTATTTCAATGCGTTCCCCGCTTCGTACTGGCGCCGCTGGACTGACCTGCAGAAGGTCGTGCTGAGCGTTCAGACTCGTGGCGAGGGCATGGTCATTGTGTATAAGTCCAATGGCCGTGGCGTGATTCAGCGCGTGGATGCGAAGTTGCTCTCCGACGAGGAGACTAACACCTTCACCCTGCCCCTGGAACCGTTCGGTGACGGCGGCTGGTACTGGTTCGACCTGGCTGGCACCGGCGACCTTGAGCTGATTGAAGCGAACTGGCTGGGCGACATTGAGCCTCGCACAGACGTGAAGGGTGGCCAGGCGACCGTGCAGATTACCACCATGAACAAGGTGGAGTACTGCATCAACAACATTCGTGCTCTGGGTGAGAGCCCCGAGATTTTCGATGCTGTGCACGAGTTCCTGATTGTGGATCAGGGCACCCAGAAGGTGCAGGACCACGAGGACTTCGAAGAGGTCGTCAAGCCCCTCTCCGGTAAGTTCCGCATTATCAACCAGGGCAACCTGGGCGGTTCCGGTGGCTTTTCGCGCGGCATGTTTGAGGCTGTTAACAACGGTTCCGATTACGTGCTGTTGCTCGATGACGACGTTATCGTTGAGCCTGAGTCGATTCTGCGTATGGTGACCTTCGCGAACTACTGCAAGGAACCCACCATCGTGGGTGCGCACATGTTCGACATGTTCGACCGTTCGGTCCTGCACGCGTTCGGTGAGGTTGTTGACCCGTGGCGTAACTTCTACGCTAAGCCGCACGATGACATGGCGATGGGCCACAACCTGGGCCACCACAACCTGCGTAACACCCCGTGGCTGCACCGCCGCGTGGACGTGGACTATAACGGCTGGTGGATGTGCCTCATCCCGACCACCGTCATCAAGGAAATCGGTCTGTCTCTGCCCCTGTTCCTGAAGTGGGATGACGCTGAGTACGGTCTGCGCGCTAAGGCTGCGGGCTTCTCTACTGTCTCCTTCCCCGGTGCGGGTGTGTGGCACGTGTCCTGGACCGATAAGGATGACTCGGTTGGCTGGCAGGCGTACTACCACGAACGCAACCGCCTCATTACGGCGCTGCTGCACTCGCCCTTCGATAAGGGTGGCCGCGTGCTGCTGGACTCCCTGTTCTTGGACGTCAAGCACACACTGTCCATGCAGTACTATACCGAGGCTGGCCGCCTGATGGCGCTGGAGGATCTGCTCTCCGGCCCCGAGCACCTGCACCCCTCGCTCTCGCAGCGTCTGCCGGTGATTCGTGCGATGGCTAAGGAGTACCCGGAGTCTCAGGTGAAACCGAACGTGGATGATTTCCCGGCTATCCAGACGAAGAAGCCTCCGTTCCGTGGTCGCCGCGCGTTTGCGTCCCCCGGTTACAAGAAGCTTGCTTCGTGGACCGCGAAGACTGTTGCTCGTCAGCTGTTCAAGCCGGTGAGCGAAGAGGCGAAGGCTCACCCGCAGATTCAGCTGAACTACGGTGAGACTAACTGGTGGACCCTGTCGAAGTTCGATTCGGCTCTGGCTACTAATGCTGAGGGTACCGGCCTGTTCTGGTACCGCCGCGACCCCGAGCAGCTCAAGTCGAAACTAGCTCAGGCCGCTAAGCTGCACGTTCAGCTGGTGACCAGCTGGGAGAAGCTGCGTGAACAGTACCGTTCGAAGGCTGCTGAGGTTGCCTCCTACGATGCGTGGGCTAAGACCTTCGCCGAGCATACGGATTCTGAGCTGACCCGATGAACGATCTGAAGTCTGTTCCCCTGAAGGCGCCCGGCCGTGGGCGGGGCATCCTGGATGCGGTGAAGAACCGCTACCTGCTTCGACTGCTGGTCGATAAGGAAATCCAGGTCCGCTACCGCGGCTCGGTACTGGGCATTTTGTGGTCGTACATTAAGCCGGGTGTGCAGTTCTTGGTGTTCTACATTGCCATGGGTATGTTCCTTGGCTTGGAACGCGGTATGCACAACTATGCTGTGTACCTGTTCTCGGGCATGATTGCCATTAACTTCTTCTCGGAGGGGTTTGGTAATGGTGCTCGCGCCATGGTGGTTAACAGCGCGCTGATTCGTAAGATTTACCTGCCGCGTGAGCTGTTCTCGCTATCGACGGTATGGGTGGCTCTGGTGCATTTTGTGCCTCAGATCGCTGTGATGCTGTTGGCCTGCTTCTTGGTGGGTTGGTCCCCGACTTTCCTGGCGTTTGGGTCGATTCTGGCGGGCATGCTCATCGTGATGATGCTGTCCTATGGTCTGGGTCTGATTTTCGGTGTGGCGAACGTGTTTTTCCGCGATTCGGAGAACATTGTGGACATGCTACTGATGGTGGCTACCTGGTTCTCGCCGGTGCTGTACTCCTGGACCATGGTGCGTGACACCCTGTACCCGTGGGTGTTTAACGTGTTCATGATTAACCCGCTGACTGTTGCGGTGGAGCTGTTCCACTATGGCTTCTGGCATCCGACGCTCCGTCCTGAGGATTTGGCGCTTCCTGCTTCGCAGGTGGTTCCGCATCTCTTCAGCTTCTGGACTCCGATTGCCCTTGGTATTTCTCTGCTGACCGTTTTGATTGGTGATTTGCTCTTCCGTAAGTTTGAGGGCAACTTCGCCCAGGAGCTCTGATTCTGTGGATATTAAGAAGCTTGAGTTCCCGCCGGCGAGCCCGGACACTCCCGTGGTGATTCACGTGGAGAATTTGGTGAAGCGCTTCGTTCTGCGCCACACCCGTTCGATGAAGGAAGCTTTTGTGTGGCTGATTAAGGGCCGCAAGGGTGATCTTTCGGAGAAATTCAATGCGCTCAACGGCGTAAGCCTGGATATTCGTCAGGGTGAGCGTGTGGCTCTTCTGGGTCTGAACGGCTCGGGTAAGTCCACGTTGCTGAAGATGATTTCTGGCGTGATGCGCGCCGATGAGGGCGAGGTTCTCACTCGCGGCAATATTGCGGGTCTGATTGAGGTGGGTGCTGGGTTCCACCCGGATTTGACCGGTCGCGATAACGTGTACCTCAATGGCGCGATTTTGGGTATGTCCAAGGAAGAGATTGAGGCTTCCTTCGATTCGATTGTGGATTTCGCTGAGATTCACGACTTTATCGATACCGAGGTGAAGTTCTACTCTTCGGGTATGTACCTGCGTCTGGCGTTCTCGGTTGCGGTTCATACGAACCCGGATATCTTCCTGGTGGATGAGATTCTTGCGGTGGGCGATGAGCCGTTCCAGAAGAAGTGTATTGCGAAAATTCAGGAGCTGTGCTCTGCCGGTAAGACTCTTGCCGTGGTGAGCCATGACCTGGATTTGGTTTCTAAGATTTGTGACCGCGGCGTGGTGCTGGAGCACGGTAACCTGCGTTTTGACGGTCCGATTAAGGAAGCTGTGAAGGTGATTCGTGGCGGCGACTAACTGCTAGGTGATTGCTGGTAATGGGGCGTGTATTCCCGATGGGGGAGTGCACGCCCCTTTACTGTGCTCGAATTTACTGTGCTCGAAAGTTGTGCCCGGGAAGGTGCTGCTGGGTAGGGTTATTGCGTTTTACTAGGGGCGGTTGCGGGGTTATAAGACGAAATGTTACGTGTGCACCGAGTGCAATATGGTGGTGAGTAACGGTGGGTGGTTTGAAGGGAAGTACGTGTGGCTGTTCTGTGATTCATAGCTGACTAGGTGTTTTGAATTTTAGTGCACGTTGGGTAACGATATGTGCAATTCTATGCGTCAAAAATGCTCAAATACTATACTCGTAAATATTAAGGGGCGTTTTATTACATTTTGATAAATTTGATGCGCTGAGGGTAGGGTGATGGTGGCATTGATGTATCAATGCTTCACCGTATTCCACACAACCACACCACACACAGCATCGGATCACTTCAATGGAGAACACCGTACTGGATACCCGGGCGGAGCATCTAACTCTGCTCGAAGAAAATATCCGCGAGGCAATGCGCCAACGCAGCCTGGACCCGCACGAGGACCAGCACGCCGTTCGCGGGCTCATTGACGAGCACCTGAACGATTATGAGCAGCGGCGCACCCGCATTTCCCTGCCGGATTTGGGTGACCGCGAATCCGTGATTCAGCGCCTGCACGATGAAATCTGCGGCTTCGGCGTGATTCAGCCGTTCCTCGATGATGAGAGCGTTGAAGAAATCTGGATTAACTCTCCCGACGAAATCTTTATCGCCCGCAACGGCGAAAGTGAATTGACCGGTTTGCACCTGAGCGCCGAGGCGATTAATAGTCTGCTGGAGCGCATGCTCAAGCCTTCGGGTCGTCGCGTGGATCTTTCCTCCCCGTTTGTTGATGCATCTCTGCCGGATGGCTCCCGCTTGCACGCGGTGATTCCGGATATTACTCGCAGGCACACGAGCATCAATATCCGTAAGTTCGTGGTGCGTGCCCGCCGACTGCCCGACTTGGTGCGCATGAACTCGCTGAGCGCCGGCGCAGCGTCCCTGCTGCACGCGGCGGTGGAGAGTGGCATGAACATCCTCGTTTCGGGCGCAACCCAGGCGGGTAAGACCACGATGCTGAACTGCCTGTCGGCATCCATTCCGCCGCGTGAGCGCGTGATTACGTGCGAAGAAATCTTTGAGCTCGCGGTTCCGCTACGCGATGTGGTGGGTCTGCAGTGCCGCCAGCCGAACCTTGAGGGCACCGGCGCGATTGAGTTGCGCCGCCTGGTCAAGGAGGCTCTGCGTATGCGTCCGGACCGCATCCTCATTGGTGAGGTGCGTGAGGCGGAGTCCCTGGATATGCTCATTGCGCTCAACGCAGGTCTGCCGGGTATGTGCACGATTCACGCGAACTCGGCGCGTGACGCGGTGACCAAGATTTGTACCCTGCCGCTGCTGGCGGGTGAGAATATTTCCTCGGCGTTCGTGGTGCCGACCGTGGCATCCTGCTTTGACATTGTGGTGCATTGCGGCCGCGATTCGCGCGGTCAGCGTCAGGTCGAAGAGATTAGCATGCTGGGTGGCCGCGTTGAGGATGGCGTGATTGAGATGTCCCCGCTGTTTGTGCGCCGTGGCGGTCAGATGGTGTGCGTGGCGTTGGAGCTGCCGAACCCGGACCGTTGGATTCGTGCCGGTCACCGCCCCGAGCAGGTGCTGGCTGAGGCGAAGGCGGGTCAGTAATGCCTCTGTTTCTGAGCCTGATTTTAGGGTTGGGCGTCTGTCTGATTTACCTTTCCTGTTTTCCTGATAACGGCAAGCCGCCGAGGCCGAGTAACGACCCGGCGCTGGTTGTGGCGTTGCGTAAGGCGGGTATGCATTCGCTGACTCCTCGCACGTTCATGTCGGTGAGCGTCGCTAGCGGTGTGAGCGCGTCGGTTCTGTTGCTGATGCTTACTCAGCTTCTACCCTTGGGTCTGCTGGGCCTGATTGGTGGTTTTGCGGCGCCTCGCGTGATCGTGAATCATCGTGCCCGCGCGGCGGATGCCCGTATTTGGCAGTTGTGGCCGGATGCGGTGGACCACCTGCGTTCGGCGATTCGTGCGGGTTTGTCCTTGCCGGAGGCGCTGATTCAGCTTTCGTACCGTGGCCCGGAAGAGCTGCGTGATGCTTTCGCCCATTTCTCGCGTGATTACCGTGCGTCGGGTGAATTTGTGCCGTCGCTGAACCGTTTGAAGGAGTACCTCTCTGACCCGGTGGCGGACACCATTATTGAGGCGTTGAAGATTGCCCGCGAGGTGGGTGGTTCGGACCTGGGTAAGCTGCTGGGCACGCTGAGCGATTTTTTGCGTGAGAATGCGCGTACCCGTTCGGAGCTTCTGGCTCGCCAGTCGTGGACTGTGAATGCGGCTCGTCTCTCCTGTGTGGCGCCCTGGTTTGTGCTGTGTCTGATGGCGACTCAGCCTGCCGCGCGCATGGTTTATAACTCGTTTGCCGGTGCGCTGCTGATGATTGCCGGTGCCGCTATTTCTTTGGCGGCGTACCGTCTGATGTTGCGTATTGGTGAGTTGCCGCGTGAACGGAGGGTTTTCGGGTGAACCTGCCTCTGATTTTTAGTCTGCTGTTGGCGATCGGCGTCGGTCTGATTCTTTCGTCGGTGCTGAATACTCGCAGTATTTCGTTTTCTGATCGTGTGGCGTCGCAGCTCCGCAGTGAGACTCTGCGTGAGTCGCTGTTGAAAGAGCAGGAGCGCCGTGAGCCGAGCCTGCTGGAGGCGATTTCGGCGTTCTGCGCGCCGCTTCTGCGTTCGCTGTCTTCGTCGTTGAGCGGCTCGTCGCTGAGCGATAGTTCGGTGCAGGAGCGTCTGCGTCGTGCTGGCTCTTCGCAGAGCGTGAGCGCGTTTCGTGCTGAGCAGCTGCTGTGGGCTCTTGCCGGAGTGACCGTCATGAGTGCTTTGACCGTCATTGGCGTAGTGCAGGAGCGTTTCTCCATCATGGTGGCTCTTGTGCTGGTGCTGGTGAGCGGTTTGAGCGGCTTTCTGGCACGTGACTGGTGGCTGGGTGAGGCGGTGACTAAGCGTGAGAAGCAGCTGGTTGCTGAGTTCCCGGCGCTGGCGGAGATGATGGCCCTGTCGGTGACGGCAGGCGAGTCGGCGCTGGCGGCTTTGGAGCGTATCTGTTTGACCTCTCGAGGCGAGTTGGCTCGTGAGTTTTCTGAGATTTTGGCGCAGACCCGCACCGGCGTTTCGCTGCTGAGTGCGCTGCAGGAGTTCGCGGAGCGTACTCGCGTTCCGGCGTTGAGCCGCTTCGTTGAGGGTATTGCTGTTGCGATTGAGCGTGGAACCCCTCTGGCTGATGTGTTGCGTGCGCAGGCTCAGGATGTGCGCGATAACGCTAAGCGTGATCTGATGGAAACAGCCGGTAAGAAGGAGATTGCGATGCTCGCCCCGGTGGTGTTTTTCATTCTGCCGCTGACTGTAATTTTTGCGGTCTTCCCGGGCTTGTCGCTCATGCGTTTGAACTTTTAGATTTTGCGGCGGGTACACACCGTACCGGCTGCACCGTGGTGGGCTGGGCTGATTGCCCGGAGCACCGCACCAACCACACACTACACCCTTTGATAGAAGGAGAAAATCATGTTCCGTCGTTTCCGCACCACCCTCACCGTGCTGATCGCCCTGGCTATCGCATCCGTGCTGGCTCTGCGCCTGAAGAACAAGCAGGATGACCCCGAGCGCGGCGACGTGCCCGGCTGGGTCATGATCACCATGATGAGCGCCGTGCTGGTTGCCGCTATCCTGGCGATTGCTCAGCCCGCTCTGACCAAGATGTTCAACGACGCGATCGCTCTGGTTCACCAGTAATGCGTAAACCCCGCATCGCTTCTGAGCTGACTGCCGCTGAGCTATCCTCCGCGGAATATTCTGTGGAGGATAGCGAGCGCGGTGACGCCAGCACGGAATTCGTCATGGTTGGTGCGCTGTTGGTGTTGCTGACCATGGCGATTCTGCAGGTTTCTTTCGCCCTGTATGCACGAACCATGTTGGTGGATGCTGCGGCGGCTGGGGCACGTTACGGTACGATGCGTGACCGCACTCCGCAGGAGGGCATGGAGCGTACCCGTCAGATGATTGAGGGGGTTCTTCCGTCTTCGTATGCTGAGAATATTTCGTACCGTCAGGGTAGTGATTCTACGGGTGTGCGCACTTTGGAGGTGACGGTGAAGTCTCCGTTGCCGGTGCTGGGCCCGTGGGGTTTTCCGGATTCTATTGAGGTGAAGGGGCATGCGATTTATGCGGAGCATCGTTCCGGTGATTAGCGGCTTTTTGCTTCGGCAGCGGGTGAAGGAATGCCTGAAGAGCCGCTCTAATCGGCCTATTTCTGAGCAACACGACTCTGAAGAGGGTAGCGCCATTGTGGAGTTCCTGGGTTTGGGTATTACTCTGCTCATCCCGGTGCTCTACGGCATTCTGACGATTTTTAGCTTGCAGTCTTCGGTGATGGCGGCTCATGCGGCGAGCGCCCAGGTGGTGCTGTATGTGCAGGAGCAGCCGCAGGACTCGTCGGTTGGCCCGGATTTGGCTCAGCGTCTGGCGGTGCATGCTGCCGCTGATTACGGGGTTGAGCCTTCCGATGTGAGCGTGTCGTTGAGCTGTGCGTCGGGGGAGTGCGTCTCGGGTACGAAGGCGTACGCCACGGTGACGGTTCAGGCACGTCTGCCGCTTCTGCCTTCGTTTATGGGTGGCGGCGTGATTCCGGTGAGTTCTCATGCGACGAGTTGGGGGTCTGGTCATGCTGATTCCTAATGGTTCGCCCGCTCATCTGTTCTCGCCGGATCACCTGCTTTCCTCTGTGCGGGAGCGCTACGCTAACGCATACCGTCGTGCCCGTCTACAGGTTCGCGCCCGTGTGCAGAGCCGGGCGCTCGCCTCAGACCGCCTTGCCTCAGACCCGGAAGAGGGCAGTATTGCCCCGCTGATTGTGGGCATGCTGGCGTTGCTTCTGCTCATTGGCTCGGTGACGGTGGCGATTACGGGCGCGTATCTGCAGACTCAGCATCTGCAGGATATGGCGGACGCTCAGGCGAACTCGATTACCCGCACGATGCGCACTCCTGATGAAGCGAGTGGTTCGGCAGCGTGGGAGTATGCGAGCGCGTACCTGACTGAGGTTCAGCCGGGGCAGGATTTTCAGGCGTTGCGTCTGGAGAACGTGTCCGTGGATTCTGATCACAGCGTGCATGTGTACCTCTCGGCTCGTATTCGTCCGCCGCTGGTGTCGATTCTGGTGCCTGATGGTATTGAGGTGACCGCTCACGGTTCGTCGCGTTTGAAGACGAGCCAGGGCCCCTCCACCGATTAGTGCGTCCGTCAACGGTGCACGGGCATATCGGCGCACGGGCATATCGGTTCACTCGCTTATTGGTGTGTTGTGATCCCCATAGACTGCGAGGGTTCATCTGCAAGGTAGTGTAACGGCTAGCGGATGCGCCCTCGTTTTATGCCCTTTTTAGGTCTTCGTTGCGTGGCTTCTGCCCTCTGCCTGCCCTATCCTTCTGCGCTGTGGGCTGTTGCAGGCTGTAACGGCGGGACTTTCTGACCGTTTCGCGATAGTGTTAAAAGCTATGGCATCCTTCGACTTTTCTGCTGAGATTAAAGAGCTTCGCGCGATTTTCACCTCTATTGCTGCTGTGAGCGATATTGAGGGGATTGAGCGCGCCATTGAGGACCTGTCTGCGCAGGCTACCGCACCCGATTTGTGGGATGACGCGGAGAACGCGCAGAAGGTGACGAGCGCACTGTCGTATAAGCAGTCGGAGCTGAATCGTCTGCGTTCGCTGTCTTCTCGCATTGATGATGTTGAGGTGATGGTGGAGCTTGCCGAAGCTGAGGATGAGGAAACTGCCGCCGAGCTACTCGCTGATGCTGAGCGTGAGTGCGGTGAGATCCGCGCCAAGCTGGAGGATCTTGAGGTGCTGGTGCTGCTGTCGGGTGAGTACGATCAGCGTGAGGCTGTGGTGACGATTCGTTCGGGCGCCGGTGGCGTGGATGCTGCTGATTTCGCGGAGATGCTGCTGCGCATGTACCTGCGTTGGGCGGAGAAGAACGGCTACCCGACGAAGGTTCTGGACACCTCCTACGCTGAGGAGGCAGGCCTGAAGTCGGTGACCTTTGAGGTGAACGCGCCGTACGCTTTTGGCCGTCTGTCGGTGGAGGCGGGTACTCACCGCCTGGTGCGTATTTCGCCGTTCGATAATCAGGGCCGCCGCCAGACCTCGTTCGCGGCGGTTGAGGTGATTCCTCTAATTGAGCAGACGGACGCTATTGAGATTCCCGAGTCTGAGATTAAGGTGGATGTGTTCCGCTCCTCGGGTCCGGGTGGTCAGTCGGTGAATACGACGGATTCGGCGGTGCGTATGACTCACTTGCCGACCGGTATTGTGGTGTCGATGCAGAATGAGAAGTCGCAGTTGCAGAACCGTGCGGCGGCTTTGCGTGTGCTGCAGTCTCGCCTGTTGCTGTTGCGTAAGGAGCAGGAGGACGCGAAGAAGAAGGAGCTTGCCGGTGATATTAAGGCAAGCTGGGGTGATCAGATGCGCTCCTATGTTCTGCATCCGTACCAGATGGTGAAGGACCTGCGTACCGGCTATGAGGAGGGTAATACCTCTAATGTTTTGGATGGCGGTTTGAACGCCTTTATTGATGCTGGTATTCGCTGGCGTGCTTCGGGGCGCGCGGCTGAAGAGAGCTAAGACGTATAAGGATTGAGTGATGGCTCAGAAAAAGAAGAAAGACGCGAAGAAGGACCCGAATAACGCGATTATTGCCCAGAATAAGAAGGCTCGCCACAACTACAACATTGTGGATACCTATGAGGCGGGTATTGTTCTGCTGGGTACTGAGGTGAAGTCTCTGCGTGATGGTGGGGCGTCCATTGTGGATGGTTTCTGCCAAGTGACCGATAACGAGTTGTGGCTCGAGGGTATTCATATCGCGGAGTATGGTTACGGTACGTGGACGAACCATGCGGCTCGTCGTCGCCGTAAGCTGTTGTTGCATCGTTCTGAGATTAATAAGTTGGGGCAGAAGCTGAAGGAGACCGGTTACACGGTGGTTCCGCTGAAGCTGTACTTCTCGAATGGTCGTGCGAAGGTTGAGATTGCTTTGGCGACCGGTAAGCGTGAGTACGATAAGCGTCAGGCTTTGCGTGAGCGTCAGGATGACCTGGAGGCGCGCCGTGCGATGCGTTACCGCAACCTAGGCTAGGGCTGAGGCAACGGCGGGATGCACGGCTGCTCCAGGAACTTGCCGGTAGGGGGTGGCGGGGCGCGGTTCCTTGCGTATAATGGTTAAAAATTCGCGGCGTACCGCGAGCACCATATGTTTTTGAGGAGACACATGTCTGAGACCCCGAACTACCAGCAGAACCCGGGCGAGTTCATCCCCGCACCGCAGCAGGCACCGGCATACAACATGCAGGGCGGCTACCCCGGCTACCAGCCGACCCCGAGCTCGGCTCTGGCGATTGCTTCGCTGATTCTGGGTATTATTGGTCTGCTGTCTGGCTGGCTGATTTTCGGTGGCGTGCTGGGTCTGGTTGGCGTGATTCTGGGTATTGTTGCCCTGGTGAAGGTGAAGAACGGCACTGCCTCCGGTAAGGGCATGGCGATTGGTGGTATTGTCACCGGTGCGCTGGGCATGATTGGGGCTGTTGTCACGCTGATTCTGGGCCTGATTGGCCTTGGCATGCTCAGCGAGTGTGCTGAGCATGCTGTGCAGGATTCGAACGGTAAATACGTGTGCACTGTGAATGGGCATACTCAGACTTTGGACCCTGATGAGTACCGTACTCTGCGCCGCTAAGTCGCGTTGAGTATATAGAGATGTGAAGGGACCGAATAGTGTTGAACTATTCGGTCCCTTGCTCTTTTTCTGTGCTGATTCTGCCCGATTGGTGGATTCTGGGGGATGGATCTGGAATCTTGGACTTCATAGATGACCCAAATGACGGCTTATTTATATAATGGAACCGAACTCAGCGCGCAATGGTGCGTTGGGCGAGTATAAAATGTTCGCTGCAACTGTGAAGGAAAGAACGACGGATGTCTGAGAATAACTACGGAAACAACCAGGGGAGCGCACAGAACCCCTACGCTGCTCAGCAGCCTAATTCTTCCGCCCAGAGCTCGTACGGTCAGGATTACGGCCAGGCTCCTGCAGCGCAGAACACTTACGGCCAGGATTACGGTCAGAGCGCATCCGCTCAGAACACCTACGGCCAGACTCAGCAGCAGAACGCTACTCCGCAGAACTCGGCTCAGCAGAACCAGTACGGCCAGTTTGGTGCTCAGCCCTCTTCGCAGAATGCTTACGGTCAGAACGTTGCTCAAGGCACCTCCGCCCAGGGCGCTGCGACTCAGAACACATACAGCCAGGCTCAGCCCGCTCAGCAACAGTACGGCTACGGTCAGGATGCTTCCTACCAGGGGCAGCCCGCGCAGCAGAACCAGTACGGTTACGGCCAGGACGCCTCCTACCAGGCTCAGCCCGCTGACTACAACTACCAGCAGAACTCTTACCAGCAGCAGCCTCAGCAGGGTGCTTACGGTTACGGTCAGCCCGCGGGTTACCCGTATGCGGCTCCCGTGACGAAGAAGGCTCCCGGCATGGCGCTGGCGGCGATGATTCTCGGTATTGCGGCTGTACTGACCGGTTTCCTCGTGTTTGGTGCCCTGCTGGGTATCGCTGCGATTATTCTGGGCGCCCTGTCCCTGAAGAAGGTCAAGGAAACTGGCGCGGGTAAGGGCTTCGCGATTACCGGTATCGTAACCGGCGCGGTGGCTGTCCTGTTCTCGCTGTGCATGCTCTTCGTGTACATTTCTGTTGCTCAGACTGCTGAGAAGTGTCTTGAAGTTGGTACCGATGACGGCCACGGTAACGTGGTGTGCCAGATTGGTGATAACCCGAACAACCGCATGACTGTTCCGGCTCACCGCTAAGTCTTAGCCGCCTAATTTTGGCTACCCAGCGCGGTACGCGAACGGGGTGAGGGTTCCAGATTTTCTGGGGTGCCTCACCCCGTTTGCTGTGCCCGCCGTTGATCCGGGTGTGTGCTGGAGGCGCGAGCACCGGGTTCTTTGGAGGTGTTCTCTGTCAGTGAGCGCGCCGCGTGTGCGGGGTGGGGGGACTTGCACGCCGTTAAACATCTTAGATATACTGAATCTCTACCGTGTTTGAATGGCACCGCGGCATCAAGGTATGTCGAGGAAAACTTTCAGAAGACGGTGGGCTTTTTGATAAAAGCATAGGGGGATGATCGGTTTCGACGATGTGAGTTGAGATGGGTGAAGCGTGCCGAGGATGCAGGGTTATCTCGTTAACGCCCTCTGCAAAAAATTAAGTGCAGAATCTAAGCGCACTGACTTCGCACTCGCTGCCTAAGCGCGAGTTGCCGTCTGTCGGCCTGAGCATGCCTTTGGCTCAGTTACCGGCATCGACTTAAAAGGCCACTGCTGCTAGCCCTTGTTGCGGGGGTTAGCGGGACTTTTACGTGACTAGGTTCGTCGGTATATGTGTTTATGCAAGTACCGGAGCCGAAAAGTAGCGTTCGCATAAACTGCGCACGGAGAAGCCCCGTTGACGCCACATCGGACCGGGGTTCGATTCCCCGCATCTCCACGATCTCCCAACCGTCCGCTCACCTTTACGGGTGTGCGGCGGTGATCATCGGTTCCAATCCAGAGGAAGAACCGCGGTAGGTTTCTACCACCCGGCAGGACGCCCCACGGCGTCACCTGCCGGGTATTTTTATGCCCAATTGGTCGGTCCTGTATTGCCGGCCCGGTTCATGGCCGCCAGCTCCCACTATGACAAACACGCTGCTGATTATGCGGTGGCGTTTATCCAAGCATTGACCCACACGGAGGGCCGCTGGGCCGGCAAACCCTTCGAACTGATTGACTAGCAAGAGCAGATTTCTGAAACCTACGAGTTGCGGGAGGTTGCGTTCGACCGGTGGGGAGCAGTCCAGATGACCCAAAACTTGGATGCCGTGGGCCTCGACCGCGCGATTAGATGCGGCTGTGGACCCGCCACTGAGAGCGTGTATGACAGAAGAGACATGTTTTTCATGTAGTGTCAATTTACGTGGTGCATCTGACGAGACTCTCTGATAGACTGCTGAGTAGTGAAGTAAGATACGTCACTATGTGACGTGGGAATGCAATCACAACCGCAATTTCTGCTTGGAATTGGGGGTTAGCTGCTTCCACGATTGCAAGAGCTTTAGGGCCAGCATTCGTTGGTGGTTTTGGAAAAGCCATTGGAGGTCCGGCACTAATTGCCTTTGCGCTAGCTGTTGCAGCAGTGTCCTGCACTCTTTAATCTGGGAGAGGTCAAATGCGTGCGAAGAATATATTTACACTAGGATTTCTTCTCACTATTGTTCCGATGTTCTGGGTGGTTATCTCAATTGCCAGGGAGTGGGAGTTCTTCGATCCAGTATCAATTCTAGGTGCAATTTTAGGAGGTCTTTTGGTCACTTTTGTAGCCAGAAGGACGCTTGAGAGTGATTCAAAGTTCCCTAAGGGACCCCCTAAAGGACCTAGTGTGTAAAACATCGCTTAGAAGTTTCTAAGAGGAAGAACCGCGGTAGGTTTCTACCACCCGGCAGGACGCCCCACGGCGTCACCTGCCGGGTATTTTTATGCCCAATTGGTCGGTCTCCTGTATTGCCGGTCTGTTCTGGGGTGTACCGGCGTGCCCGAGGGTGCTCAGGTGACCGCATTGTAATGAGAACGCCATCAGAGAAGACGAAAACGAACCCTATGGCGTAGTATCGAAGGGTAGATACCGTTGTTCGGTATTGATTGTTTATTCAATCTCACCGGCAACGTTAGAGAGCAACCACAGAGCCACCAAACGAGCCACAAAGTAACCCGGTCATACAGCATAGCCGCTCATAGTGGCGCCACCGCTACGACGCGGTAACCACACAGCCGCTACGACGACCCCTCAAGGACACGCCATGGAAAATCAGATTCCCGCCCCCTCCTTCCCGGAGCAGAACAACGCAAACTCCCCGCAGCCGGTACCTGCAGGCGTAGCACCCGGCGCTCCCCTCGGCGCAGCACCCGCACCCGCCCTGGGCGTGGCACCCGCTAACATGCGCGACCGCGACGACAGCTACCAGCGCATCCCAGACATCTACCGGGTGCCGGCTGAGCACCGCCGCCCCTACGGTGAGACCACCGGCGACTTCCGCGGCCCCGGCTACTTCTACTCCATCGGCGCGTTCGGTGCCTCCCTGGGTGCCCTGGCGCTGACCCTCTACGCGTGGGTTCAGGTCGCGGCACTCCACGCTGAGGCAAGGACCAGCTCCGGCGGTTACAGCTCCAATCTGAGCCTGAGCCCCAACATCATGGTGATTGCTCTGCTGCTCGTGGGTCTGATTCCGGTAGGCGTGTCTATCTGGCTTGCCATCTACTCGGCGAAGGTGAACGCCGGTCACACCACCAAGTACACCTCGAAGATGACGACCTTCAACATTCTGGCGTACATCATCTCGGGTTTGAGCCTGCTGGGTCTGCTCGGCACCCTCACGATGCTGTCCTAAAATAGGCAACGCTTGCTCTCATAGCGATAATAGCGAGGCGGGGGGGGGGGCCCAAAGCCACACGCCCCCCCCGCCTATTTTTTGCCACAACCCCGGGGGGGGGGGGGCCGGGGGGGTTGGGGGGGGCGCCCCCCCCTCTCGCCTTTCATCATTATTTCCACCCCCGTTCCTCACCACCCCACCCTGGGCCCGCCCCCCCCCCCCCGGCCCCCCCCCCCCCCGCCTCGCTATATTGTCACCACTACCGGGGAAGGGAGTGCAGACTAGGATTGGGGCGCGAGCGCCTCCAGCACCTGCTGCTGGACCGCCGCCGTATTACTCGCCACCAGGGACACCGGGTGCACACCGGTGACTGAAACGCCCGCGTGCTCGGGCAAATCGCCCTCCAGGGTGGAGGCAACGCCGCCAGCCTCGCGAATCAGCGGCAGTAGCGCCGCCACCTCGTAGAAAGACAGGGATGCGTCCACGACGGTGTCTATGGCACCCTCAACGAGCATACACGCCGCCCAGAACGAACCGTACGCGCGGGAACGACCCACGCAGCCCAGAAGCTGTACGAGTTCGCCAGAGCGGTCCACAGCGCCTTCAGAGGCCGCCTTCCAGGAGGAGAGGTCGGTGTACGCGGCAGACAGCTGATCCAGCTGAGTCAGCGAAGACACCTCAAGACGAGTCGCCTGCGCCAAAGACTTACCCGTGTACGCGCCCGAACCGCGAGCAGCCCACCAGCGGCGACCCAGCGCGGGTGCAGACACCACACCCACCACCGGCTCACCCTGATCCAGCAGAGCAATCAGAGTCGCCCACACCGGCACGCCGCGGCGAAAATTATCCAGCTCCGCAATCGGCGCAATCACCCACTGACGCGCCGCCTGACCGTTATAGCCGGCATGCTCACCGGCAATACCGTCACGAGTACGCACACGCGACAGCTGCGCGTGCAGAAGCTCCTCAACCTCCTGAGCTACACCCCAGGCGTAATCGGCAGGCTCCTGCACCGGCGCCTGCAATTCCGCGGGCTGCTGAGTAGCCTGCTGCCACGGCGCCAACGGTGCCGCAGCGGGTGCCGCCTCGGCAGGCTCTACCACCTCGGATGCGGGGGAGAAGACCGGGCGGTCACGAAAACGCATGGCGCTCACACGATCGACGCTATCGGCAAGAATATGCGCAAGACGCAAATCGTCGGTGTACTGCTGGGGACGGCTCATAGTAATGCTCTTCTTCAGTATTCGGTGATGTAGTCAGCAAAAATGTGTGTGCAGTGCTGTGTGTAATACAGGGCAGAGAACCTAGACGAGAGCGCCCAGTTCCTTCTCTGAATCGCCCTCTTCAGGAGTCAACAGCAGCAGCTTACGCAAGGATTCCAGGCGAGCGGAACCGCTCTGACCGGCATGACCGGCAGCAACGTACGCCTCCAGACCGCACTCGGGAGCTTGTGCCGCGTGAGTACACGCCTTCGGGCAATTCGCCGCACCCGGCGCCAGATCCGCGAACGCCTCCACCACGGTCTCCGGCGGCACATGTGCCAGACCGAAAGAACGAATACCCGGAGTATCAATAATCCAGGTGCCCGGCTCCATCGGATCCCCATTCGCATTCACCGGACGCAACGCCAACGCCGACGAGGAAGTGTGGCGGCCACGGCCCGTCACCGCGTTCACATGACCGGTCGCACGCTCAGAGCCGGTCAGCGCATTCACCAGGGTCGACTTACCCACACCCGAATGGCCCAGAAGCACCGACACCTGACCCAGCAGCTCCTGCAGAAGCTCCTGAACCGGCGCCGACTCCAAACCGGCAGCACCCTCCTGACTCGGCGCCAAACCATCCGAAGACGAAGACAGCACAATCTTCAAACCGCTCGCCGCATAGTAATCCAGCAGGTTCTGCGGGTACCGCACATCGGTCTTCGTAATGCACAGGATCGGCTCAATCCCGGCGTCAAACGCCGCCACCACGGCACGGTCAATGAAGCCGGTGCGCGGCTCCGGGTTTGCCGCAGCAACCACAATCACCAGCTGCTGAGCATTCGCCACGACCACGCGCTCCGACGGGTCGGTGTCATCGGCACTACGGCGCAGAATCGAGGTGCGCTCGCCCAGACGCACAATGCGCGCCAGGGTATCCTTCGCGCCGGAGGTGTCACCCACCAGGTCCACAAAGTCACCGGTCACAATCGCGGTGCGGCGCAGCTCCTTAGCGCGCGCCGCAATGAGGGTACGCTCCTTCTCGGTACCCTCATCCACGACGACCGACCAGCGGCCGCGGTCCACCGTAATGACCCTACCACGAATCGCTTCTTTGAAGGTCGGGCGGTCCTTCGTGCGGGGGCGGGAGCCCTTCTTGTTCGGGCGCACGCGCACATCCGATTCATCCCATTCGGAGAAATCGCGCACGTTCATGCGGGAAGAACCCATTTAGAAGACCTCCTGGTCGGCGGTAACGTCAGAGGTGGAAGCACCGGCCTGCCATTGCGCCAGCATGTCCTCCCACATTGCGGTAAATTCGGGCATGGTCTTAGCCACGGTGGCTACGTTCTGCACCACCACATTGGGGCGGCGCAAACCAATAATTGCCGCGAAGGTTGCCATACGGTGATCATCGTAGGTGCGCGCCAGAACCGGTGTAGCCTCCGCGGTAGCGGGGATGGGCGCCTCAATCACCAGTGAATCGGCGGTGTCGTGGGCGGCACCTCCCAGACGGTTAATCTCAGCGGCGAGCGCTGCGAGGCGGTCCGTCTCATGACCGCGCAGATGCGCAATACCGGTCAGCTCAACGCGACCCTTCACGAAAGCGCAGACAGCTGCCATGGTCGGTGCCAGCTCACCACCGGCAGACAGGTCAAAGGAGAAGTCGCCCTCGGGCAGCTGCATCGGACCGGTCACGGTCAGACGGCCCTCAGCGTAGCGAACCTGCGCACCCAGCGCGGGCAGAAGCTCACGCCACATATCGCCCACCTGGGTCGTACCTGCCGAAGAATCAGCTGCGGGCGCCGGCCAGTGAGGGATAGTCACCGACTCGCCGGTAACCACGGCGGCGGCAAGGAACGGACCGGCATTCGACAGGTCCGGTTCAATGGTCATCTCAAAGCCGGGGAAAGGACCGGGATGAACCGTCCAACGGTACTCGCCGTTCTCTGCTTCGTTGCTTTGGTTCGGGTAGTGCTCCTGAACCTCGATACCCATCTGGCGTAGCGCCTCCACGGTCATCTGAATGTGCGGGATGGACGGCACCGAAGAGCCCTCGTGCACCAGCACCATGCCCTGCGGCAGGCGAGGTGCCATCAGCAACAGCGCCGAAACGAACTGGGATGACGTCGAAGCATCAATACGAACCACGGGCGCCTCAGAGACACCCTCTGCGTTCGCCAGACCGGGGGAGCGCAGCACGAAGGGCAGAGCGTTCTCGCCCTGCTCACAATCCACCTGCACACCCAGCTGCCGCAGACCCTCCAGAACCGGACCCATCGGACGCTGACGAGCGTGCGGGTCACCGTCAAAAGCGAACTCACCCGGCAGCAGCGCCGCCAGGGCGGGCACAAAACGCATCACGGTACCGGCAAGGCCGCACTCAATCGACACGGTGCGCGACTGAGCGGAATCGGACTGAGCCTGTGCGGAATGCGCTTCCACAAAGCTCAGGGGAGTGACCTTAACATCCGGACCGAACGGCGAATCGCTCGGCACCAGCTCAATACCCGCACCCAGCTGGCGCAACGCCTCAATCATCAGCGCTGAATCGCGCGAATGCAACGGCGCACGCAAATACGAGGGGGAATCAGCTAGAGCCGCAAGCAACAGATAACGGTTCGTGAGCGACTTAGAACCCGGAATATGCACTAGCGCGTTCTTGCCAGCAGCTTCGCTGGAGGCGGGTGCCAGGGGAGCGGGCCAATCACCGGGGGAAAGCTGCACTGCTGCGTCGCTCATACATCCTCTTCTGGTTCAAATCAGGGGGATGGCGCAGACTCAGAGACGCTGCGCCGGTTGATGTCTACCCCTATTCTACCGGTTGAGGGTTTGCGAGCTACTGAGGGATTCAGTGATGAGATAGGCAAGGCAACCAGGCAACACGGACCAGACAGCGCAAACTAGACAGCGCGAACCAACCAATACGAGTGAAGGCGGCATACCGTCATTGATGCACCGCCTTCACTCATCATCAGATGTCTGTACCCCCCCAGCGGGGCAACAGCTCGGGGCAGCTTAGAGGTTAGCCTCGGCGCAGAACTTCTGCACATCCTGCAGCAGACGCGCCTTCAGCTGCTTGGGCGCCTGCTGAGCGCACGAAGAACGCATTTTCTCACGAATCATCAGTTCAAAGTCCTTCACATCCGCGCACTCGGGGCAGGCATCCAGATGCGCCTGAACCCTGCGCAGCTGCTCGGGGCTCAGCTCCCTATCGAGGAATTCGTAGAGGCGCTTGAGGGCCGCAGAGCAGGGCTGGCCGCCGCAATCCTCCAGCGGCTCAGAAGTCGCGGAGGCTTCGGGGACAGAAGAATTCTTGTCTGTGCTTGACATAGGGGTTCCTTTCACACGGAAGGTATAAAGCGTTAGGGGAGTCTAGTCCCAACCTCATGGGAGCTAGCTCACGTGTAGAAGAGCGAATCTAAGATTCTGCGGGCGCCTCAGAGCCAGAGCCCGCCGGCGGGGACTTTACGCCCTTGGCTGCCTTAGCGTTCTTAGTGCCCTTGGTAGCCTTTGCTGGCTGCGCCTTAGCGCTCGCCTTCGGGGCAGTTTTCGCCCCAGCCTTCGCTTCTACCCTTGCGATGGTCGACGGGCGCAGACCGTTCTCACGCGCATAATCGAGCAGCTTCTCACGCAGAATACGGCGGCCACGGTGTAGGCGAGACATCACCGTGCCCAGAGGGATATCCAGAATCTCCGCAATATCCTTGTACGCGAAACCCTCCACATCGGAGTAGTACACCACCATGCGGAAGTCCTCAGACAGCTCGTTCAGAGCCTCACGAACCTCCGTATTCGGCAGGGCCCTCAGTGCCTCCGCCTCGGCAGAACGCAGACCCACCGCATCATGCTTACCGGCCTGAGCCAGCTGCCAATCCTCCACCGTCTCACCCTGAGACTGCTGCGGCTCACGCTGACGCTTACGGTACAAATTGATGTAGGTATTCGTCAGGATGCGGTACAGCCACGCCTTCAGGTTTGTACCCTCGGTGAACTGGTGGTACGCGGCAAAAGCCTTCATGTAGGTTTCCTGCACCAGGTCTTCAGCATCGGCAGAGTTGCGGCTCATCCGCAGCGCGGCAGCGTAGAGCTGATCCACATACTGCATAGCGTCCGCGGTAAAGCGTTCGCGCAGCTCGTGGGTATCCGCTGCGGTGTTGGTTTCAGCCATGTTTCTCCTCTACAGGAACGCGCTAGGCGTTCGCTTCCATAACGTAGAATTCTTCTCTTTATTCCGCAGAATGCGCACAAACATCTGCGGGTAAAGCAAAACCCCGGGTCCGAATAATATCCGAAACGCCGGGGTTTTAAAGTGTATGCAAGATACCTTATGCGTTGGGGCGCTTACCGTGGTTTGCGCCGCCCTTACGACGGTCCTTGCGCTTACGACCGCGCTTGCTCATCAGAGCCTCCTTATAGTGTTCATGGATGCACGCCCCACCTTCGCGGTGCGCGCTCCCTATTACCTGCCCTAGCAGAGGCGGTCACCGAAAACCGGTGCTCCACGCTATAAGGGCAACGCCGTCTATTTTTTCATAGAAACGGCATGATTGCATCTTGGAACCGGGATATGAGCTAAAAAACACGAACTTTCTTTGCAACAGCTCACAACCCCAGCCGGGGGAGCGGGCTCTTAGCCGTGCTCAGGAATGTTCAGCCAGTTGTACCAGCCGCGGTGCAGAACCAGCCACGCCATCAGACCGTAACCGGACTGGCCCGGGCGGCCGTCATTCGCGGCAAGGTCGTTGCGCCACTGCTCGTGGTGAAGCAGCGGGTTGAACGTATCCACATACACGTGGTTACGGCGGGTCACCACATCCGCGTACGCCGCCGACAGGTCAGCGATACGGCGGTTACGCTCAGCGTCCAGGGTCGGCGGCGGACCAACAACCAGAACCTTAATGTTGTTCTGCGACGCCATGTCCACAATGTTCGCCAGGTTCAAACGGGAACGAGCGCTGGTCAGACCTAAATCAATGTCAAAGGTCGACGGAGCAATAATGAGGCGGTTATCAGCACCGGGAACGAAGCGGCGGCGCGCCTCCTCGAACCAGCGTGCATTCAGCTGCTCGCTACCTTCATTGGGGGCGGCAAGGTTATATGCCGCAATGGATACGGTGGTCTGCGGGGTGCGCGCCATAACGCGGCCAAACCAGCCGAGGGTACGGGGGTCGCCAACACCGGCGAGCAGGTCATCGCCGACTGCCACAATTCGAATATTGCGTTGCTCCACGGAATTCTTTCTTCAGCAGGATGCGCCCGCCGTGAGAGGCGGCAAGGCACGTGAGTAATAGTCTTCATATCTAGGATAAGCGCTCTTGACCCTCTTTTCGAACTTAATACCCTCTCCGGTAAACATCCGAGACTAAAAAACCCGTCTTCCCGTTAGAAACATCTGACGGGAAGACGGGTTTTGAAGAGCTAAAACCTTAGCGGTTTAGCCTTCGAAGACCTGCTTGAGCAGAGCCTCAGCCTCAGCTGCGTGCAGCTTACCGGTACCGGCAGCCGGGGAAGCAGCTGCGGAGCGGGAAGCAAGACGCATACGGCGGTCGATCAGCGGCTGCAGGTTGAGAGCCATGAACGGCCACTGACCCTGGTTAGCAGGCTCGTCCTGAGCCCACACAATGTCGGTAGCGTTCGAGTACAGAGCCAGCTGCTCCTTGATTTCCTGCTCGGGCAGCGGGTACAGCTGCTCCACCGAGACAATAGCGGTCTTGGTGTCGCCGCGACGCTCGCGCTCAGCTTCCAGATCGTAGTAGAGACGGCCGGATACGAAGACCACACGCTCAACCTGAGCCGGGCTGATACCCGAACGGTCACCAATCACCGGCTGGAACGAACCCTCGGTGAAGTCCTCGATGGAGGACGCAGCAGCCTTCAGACGCAGCAGCTGCTTGGGGCTGATCACCACGAGCGGCTTGTACGGACGGTGCTGAGAGTGGCGACGCAGCAGGTGGAAGTGCGAAGCCGGGGTCGAGGGGCAAGCAACAGTCATGTTGTTCTCAGCGCACAGCTGCAGGTAACGCTCAACACGAGCCGAGGAGTGGTCAGGACCCTGACCCTCGTAGCCGTGAGGAAGCAGCATAACCAGCGAGGAGCGCTGGCCCCACTTCTGCTCGGAGGAAGACACAAACTCATCAATGATGGTCTGAGCACCGTTCGCGAAGTCACCGAACTGAGCCTCCCACACCACGAGCGAGTCAGGGCGCTCCACCGAGTAGCCGTACTCGAAGCCGAGAACACCGTACTCAGAGAGGAAGGAGTTGTAGATACGGAACTTGCCCTGGTCCTCAGAGAGGTGCTCCAGCGGTGACCACTCTTCATCAGTGATGTGGTCGTGCAGAACAGCGTGACGCTGAACGAAGGTACCGCGCTGAACGTCCTGACCGCTCATACGAACGTCGGTGCCCTCCATCAGCAGCGAACCGAAGGCGAGCAGTTCGCCCATACCCCAGTTCACGTTGCCGGTACGGCCCATCTCAACGCGCTGCTCCATGAGCTTCTTCAGCTTCTTGTGGACGGTGAAGCCCTCGGGAGCCTTACCGAACGCATCAGCGATGTGCTGCAGAGTCTCACGGGAGATTGCAGTCTTACCGGCGTGAACGACCTCGGTGTTCTGCTGGGATGCGGGCAGTTCCAGACCGGAAACATGCGCGCCAGCAGGAGCCGGTGCCGAAGACTGAGTCTCGACGAAGATAGCGTCCAGCTTCGAGTGGTAGGAGTCCAGAACTTCGTCTGCCTCTTCCTGAGAGACATCGCCACGACCGACCAGGTCCTGTGCGTACAGGGTGCGGGTCGAGGGCAGGACGTCAATATCCTGGTACATCTTCGGCTGGGTCATCGACGGATCATCAGCCTCGTTGTGCCCGCGGCGGCGGTAGCAAATCAGGTCAATGACAATGTCGCTACCGAAGCGCTCACGGTACTCGAATGCCAGGCGTGCGGCGCGAACCACTGCGTCCGGGTCATCAGCGTTGACGTGGAAGACCGGAGCCTTGGTCATACGCGCAATGTCGGAGGCGTGGGTTGCGGTGCGGCCGTCGTTCGGCAGGGTGGTGAAGCCAATCTGGTTGTTCACCACAACGTGTACGGTGCCGCCGGTGGTGTACGCACGCAGGCCAGCCATCTGCAGGGTCTCCATGACGATACCCTGGCCAGCGAACGCTGCGTCACCGTGAATCAGAATCGGCAGGACCGGGTGGCCCTCAACGCCCTGCTCGCGGTAGACGTCCTGCTTAGCGCGGACGATACCCTCGAGCACGGTGTTTGCAGCCTCAAGGTGCGAGGGGTTAGCAGCCACGTAAACCTGGGTCTGCTTACCGGATTCGGAGGTGAAGACACCCTCGGTACCGAGGTGGTACTTCACGTCACCGGAGCCACCCTCGTAGGGTGCTGCGGTGCCGGAGAACTCACGGAAAATCTGAGCGTAGGACTTACCAGCAATGTTGGTCAGCACGTTCAGACGACCGCGGTGTGCCATACCAATGGCAACGCCCTTCAGATCGTTGTTAGCGGCCTTGTCCAGAACAGCGTCCAGCAGCGGAATCAGGGACTCGCCGCCCTCCAGGGAGAAGCGCTTCTGACCCAGGTACTTGGTCTGCAGGAAGTTCTCGAATGCCTCAGCCTCAACCAGCTTGGAGAGAACACGCAGCTGCTCCTCGCGGGTGGGCTTAGCAACACCGCGTTCCAGGCGCTCCTGGAACCATGCGCGAACCTCGGAATCCTCAGAGTACATGTACTCAACGGACAGGGAACCGGAGTATGCCTCGTGCAGGCGCTCCAGGATGGTGCGCAGCGGCAGACGCTCGGAACCGCCGAAGCCACCGGTCGGGTAGACGCGGTCCAGATCCCACAGGGTCAGGCCGTAGTTCTCCAGCTTCAGGTCCGGGTGCGAACGCATCTTGTAACCAACGGGGTTGGTTGCTGCGGTCAGGTGGCCGTGCACGCGGTAAGCGTGAATCAGCTGCTGGATACGTGCAACCTTGGAAATTTCCTGAGCGTCATCGACGTGGTTGTCGCGTGCCCAACGAACCGGCTCGAAAGGAACCTTCAGGTCGCGGAAGATTGCGTCGTAGAAGTCGTCGCCGCCGAGCAGGTAGTGCTCAACCAGCTTCAGGAACTCACCAGAACCTGCACCCTGAATGACGCGGTGGTCGTAGGTGCTGGTCAGGGTGATGATCTTGGACAGACCCTGCTGGGTGATGAGCTTCTCGGACAGACCGCGGAACTCAGCCGGGTACTCCAGCGCACCCACACCGATGATGGCTGCCTGGCCCTTGGAGAGACGGGGCACCGAGTGGACGGTACCGATACCACCGGGGTTGGTCAGCGAAACAGTGGTGCCGCGGAAGTCCTCAACAGTCAGCGCACCGTTACGGCCGCGCTTAACGATGTCGTTGTACGCATCCCAGAACTCACGGAATCTCAGCTTCTCAGCACCCTTGAGGTTCGGAACGACCAGGTTACGGGAACCATCGGGGCGGGGCAGGTCAATAGCCAGACCAAAGTTCACGTGCGCGTTGTGGATCGCAACGGGCTTGCCCTTCTCATCCACGCCGTAGGTCACGTTCATCGAAGGCATCGCCGCCACTGCGCGAATTACTGCGTAACCAATCAGGTGGGTGAAGGAGACCTTGCCACCGCGGGTGCTTGCCAGGTACTTGTTGATGGCAGCACGGTTCTCAATGAGCAGCTTTGCGGGGACCGCACGAACGGTGGTTGCGGTGGGGACAGTCAGCGACTCTTCCATGGTCGTGACGACTGCCTTAGCAGGGCCGCGGAGGGGGACAATCTTGTCTTCAGCAGGTTCCACAGTTTCAGCCTTCTGAGTAGCAACGGGAGGGGTGGGGTTAGCAGGCGCAACCGCAGGCTTCGGTGCCGCGGGGGCGGGAGTTGCTACAGGTGCGGCAGGTGCAGCCGGTGCGGCGGGTGCCGCAGCAGGAGCTGCACTAGCGGTACCGGCGCCTCCCAGCGCCTTATCGATGGTCTCAAAAATGGGCCACCATGAAGGGTCCACGAGGTTCTTGTCCTTCTGGTAACGCTCGTACTGTTCTTCAACGAACCATTCGTTACCGGCAAATTCCTCAGGAACCAGATGTTCTGGCAGATTTGGCACGTTAAACGCCTCTTCCAATTAGTGTGAATTTATCCGTCGCGTCCGGGACTCTCCCCGGCATAGACGACCCGCGTCTTCGAGGGGCGAATCATCACGCTGAGCATGTGCGCATCGCCTTTGGTGGCTGTTGCCTGTGCGGGGTATGCACCGTACCAACCTGCCTAGCGTGCCGTGAACGTCGGGGTTCATCCGCTTGCATGGCGGCACACTCATGCTCCTACGTATAAGTGTAAAGAGAAGCACGGTGAACTTTCCAGCTCATCGCGCTATATCCGCAATGCAATTTTTCACTCTTGCTAATTCGCAATGAGCCGCGTGCGCACCAAGTGCAGTCTTGCACTTGTGAGCAGGCACTCTAAGGCGCCTGGAAGAGACGAAACCTTCGCTAAAATATTGGGTATGGATGACCCTTTGAGTAAGACTCTGACTACTAGCCAACGTAGAATACTGCCAGCACACGCTGCACCCCATGGCATCAGTACACCCGAAAATAATCCCTCCTCGGGTGCTCAGCATCTGGACAGATTGCCTGCTGAATCTCTACTCCAGAACCAGCACAGCGCAAACCACCCCGCGGAGGCGGTGACCGCGTGGATCTGATGCTCCTACTCATCGGCCTGCTCCTCATCCTGGGTACCGGCTTCTTCGTCGCCGTAGAGTTCTCCCTCGTAGCACTCGAAACCGCGACCGTGCAGCAGGCAAAGGACTCCGGCGATAAAGCCGCCGACGCCGTCCTGCGCTGCCTCAAAACCCTTTCCACTCAGCTGTCCAGCTGCCAGATCGGCATCACCATCACCACGCTGCTGACCGGCTACACTCTCGATTCCGCCATCAAAGCGCTCACTACCGGTGTTATCAACAGCCTGGGGTTGCCCAGCAGCGTGACCGATATGCTCACCCTGCTGCTGGCAATGCTCATCGCAACCCTGCTGTCCATGGTTGTCGGTGAGCTGCTGCCCAAGGGCCTCGCCATCGCCGAACCCTACGCTGTGGCACGCCGAGTCGCCCCCGCACAGCTGGCATTCACTCGCGTCATGTCCCCGCTCGTGCGTCTCATGAACGGCTCCGCCAACTGGATCCTTGGACGCTTCGGCATGGAAGCCAAAGAAGAACTCTCCGCCGCACGCACCCCAGAAGAGCTCTCCTCCATGGTGCGCCGCTCCGCAGAAGAAGGCACCCTCGACTCCGACGCGGCACGCTTCGTGGACCGCACCCTGCGCTTCTCCGAGCTGACTGCCTCCGAAGTAATGACCCCGCGCGGCCAGGTCGCCATGCTCGAAGACACCGCCCCCGTTGCCGAAGTCATCAAGCTGGCACGCTCCACCGGTCACTCCCGATTCCCCCTCTACAAGGGCGACCACGACAACATCGTGGGTGTCGTACACGTGAAGAAGGCGGTCGGTGTGCCCCCGGAGGTTCGCGAAACCCTCGAAGCCGGCGCCCTCGCAGAAGACGTGCTACAGGTCCCCGAAACCCTGCACCTGGATGCGCTACTCACCCAGCTACGCCAGGGTGCCCTGCAGCTCGCCGTGGTCCTCGACGAATACGGCGGAACCGCCGGCATCGCAACCCTCGAAGACCTCGTCGAAGAAATCGTCGGCGAAGTCTCCGACGAACACGACCGCGGCCGCACCGAACGCCCCCTACGCTACGGCAACGGCGACTGGGTGTTCTCCGGTCTGCGCCGCCCCGACGAAATCAACACTCTCATCCCCGGGCTTGAGATTGAGGAAAGCCCCGAATACGAAACCGTCGGCGGCTTCATGATGGAACGGCTCGGTCGCATCCCCGAAGTAGGCGACAGTGTCCCCGTACCCGGCGGTACCCTGCGCGTGGACACCCTCGAAGGCCGCCGCGTGGACCGCATCCGATTCACCCCCGCACCTAGCGCACAGGAACAGACCGAGAAGGGAGGCAACGCATGAATGACTGGGTAGCCATCGCATTGCTCGTCATCCTGCTCGCCGGAAACGCCTTCTTCGTCGCCGGTGAATTCGCCATCATGTCCACCCGACGAGCACAAATCGAACCGCTCGCCGAAGAAGGCAATAAGCGAGCACAGACCGTCATCTACGCGCTAGAAAACGTCTCGCTCATGCTCGCCACCTGCCAGTTGGGCATCACCATCTGCTCCCTTCTGATTCTGAACGTCTCAGAACCGGCGCTGCACCACATGCTGGAGGCGCCCCTGCACCTGGTCGGCCTGCCCCACGCAATCGTGGACGTGCTCGCCTTTGGGATCACCCTGATCCTGGTCACCTACCTGCACGTGATCTTCGGCGAGATGGTTCCCAAGAACGCCGCCGTGACCCTCGCCGTCCGCGGTGTGGCTCTCTGGATTGTGCCGACCCTGGTGACCTTCTCCAAGATCTTCGCCCCCGTGGTCGCCCTGCTGAACAACCTGTCCAATAAGCTGCTAGCGCTTATGAAGGTCGAAGCGAAGGACGAAGTCGCCTCCACCTTCACCCTGGGTGAGCTGCAGACCATCGTGGCAACCTCAACCGCGGAAGGCACTGTGGAAGACGACGCCGGCGTGATTGAAAGTGCCCTCGAATTCACCGAGAAGGACGTCTACGAAATCATGGTACCCGGCGATAAGCTCGTCACCCTGCCCTTCGGCAGCACCCCCGCCGAATTGGAACACGCCGTGGCACGTAGCGGCTACTCACGCTTCGTCATTACCGACAGCGACGGAACCTACATGGGCTACCTGCATGTGAAGGACGCCCTCGCCATCACCCCCGAACGGTTCGAGGAGCCCTTCCCCTGGTACAAGCTACGCTCCCTGGACACGCTCACCCCGACCACCGATATTGACGATGCGCTCGCCTCCATGCAGCGCAGCCGAACCCATATCGCGCAGGTTATGGACGAACAGGGTGTAACCCTCGGCGTGGTCTTCCTCGAAGACGTGCTGGAGGAGCTCGTTGGTGAAATCAACGACACCACCCAGGATGCGGTGCGTGAGCGTGTACGCCGCCAGCAGGCACGCGAAGCCCAGTAATAAGCCCAGTAATAAGCCCAGTAGCCGCATCGTGATATACCCCAAATAAAACAGGGAAATCTTGAACACACAGCCCGCCCGGTGCCCTCGTCAAGGAGGGTGCGGGGCGGGATGTTTTGCGGTCAAAAACGGCTTATGGATGCACCCAAGGGACAGTCTCAGGCGGCGGGATGAAGCGGCAGTATAAAGTAGCGGTGGGGGAGCGCAGTAGGCTGAGCTAACTATCCCTGCTACATAAGCTTCCAACAGGGAAAATGAGCTGCCCAACACCACCCAAATGACACCAATAAAGAGATGTTCACTATTGCGCTTTCTTCCCCCGTAATTTCAAGGGTTAGGTGGTGTTATAGGTGGATAGGTCACTATTTACTCACTACTTTGGGTACAAAAAAGAAGCCCGCCCCTCCCAACCCCACAACAAGGGGGAAGGAAGGAGCGGGCTTCTTAACGTGTCAGGGAGCCATGTTACGACTCGCCAGGCGGGGCGTCATCATTGGGGGCGCGGACAGGGGTATGCGCCGCAGCCACACCCGGCACCAACACCGCACCCAACAGGGCAACCCACAGCGACACCTTATTCGCATCCAACGCACCATAGGCAACCAGCAGCGGCAAAGCAACCACCGCCACCCGGTAGATCCAGCCGCGCACGGTAGGGGTAAGCCAGCTAAACATCGAGGGTCTCCCCAAGCTGCTTACCAGCCTCCACAGCCTCCCGCAGCTGCTTATCCAGCTCTGCGAACTCGGCACGGATACGCTCCACATCCACGGCAGGCAGCGGCGCGGGGACATTCTCAACGCCGCTCTCGACCTTGCCCTCCTTGATTGCGTTCACGCGGTCGATAAGGCGGTCCAACTGGTCGTACCAGCGGCCAGGGCAAGCCGTGTTGAAGAAGTCCTTGTGACCATGGATGTAGAAGCTGCGGCCGTAGTAGGTTTCGATATCGGCGATGACCTGGGCGACGGTCTCGAAATCCTCCGCAGACATCTCCGGGCGGCACTCGATGCCGATGCTGCGCTGGTTTGCCGGCCAATTGCCTGCATGCCAGGCGATGTCCTTAATTTCGACGAGCTGGGCGCAGCGGCCTGCCTCCACCACAAAATGTGCGGAGGTGCCGGGGCCGCCGGCGAAGAAGTTACAGACGTCTTCAAAGCGCTGGCCGTCGTTACCCCAGTGATGGATCACGATAGTATCGATATCGTTAATGGTGCGGTTGGCGGCGGTGAAGCTGCCCGCGTCCCAGTGGGTAATGTCCTCGTACTTCACAGTATCTCCTTAAAATAGGGAAACCCCCAACGGGTGGGGGTTATGTGTCTTTCTTGTTGGCCTGGCACTCGGTGCGCCCTGCACGTTCCAGCGATTCGATCCTGTCCATGCTCGAATCGTGCCGCTTCCTGGCGTGCCGCATCTCATCCCGCAGCCCGCCGATATCGCGCCGGAAATCGGCATGTTCGGCGCGTGCCGTCTCAAAATCGTTCGCAAGCACTTCCAGCCTATCCAGCACACGAATGAGCTGGGTGTTTGTCTCCTCCTGCTTGGCGAGCACCCTGTCGAGGTCATCGCGCAGGTTCGTCTCATGGCTGTTGGTGGTCTGCTCCTTGATGGAGCGCACCTTGGCGTTCAGACGCTCCCATTGCGGGGCACCCCACTTAAGCCAGACAATCAGCAGGGAGAAGAGCACAGCTCCGACTGAGACGACGGCTTGGATGATGCCGTCCAGCACCGGGTGCCCGATGCGGGGAATCTCCGGCAACATCACCGCGCATACTCTCCCACGGTGATGGGGTCTGAGGAGTTCGGCGCCTTGAAGAGAACACCGATGGCGTACATGATGTACTCATCCGTCACGCGGGCCGGGTCCGCACCAGGAGAAGCGAGCGCAGCACGCTTGGCATTCAGCTCGGCCTGCGCCTCATCCAGTGCAGCCACAGCCTTGGCATGCTCAGCGACGGCGTAGGCGTGTACGTCTGCGATGGTCTGGGCGGAGCCTGCCCCTGCGGGCAGGGAGACGAGTAGCCCAATGTTTGCCTCCACGGAGTGCTGCGCGTTGGGGATGCGCTGGCGCTGGGCGGCCTGGGTGGCGCGCTTGAGCAGGTCGGCGTCCTGGGAGGCAGCGAGTTCTTGTGCGATGGTAGCCATGTCTGGTTACCTTCCTTTCTTCGAAGTGAATATTTTTGTCGTGCCCGCTCCGTGTTTAGGCTGGGGTGCCTGGTAGCACGGTCGGGAACGGGTCGGAGGCTGGGTAGATGAGCATGCCGCACCGCAGATGGGTGCGGTTTTGTGGGGAAAGGTCGAGGTTTCCGCGGCGCCAGATGATACGACTCAGGTCACTCTTTGAATGAAGCAGGATGATGCCTCGGGATTCTCCATCGTCGGCGACCACGGGGGCTAGTACAGGCTGCACGGACTGCCACCCGGGCGGGACGGTCGTGACAAGACGAATTCTTTCCCCCATCTCCCTGTATGCGGCATCTTTGATGTCGGGGCGGTCGTGAATGGTGATGGTGTCCCAGGCGCCGCCGCGGGCGGCGACGATGCACCAGTCTCCGACGCGGCGGTAGAAGAGGCTTCCGGCAGCGAGGGCGGGAGATTGCACGCGCCGCCACCCGGTATCGCGCTGGGCTGCCCCTGATGCGAGGCTTTGGACAAGTGCGGTTGCTTCCGCGTCCAGCCCGCCAGGGTCGCCCTTGGGTCCGGGCTCACCACGTTCACCGGGGTCCCCCTTGGGTCCGGGCTCACCAGGGTCCCCCTTGGGGCCAGGCTCGCCACGCTCACCACGCTCACCAGGGTCCCCCTTGGGACCAGGCTCGCCACGCTCACCACGCTCACCAGGGTCCCCCTTGGGACCAGGCTCGC
>NZ_JANCOC010000001.1:318878-407092 GCF_024294905.1 Rothia gullae
CAGCCTCACCCTTATCGCCCTTAGGACCCTGTTCGCCACGCTTTCCCTGTTCCCCGAGGATATTCGTCCAGTGAAGCTCCCCAGTCGGGGCATGGGTGAGGCCGCGATGAGCCAAATCGATAGTTTCATCGGCGGCCACTTCCAGGAAGCCAGGCGGGAACGGGGCCGGGTTGCCACGCTCGTCACGCAGAGAAGCAGTCACCTTATACGCCCAGGTTGACGGCTCCATGCCCTCGCCGGGAGCCAGCAGCAGAACCCCCTCCGCGCCACCATGAGGTTCTTCGCGAAGGACACCGTCCACCAGGTACGCAGTGCGAGCGCCAGGGACATACACGGTCTCCTGATCGGTGGCGTAGCTGGTCGGTGTGAAGGTTACGGTTCCGGTTGCGGGTACCTGGGTCCCGTACTTTTGCTGGTGGGTCTTGAATCGCCCTGTGATGTGGGCGTACTTTGCCAATGTTCGCCTCCTTATACGGATTTCTTGTGCTGCGGGTAGAAGGTTGCCACGTATGTCTCGAAAACAGTGTCGCCTTCTGCCCAGTCGGTTTGTAGTACCCATAGCCAGGGGCTGGGCGCTTCGTTGTAGGGGTTTTCTACGGGTTCGCCGGCGTCATCGTAGAGGTGCTGCCCACGCCGGGGTCATCACCGTCTAGCACCTGCACGGTCGGCTCCGGCTGCCCCTGCGGGTCGGTGAGGTGGATAACCCCAGCCAGCACCCGCTCGTCCAGCAGCTCCGCACGCAGCCGCTCATTCTCCTGCTGCAACCACAATGCTTTAGCCTGCCACTGCTCCAAAGTCATTTCGTTTCTCCTTATCGTTTGATGGGAAGGCACACGACATCCAGCCAGAACCTGCCAGATCCCTGCCCGCCCAGGTTGTGCACCACAACATCCGCATGCGACCGGGATGACGCTAGGTTGGTGCACACTAGCGGCTGCCCGGTAGCGCCAGCTATCGCGAACACCACCGGAAGCTGCACCTGCTCCCTAAACGTCACCCTGTACGTCCTAGCGCTGTGTGAGGGGATCTCATCCAACGGACCAATCGAGACGAACGCGAACGTCTCAGACTGCTCAAACAGGGAACGCAAATAAAGATTCTGGTTCACTCGTAGTGTGCCTTGCACGGACACATCCCCGTTCGGGAGCACGACAAGCCCCTTCACATCGGCGCTATTCGACCCGTCCGGCTGCACACCCAAAGTCAAAGCACCTTGCGGGTTCATGCGCACAACACCCTTGGGGGTGTGCCCGCCATCCGCGCCGGTGCGCATCTCAATCACCGAATCCACGCTACCAGCGGCGCCACGCCCCGCCTCCGTCAGGATCGAAATGCCCGGCTTGGACTTATCCGAGGTGTGGAAAGTCCCCCGGAACTCGTTTTCGTTGCCGCCGGCGTCAATCTTCACCGTCTGCTCACCCAGGTGGTTATAGGCGGCGATACCGTCACGGGTAATCTTCACCCCACGCCGCGCCTCCTTGGTCGTCTGCAACATGCCGGAGGTGACCATTTTCTGCGCCACCACCTCAGAGGCAGCCAGCCCCTCAATGACGGTTGCCCGCGCCAGGATTGCATCCTCAGTCACGACGAGTTTCTTTGTTTCGGTGCTCATGGCGCGCACCACCTGTGCGGCCAGCTCCTGCGTCACGTTCAAACGCCGCACATCGATAGTGCCGGGCACAATCATGTCCCGCCCAATCCACGGCTCCGACAAGCTTTTGAGCCCCGCCACCGCCTTTTTGGTGATGGCGTCTTTGCTTGTCTGCTGCTCCACTGCCTGGATGCGGGACTCCGCCTCGACCAGCCCAAGCTCTGCCTTCTGAAGGGTTTGTCGTGCCTGCGATACGACCTTGGTTGCCTCCGAGAGGCGCGCGTCGAAGCTGGCGATAGTGTCTCCATCCCAGCGGCGAGCCGTGCCGGCGGCGTCCATGTACAGGGTGGCCTCTGCAGCAGTGGCAATCTTGATTCCATGAGGTGTTGAGGCTGGCACACGCAGCCGGCGCATCTGCTCACGGAGCGTATCGGCGGTGCGGGTAGGGCGCTGGTCAATATACATCACCATGCGTTGCCTCCTTCTTTTAGCTGGTGGGTGGTGAGAAACCCACGTCCGTCAGGGCGTGGATGAATCACCACAAAGGATTCCCCGGCCCCCGAGGAACCTGCCCCTGCTGCTGCACATAGACCCTCACCTTCTCCAAAGGCGCCCCACCTGTCGAAGCCACAAAATACGACGGTGACCAAAAATGTTCACCCCATAAAGCCCGCTGCACTTCCTCAAACCCAGCCGCTCGCACCCGCTTAGCAGTATTGGTCTTAATAGCCCCAATCAGGGTGGATAGAGAAACTTTGGGTGGGTAGGTAATCAGCAGGTGGGCGTGGTCTTGATTTGTGTTGAACTCATCTACTACAACATCAAATCGCTGGCAGACCTCGCGGGTGGTCTCTTCAATCAGGGCATGGACACGCTCGGTCATCACTTTTCTGCGGTATTTGGGGGTTAAGACAATATGAGCATGCAAATCATAGACCACATGCCTACCACGCCTGTAATCATCTTTATTCACAGTGTTTTTCCTTATTGTAGAGTGTATAATTCTAGGTAGTATTTTACGGTAGATTGGAGGTGAACCATGAGCAAGCAAGGGTACAAAACGAGAATCTACCCCACCAGCGGGCAAGAACAAGACTTAGCGCGTATCTTCGGCTGCGTCCGGTTCATCTTCAACCAGTACACCGCCTACCGTGACTACGAATATGAGAATCAGGTGCAGCAGCGTAAGACCTACTCACAATTACGCTCTATCTTGACAGTCAGTAATAAAAAGACGGCTTTCCCCTGGCTTACCCAGGCACCAGCGGCTGCTTTGCAGGAGTCCTGCACTCAGGCTAAAGATGCCTACGCTGCAATGGTGAAAAAACGTGCCGCGGGCAAGAAAGCAAAAAAACCCAGACGTACCCGTAAAGGGGTTCAGTCGTTTCGCCTACCTGGGGCCAACTCCTTCAAAATCAAGGCCTACGACGCCAAGCGCGGGAAGTTCAAGCTCTACATCCCCAAGGTCGGCTGGGTCAAAGGCAAGGCAGGGCGCAATGTAGAGACTGCCACCAGCCTCACCATCAGCAAAGACAGCACCGACAAATACTGGGCCTCTTTTATCCTTGAAACCCAGCCCCGCGCTGCCGCCCCAGCCCAGGCTGCCAGTATTGATCTAGGGCTTACCCACCTTGCTGCCATCACTACCACTAGCGGGTACAGGCACAAGATTGACACCCCACAGTTTTACCGGAAAAACCAGCGCAAACTTACCCGTGCTCAACGTAAGTTTGCCCGCACCAAGAAAGGCTCAAACAACCGCGCAAAAGCTGCCACCAACGTAGCTAAAGTCCACCAAAAAACCCGCAACCAGCGCAATGACCACCTGCACAAACTCACCTCTACTATCACCCGTGAAAACCAAACAGTGGCAGTAGAAACACTGAACATCGCAGGACTCTCGCGCACCCGGTTAGCGAAATCAATCAATAACGCTGCCTGGGCAACACTCATCAGCATGTTGGACTATAAACTAGCTAACGCCGGCGGGAGGCTTATCAAGATTGATAGGTTCGCCCCCACTACCCAGGCCTGCTCTGTGTGCGGGGCGCCAGGGGGCAAGAAGGCGTTAAACATCAGAACATGGGTATGTACCCACTGCAATACCCACCTTGACCGTGACTACAATGCGGCGGTGAATATCATGCTCGCGGCAGGGCTTGCCGAGAGCCTAAACGCTTGTGGAGAGGGTGTAAGACGTCAGCTTGCTGGCGCTGTCCTTGTGTGAAGCAAGAACCCATCGAGAACTAGCCTGTGGTGGTGATGGCCGGTGATGAACTCACCTGGCCGGAATCGCAGTCTGGTTGGTAGGAAGCCCCTCCCGTGAGGGAGGGGAGGAAGTCACTTGTTCTCCCACTGTGCCTGCTGGAAATCCAGTGTGACCTGTGGGCTGAGGTCGCCGTTCATCTTGATGATTCGCATAGGTCGAGTGCCGTCGGGAATCGTCTTCCAGCCGGCGAGCGTCACATTCGCAGTGTCCCCGACAAAGAATGAGCCCAGAGGCGTTTTCTGCGAGTTCGCAGCGAACGTCAGCGTGACCTGGTCAATCATCGCCTGGCGGGATAGGAGCTCACCGTGCGCCTTCTGTCGTAGGACGTCGGGGCTTGCTTGGTCTGCATCGCTCATCACGTCTTCGACAAAGGGTTGGTCGCGGCGCCAGACACTTGAGAGGATCTCAGCATGGGCGCGGGCCGTGCCCTCGCCCTCGCCCGCACCAGTGCACCAGATACGGTGCACTAGATTCTTGCCAGAGGAAGTCACAGAGACGTCCGGAACCTCACCCATATCGGCGGTCGTGTCAAAGTCAGGAACCCAATCCTGAGCAATGAACGGCCACCCCTCTGTGCCGTGCACGAAAGCCCATTCAATCCGTGTCTGCGCGTCATCTGCCCAGCGTGGGCGAATCATAATGTCAGGACCGTTGATGACACCCGATAGCTCAGTCCATCGCTTACCAATGAGGTTGTTTGCGAGGTTCCACCCCTCATACGTTCGCTCACGCTCCCCCACCGTATCGCCCACCGTGCCATGCACCAGCGGCAGCGCCCCACCCGGGCGGTCCATCGCATGCACAGCGAGCGCCCAGGCAATTTCGCCTAGTGTGGTTTTGCGGTATTCGAGGGTTTGCCAGATGGTGCGTTTTTCGAAGAGTGCTCGGAGGCCTTCGGCTTTGATTTCGAGGCTGGTTGTTGTTTCTTTGCCCCAATCCGTGATTGGGCCGGCGATGATGGGGCGCGCTATCCCGTCTGCTGCGGTGTAGGTGAGGAGGACTCCGCCTGAGAGAGGTTCCCACCATGTGGGGTTGATGGTGTTGAGGTGCTTCTTATCGACGGTGAGGGAGATTTCCTCCGTTTTGTTGAGCTCGATGCTCCAGGAGGCGTTGTGCACGGTGATGGGCGGGCCCACTTGTCCGGTGGTGGTGTGGATCCAGTGCAGCCCGTACCCGGTCATTGTTCCTCCTGCTGTTGTTGGTTATCCAGATTGCTAAGAAGACTCCACCCTTTAGGGTGGAGATCAGACACCAGGCCGATCCTGAGACCTCACATACTCAGCAATCACACTCAATGGCGCACCACCAGCAGAACCAGCATAATAGGACCGCGACCACAAATGCCCACCCCACAAAAACGGGGTAATCTCAGCCTCAAAATCACGCCGCAGCACACGAGATGAAACCCCCTTAAGAGAGTTCACTAGCTTAGAAACGCTTATAGTTGCTGGGTAGTGCACTAGCAGGTGAACATGGTCTGTTTCCCCGTTGAACTTATCTAAGACTGCGCCGAAGTTCTCGCAGACCTCTCGCATGGTTTTCTCGCAAGCAGTGAGCATGTCGTGAGTGAATACATCACGCCGATACTTAGTAATGAACACCAAGTGAACATGCAAGTCCCAAACTGTATGCCTACCACGCCTAATATCGGCATCGTTTTCCATGACACCAAGTATATAATAGGGGTTATGAGTATCAAGCGTTACCGTTACCGCGCTTACCCGAAACCAGGGCAAAAACAGCCGATTGCTGCCCTATTTGGGTGCGTTCGCGTGGTCTATAACGACGCGCTTGCCTACTCAGAAAACTGCTACAAGGAAACAAAGAAAAAGCCATCTAACAAAGAACTCTCAGCCCGTCTTACCAACCTGAAAAAGACTGCTGAGAAGTCTTGGCTCTCTGATGTTTCTGCTGTTCCTCTGCAACAGTCTTTGCGTGATCTGGATAAGGCATACAGTAATTTCTTTGCCTCAGCCACCGGCAAACGTAAAGGCCCTAAAGTCAGTGCACCACGCTTCAAGAAACGATCCTCACGACAGACAGCTAGGTTCACTTCTCAAGCCTTTTCTGTTCGCCAGACAAGCCACGGTGTAGGATTCGTTCGATTATCTAAAATCGGGGAACTGCGCTTTGTGCTCTCTCGTGCTCTACCCCCTAGCCCTACATCTGTAACCCTGATTCAAGAATCAGATGGGAACTATTATGTTTCCTTCGTTGTCGAAGCAGAACCTAAGAGCACCCCAGCTCCTACCGCTTACGCCGTAGGAGTAGACATGGGACTCAAAGACCTGGCTATCACCATCAACAGCAACGGGCAAAGCACTGTCTATGCCAACCCCAGACCTTTGCGGAAGGCAGAGAAGAAACTAGGGAAACTGCAACGACAGTTAGCCCGAAAGAAGAAAGGCAGCAACCGTTATGCTAAGCAACGCCTACAGGTAGCTAAAGCCTATTCCAAAGTGAAAAACACCCGTTCCCATTACCTGCACCAAGTAGCGAACCAGATCGTTGATGAAAACCAAGTCATCGCCCTGGAAACCCTCTCAATTGCTGGTCTTGCTAAGACTAGGTTGGGTAAGAGTGTGCTGGACGCTAGTTGGGGACAGCTCACCCGCTTGATTAAGGAAAAAGCAGTAGAGCGGGGGCGTGAAGTGGTGGGGATTGACCGCTTCGCTCCTACTACTCAGACTTGCTCTATCTGCGGAACACCTAACGGCAGGAAGCCGTTGAATGTTCGGGACTGGGTGTGTGTTGGTTGTGGTAGCCGCGTTGAGAGGGATTTGAACGCGGCGGTTAATATTATGCTCGCGGCAGGGCTTGCCGAGAGGATAAACGAACATGGAGGAGATGGTGTAAGACGTCGGCTTGCCGGTGCGGTCATTGTTGATACCGTTCACCCACCGAGAGCAGCCACGCTTTAGCGTGGTTGTTGGTAGGAATCTACCCCGTGAACGGGGTAGAGGAAGTCAATCTTTGGCGACGCCGATGTCGGTGACGGTGATGACGTCGCCGGGGAACGGGAAGCCGCCATTTTCGCCGCGCACGACCCAGTACGGGTGCCCGTAGGTGGTGTGGCGGACGATGTAGTGGATGCGGTGCTGGCCCTTCTGCAGTGTCTGGATGGTGGAGAAGTCCTTTGATTCCCAGACGTTGTTGAAGGCGCGTTCACGGCGGAGTACCAGTCGGTCGTCGATGTAGACGTCGTAGAAGAGGGAGCCGTTGGCGATGACCGGGGTGACATTTGTTTCGCTGGTCGCTGTGGTCACCGTGGAGGTGAGGCGAATGTCGACGGTTCGGTCAGTCGGGACAAAGAAGGTGCCTGCCCCGCGGCGGAACTCTCCAAGATTGTGCGGGGTGTCGCGAGTCGTCTCGTGGTGGAAGAGAACGCCGAGGGAGCCACCGACCGGGCGAGAAAAGACGATGTTGCCGGCCTCCTGGGTGGCGTTTGTCGCCTTGACGTTCGCACGAATCTCACGCTTGGACAGCATCACTGCGTTGGCCGGCACGGTCGCACCGATTGCCACTTTGGATGCCACGGAGCCGTTGACAGGCTCTGTCAGCTGCTGAACGTAGATGTACTCGACTCGCGCCCCGTTAGTCGGGGCGGGCTGAGTCGTGATCTGCTGCGCAGGCACCGGCACGAGTACTGCACGACCCGGCGCGAGGTGGATGCACACAGCACCGGCGGTAATCTGGTAGCTCATTGCGGCGGTGCCCTTAACCTCGCAACCGCTGATAATTCCAGGCTCGGGGTACTGCGCGGCAATGACTGCCTGCAAGTCATCAGGCGTCGTTCCATTGCCATTACGGTCAGGTGCCATACCGAAACCGGTAGTCATGGGTGCTCTCCTATAGGTAGGTGTCTCGGACGATAACGTCGCACCAACCAGTAGCAGGCGCGAGCGCTTCGATGGTGGGCGCGAACCCCGACTTTGCAGAGATTGAGTGCCAGTCTCGACGGGTGAGGTCTGCGGTGTGATCGGTGCCGTTGATGGTGACGGTGCCACGGGCGCAGTCAATGGTGACCGGTGATGGGGTGATGACCGCGTATGGATACTCGATGACGCGGTCGCCGCTGGTGATTCGGAACCCAGACGACCACTCACCCCGAATGATGTAGGTGGGGTGCGCAGTCACGTTCCCTTCATGGGCGATAGCTGCGGATTGAGGAGCCTGGGAACCGAAGGAGATAACCCCGCTAGGTGCCGGCGCGAAGAGGTTGAACCGGAGCCCCACGCTGGCGCCGGCGGGGAATATCTGTGTAGTGACGGCAGGCCCGTAGAGCCATGGCTCCGGGGCAAGGAGGGGTAGCTCGAAGTTGAACGCGGTGTCGCCCAGGTATTCGATTTTTGGGTCTCCGTCGATTCGAACCTTACAGGTGAGGATGCCGTTGTCGGATTCGACGGAGAGCGCACCCAGCTCACCGTCCCAGAGCAGGGATGAGGTGAACCGGGAGGCGAGTTCGCGAATGGGCAGAGCCTTCGCGATGATGGTTCCCTTGAGAGTGAGGGTACGGCCGGTACGGCGCGCCGGGTAGGAGAGCATGCCGTGCCCAATCTTGCGTTGGACATCGGCAGCTTCTACACCGGTGCCGCCGTCCCAGCCCTGCAGGCCAGTCACCCAGACCTCCAGCCCGTCATCGCTGGCTCCATCCTCAAAGGTTGTGAGGACGAGGGAGCCATGAGCTCCGGTGAGCGTGACGCGGTGACGGTGCTGGCCAATCATCAGATCAGGACCCCTTCAAGGTTGAGATGGTGGTTAATTGCTTCTCCGACGCGGCGGCCGAATCGGTCAGGTGACATCTCGTCAGCCGCGTTGACGTGGACGTGGAGCCCACCGGAGGCGGCAGCACCTGGTGCCGAGCCTGCGGATGCAGAGAGTGCACGGGTGAGCGAGGATGACCGCACGCCAAGCGAGACAGAGCCGCTGAGCGCGCCAGGAGTGAGTGCCGCGCTGAGCGTACCCATTCCTGCCTCTGCGGCTTCGACCGCGGCTTCGGTCATGTCCTTGACCGCATCGACTGCCACATCTGCGCCCTGGGTGATGCCCTCTGCGATACCCGCGGGGATCCAGATGCCCACCTGATCACGCATGACGCGAGACGGCGAATGGATACCCAGCGCTGACTTCACAAAGTCAGGCAGTGCGTTGACGACGCCCTTTGCGGCGTCAAGAACCGCGCTGGCGGCGTTACGGATGCCGGTGGCGATGCCTTCCACGATGTCACGACCGATGGAGAGCATCCGATCAGGGATGCCCCGCACCACCCCAATGATGTCAGATCCCATCGACTGGAAGAACCCGACTACGGTATTGATGCCGGCGGAGATACCGTTCTTGATGCCCTCCCAAATGGTCGAGACAATGCGTCCGATACCACTCCAAGCGGCATCCCAGATGCTGCGAATCAGATTCACAGCGTTCGTGATGATGGAGCTGACGATGTTGATTGCACCAACGACAATGCCCTTGATGACTTCCCAGGCACCGGAGAGAATCTGCTTGATGCCTTCCCAGGCTGCACTCCAATCGCCCTTGATAATTGCGGTCACTGTCTTGATGATGCCGACGACGATATTGAGGGCACCCTGGACAATCGGGACAATTGCCTGCACCACAGTCGTGACCACATTCAAGACCGCCTGAATTGCAGGCACCAGAATATCAATCAGTGTCGTGATGAGCGGGACAATCGCTTGCACCACGGATATGAAGACAGGAATCAGCGAGGTCACAATGACCGCAACCACGCCAGCGACGACTCCGATGATTGTCGCGAGCACCGGAAGGAGAGCCTGGATTGCAGGCATCAGCGCCGCGAGCACCTGAACGCCCAAATCCACGACCGCCGACAGAATCTGACCGAAGACCGGCACCAGCTGCATAATGACTCCCCCGAGCTGAACAAAGATATCCATGATCTGTGGGAGCATCGCCACCACAGCTGAGCCGAGCTGGGAGAGCGCAGGCACGAGCTGAGTCATGAGCTGCTGGCCAACAGGCAACAGCGCCTGAACAATCTGCGTGCCGAACTGGAGAAAAATCGGGATCAGCGGTGCAAGATGTTGCCCAATCTGCCCGAGCGACTCCATCAGCGCCGCACCCATCTGCCCCAGAATCGGCAGCAGAGCCTGGATAGCGCTGCCGATTAGAGGAATGAGGCTCTCGATTACCGGCTGGACAGCTTGGACGACCTGGCCAAAGACCTCGCCGGCCATCTCCGCAAATCGCTGCAGCGCAGGCATTATGATTTGGAGTGCCGGCTGAAGCGACTGAATCAGCTTCTCACCCAGCTGGCCGATAAGAGGCATAATCGTATTCAGCGCAGGCTCGATTGCCTGCATAAGCTGCTGCCACATCTGGCGGCCAGTCTCAGTCTGGGTAAAGAATGTGACGAGTGCCGCGCCAGCGAGAGCCAGCGCTCCAACCACCGCCATGAGCGGGTTTGCCTTAAGTACACCCAGGAAGGACCCGAGAGCACCTGAAGTCGCCGACAGCACCGCCTTATATGCGACGGTGGTAGCAGAAGCTACCTTGAGTGCGGCTGCCTTGGCTTTGAATGCTCCCGCGCCAATCTGCGCTTCGCGTGACAGGTCGGCAACTTCAGCTGCGGTGCCGGCACCCGATGCGACGAGGCGGTAGCCTTCTGCGACGGCATCGAAGGAGCTCTTGAGCTTCCCTACTGCGTCGGCGGCGGTCTGGTACGTTTCAAGTGCGGTGCGTCCCGCGTCGATCGCACGGGAGGCGGTGTTGTACGCACCAACAGCGCCGATGACTGCAGTTGCCATTGCAGTCACGGCTTCAGGGTTCCTGTTAATGATGTCGGTGAGGCGTCCCAGTGCACCCGCAGCTAGGTCGGCCAGACCTGTCACTGCATCAAACGGGTTCGTCAGGTTCAGCGCGCTATCACCCAGTCCGCCGACCTCTGGGAGGAGCTTCTGAATCGCGCTTGCAATGGTGAAGATAACCTCTTCAACCCTGTACCCAACTGTTGAGAAGGCATCCCAGAGCGGAGGCAGGATAGCGCCGAGCGTCTTGCCGATACTCATCACGAGCCCGCCAATTGACGGACCCACGATGGATGCCGCATGCGAGACAACACGGACAACGTACTCCATCGCCGAGCCAAGCTTCTCGCCAATGGTCTTACCCATCGCCTCAACAGGCTTCATCCACTGCTGGAACGACAAGAAAAACTTCGTCAGTGTCGGGTAGACACCAGAGAGAATATTCGCACCAAAACGACCCAAGGCAGCCTGCGCGTTGGCGAACGCGCCAGGTAGCGTATTACCCATCTCGAATGCCACGTTACCAGCGGCAGAAGTCATAGCCTTCTCGAACTGGTCGAACCCAATCTTGCCGTCAGAGGCCATCTTGAAAACTTCGTCTGCCGTCACGCCAAGCTGTTTAGCCAACGCTTGGTAGATGGGGATGCCTCGGTCTGCGACCTGTGCCAGAACGTCGTTCTGAGCCTTGCCGACACTCGCAACCTTGTTGTAGATTGCGCCCATCTCCTCCATGCTGGAGCCTGATGCCGCGGCCGAGTTCGAGACGGACTTCAGAACTGCTTCAAGCTGCTCACCCGGCTGAATACCAGCAGCCACCGCACCAGCCGCCGCGGTTGCCGCCGCATCCAGACCGAACGCGGTGCCCTTAACCGATGTAGAGGCGTTCTGCATAATCACGGACACCGCGTCAGCGTCATTTCCCAGACCTCGAAGCTTAGCCTGAGCAACGTCAATCGCCTTCAGACGATTGAAGCCCTTACTGAACGCAGTGCCGAGCACCGTACCCAGCGAGAGCCCTGCCAGCGCCTTCGTGACCACGCCGCCGATAGCACCGCCGAAGAGACGACCGAACGCGCCAGACGCCTTGCTTCCTGCTTCGCTACCGGCGCGCTCACCGGCAGAGCCAATCTCGGAGATGATTTGTGCGCCGGCTCCCTTAGTCGAAGCGATGACCGAGACATACGCCTTCGCGAGCTCATAGCCTGCCATTGTTGCCTCCTAAATTGTGGTGGTCTCTTCGGCGATGTCCGTACCGGCGCCGGCGCGCCGCTCAGCAACCCAGTGCCGTGCCTCTGTGAGCGACATGGCACCTGAACCGAGCTGTTGGGAGTTCTCGCTTTTGACTCCAGGGCGGGGAATCGGGTTGGGGCGGTTATGCCCCTTTTGCCCATCCTCGGTCCTCTGCCAATTCGCCTCCGCGAGACGGTCAAAGATGCCGGCAAGAAGCTGGTCCTGTAGGCTCCATCCCTGGACGAGCTCCCTCATAAGGGCAGAATCGTCGGGCAGGTGCACGACCATAGCAGCCGTGAGGCGAGGGCCGTATTTAGTGAGAAGCTCTCCAAAGCGAAGACCGTAAAACCGGATGAGGTCAATCTCAATCAGCTCGCGATGCTCCCGAAGGAGCTTCACGAGCGTCAGGAGTTTGGGTTCAGCGAGTGCATGAGATCAGTGAAGAATTCGGTGTAATCAGTCATGGATGCGATGCCAGTCTCCGGGTTGCGTAGGACCTCCATGACGTCCTTGCGCTGCGAGTCTCCCAGCAGTGCACGGACGGCGGTGAAGATACCCTTGGGGTTGCCTTCGTCCAGTGAGATCAGGGTTTCCATCAGCTCGGCGTCATCAAGTGCCGCGGCGTTGACTTCCCAGTCACGGCCGCGCAGATGGACGATGATTCGGTCCTGGCCGTTCTTGCTCTTATGGTCGGTGAGGCTGATTGCCTTCTTGCGCTTCTTGCCCATGTGTCGTGTCCTTCCAGGAATTAGGTGAGCATGGAGGGTAAGCCGCTAAAAACGGGCGGCTTACCCTCCATCTAGTAGGTATCTACCGACCTATCGAGTGCCCAGGTACTTGTACGCCTTCACGCCGTTCGCATCCGGGTAACAGGTAATGGTCACTTCGTAGCCGATTGCTTCGTCGTTCTTGTAGACCACATCGCCGCGCTCAGCCACCTGACCATCAGGGATGCAGACGCGGATAGTCTTGTTTCCGTCAAGTACATCGAAGACACCCGAGAAGTGAGGTGCCTGTGCACCGGTCATCTTTACTGCGGTTGCAGTGGCGGTAGCGTCGGAATAGTAGAGCTTCAGGACTTCCTCATTGGTCTCAATGAGCGTCATCTTAAAGCTGACCTTGTGAGAGGTCTGGATAGTTCGGACGACATCGCCGTTCTGCCATGCCTTAATATCGGACGTGTCGGAGTCGATGGTCTGAGTAACGCCATCCGCGCTGATATAGCCGAGGTCCTTGAACTTCGGGTCAATCGATGCAGACGCACTCGCCGGCAGCGTAGTCTTTACCGGACCAACAAAAAATCCGCCGGTAATACCCACGCGCACGTTGTCAGCAACGTTAGCCATTGGGAGTTCCTTTCGTTGATGGTTAATTCAATGTGTCAACGACAGCGCCGCGGCAGATGACCTGCCAGTTCTGCCGAAAACGTGGAACGTCAGCATCAGGGTCTGGCATCCACACGATTCCACCCAATGGAGAGATGGAGTAGATCAGAACCTCATCGCTGACGTTGTTCTTCGTCGCACGCAGATACGCGCCTGCCTTCTCAGCGAGCGCGTATGCTTCGCTCTCCCGCGCTGCCCACACGTCGAGGATTATTGACCGTGATGCGTGGGTGACTGTTTTCTCGTCGCCGCCTGACGGGGTGATGACGATGAATTTGTCGGGGCGGGGGCTGGGTATGCGTGCGACGTGGACAGGCACTTTGAGGTGGGTGGTGAGGATGCTGCGGATGCGGCTATAGACATCTCCGTATTGGATGACCTCATTCGCCACTATTTGCTACCTCCCCACCCTCCGACTGCCTTGGATAGTGCGCCGTTCTTTGCTTCGGCGCGCATGCCTTCCTTGCCGTTCGGCCAGACGCGAGCGACGGATGTTTTGGGGCCTGCTTTGACTCCTGATGAGAATCCGGTGCCTGCTCGGCTGCGAATCTCGCCAGCTTTGGCGGCGAGGATTGCTTGCATCTCTGGTGAGGTGCGGAGAGCATGGAAGCCCGCGAGGTTGAGCTCGACTTTTGCTTTTCCCATACATCTATCCTTCTACTCGTTGTAGGTTGATTCGGTAGCCGGCAGGGAAGCCAAACGGACCATGCGTGAAGTCTTCGGGGTAGCCGATGACTTCCCACCGGTTCCCGTCGATAACAACGTGGTCGCCAGGGCGGGCGAACCCCGTTGGGGTGTAGAGGTCTAGGTCTCGGCGTACACCGGTGCCGATGTCCCTTATTTCTGTGTCAGGTGACGGCGGCGCCCAGCCGAAGACCTCAACCTCTACGGGGTCGGCCCACACGGAGTGTTTAGTGCCCCAGCTGTCCTCCGTGTACTCCTCCAGAGGCATATGGCGTACTGTGTGCTGGGTGGTGAGCCAGTACATTAGCGCACCACTTCCTCATCGAGCAGGTCATAGACGAATGCTTTCTGAGAGCCCACCTTTAGGAGCTTCTTCTCTGCTTTGGTCAGGAAGAGAGCTCCGCTGGGGTTGCTGAAGCTTACCTGCTGGTTGTACGGTCCTGCGGTCTGGGAAATGCTGGAGGCACCATCTGGGTAAGCTGATGCTGCCATGCCACGCTTGACCATGGCACAGGCAACCATGCGCAGCACATATTCGTCCAGCTCCGCCCAGTGGGGAGCCGAGGCACGGATAAGCGCCCCAGCATCCTCCAGAAGCACCTGGGCGGTTGCATCCGAGCCAAGAGGCATATCAGGCCAGCGAGCGCGTAGGTCTTCCGCAAGCACGAGCGGGTAGCCGTTGTCCATGCTAGCCATCTACGTCTCCTTACTTGATGGTGTACTTAACGAATGCATCCTTGTCATGCAGCAGCCAGCCGTATTCTGCCTCGACACGCAGGGCAACCAGGTTGTTCTCCCAGAGGGAGGTCAGCTGACCGTTGATGGTGACGGTTGCTTCAGTGGAGACGTCGTAGGAGATACCGCCTACGGTGCCCCAGATTGCCTTGGAGAAGTCACCACCGAAGCCTACGACGTTGCCTGCGCCTACACCGTTACGCACACCCTTTGCGAAGAGAGCAGGACGGGAGAGCACGGTACCGGAGCGTACCGGGGACGCGGTGTCCTGGGTCGGTGCGGAGACGAACAGGGGGCGGCCGGTGGTGTCTACGCTGGTGTTGAGCTTAGGCTCTGCGTAGGGGTCGAACAGGAAGCCGGTTAGCTCCTTGTTGTCCTTGACCAGCAGGTCCAGGCCGGAGTTCAGGTCGGCGAACATGCCGCCCTTGTTCTCTGTTGCGGTGCCCAGAGCCACAGTCTTGGTGGTGTTGGTCAGTGCCTGGCCTACGCCGAAGGGAGTGTCGGTGCCGTGCAGTACTGCCGCGTCGAAGGCCTCTGCAATTGCTTCGGCGACCTGGTCACGAACCAGGGACATGAAGTTGCCGGGGTTAGAGCGGACAACCTCTGCGGAGATCGGGACGATTGCCGCGATCTTCATGGGCTTCATGGTCTTCAGACCCAGACCTGCGCTGGTAGATTCCTTCTTTGCGCCTTCAGCAACCCACTTAGCGGTTGCCTTAGAGGTGACAACGGGCACCTCGATACCGGAGGCCCCCAGGGGTACCTGTCGCACCATCTGCTGAACAGCAGAGACGCGCTTAATGTCTTCGAAGTAGGCTTCTGCCATCTCGGGCTTGAGGAAGCCGGAGAAATCGGTGGTGGTGACTGCCTTAGTGACGGCCATGGTCACCCTCCTTTCACATTTTTGTGTCTATAGTTCTTACAAACCCAGAACCTTACGGAATGCTTCTGCGATTCCGTCGCTGTTCAGCGCCATGTTCTGGGGTTCAGCAACACCGGTCACAACAACACGTGCCGGTTCTGCTGCAGGGGTCTGGATAAGCTCCGAAAGCTGCTTAGCGTGTGCAACCAGCTCCTCTTCGGTGTCTCCGCGCAGGGCGTCGGCGGGGACACCATACTCAGAGGCCACTGCAGCTCGCCACGCACGCACCTGGTTCTCATGCTCCACAGCGCTCAGTCGAGCCTCTGCGGTCTCTGCACGCTCTACAAGCTTGTCCCAGCCGGCAACACGCTTCTTGAGCTCCGCATAATCGGAGTACTTCGCACGCTCACGCGCCAAGCGAGCATTGAGCACCTTGTTCAGCTGTGCCTGGCTGGTAATAGGCTCAAAACCGTTACCAGGCTCTGCCGGTGCCTCTACACCCTCCTGAGTAGCGCTCTTAGGCTCTGCGACCTCAGCAGGTGCGCTATTTTCTTCACTCATACAAACCTCCAAAAAGGGGTACACCAAAACCCCGCACACGAGAACCGTGCACGGGGTTTTGTCAATGGATCATCACCGGGCATTTCACCACCGCCCGTACAGTGGAAAACTCAATCAAAAAATGGGTACACAAAAGCCCCGTGCACGCACACCGTGCACAGGGCTTCTAATTATATAAATCTAACGCTCTAGGAGGTCTAGATGAGCCTCATAGTCGAACTCTTCAGTAGCGTAAGTCCACATGCTCTCGACCAGATCATCAGGCATAAATTCATGATCCGCCAGCACCGCAACATCATACGGAAAAGTAACCTTTTGCTTCACAAAATCACCAATAACGCTAGCAAGAGCCAACTCCCACTCACCCACATTATCAAATTCTTCAACAAAAGGTCGTGTCCGCTCCTCCAGGGTACGGGTTCGCATAACAGCAGATAGAATCTTAGCTTTTTCCCAATCCAACATAGTCTTCAGCTTCTTTATTCTCAATCGGATAAAAACTCCGTACAGACAATATATCATTTTTCATTTGGTACACGCATCGCACTATACCAATACCAGGTACATCCGTATGGCCTTCATACGTATCTGGATAAATACCTGGTTCCCATTCAGATCTAGGAGTTTGAACTACACCTAACAGAAGAATAGCTATATCCCCAGGATCTAATGTGCCAAATGTAGTAGGAGCATTCCCACCTTCACCATGACGAGCCAAAATATGCTGCCACTGCCCAGGCCTCAACAACTCCAAATACTCAGGCCACCCTGACGAATAGTCCCGCAGCACCTTAGGCATCTGAACACTCTCACCCCGACCACGGTTATACATCTCCCGCCATGACGAAGCCACCTCCGCCAATGAAGGCGAATACCCATGCTTACCCTGCTTACGAGCAACCACAGCATCACGAGCAGCCTCATACTGGGCATACAATGCACCAGGATCATACCCGGCAATCTTCGGAGTCTTCTTACCCCACGCAGGCACAATCTGACAATCACAATCACCATGCCATTGCCTTGCCGCACCTGCCGACTGGGCATCCAGATACACCCACCCGCGAGAAGCTAACATCAAACACCATGCGCATGTTTGACCATGAGGAATGCGCGCCCACCGAGGACGCTTCGGGTCCGAATCAGCAGCACGCACAATGCTCTCGCGCCCCAGCTTCTTCACCAAACGGTCAAGAACCCCATTCAAAGATTTAAGAGCCTTCTCCGGGTCCTCACCTTTCATTAGCTCTCCCAATGCCCACCGGGTCGAGGCGTGAACCACGTCCTCCGGTAGTTGCTCAGGAAGAGCCGGCTGGAACCCGTCGTCAAGCCCCACAGCCTCAGCACGCAACGCAAGATACCAGCCCAGAGACTCCACCGCGGCAGCGTCTCCATAGTCAGAGACCAGCCCGTACATGCTCTCCAGCATGACCTCACGCTTCACCTCATCCGGGGTATCAATAAGGGCTTGGGCAATCTCTGCCAGGTCGCGGCGCGCACCGTTCACAATCTCATTGAGCGTATCCGCAAGTACAGACACATCAGTACGCGCCACCATAGAATCACTCCTTTACAAGCTCTTCTACCTCACCTGGGCTAGACACCTCTTCGGGCTTAGATTGACGAGAAGAAACCAGCTGAGCAATCGTCTGCGAAGCCTGCGCACGACGTTTATCCGCCCACAAACGCTGAATACTCGCGTCGTCATACCCAAGCTTCTCCAAAATGACCTGAGACTCAGCAAGCCACGGCATCACCTGCACCTGCTTCAACACAGCGTCTGCAGCAGCCGAATCCGACACATGCACCGTCGGAGCAAACCACGGCTCCACCAGCGACACGCCCTCAATAGAGCCCTCACGCAAAGCAACAGACAGCAACGCCACCTGCCGCAGAGACTGCTTGAACCCACGAATCGCGCGTTCAGCCGCCAAACGCAAAGGATCACGCTGTGACTGAATCGCCGAATCACTCGACGGATTATCCGACGGGAAACCCAACTCATCGAGCGGAATCTGAGACTCCGCAGCCAGCAAAGACGCCCACTGACGCAACTGGTCAGTATGCGGCTGCATGCTAATCTGCGGGAACTGCCCCACAGTCGGCACTTCACCTTCTTCGTCCCTGCTGATAGTCAGCAGTCGAGAGGTCAACGCGGACCACTTCGAGCCAGCCAGAGCCTCTTCATCAGCACCAAGCATGTACCTCTGCGGGGAGGCATAGAACTCCGCACCGATTTCCGAGCGAACAATCGTGCGGATTGCCGAATCAGTCAACGACATAACAGCCTTGGAGATACGCGAGCGCCCAAAAGGATTGCGCAGGTCAGCGCCCACAATAATGGGCACCAGCAGAGGGCGGCCGGTCTTGTTGGGGATGACCTCAACCGCGGAGCGCCCTGTGGTGTCATCGAAGACTACCTGCACGGTCTTATCTGCAAAGTACGCGACGAACTCGGTCGGGATGAACGAGGTGGTGCCGTCTTTGCGAATCTCTGAAACAGTCAGACCGGCTGAGAGCGAGCGCGTGCGGGGGTTCCAGATACCCGTTGCCCAGTGCGCGGAGCGAGGGAGCCAGAGCACTTCAGGTTCACCCTTGGTAGTGTCGCCTTCAGTCACCGTGATAAAGGCACAAGAGTGAATGAGCGCACTACTGACAGCCTGAGAGAACGCCTCCTGGAAGCCGTTGTCAGCTACGAGAGCATTCAGCCCGTGCGGGTCGTCCTCTTCTGAGGTGGATACGAACCGTTCGAAGCGGATACGGTCTGCCAGTACGTCAACTACCTTGCCCGGCCAGCCGAGGACAGACCCGATATTCAGGAACTGCCGCGGGAGACTAATTCCGAGGTCTCGGAGCGTCATCTTCTGGTCGTAGTATGCCTGCCGCTGGGCGTTCATGGCTCGCTTGGAGCCGAGCTGGTCAATCATCGCCTGTACTTGGCGGCGCTCAGTCTCGGTGAGGAGTTCCGCAGGGATTGCCTGCACGCTGGGAATATACGCGGTCATACGCTAATCACCTGCTTTCTCTTGATGGGGTTACGTCGTGTGACTTTGGCACCCCAGTAGGCCAGGGTCGCTGCTTCGAACATCGTGACACTCCCGCCTTCTGGCGCCTGCCAGCCGAAGCCACCACGATTGCCAATCTTTCGCCTGGAAGCGGCAAGCACCTGCGCCGTCATTTCTGGCTGAGCGCTATGGGCAACATCGTGGCCGATAACAGCCTGGTCGAACATAGCATGTGCCGCAATGACCTGGTCTAGGGAAGGCTGCCAGATAAGCTTTTTGTTCCTCACCCCGGCGTCTTGAAGCGCCTGGATCAGATAGCCCACGCCCGCTTTACCATCAATGACGATTTGGGCTGCACGCTCCTGCTTGGACGCAAGAAAATCCACCAGCCAGCCGGTGCCTGCGGAGAGCGGCTCGGAACGGATACCCTCGATGAACACGGGCCCCTCTTCGGGGCGGCGTGCCACAGCGAGTGCGACCTCCAACCCGTCCGGCGAGAAACGCACACCGTACACGTCACGACCAGTTTCTGGCGCAGTGCCTTCCAACGCGTTCCACGCGTCCGGGGTGAACGCGTTGGTCACGCCTGCCAACTCATCCCAGACTCCAAGGGCTTCACGACGGAAGGACTCATCAGAGCCGAGCATTTTACGTAATCGCCCAAAGGCTGTAGCGCTAGTGCGCTCCGGGTAGGACGGGTTAGCTTTTGCCCACTGCCGCTTATCATCCAGGCGCCCATCGGGGTCTGCAGAGAACTCTACATATAGAGTGTCTTTATCCCCTTTGAGCGCATCTTCTCTACGCTGCCGGAAGACTTCGCCTGGGTCGTTGGGACGCGGCGGAGTGCCCAGCATAATCACCAAACCGTTTGGGGCCGCGTTGGTCGCCGGAACCATATCGTCCATAGCTTTCTCGGAGAGAATCTGCGCCTCATCGAAGACCAGCACGTCGACCTTCGCAAAGCCACGACCGAAGCCGTTCTCTCGCGCGCCGAAGAGGATGCGGGAACCATTGGCGAACTCAATACCTTCTGAGCCTGCTGCGCGGTGCACATGCCCAATGAACGGCATAATGTCCGGCTTATTCGCAATTCCCTGCATGGAGCGGAACGTCTCATTATGGGTACGAGCACGGTGGGCAGACCACAGGACAAATGTCCCGGGGAACGCCACGCACAGCCCGAAGATGAGACCAGCAATGGTGTGGGTCTTACCCACCTGACGTGGCAGGGAAAACACCGCACCACCAACGCCACACGCATAGATACCATCCGCACGCTTTGCCACCAGAAGCTTCCCCAGCGACATCTGCCAAGTATCCAACGGGTACCGCATACGACGAAGAGCCTGCGCCAGATGAGGCCAGGCTGTCGTTTCAATGTCTGCCGGGATAACTAGGTGCCGTGCAAGGTCAGAGAGCTTGCGGGTCGAACGGGACGTCTTCGACATACCCCGCCTCCCTAGCTTCGGCCCCAAGGGTCTCTTCTAGGGTCTCCAGCTCTTCAATCTCTTTCGTCAAGTCCTGGTAACGGCGTGCGAGCGCAGCCAGGTCACGCGCTAACGTGTTGGGATGTTCCAGATGACTTGCAACGATACGCCTCAAAATTCGTAGCTCTGCGAGGCGACCTGCTCCGGCTTCAATGGCGGAGGTCAGTTCACCTTCTGCTCCATGTCCTACAGGAGGCAGCTGCTTAGGCTTCCCGATCTTACTCACGGCCACCCCTCTCGCTATGTGGAAAATCAGCGCAAAAATATCGCTATCGCCGGAGGGCGCGAACTCACCCTCCGGGGGAGGGGGTACCCCCCTGGTCCTGTTTGCTTCAGGTGGTTTGCCCCGGTTGATGATGTCCCCCTTATAGCGGTGAGAGGTCACCGGCTGGGGTGGATGGTTGGGGCTAAAGGATCAGTGTTGTTTTTGGTCTCAGCGTTTCTGCAATTCGTATTGTCTTGAGAGCTTGAGAGCGTTTGCTTCCGAGCTTTCCGCCGAGTTTCTGGTTGCATTGGCGGCAGATGACGCGAACGTTTTCCGCTACATCTTTGCCACCTTCAGCGTGAGCTGTCACGTGGTCAAGCTCGGGACTATTCGGTTGCTTCGATCTGTGCCAGTCGTAGGCGACGAAACAAATCGGGCAACGCATGTCGCCGCGTTCAAAGGCCGCGGCGAGTTCTTGTTTTCGGAGGTTCTTCCAGCGGGCGGTGCCGGTGCGGCTGGTCGCCATATGCTTCCTCCTTCTTCCACTCTTCAGTTGTAGCTTGCGGGCTGGTGCCTGGTGGGGGGAGGCTATATGCTTTCCCTCCTCCCCCCCCACCAGAGGAAGAATCCGACACGATTGAACGTGTCTCCCGCTTCATTACCCCCCCTCTGCTAGGCAGAGGGCACACTCGGTCTATCGGCGTGCGGTGGGTAGCTGCGGTCACTGTATTTGGTCGCAGTCGTCACAGTCGCATTCACTCCCGATGATGGTGCGTAGCTGAGCCTTGGAGATGATGAGCTCGAAGGTGGAATTGAAGTCGAAGAAGGTCCGACCCCAGCTGATGTCGACGTCCCATTCTGCGGGGAATCGCTCGTGGAGTGTTGCGAAGATTTTGTCCTCTTCTTCGTCGGTGAAGCTTCTACGGCACATGGTGCCACTCCTTAGATGGTGAGGGTGAGGGTTGTGAGCAGTGTGGCGAGCAGGAGTGCTCCTGCGATGGTGCAGGTTACGGCTCGTGGCGCCCCGTTGGTTGTGGCGATGTCCACTGCGTTGACGGTTAGGTTGGTGCCGATGATGGCGGTGATGATTGCGACGGGGAGCATCGTTTTTGCTTTCTGGTACAGTCGGAGCCCCTGTCCGTTGTTGGGCAGGGGCTCCGACTGAAGTGACTACACGCTGCTAACCATTGAGTGTCGTCGTCTGTGATCCGCCGCTTTCATGGCCCCCCTGTTTGTTTTTGGGCACTATGAAGCTGGGCCACAGTGTACACAAGTTTTCAGGTGATTGCAATGAGTGCGGTGCGGATGGTGTCGATGCCGTGCCAGGTGGTTTTACAGGCGGCGCAGATGGCGGTTTCGGCGCGTAGGTGGAAGTGGATTGCTTCACCTACTCGTTGTTCGCCTTCGCTGGTTTCGGTGACGACCCATTCGGCGCCGCAGTTGGGGCAGGGTACGCGGATTGGGATGGCGGTTTCGTCGAGTGCTTTGATGGCTTCGCGCCAGCCGGTGAGTTTGGTGGTGGCGTAGTCGGTATCGACGTGGTGCGCCCAGTTGGTGAGTTTGTCGGCTAGGGTGGCGTGTTTGTAGATCTGGTGGGTGGCGGGCAGGTCGTACCTGATTTGGTGTTCGATGGCGGCTTTGATGAGGAGGGCGTGGTCATTGCAGGGACTGGTTGATTTGAAGCCTCCGCCGCCGGGCCCGGTGTTGGGGCGTTCGGTGATGGCGTGTTCGAGTTGGTCGAGAAGGGGTAGGGCTCGGATGTAGAGGGTAGTCCCGTGCCAGGTGTGGGTGGCGGTGTGGTAGCTGGTGAATTCGTGTAGAAGTGAGTCCAGGGAGAGCATGGTGGCGTGTCCTTAGTGTTGTGGGTGGGCCGGTGGGTGGGGCTGTGCGGTGAGGGGTGTGATGACGATGAGCAGGCCGGGGACTTCTTTGCTGAAGCCGCCGTGGTGTAGGTGTGGGCCGTCGAGGTGTTCGTGGTTGTCGTCTGGGAGGAGCCCGGCTTGCACGTAGGTGTCGATGATGGCTTTAGCGACGGGGTAGAGGTTGGCGGGGTCGTAGCGGCCTCGGTGTGCTTTGTAGACCCAGATGTCGATTTGTGCGTGGGTGAGGGTGGGGATTTGGTGGCTTGGGTGCTCGTTCTTCCATTGGTGGATGTCGTGGTTGGCTGCGTGCTTCCACTGGTCGGCGTTGGCGCGGTAGGTGCGCCAGTGGGTTCCGTTGGAGCGGTTGATGGAGAGGAGGGTTTTTCCGTCGAGGGGTATCCAGCGGAGGTAGCGGCTTTGGATGCGTGGGGTGGCGCGGAGTTTGATTTCGACGTCGGGGGTTTCAGAAGGGTGGAGCGTCATTGGTGTGTTCCTTTCTAGCCTTTGAGGTGGTGAGGTTGGTTCCGGGGAGCTGCACGGGGAGGTGGCAGTGGTGGGCGGGGATGATGGGGTAGGGGTACCCGTGGCTGGGCGGCAGGTCGAGCATTTGCAGGCGTACGGTGGTGGCTGCGTGTTCGAGCCCGTAGAGGTGGATGCCGAGTGCTTGGGCGAGGGCTAGCCCCGTGGGGGTGAGTCGGGTGGGGTTGGCTCGTGCGGGGAAGGCGGAGATGTCGTGGGTTCGCCCGGTGAGGATTACGGCACCGCAGTTGTGGCAGCGGTTGGGGTAGGCGGGGCGTGCCTGGGTGGGGTTCTTGGTGCGCCCGCGCTTATCGGTGTTCGATAGGTGGTGTTCCCACCAGGCGGTGGTGAGAGCGGGTGGGGTTGCCTCGGGCTCCACGGGGGTGGGCTGGGATGCCTTCTTCTTGGTGGCAGGTTTTCGGGGCATGGTGGTCTTTCGGGTTGCGTGGAAAAGTTGTGTCACTGGGTGTTTTGCCTTGTCGGCAGGTTTTCAGTGACACAAGTGACACAAGGTTCTATATGCATGGCTGTAACGGGTGTGTGTGCGCGCGTTGTGTTTGTTATCTACTTGTAAAAGTTGTGTCACTTGTGTCACTGATTTATGGTCTGACTTGGGAAAACCTCAGTGACACAAGGGTTAAAAGTTGTGTCACTTTGTGTCACTTTGTGTCACTGCCAAATGTCAGAATCTTTGAGCTGCAGACCGCCGAACACGCGCCCGCCGCTGTTTGTTGCGCGCGGTGCGTCTCGACCGACCAGCACCCCGTGCACCTTCAACTGGGACGCGAACGCCCTGCCCTTGACAGGCTCCAGCCCTTCCTCGGCACACCAGATGTGGTAGGCCTGGCGTAGGTCGGTGACCGCCACGGTGTAGTGCTTGTTGCCGGGGTAGAGGTCGCAGCGGGCGGCGAGGAACTGACCGACCGTGTCCTGGCTGGACTTGTAGGCTTCGGTGGCGGCGCGGACTGCCTCGGGCGGCTGCAGTCCGTCACGGAAGTATGCGACTGCGCCTTGGATGATCCATGCGAGCACTGCCGCCGCGTCGGCACGCAGCTTCTCCGGTAGGAGCTCGTCGCGTTCTTCGGCGGGGACGGTGTGGACGAACGGGACGAGGTTCATGCGCCTCCACACGGACTCGCCGCCGTCTTCAACGGCGGGCTGGTGGTTGCCCATCAGGTGTAGGTGGTGGGTGGGGGTGAACTCGAAGAAGTCCTTGCTCATGAAGCGGGCGGTGATGCGGTCGCCGCCGGTGAGCATCTTGAGTTTCGCTTCGTCGAGGGTGTCGGTTGCGTTGGTTTCGGAGCCGACGACGAAGCGTTTGCCGTTGAGGCGTGCGAGTTCGGTGGCGTGTTCTTGGAAGGGTTTCTTCATGAGGAATCCGGCGGGTAGGGTTGCGGCGTAGTCGCCGAGTGCGCCGGCGATGGCGTCGTAGTAGACGGACTTGCCGTTGCCGCCGGTGCCGTAGGCGAAGGCGAAGACGTGCTCACGCTGCAGACCGGTCGCAGAGTAGCCGGCAAGCCTCTGCATGTACCCGGTGAGAGCCTGGTCGTGGTTGAAGGTGGTGGCGAGGAACCGCTCCCAGGTGGTGGAGGTGCCTGCGGGTGCCACGGCGGTTTGTTTGGTGTGCATGTGCCCGGGCGTGTGTGGCATGAGTTCTCCTGTTCTGAGGTTGATGATTCCGGTGGGGGTGTTGAGTTCGTCGAGGTGGGTGTCGAAGGCGGAGGCGGGGACTGCGATGGTGGGCTGGACTTTGAGGAGTCCGAGTAGGGCGGTGGAGCCTCGGTGGGAGCGGGCGTAGCGGATGAGCGCGTGCGCTTCCTTGTTGACTCGTGGTGCGCCACCTTCAGGGCCTGGTTCGATGGGTGGCTTGAGGGCGGCTGCGAAGCTCAGCAGCGCGAGCTTGGTGTCGCCGCCAGTGTCGGGCTGTTCGGTCCAGCGGGTGCCGGTCCAGTGGAAGAAGCGGCCGCGATCCGTGTTGAAGCGGACGTGGTTGCCGAAGAGGGCGGTGAAGGCGCGGATGAGCCCGAGTTCGGTCCAGTCGGTAATGGTGGTGGCGCCGTCACTGCTGGTTGTGGGTTCTTCCGTGGTGGTGGTTGCTGTTTCGGGTGCCTGTTCCCTCACCGCCGGCACCTCTGACGGTGCCTCTGTTGTGGCGGGTGGCGGTGTGGGTGGTGCCGGGTGGCGTGCGGGTAGGATGTCGGAGAGTTTCACGGTGATGGGTGCTTTCTCACCAAATCCTGCGGCTGCGAGGGCGCGTGCGGCGGCGGTGTCGTCACCGCCATGGTTGAGCAGTGAGTAGGCGCGGAATTTGGTGATGGGTTCTTCGATGGGGAAGTTGGGGACGGAGGATGAGAAGACGTAGAGGCGGTCGCGGTCGTCGGCGTGGCCGGTGGATGCGGAGTGCCCGTCGCGGGGGTTTTTGCCGGGGCGTGTCCAGAACCGTTCACCGCTGGTGAGCGTGGAGTGGAGGGCCCAGCCGTGGGGGGTGAGGATGTCTGCCCAGTCGGTCTGTCGTTCGTAGTCGTCTCCGGGCTTCAGGCCGCCCTCTGCCGCGCTTTCACCCGTGGGGCGGGTGATGGTGGGTTTGGGGGTGCTAAAGAGCGTTACGGGGGCCTCTGGGGTTTCGTCGAGGGTGTCGGTGATTGCCTTGTGGAAGGCTGCGCGCTCGGTTTCGGTGATGGTGGGGGCGGTTTCGGGTCCGCCGGCAAGCACCTGCCAGGGGTTGCCGGTCTTGTGGTGGCTGCCGGGGGTGGGTGCGGCGATGAAGTAGCCGCCTTCGCCGCGGGTTTCGGCGAGGACTTCACCGGCGGCGTTGCGTGCGAGTTTGGTGTTGCCGGGCACCTTTGCGCCTGCCTCGAGGCGGTAGATCCAGTGGAAGCCGCCGGAGGGTGAGAGTTCGAGCCAGCCGCTGTTGAGGCGTTCCCAGAGGCGGGCGTGGCCGCGTTCGGTCATGGTGGCGGCAATCTTGGGCAGGTCGGCTGCGGCGCGTCCCTCAATTTCGGTCATCTCAAGACGGTCACTGGCGGCACCGGTGACGATGGCGATGCCGAGGTTGCGCCGGTTGCCGTCCTTGTACCATTCGGTGACTTCTGCGATGGGGGCGGGGGCGGTCTGGTATGCCTTCCAGGGTAGGGCGGGGGCTTTGGTGCCGTCGGGGCGGGTGGGGATGATAGAGAGGCGCTGGTTGCGTAGGTGGAGGGCGGTTTCGAGGGTGACGGGGGTTCCCATGGCGTGTCCTTCAGATGGGTTGGCTGGTCTGGTTTGGCTGGAGGGGTGGGTGTGCCCCGCGCGGTTGGTGTGTGGAAGTCCGCGCGGGGCACTATCGGGTTACCTGTGAAGGTAGATGTGCGTCGCTAGTTTGCGGCACGGATGGTGGCCACGGTCTCGGTGGTGACGGGCAGACCGGTCCCGGCGAGGGTCGCAGCGATCTGCTCATCAGCCTGGCCGGTGCCGATGAGGGCGGTGACTGCCTGGCGTACTGCGTCGGGGACGGCGGGGACCGGTGCCGGGGTTGCAGGTGCTACAGGCTGAGCTGCCGGGGCGGGTGCAGGCTGTGCCACAGGTGCAGGTGCTACAGGTGCCGCGGGTGCTACAGGCTGTGCGACCGGCTGTGCTGGTGCCTGGTTGGTGAACATGCCACCAGCCGGTGCCGGAGCCTGGTATGCCGCCGTGTAGACCTTGCGGGGGTTCGCCGGGTTCTTGCTGTTCGGGTCAAAACCGGAGAAAGTCACGGTCAGCTGGCCACCAATGTCGATAGTGCCGGCACCCACCTGGTGTACTGCCTGGCGGATGGCGGAGAGGATGGAGCCGGAGCGTCCGTCCTCAACGACCCAGAGGGTGCGCTTGCCGGTATCGTTAGCGTCCTGCGGGTCACGCTCAGTGGTGTCGAGGGTGACTGCGACCTGCATCTTCGGGCGGGTGCGTTCCTTGTCCCAGTAGGCAAGCTCATTGGAGCCGTACTCGGTTGCCTGGCGTGCGTCGCTGACCTCGGTGATGGTGCCGGTGTGGGTGTCGCCGGGGTTGGTGAACTTCCAGGAGTGGGAGGCGCGGGGTGCGAAGAAATCGAAAGCGGACATTATGGTTTTCCTTTCAAAAGGGGGTTGATAAAAAATGGGGGTTAGATGGTCGCCTGCTGTGCGGCCTTATCGGCAGGGCACCAGGGGCAGAACCGCTCATTGCACAGCGGGTACATCGCCAGCGTCGCGTCCTTGCCGATTGCGTCGATGAGGCTGACCAGCTGGTTTGCCTTAGCGAGCGCAGCTTCTGCAATCTCGGGCTGGTAGGGTTCCCACCAGAAGTAGGCGTCGCCAAGTTCACCGTCACGGGGTAGGAACGCGATCATGACCTGGGCGACTTCGTAGCCGGCGTTGACCCAGCCGGTGCCGTACAGGTGCGCCTGTACCCGGTACTGGTTGGATGGGCCGGAAGCCTTATATTTTTTGAGCATCGCCGGGCCGACGAATTTCCAGTCAATGACAGTGCGGTCGTTGATGCTGAACAGGTCGCTTGAGCCGGTGATGTCTACGCCGCCAATCTGCCCGACAGTGACGCGGTTCTCGACGAGGTACCCTTCGTTCTTGTGGGCGCCGAACCATTCCTCCATTTGGGTGTGGCAGGCGGTGCCGACGGTGGGTTTCCAGGCGATGCCGCGGTCGGGTTCGGTGTCTCCGGCGAGCTTGTGGATGAGACGGCGGGTGCAGTCCATGCCGATCTCGGAGGGGCCGATGCGCTTCTGGAGGCTGCGGGGATGAGCGGTGATGGAGTCAGTAATAACGTTCATGATGCCTGCGACGGTGATGTCGGCGGTGTAGGCTTCTGTCTGCCCTGCCCCTGCTGGGGGTTTGGCGATGGTGGGGGTGACCAACGTGCGTGTCCTTCCTAGTGGGTGGTGGTTAGCGGATGGTGAGGCGTGCGGTGGAGTCTTCGGCGAACTGGTCCTTCAGCGCCGGGGCGAGGGTTTTCAGGTCGACCTTGTGGATGACCCGGTAGAACTGCGGGAACGCCTCGGGGCTGTAGGTTGCGGCGAACTGGGCCTCGTTGAATCGGCGGGGGTGGGAGACGGTGAGGGTTGCGTCGCCGCAGGTGTACTTGCCGTTCGGCAGGGCCTTCAGCTGCTCTTCGATTCGGGCGGCTTCTTCCTTCAGGGCGGCGATGTCGGCCTGGATGTTGACGAGTTCGAGGGCGAGTGCCTTCAGCTGCTCGTCGGTGATGGTTGCGCCGGTGAGGGTGGTGTGGGTGGTCATTTCGTTACCTTTCTTGGGGGTGGGGTTGAGGCGGTTGCAGCGGGCGGTGAGCCAGCCGGTGAGCGTCTCGTGGTTGTGGACGTCACGCGCTGTGGTGAGCGTGGTGACGGGTACTGGGGGTGCCGCCATCGCCTTCGTGGTCATGAAGGGAATCCAGGGCTCCCTACCTTCTGCTTTTGCACGCCTCTGTTCGCGTTTGATGCAGGTTTTGCAGTCGGGGTTGGTTTGGTGGGCGGGTTGCCCGCAGGCGGCGCAGACGTTTTTGCGGGGTGTGGGGATGCCTCGGGGGTCTCCTGCCCTGCACCAGCGGGCGTGCCTGTTGCCGCAGGCTGCGCAGTTGGGGTTGCGTTCTAGCGCGTCCTGCCCGCATGCCCCGCAGAGCTTCTTGACAGCCATGGGGTTTACCGCCTCTTGAGGGCGATGAGGCTGGCGGTTGCGGCGAGCACGGACAGGGCGAGCGCTGCGTTCGCCTTGGCGTCGAGTGCCTCGTTGGCTTCGTTGAGTGCGTTGACAGCGATGGTGAGGCGTTTCGCCTGGGTTCGCCATTCTGCGACGTCCTGGCGGGTGGTGCGGTGTAGTTCTTGGTGGCGTTCGCGGGCTTCGAAGATGCGGTTCTCAACGCCGGAGAAGATGGTGGGCATGTTTATTTCTTCCTTCCTTCGTAGGGGTTGTTCCAATCGATGCTGGAGCGCTTCAAGCGGGGCGGGGTGAGCTGTTCCTCGTTGGGAATGATGTGCCGGTACTCGCGCTTTGCACGGAGCGCTTTTTCTGCCTGGCAGAGTGCATGGTCGAGAGTGGAGCGGGTGAAGCAGAACCCGGTGTCTTTGCTCCAGGCGGCGGGGTTGAGTGTGCGCCGGTAGACGCGGTTGGTGATGGTGAGCGGTTTGACGCCAAGGAATACGGCGGCTTCAGCCGCGCTATAGAGGGGCTTCTCCCCATCCCAGTCGCCCGGGTGCGGGAGGCTATCTGCGATATGTCCCATGGGTGTCTCCTGTGGTGTGGTTGTGGATGAATGAGCCGATGAGGATTGCGGCGGCTGCGGGGATGAGTGCGGCGGCGAAGATGATGGCGCGGAGGGCGATGTCTTCCTGTGCGGTGCCGATACCTGTGATGAGGATGGACGCGGCGACGCATGCCCAGGTGAGGGCGCGTGCGGTGCGGATAGTGCGTTCCATTGGTGGTTCCTTACGAGACGATGAGGAAAGCGAAGATGGTGATGGCGGTGATTGCCCAGACCCCGACGGTGATCCATGCGAGTTGGATGAGTCGCTTGTTGGTTTCGTTGAGCTCTTCGCGCAGGATGTCGGTTTCCTGCTGGAGAGCGTCCGCGCGGCCGTTCACATTGTTGGTGTAGGCGATGAGCTGGGCGATTGCTTCTTGGTGTTCCTTCTGCACGCTGTTAGTCAGCTTGTTGATGGTCACCTGATTGGCGTTGATGAGCATCTGTCGCCTAGTGACCCCTTTGAGGATCGTGACCGCGTGTTCAACCGCTGCTACCTTGCCTTTGGTTTCGATGACGTTCTGCCGGGTTTGTTCGTTCTGCCCTTCGAAGCGGGCGGTCCAGACGACGAGCTTGTTACAGATGTCACAGGTCTCTCCCTGTAGGGCGGCGATGGAGTTGTTGATGCTGGCGATGTCGTCGATGATGCCTTGGATTGCGGTGTGGCGGTGGTGGCGGCCTGCTGCGCGGTCACGCTTAGTCTTGGGGTTGGTCATGGTGTGTCGTCCTTCCTGACTGGTGTGGGGTGGGCGGTTAGGATTGTGGGTATGGATATCTCAACTCTTTTTTCTGGCGGTTCAGCGATTGCGGCTATCGTCTCTGTCTTTTTCGCGATTGTTTCCTGGTATCAGTCCCTTGGCTCGAAGAAAGCGAAGGCTAAGGCTGAGGAGGCACACAGGGCGGCGTTAGAGATGCGTGATGCCGCGGTTCGTGCTGCTGCGGCTGCGGAGGAGCGTGCCCGGCAGATGGAACAAATCGTTGCTGAAGAGCAGAAGCAGTCCGAGTCTCAGGCCAAGATTGAGTCTCACCTGTGGAGGCCCACATTTGAGCTGACTTGGACCAGGGGCGACACCTTTCTGCTGCGCAACGTCACTGGTGAATCCGTCGAGGTGGTTGAGGTGGCGAATCTGGATGATTTCGTCCGCTGCGAGCAGGTTCAGCAGGTGTTCCGCCCCGGCGAGTCGCTGCGCATCTTCATGCTGGGTGCTTCCGGTAAGCCGTTGCCGTCGAACCTAGAGCTTCGAATCCGTGGGGTCGATGAGGTTATCCCCGTCCCGATTCGCCGATAGCTCGCGCTCCTTTTCTTCCTTCTTTTCTTCCCAGGCATCTTTAGTTACCAAGAGGCAGAAGAGTCCGGAGATGAAGGCTGCGGTAACGCTGGCGCCGAAGCAGACGGCGTTGAATACGAGTTTGAACTGGTCGGGTTCCATTAGTGTTTTCCTTCCTGGGTGGTGCGGTTATTTTTGCTTCAATTGGTCGAGTAACTTACGAACCTTTTCCTCCCTCTTCTTTTCCGCCTCTTCTTCCTCCTCTGGGGAGAGGGGTAGAAGGAGCCCTTGGATGGTGAATTCTTTGACGTCGATGCGGTTGTCGTAGGTGATAGCCACTTCGACGTTGCTGAGTTTCATCCCCGCGGCAATCTGCCGGATCAGGCGGAGGGTTCTTTCTCCGATTTCTTGGAGCATGTTGTTCTCTTCGGATGAGAAGAGAGGCTCTTCATGCGGGTTCATTACTGGCTCCTTAGTTGTTGGTGTGAGTGACAGGCAGCTTGCTCAGCCAGGCGGTGACGGCGGTTGAGGTGTAGTAGACGCGGCCTCCGCGCTGTCCCGTGGTGGTTCGGATGAATTCGGGTCCGGTGCGTGCCGTTCGCCAATCGGCGAGGGTCGTGGCAGAAACGCCGAGAGCCTCGGCAAGTTCATCGGGCGACCAGATGGTTAGTCCCTCGTGAGGGATGGTTAGCATTTTGTGTCCTTTCTATGGATGAGTCTAATTAGACTCACATGGGTAAAAATTTTAGGGCGTGGTCTCACCCCGCAGGAGTCTATGGGCGGGGACTCCTAGCCAGTCGGAGATTTTGGCGAGCTCGGATAGTCGCAGGTCTGCCTTGCCTCGCAGGGCATGACTGACGTATTTTTGCGATTTTCCTAGCTTTTCGGAGAGCTCCGCTTGGGTTTTTCCCTGCCCACGCATGGCGTATCCGATGGCCGCGAGCGCCTTGTCTGTCTCGGTCATGCGCACCTCCTTTCCTGTGGTGATATGCCTAGTATGACCCCAATTAGACTCAAAATCAAGTTTTTATGGTAAAAATTTTTTCCTAGAGGTAATCTAGTTGATATGGGACAACAATCTACAGCTAGAGTCACCGCACTGATTGCCGCGATTCACGAGGAAATGAGAGCGCTCGCAGCACGCCGGGGCTTCTCTCAAAGGCGGCTACAGGATGAGGCAGGCGTGAGTCAGTCAGTCATCTCAAAAACGATGTATCGCAATGCCTCTACACTGTCGCTAACCCAAGCGGAAGCCTTGGCAAATGCCCTCGGTGAGCCTCTCTCTGTGATCATTGAGCGGGCAGAGCGCAAAATCGCCGTGCGAGACCAAGTGGCTGCTCCCCTTACTGATGCTCAGTTGGCTGCGCAGATTTTGGCGCGTGCCGAAGCCGCAAAGCAGGCAGGATATGCTTTGGCGGCACACCCTGCGGACGATGTTGTTAGTGAGGACTCTGGATGGGTAGCGTAAAAGGAAACCGCAGAGGCACGGGTCCGGCAAGTCGCTTTAGTCAGCTCATTAACGCGGAATTGCGTGCCGAAGTTGCGAGGCAACGTCTGAGCTTGCGGATGCTGGAAGATATGACGGGGATTAGTAAGACTCGTTTGAGCAATACTATTAACCAAGATGCGTCACCTCTCAATACCAATGAGGTGGACTTGCTTTGCGAAGCGCTTAGGTTGAGCCCCTCGGATATCTTCCTGAAGGCGTACACTGCCCAAGAGAAAGAGATGGGGCTATAACCGGCTTCGGCACGTAGCCTCCATCTGTAAATCACCGATTCACTTATGACTTCAACAAATACATATGACCCGGATGCCCATGCCGCAGAGCTGGGCATCCGCATCATTGACGCCCAACCACCCGCCGGGACCCTCGCCCTCTGGGACGAGACAACAAGGACGATTCTCGCAAGCCCAGGGCTACTACACCGGCAGCGCCGATGCGTCCTTGCACACGAGCTGGCACACGCCGTCAATGGCGACACCCACTCTCCCCTCGACACTATCGCCGCGCTTAAGCGCGAACGTAAGGCTGACCTGACCGCCGCCGGCTGGCTTCTTGATCCTGTAGCGGTGCGGACGGCGCTGGCTGTGTCGCCCGATTCGTTGTCTGCTGCGGCGGCTGATTTGGATGTGACCCCGAGGATCCTCTCTGCGTGGCTGGAGGGAAGGAAAGGAGAAGAGCGATGGTGAGGGATCCGTTGCCTATTGGGTCGCATGGTGTGATTACTGTGCGGCGGTTGCGGGCGAAGACGTGGCGCGCTAGGACGTATTTTCGTGATGAGCGTGGTGTGCGTCGTGATGTGACGGCGCAGGCGGCGACTCGTGCGGCGGCTGAGACGAAGCTGAAGCTGAAGCTGTCGAGTCTGCCGGCGGCTGGTCAGTCGGTGAACGCGAGCATGACGATTAGTGAGGCTGCGGAGCGTTGGCTAGGTGGTCTGGATGCTTCGCTGTCGACTAATACGGTGAGGAACTATCGGTTGTTGGCGGCGGCGGTGAGTCGTGATTTGGGTTCGCTGCAGTTGCGTGAGGCGACGGCGGGTGGTTTGGATTCGTATTTGGGGTCTGTTTCTGCCCCGTCTGCGCGTCATAATCGGCGCCTGGTGCTTCGCATGATTTTTGATGAGGCGGTGCGGCTGGGCGCTGTTCCGTATAACCCTGTACTGTCGACGAAGTCGGTGAAGGGGACAAAGAAGACGGTGCAGGCGCTGAGCTTGGAACAGGTTCAGCAGCTCCGGTCGCTGGTCTCTGGTGATTTGGCTGATCTGGTGGATGTTCTGCTGGGCACAGGGTGCCGCTGGGGCGAGGGCGCGGGCCTGCGCTGGGAAGACGTTGATCTGGACGCTGGCACGGTGACGGTGAATGGCACGCTGATTCATGGTGCCGGCTGGCAGGCGGACACAAAGACTCATCAGTCACGAACCCTGCAGGTGCCGGCGTTCGTGCTGAAGGTGCTGCAGAGGCGGCGAGCGCAAGCCGCGGCGGGTGCCGTGTTCGTGTTTGAGTTTAGGGGCGCGCCGTTGAAGTACAACTCGAGTCGGGCGCAGCTGAAGAAGGCTTTGGCTGGGTCTGGGTTGGAGTGGGTGACGTGGCATGTGCTCCGTAAGACGACGGCGACGCATCTGGATCAGGTGTTGGGTTTGTCGGAGGCTTCGGTGCAGTTGGGTCATGCGTCGGAGGCTATGACGCGGCAGGCGTATGTGGCGCGGTCGAGTTCTGCGGCGTTTGCTGAGGCGTTGGAGGGGTTGGTGGCGTGAGGTCACTATTTACTCACGACTTTGGGCACCTGTTTTCTCCGATATTGGCGGCATCTCTCACTGGTATATGCCGGTGGTTGATTTTCGCTTGACTTGGTGTTTTTCGGTGATTTAGCCGTTTGAATACCCGTTTATGCCAGTCTCATTTTTGGGCGCTGGATTAATAAAGAGTTGTTTATAAGGGTGTGCGCATGATGTAGTTAAGAAACCTACAGACTAGAACGAACCGAAAGAGAACCCTCATGTCGCATCAGAAGATCACCCGCAAGCACTTCCTCACCGCAATGGGCTCACTCGCCGCATCCTCCCTGCTGCTGGCAGGCTGCGCAACCGAGAACAGCACCTCCTCCGGTTCCTCCTCCTCGGCTGGCTCCAACAACGGCAAGGTGAAGGTCGTCGCCTCCACCGACGTCTACGCAGACATCGCCAAGCAGGTTGGCGGCGACTACATTGAGGTCACCGCGCTGATTGCCTCCACCAGCACCGACCCCCACTCCTACGAAGCCACCAGCGCCGACCGCCTCAAGGCGAAGGACGCATCCCTAATCGTCATCAACGGCGCAGGCTACGATCTGTTCCTCGAAGACCTCGCCGGCAAGGACAACACCTCCCAGAAGATTGTGAACGCGGTCAAGGTCAGCGGCAAGCTCACCGACGCCGAATACACCCACCTGGTCGAGGACCACCGCGGCGGTGAACACCACGAAGACGGCGGTGACCACGCCCACGAGTTCAATGAGCACCTCTGGTACGACTTCGAAACCATGAAGAAGGTCGCCCAGCAGATCGCTGAAGAGCTTGCAGGCCTCGACTCCGCACACGCTGAGGCGTTCCGTACCAACGCATCCACCTTCTCCAAGGAACTGGACGCACTGGACACCACCGCCAAGGCAATCGCCGGTGAAGGCAAGAAGTACCTGTCCACCGAGCCCGTGCCGGACTACCTGATTTCCTCCACCGGCGCAGAGAACGCAACCCCCAGCGAATTCGCTGAAGCAGCAGAAGCCGGCAACGACGTCCCCGCACTCGTCCTGAAGGAAACCAAGGACATGGTCACCGAGAAGAAGGTCCAGCTGCTCGCCTACAACGAGCAGACCTCCACCTCCCAGACCAACGAGGTGCTGCAGGCAGCCAAGGACGCCTCGGTGAACTACGTATCCTTCACCGAAACCCTGCCGGAGAACACCAACTACCTGGCATGGATGAAGACCAACGTCAGCAACCTCGAAAAGGCGCTCTCCTAAGTGACTGACAACAATAACGGTGCCGCCCCCGCGATTTCCATTCGCGGGGGTAGCCTCGCTTTCGGGGCCCGCACCCTCTGGAAAGATTTAACCCTCGACATCGGCGCAGGCGAATACTTTGCCGTGCTCGGACCCAACGGCTCCGGCAAATCCACCTTCCTCAAAGTTGTTCTCGGCCTGACCGGACTCAACGCCGGCGAAATCTCTGTACTCGGCAAACCCGCACGCTTAGGCAACGCCGGCGTCGGCTACGTACCGCAGCAGAAGTCCATCCCCACCTCCACCCCGATGCGCGCCCGCGACCTTGTGGGACTTGGCGTGGACGGGCACCGCTGGGGTCTCCGTCTGCACGGCCGCAAATACCGTGCCAAGGTTGACGAGCTCCTCGAAGCCGTCGGCGCGACCGAGTATGCGAACGTGCCGGTGGGTCTGCTCTCCGGCGGTGAGCAGCAGCGTCTGCGTATCGCTCAGGCGCTCGCGAACGACCCGAAGATTCTGCTGGCCGACGAGGCGCTACTCTCCCTGGACCTCAACCACCAGTACGCGGTGGCTGAGCTGATTCACCGGTTCAACCGTAAACGCGGCGTGGCGGTGGTGTTCGTGACCCACGAGATTAACCCCATCATTGAGCATGTGGATCGCGTTCTCTACCTGGCGAATGGTCGTTTCACGGTCGGGTCGGTGGAAGAGGTCATGACCGGTGAGACTCTCACCTCCCTGTACGGAACCCCGGTGAGCGTGCTTAAGTCTAATGGCCGTTACGTGGTGGTGGGTGAGACTCACGCCAGCGACCACTGCCATATTGAGGGTACCGACCAGAATATTCACGGTTCCCACCTGAAGTCTGGTCTTTCTGAACCGCAGCGCACTCTACACCTTCCGGGAGGAACCACTCGATGACCATTCTTGCTTCCCTCCCCGCTCTGGCACCGGTTGCCGCCGCGCAGAATGATTTGCTCTCCCGTATCTTCGTTTTTGACCGCTACGGCGAGCTGCTGCAGATGCTGCAGAACTCCATTTTTGCTGGCGCTGTTCTGGGCCTTATCGGCGGTTTCGTCGGTATTTTCGTGATGATGCGCGACCATGCCTTTGCGGTGCACGGCATCTCTGAAATGTCTTTCGCGGGTGCAGCCCTTGCCCTGCTACTCGGCTATGACGTGGTGACCGGCTCCATGGTCGGTTCGATTGCCTCGGCTCTACTGATTGCCTTTCTTGGCTCTAAGGCGAGCAACTCGAACTCGGTCATTGGTGCGCTCATGCCGTTCGGCCTGGGCTTGGGTATTCTATTCCTCTCCCTGTACCAGGGTCGTAGCGCGAATAAGTTTGGTCTGCTGACCGGTCAGATTGTGTCCGTGGATGCCGACCAGCTGCACACCATGATTATTGGTGCGGTGGTTATTATCTGCCTGCTGGTGATGGTGTGGCGTCCGCTGAGCTTCTCCTCCCTGGACCCGGAGGTCGCGCGCGCTAAGGGCGTGCCGATGCGCTTCCTGTCCCTGGTGTTCATGGTGATTCTGGGTATTGCTGTGGCGCTGTCTGTGCAGGTGGTTGGTTCGCTGCTGGTGCTGGCGCTGCTGATTACTCCGGCGGCTGCGGCGATGCAGGTGACCGCCTCTCCGGTGCGCACCCTGATCCTGTCGGTGCTGTTCGCGGAGGCGTCCATTGTGGGAGGTATTCTGCTGGCTCTTGCCGGTTCGTTGCCGATTAGCCCCTATGTGACCAGCATTTCCTTCCTGATTTACGTGGTGTGCCGTGTGATTGGTGGCGTGAAGCGCCGCCATAGCGCGTCGGGCCGCCAGCTGGCTGAGAAGGCATAAGACCTATAGAAAGAGCCCCACCTCGGGAAATGAGGTGGGGTTCTTTCGTTGTTGTGCTGTGTTAGCGCTACGGGTTATGTATCCGGTACGCAATGCGGGCTCAACCTGTGTGGCGTTGTGTTGCCTTGTCCAGATGCCATGTGTGTCGTGCTGTAGTGGTGCCGAAGATCTTTGAAGGCGCCGTATCCGCCGTATCTTTCGTTGAGAAGGTTTTCCCCGGTGGGGGAGAGCTCCTCAGAATGAGGGGCTTAGAGGTTGCGGCGTAGCCTGCAACGTTAGCGTGCAGTGCCGCCATGCGATTCTTCCTCGCGACGTGCCAAAGTGCAGTCCGGGCAGTAACCGGTCACTTCTACCACGTGCTCCAGCTCCGAGAAGCCGTGCTGCTTGCCCATGGCCAGTGCCCAGTCCTCGAGGGCGGGTGCTTCCAGCTCAATGGCGGTGCCGCATCGGCGGCAGAGCAGGTGGTGGTGGTGGTCTTTCACCCGGCAGTGGCGGTACAGAGTCTCACCCTCAATGCCCTTGACCGAGTCGAGCTCACCGGCGTTAGCCAGCGACTGCAGCACGCGGTAGGTGGTTGCGAGAGAGACCTGTTCCTTGCGGTTCGAGAGGGTCAGGTGCAGATCCTGTGCTGAGATGAAATCGCCGAGCTCTTCCATAGTCGCCTTGATGATGCGACGCTGGCGGGTATTTCGGGCTTCGGCGGGCTTCGTAATTCTCCGTACGGGAATATGAGTGTCCATTGCTGAACCTTTCGGGGCGGAAATCTGTCCCATTGTGTGGTCGATCTTGTCTTACGACTTTACACTAGAGGCGTTCAAAAGGTGGTTGATTTGTGCTTTATCTCAAAAATTGAAGTCATCAACAGGCACGAATGAGGGTTAACGGTAGACTAAAACTATGAAAATGACGAAGTACACCCACTCATGTATCCGCCTTGAGAATGAGGGGCGCACCCTCGTTCTTGACCCCGGTAACTTTGCCGCAGAAGGCGAACACGCCACCGCGCTGGAAGGCGCCGATTACCTGTTCGTGACCCACGCGCATCCGGACCATTTTGACGGCCCGTCGGTGCTGCCGCTGATTGCTCAGCGCGCAGAGTCGCAGACCCCGTTGAAGATTTGGGCTCCCGAGGCTGTCGCCGAGGTCATCAAGGAGGCTGTACCCGCTGCTGAGGTTACCGTTGTTTCCTCTGATTCTGAGTTCAGCATCCCCGGTTTTGAGGTGAAGACCTACGGCGGTCAGCACGCCCTGATTCACCCGCTGATTCAGACCATCGCCAACGTCGGTTACCTAATTAACGGTGCCGTGTACCACCCCGGAGATTCGCTGGTGGTTCCGCACCGCGTGCGTGCGAATACCGTCCTGGTGCCGATTCACGCCCCCTGGTCGAAGGTTCAGGAAGTCATTGATTTTGTGATTGCGACCGGCGCTCAGCGTGTGGTTCCGATTCACAACGGCATGATTAACGCCAACGGCACCGGCATTATTGAGGGCCTGGTGACAAACTTCGGCGCGAAGTACGGCACTGAACTGAAGCACCTGAACCCCGGTGAGAGCATTGAGGTTGAGGCGTAAGCCTGACCGTTGAGCTTCAAACGCGCCGATGACGGCGCATGAAGGAGAGTATTGTGAGCACGATTTTTACCAAGATTATTGAGGGTGAGATTCCCGGCCGCTTCGTCTGGAAGGACGAGCACTGCGTCGCCTTCCTGGACATCATGCCCCTGTCGGAAGGTCACCTGCTGCTCGTTCCCCGCGCTGAGGTCGACCGTTGGCCCGACCTGCCGGCTGAGCTGGCAACGCACCTGTTCGCTGTGGCGCACAAGATTTCTGGTGCCCTGGATCAGGCATTCGATAAGGACCGTGTGGCTCTGATGATTGCGGGCTTCGACGTTCCGCACACCCACATCCACCTGTTCCCGGCTGACGGCATGGCTGATTACGATCCCGCTAACGCGAAGAAGGACGCGACCGCCGAAGAGCTGGATGCGGCCGCTGAGAAGGTGCGTGCTGCCCTGCGCGAGTGCGGCCACGGCGAGTTCGTGCCGGAGGCGTAAGCGCCCTTTACAGCGCGTATAAACACGACAGCGCGTATAAACACGAAGGAGCCGCCCTCTACAGAACAGTAGAGGGCGGCTCCTTCGTTAATATAGCCCGTTGCTATATCCCGGTGTGGGAGAAGCTTAGTGCTTTTCAGCCTTGGAGATCTGTTCAGCCAGGTCCTCGGGGGAGAGGTTAGCGGAGGAGAACTCGGGGGTCAGCGGCAGGTGCAGTTGCAGACCGGTACCGGGGCAAATCTCGACCTTCGCGGAGCGTAGCTTGAAGTCAACCACGTGGCCGCCGCGGGTGCGCTCGTCGTCGATGAAGTGAGCGTGGCAGCCGGGCACCGAAATGCCCTGCTCATAGATGGGGGTGCGGAAGCCAACAATCGTGCCGGTCACGTTATCGAACTGGACGATGTCTTCGTTCTCGGTGGCTGCGACCATCTTCGGGTAGGGCTTTTCCTGCTTCTTCACGGTGCGGGTGCGGACCCACTCGAACTCGCCGTAAATCTTGATGGCGTACATGTAGTTCTTGGAGACGGTGAAGTCATCCAGAATCTGCGAGGCAGACTTACGCAGCAGGTTCAGCGGCAGTTCGCGCTTGATCATGGGCACGAAGTTGGTGACCACGGCGTAGGGGGTCTGCTGGCGCAGGTCGGGCAGGGATACGGAGCCGTCGTGTCGTACCTGGTAGCAGACCCCGTCGAGGACGACCATTTCGCCGTCGAGGCCGTTGAAGGTACCCACACCGAAGTTGCCGTGGCTCAGGAGCTCACCGATGGTCATCTCGCCATCGTAGATGCCGTCCAGCAGCTGGGACATGAGGCCGGTCTGAAAAACTTCGTTACGGAAAACAGTTTCACCGTTTAGGATGGTCGGCTGATATGCCATGAGATTTCTCCTCGTTACAGTGGATGCGGCGTCAGACGGGTCGATCGGTCATCGGCGATACTCGCCCTAGCCGATGCTAAAAAAGGGGAAGGGCGGCGGGGAGAACACGGCGTTGTGATGTCGTTTCTCGCGGAATTCGTAGGTGCCGCCGACCGGGCGCACGCACTTTCATTGTACGCCCGTGCAGGAAGAACCCCGGGACTAGCGGGTACGACATCTTAGGATGTGGCCCGCTACCTGCTCCTACAAGGGAAGAGGAGGTAGGGCCCGCTAGAGCTCCAGAAGCATCTCTACGTGCCTAATTCCAACCTCAAGATACGGCTCTCCCACTTGCACAAACCCCGCCGCACCATAGTAGCTGTCTTTCAAATATGATTGGGCGCTAATCACCAGCTGACGAGCTTCCGTATTTTCACGAACCCAGCCAATCGCCTCATGCAGTAGGGCACGCCCCAGGCCGGTGCCACGCGCCTCCTCACGGACAGCTACTCGACCGATGGTCCAAGCACCTTCGATAGGGCGGTGGTAGCCATCATCTACTGTCATAAGATCAAAGATCCGCAAGTACGCTAAGACCCGCCCAGACTCATCTGCGTGGAAGAAATGAACAGACTCGAAGTCTGCTTCGTCGGGTTCCTGCGCAAGAATCTGCTGACCCACAGTAAAGACCATCGAACGGATGATATGAATCTGCTGTAGTTCCCTTAGAGTCAGCTCGTTGAAGTGCTTTGCCTGAAAATATGCGGAGGAATTTGGCAACGGCGTTTCCTTTCAAATACGTTCTGCCTGATGAAAGAACATACCCCAGTGTTGAAAGCTCTGTACAAAGGTATAGGTATGAAACCGCTCTATGAGATTTACCGGTACAACCCTCTACAGGTATTTATTGCTCGCAGCGTATCTGCAAGGATAACCATCTAGAACACGCATGAATTAACAAAGCTCTTATACTGAGAACGTTATTATTACTCAACACCTTGGAGGTAACTCTATGTCTATCGCCGCTATTATGACCTGGACTCTGCAATCAGAAATTCCAGTACCTCAGGATGCCCAAGCCCTTTTGGGGCCGGGTGAAAGCGCCGTCGCTGCCTTTGCTACTTTCCGCGATTCGGCGATTTTCACGACTCACCGACTCATCATTCGTGATGCTCAAGGCCTGACGGGTAAGAAGGTAGAAATGTATTCGTTGCCTTACTCCTCAATCCATATGTGGTCTTCTGAAAATGCAGGAAACCTGTTCGACGCGAATAGTGAAATTGCTCTATGGACGAAGGTCGGCTACATCAAAATCAAGCTGGGCCGAAAGATTGACGTCCGCAAACTTGACTGGCTCATCGCTCAGCAGGTTCTAAACGCTCAGCAGCATTAGGGCATAAAAATAGACTGGCGTTCCCTCCGGGTTGCACGACAAAAAGGGAGAGAAAGCCAGCACCAAACAGCTTAACCTTTAGACCCGCTCAAAGCGCAACTAAGATACATGAGGCTCATCGAGGCAGAAAAATATTAGACACGAACCGTCACCAAAATAGTCCGGTGAGCCTGCGTCCCGCAGAAACCTAGCAGACACCCCTCAGAAAACACAACAACGGCCTATACGCTCCCAAAGGAACGTATAGGCCGTTGCTTGTTACCTAGAACTTACCCCAGAACCCACCCCGCAACTTACCTCAGTACAGGTGCGGGGCAAAGCTCAGAAGGAAAGATAAGACGCCAGTGAATTAGACGCCGTAGTACAGCTGGTACTCAAGCGGGTGCGGAACCAGCGAAAGCGGCTCCAGCTCGTTCTTACGCTTGTAGTCAATCCACGCCTGAATCAGGTCCTCGGTGAAGACGCCGCCCTCGAGCAGGAAGTCGTGGTCAGCCTCCAGAGCCGCCAGAGCCTCCTCCAGGTTAGCCGGAGCTTTCTTGATGTCCTTAGCCTCTTCAGCGGGCAGCTCGTACAGGTCCTTATCGATCGGTGCCGGCGGCTCAATACGGTTACGGATACCGTCCAGACCAGCCATCAGCTGAGCAGCGAACGCGAAGTAGGGGTTAGCGGAGGGGTCCGGTGCGCGGAACTCCAGACGCTTAGCCTTCGGGTTGGTGCCGGTAATCGGGATGCGGATACCAGCGGAACGGTTACCCTGCGAGTACACCATGTTGATGGGAGCCTCGTAGCCGGGAACCAGACGCTTGTAAGAGTTCACGGTCGGGTTGGTGAACGCTAGAACAGCGGAGGAGTGCTCAATCAGACCGCCAATGTACCAGCGTGCGGTGTCAGAGAGGTTAGCGTAGCCACGCTCATCGTAGAAGAGGGGCTCGCCATCCTGCCACAGCGACTGGTGGCAGTGCATACCGGAGCCGTTATCGCCGAACACGGGCTTAGGCATGAAAGTCACGGACTTGCCCCATGCGTCTGCGGTGCCCTTGATGACGTACTTGAACTTCAGCAGGTCGTCAGCAGCCTTGGTGAGAGTGTCGAACTTGTAGTTGATTTCTGCCTGGCCGGCTGCGCCCACCTCGTGATGGCTACGCTCAACTTCAAGGCCAACCTCGTCCATTGCTACGCACATTGCGTCACGCAGGTCAGCCTGCTTGTCGACGGGGGAGACGGGGAAGTAACCGCCCTTGACGGGGGTCTTGTTGCCCAGGTTGCCGCCCTCTTCCTTGCGGCCGGTGTTCCAGGGAGCCTCATCGGAGTCGATCTTGAAGAATACGGAGTTCGGCTCGACCTGGTAGCGGACGTCCTCGAAGACGAAGAATTCAGCCTCGGATGCGAAGAACGCGGTGTCTGCAATGCCGGTGGACTGCAGGTACGCCTCGGCACGCTCAGCAACGCCGCGGGGGTCACGGTGGTAGGGCTCGCCGGTGCGGGGGTTCACGATGGAGCAGATGATGACCAGGGTCTTCTCAAGGCGGAAGGGGTCAACGTACGCAGACTGAACGTCGGGAATCAGCTGCATGTCGGACTCTGCAATGCCCTGGAAGCCGCGAATGGAGGAGCCATCAAAAAGCTGGCCGTTGACGAAGAAATCGTCATCAATCGCCTTAGCGGGCAGGTTGAAGTGCTGCTGCACGCCGGGCATGTCGGTGAATCGGATATCAACGAAGACTACTTCTTCGTTCTTGATAAAGTCGAGAACTTCCTGGGGGCTGGTAAACATGAGGACTGCTCCTTGTTCGACTGACGGTGCAGGAGGGTATCTTCCCTCACCGCATTCAGTCTTTGGTTTAGTTTTTGGCCGCGGGCAAAGCCCTGTGACATATCCAGCATAGAGGTTATTTTTTGCGCGTGCGTGACTATCGTGTTTCGGTAATGTTACAAATCCTGGAAAGGAGTTACATCTTGGTTGCCTCACGAAACACAGCGCAGATGCTAACGCTCTCTAGCAACGCTAGCATCAGCGTCAGTAACAGAGCAATAACCGGGCGTAACAAAAAGGCTCCGACCCTTCCCACGCGGGAAGAGCCGGAGCCTTCAAAACCTTATATCAGAGTCTCGCTTAGCGGCCGCGCATCGCACGACGGTCCGGGCGAGCACGCATCGGGTCAACACCCTTAGGAACAGCGTTCATCGGGTTACGCATAGTGTTCAGAGTGCCCAGACGACCCGAAACAACCTGCATCTCCTGCTGAGTCAGAGCCTTCGGAAGCTTGTTCATAGTCTTCACAACGTCCTTGAGCTCAACCTGACCCTCTTCGTGACCGGTCTCAATCACGTGAACCGGAACGCCAGGAGCCACACGGTTCAGGTGCTTCTTCTCAGTGTTCACCAGGGAAGTCACGCGGCTGTGAGGGCCCTCGGTCACCAGCACAATACCGGGACGGCCCAGAGCACGGAACACCAGATCCTGGTTGCGGTTCGCAGCAACGGGCTGCTCCTCAACAATCCAACCGCGGCGCACCGAGTTCATCGCCGCACCACTACGACCGGGCTGGTTCTCAATCTGAGCAAAAGCCGCAGTCTGCGCGCGGCGACCCAGCAGAAGCATCGCCACAATAGCGGCAACGCCCAGACCCAGAATCAGGAAAGTAATCCAGTTATTCAGGGCAATACCGATGAGGAGGAAAACCAAAAGGGTGCCCAGAGCCGACAGACTCAGAATCCAACCAATATTCGGGTCGGACTTCTTGGTCATCTGGTAGACCTGCTTCATCTGGGCGAAAGTGCCCGGAGTGCGTTCCTTCTTCTTTTTCTTCTCTTCGCGCTTATCTGCCACGATTCTTCCTCGGCTGGTTCTTCCGCGGCTCCGATAAGCGTCTCAAACGCTCACGGAACCATAGTGACGTAACGATGCAGTGTATGCCTGCAATTTTTCTAGTTTACCCTACCCGCACAAGAGGCGGGGCATAAGGAGAGGCTCCCCGAACACCGGGTTCGAGGAGCCTCAACGCTCTCAGAAAGATTCTGAAAGGCTTAGTAGCCCGCAGCCACCAGGGAGGAGGCTTCCTGCAGGGCTGCACCCTCACCCTCAATGTGGGCAAGGTTCTCAGGGATCTGGTAGCCGTTCTTACGCATCGCACGAGCCCACAGGCGACCTGCACGGTACGAAGAACGAACCATCGGGCCCGCCATAACGCCAGCGAAACCAATCTCCTCAGCCATGTTCGCAAAATCCACGAACTGCTGAGGCTTCACCCAACGCTCAATCGGGTGGAAGAGCGGGCCGGGGCGCAGGTATTGGGTGAGGGTAATGATGTCACAACCAGCATCGTGCAGATCGCACAGCGCCTCGTAAATCTCGTCATCGGTCTCGCCCATACCCAGAATCAGGTTGGACTTGGTGACCATGCCGCCTTCCTTAGCCTGGGTAATAACATCCAGGGAACGCTCGTAACGGAACGCCGGGCGAATCTGACGGAAGATACGGGGGACGGTCTCCAAGTTGTGCGCGAACACCTCAGGCTTAGCGTCAATCACCTTCTGAACATGCTCGGGAACACCCTTGAAGTCGGGCACGAGCATCTCAACGCCGGTGTTCGGGCACATCTTGTGAATCTGACGGGTAGTCTCTGCGTACAGCCACGCACCGCCGTCTTCCAGATCGTCACGAGCAACACCGGTCACGGTTGCGTAACGCAGACCCATGACCTTCACGTTCTTAGCAACCTTGAACGGCTCAGCATAGTCAACAGCAACAGGCTTACCGGTCGCAATATTGCAGAAGTCGCAACGGCGGGTGCACTCGGAACCACCAATCAGGTAGGTTGCCTCACGGTCTTCCCAGCACTCGTAAATATTGGGGCAGCCAGCCTCTTCACACACGGTGTGGAGGCCCTGACCGCGAGCCAGCTCGCGCATCTCGTTGTATTCGGGGCCAACAATAGCCTTGGTCTTAATCCAGTGAGGCTTCTTCTCAATGGGAACCTCAGCGTTGCGGGCCTCCACACGCAGTAGCTTGCGTCCTTCAGGTGCGGTGCTCAAAAGTCTTCTCCTTGGTCTCGGTGTGCCCTCTGTGCAGGTGGGCCACCTTCTATTTTACGCCCGCTCAGGCGTAGGTGAAACTGATTTTCGTATATGACGAACAAAGCTGGACGCGTTACGTGTACCGCCCGTTCGACGCTTCTTGACTGCGTCTAACCCTGCGTTTAATCCTGTGCCGCAATGGGCTCGAAAGACTCCGCCAGGCGGTCCTGGTACTTCAGAAGCTCCGCCTCCAGCGGCTCCAAAATATCGGTGGGGGTGACGGTGCGGCCCAGCTGCTCCGAAATGGTGGTAACACCCGCATCGCTAATACCGCAGGGAATGAACTGCTGGAAAGGCGCGGTGTCATTGCAGCAGTTAATCGCAAAGCCGTGCATGGTGGTGTTACGCGAAACGCGCATGCCCAGTGCCGCGATCTTCTTGTCCTGGGTGACGCCGTCGCCCAGAATCCACACGCCGCTACGGCCCTCAACGCGCTCACCCTTAATGCCCAGGCCAGCCAGGACGTTAATGATGATTTCCTCGATGATACGTACATACGCCACCACGTCAATGGGCTCGGGCAGGCGCAGAATCGGGTAGCCGGTCAGCTGGCCGGGGCCATGCCAGGTCAGCTTGCCGCCGCGGTCAATCTTGACGACGGGGGTGGATTTGTCTGTGGGGTACTCGTGATCTTCGGTGCGTTTACCTGCGGTAATCACTGCCTCGTGCTCAAGTAGAAGAATCGTATTCTGGCGGGTGCGGTTAGCCACCTCATCGTGGATGCGGTACTGCTTGTCCAGGCACTCAACATAGTTCACATAGTTCGGGGCGAAGCCCACGCGTTCAATCGTCACAGACATACTTTCTACCTTAGTACTGCTGGTGGAGGGAAGAAAATTAGGGCGCCCTGAATCACGTGATGAGCGAACACGTCGGAATGTTACGTGAGGGTGTGCTCAGGAGTGGGAAGGGAGAATAAGCAGATAAATGCCTGAATTCACATTGGGGGTTCTTTGGGTGTTTTAACTATTTTAGTGTGCTCAAATATATTATTTGATGTAATTTGATAACATTATGGTATGAGAAGCGAAGAAGCACACGTACTGGAAAGCATCGCCAACCCGACTCTACCCATCCTGCAGATTGTCGAGTACCGGGGCGAAACCACCGCAAGCGCACCCACCGCGAGCGCACCCACCGAGAGCGCACCCGCTGCAGGTTCCGTACCCTCCTCCCACCCCGGACGCTACACCCTGCGCACCATTCCCCAGTCCGCCCCGCCAGCTCCCTCCACCCAGCTGGCTTCTGCCGCGCCCACTCTGCGTGCGGCAGTCAACGGGTACGGATTCGAGGAAAACACGGATGCATCCGCTCAGAGGCACGCCCAAACCCCACAGGTAGCCGCCGCCCTACGTAACGTGCCCGGACTCGCCAAGCTCCACGCCGTTACTAGTGAGAGCGCCGATAGTGCCAATCAGCTGTGCCTCTGGTACGAGCCCCTCGACGCGGGCACCCTCGACAAGCTCCTGCGCGCTCGCACCCTGACACCCGCCGAGCTCATGACCCTGGCGCGAACCCTGCACCGGGCGCTCGGAAGCCTCAAAAAAGTCGGGGAGGGGCGCGCCGAACTAAGCGCCGAATACATCGCGCTGAGCGCCGCCGGAGTACCCAAACTCCTGCTACCTGACGCCGTCTACTGTGAAACGGCCTCTCAAGACGGTGAACAGCTCACCGCCGCTCGGGGCAACTACGCACGCTCCGCAGCAGCCCTGCTCTGGAAAGCCGCCTGCGGGCACACACCGGAACCCTCCACCGCCCGCGTACCTCTCTCACTGCGCATGGATTCACTGGGCATGGATTCACTGGGCATAGGAGCCGCCGACACCGCAACCGAGGGGGCACCCAGCAACGAGTGGATTGAGCGCCTCGGCAGAGCCCTCGAATACCTGCTGGACGCACCAGCCCAGGAGGCAGCGCTCGCAGGGCTCAGCTCCGTGGTCGCCCTGGCCGAGGAGGTACCGCCTTGCCCGCTCAACGTCTACCTGAGCTGTTCAGAACGAGCCCGCGCCCTAATTCCCACAGCTGTGGAGCCCACGACGGTACAGAAGCGCTCAAAGACGCAGAAGGCGCAACGCTACCTGGCAGAACGTTTGCCTCGCATGAAGAAGGCGGGCGTGAAGAAGTCGGGGCGCGCAGCTACCGCAGGTTCTAAGCCATTGAGCCCCACAGCAAGCCCCATAGCAAGCCCCGCAAAGACTGCGCCGCCCGCTCTAAAGAACGCAGATGCGACGAGCACATCCCGCCTGACGGCGCTACGCGGCGCGTTCACCCGTCCCTCCGCGCGCCTGGGACTTGCCGCGCTCGCGCTGGGGGCTATTGCGCTGCCTCTCGGGTTCACTCTCTACGGGCAGAACGCCCTGGCAACGGCACAGCCCGTATCCGCTCAATCCGTGAACGCAACGGGGGAGCAGGAGCCCGGCGGTACGGAAACACAGGTTCAGAGCGCACAAGATACAGCCGCGCAGGGCGATCAGATTCTACGAGCCCTGATTGACCAGCGAAACCAAGAACGCCGTGCCCGAGGCGGAGCAGAGCTCACCGTCGACACCGCCGAAGAACTCAGCCGTGACAGCGAGAACATCCGCGTTATGGCGGTAGTCTCCGCGCCCGGCTACCGCGCCGATAAAACCGAGCGGGAAGCCCGCAAACTCAGCGAAGAAAACGGCCTCACCCGCCAGAAAGTCATCTTCGACCTGCACCGCGGTGAGAAAGGCTGGGAGATAGCCCGCGCCGAACCCATCCCGGCATAGCTGATGCCGCGCAACTGACCCTGTGCAGCTGATGCCGCGTAACTGACACCGTAGAAACGCGGACACAACAAAAGGCGGCGGCCCCACCCACCGAAGTGGATGGAGCCGCCGCCCTGTTGCTCACTGTCCGGGAAAAGCCGGAGAGCTACACTCGGTTACCCATCAGGGCACCGCCACAAGGAAACTTCCTTGAATCTATGCAGGTCTTAGAGGCCCAGCTCAGACTCGAAGTTTGCCTCCTCCAGGCGGGTCTTGAGGGTGTGCAGGAAGCGACCAGCGTCTGCACCGTCGACCACACGGTGATCGTAGGTGAGGGACAGGTAGCACATGGAGCGGATAGCGATAACGTCGTTACCGTCAACATCCTTAACAACCATGGGGCGCTTCACGATGGAACCGGTACCAAGGATTGCAACGTTCGGCTGGTTGATGATCGGGGTGTCGAACAGCGCACCGAAGGAACCAATGTTGGTGATGGTGAAGGTCGAACCCGACAGCTCCTCGGGGGAGATGTCGCCGGTACGTGCACGGCCACCCAAGTCGCCAATAGCCTTTGCCAGGCCAGCAATGCCCAGGTCAGAAGCGTTCTTGATGACGGGAACCAGCAGACCCTTGGGGGTGTCCACAGCAATCGCGATGTTCTCGGAGGCCGGGTAGGTAATCTGCTTGAGGTCCTCGGTCATGGAAGCGTTCAGAGCGGGGTGCTGCTGCAGAGCCTCAGCGGTTGCCTGGACGAAGAAGGGCAGGAAGGTCAGCTTAGCGCCCTCACGAGCAGCGAAGCCGTCCTTAGCCTTTGCACGCAGCTGAACGATGCGGGTCACGTCAACCTCGGTGACCTGGGTCAGCTGGGTGGAGATGTCCAGGGACTCACGCATACGCTTTGCAATAACCTGGCGGATACGTGCGGTCTTCTCGACGGTGCCACGCTTGGGGGAAACCTCGAAGGTGTGCGGTGCCTTTGCGGAACCAGCAGCCGGAGCAGCAACTGCAGCGGGTGCAGCAGCGGCGGGAGCAGCGGAACCCTTAGCCGCGATAGCAGCCTGAACATCCTGCTTGCGGATGCGGCCACCAACACCGGTGCCCTTGACGGTGGACAGGTCGATGCCGTTGTCCTTAGCGAGCTTACGGACCAGGGGGGTCACGTATGCTTCGCCCTCAGCAGCTGCCGGAGCGGCAGGTGCAGCGGGAGCTGCGGGAGCAGCAGGAGCCTCAGCAACCGGAGCCGGAGCTGCGGGAGCTGCGGGAGCCTCAGCAACCGGAGCGGGAGCAGCCGGAGCAGCTGCAGCAGCAGCATCGCCGATGATAGCCAGAACCTGGCCAACCTCTGCGTCCTCATCCTCGGGGATGCGGATCTCGAGCAGGGTACCTGCTACGGGGGAGGGAACCTCGGTGTCAACCTTGTCGGTGGAAACCTCAACCAGGGGCTCGTCAACCTCAACCTGCTCGCCAACTTCCTTCAGCCAGCGGGTAACGGTGCCCTCGGTGACGGACTCGCCCAGTGCGGGCAGTACGACCTCGATGCCTGCAGCGGCGGCGGCGGGAGTAGCGGCGGGTGCAGCCGGAGCCTCAGCAGCTGCCGGAGCAGCCGGAGCAGCGGCGGGTGCAGCCGGAGCCTCAGCAGCTGCGGGAGCAGCCGGAGCGGCAGCGCCGGAACCGTCGCCAATGATAGCCAGAGCAGCGCCGACCTCGACGTCCTCGTCCTCGGGGACGAGAATCTGCTCAACAACGCCTGCTACGGGGGAGGGAACCTCGGTGTCAACCTTGTCGGTGGAAACCTCAACCAGGGGTGCGTCAACCTCAATGGTGTCGCCGACCTCAACGAGCCAGCGGGTAACGGTACCCTCGGTCACGGACTCGCCCAGTGCGGGCAGTACTACGGTGTGGGACATAATCTTTCCCGTTCTCCTTGTGAATGCTTGAACTAGAAAAATGTGAGCGGCGACCCGGATGCGCGCCGTATGCGTCAAAGCACGTCGACGCGCATCCGGATAGGGGCGTTGTTCAGCGGATACGCCCGGCAACCGCTAACGACCAACGGTCGTCAATACTAAGCTGACGCACTAACGCCAGTCAGCAAAATTTATGCGCTGTGCAGCGGGGTGCCGTTCAGGACCATTGCAGCCTCACCCAGGGACTCGTTCTGAGTCGGGTGTGCGTGGATGAACTTAGCGACGTCCTCGGGGAATGCTTCCCAAGCAACCCACATCTGAGCCTCACCAATCTGCTCACCCATGCGCTTACCAATAGCGTGAACACCAACGATGGGGCCGTCCTTCTGGCGGACAACCTTCACGATACCGGTAGCACCGAGGATAGCGGACTTGCCGTTACCAGCCAGGTTGTACTCAGCGGTCTCAACGTTCTCAGCGCCGAACTTCTCCTTAGCCTTGGGCTCGGAGTAGCCAACGGAAGCGATCTCCGGGTCACAGAAGGTGACCTTGGGGATGTTCACGTCTTCAACGATGGAGGGGTTCAGGCCAGCGATTTCCTCAGCAACGAAGATACCCTGCTGGTAACCGCGGTGAGCCAGCTGAACGCCGGGGACGATGTCGCCAACAGCGTAGATGTTGCCAACGCCGGTGTGCAGGCGCTCGTTAGCCAGGACGAAGCCGCGGTCCATGGGGATACCCTGCTCCTCGTAGCCCATGTTTGCAGTGTTCGGGCCACGACCAACAGCAACCAGAACAATCTCTGCCTCGAAGACCTTGCCGTCAGCCAGGGTGACCTTAGCACCGTTAGCGTCCTGCTCAACCTTCTCGAAGAGGGTGCCGGTGTTGAACTTGATACCGCGCTTCTTGAACGCACGCTCCAGAACCTTGATGATTGCCGGGTCCTCGTTGGGAACCAGGTTCGGCAGGCCCTCGATGATGGTGACGTCAACGCCCATAGCGTTCCACATGGATGCGAACTCGCAACCAATCACGCCGCCACCGAGCACGATAGCGCTCTTGGGCAGGTAGTCCATCTCCAGTGCCTCAGTGGAAGTCAGAACGCGACCCTCAATGGGCAGACCGAAGGTCTTGGAGACCGAGCCGGATGCCAGGATAATGTTCTTACCCTTGTACTCAACACCACCGACGGTGATGGTGTCCTGAGCGGTCAGCTTACCCTCGCCGGGGATAACCTCTACGCCCTTCATCTTCAGCAGGCCTGCAAGACCCTTGAACTTACCGGAGACGATGTTGTCCTTGTAATCGCGAACCTTGCCCATTTCGATGGACTGTAGCACAGCGTTAACGCCAACCTTGGACGCCTCGCGTGCCTCTTCTGCCAGCTCAGCAGCGTGCAGGTAGGCCTTAGTGGGGATACAGCCGGTGTGCAGGCAGGTGCCGCCGACCTTTTCCTTCTCGATCAGGCCGACGGTGAAACCTAGCTGGCGTGCGCGAATAGCTGCAGAGTAGCCAGCGGAGCCGCCGCCGAGGATGAGGATGTCGAATTCTTGAGCCACGATATTGCTCCCTTGCATAGTTGTGGGGGCTAAAGACCCCTGCAATGAGTTCTTTACCAATTTATTGGTAGGTTCCCCAGCATGCGCGAAAGGCCCGCGAGCTCGAAAAATCGCGCGCCCCTCCGCGTACGCAGAAAAACACTTAATACAACAATACCCCCGTTGACGGTCGTTTAAGTTCACTCAGGGCGGTTTTAGCCGATTAATCGCCTAAACACCCCAAATTTTTCACCACGCAAGAAAAGCGGTGCGTCATAGAACAGTCAGATGACAGGGAACAGTCAGATGGCAGAACCACCACAGCGGTCGCACAGAACGTGTCCGAGAACAGACGCAGAGGAAGGCTCCCCGGTAGGAATACCGAGAAGCCCTCCTCCGATCAGCTCTATGCTGTGCGGCTCGCACCAGTTAGGATGCGCCAGTTAGGGTGCGCGCCCAGCGAAGCAGACTACTTAGCGTACGACTCGATGAAGTTCACCAGGGTAGCGGTACCGAAGCCGGTACCTTCCTTCGGGGTGAAGCCGTAGGGTGCCTCCTCGTTGAACGCGGGGCCCGCAATATCCAGGTGGGCCCAGGGGATGCCCTCGCCCACGAACTCCTTCAGGAACAGGCCGGCGGTCAGCGCGCCACCGTAGCGGGAACCAATGTTCTTCAGATCAGCAACGGGGGACTCCAGGCTCTTACGCAGGTAGGACTCCAGCGGCATAGGCCAGTACGCCTCACCCGCAGCAGCACCGGCTGCAATCACTCGGTCACGAATCTTCTCGTCACCGAGCAGAGCCGCGGTGCGCAGACCCAGAGCAGCCATAGCAGCACCAGTCAGGGTCGCGATATCCAGGATGACGTCCGGGTTCGACTCAGAAGCCAGAGCGATACCATCAGCCATGACCAGGCGGCCCTCAGCGTCAGTGTTCAGCACCTCAACGGTACGGCCATCACGCATGGTGATGACGTCCTCCGGGCGCAGAGCGTGACCGCCGGGCATGTTCTCAGCCAGGCACAGGTAACCGGTCACAGCAACCGGCACATCCAGCTCTGCGGAAGCAACCACAGCGTTCAGCACGGATGCGGCACCCGCCATATCGCACTTCATGGTCATCATCGAAGCGGCAGGCTTCAGCGAGTTACCGCCGGTATCGAAGGTGATGCCCTTACCGACCAGAGCCACGTGAGCCTTCGGGTTCTCCGGGGTGTACTTCACAACGGCAAGAACCGGCTTGCGGGGCGAACCCTGACCAACACCGGAAATGCCGCCGAAGCCCTCCTCAGCCAGGCGGTCGTGGTGGAACAGCTCAATCTCAATGTTTGTGTAATCCTCAGCGACCTCAGCAGCGAACTCAGCGAAAGTCTCGGGGTACAGATGCGACGGAGGCAGGTTCACCAGGCGGCGAGCATCCTTAGCGGTCTCACCCAGAACTAGGGCGTGTACCAGAGCCTCTTCAGCTTCTTCCTGCTCAATCGAAGAAACAATCAGAATGGACTCGATTTCTTCCTGGACCAAATCCATAGTCTTGAAACGCAGGCCCTCCTCAACGAAGTTACCCAGCACAGCGCCGTGAGCAATAGCCTCAATTTCCTCTACCGAAGAAACACCGAAATCGAAAGCAATCTCCTCAGCAGAACCAACCAGCTGACGAGCCGCAGAACCAGCCGCGTAACGCAGAGCGTCCAGACGCTCCTGACCCCCAGCAGTATCAGAGCCCAGACCCGCCAGCGCCACAATGCCGGCACCGGTGTCCTCAAGACCGGGCAGACGCAGCAGCTGATCGGGGGCACCCGAGGCGCCCAGCGCCTCCAGCAGCTCGTTAATACCCTCAACAGAGTCCTCAGACAGGGAGCTCGGCGCCAGGTACGCACCGTCCGAACCCTTCAAAACGCCCAGAACCAGAACGTCAGCTTCGAGCGCTTCAAGGTCGGTGCTGTGAATAGACAGAGACAGAGACATCGTTACTCCTTTGCGTATGTCTTCTCAAAATAGTCGGGGCACATCCTCGCGCCCGAAAAACTCAACTGTAGGCCCTCGAAGAGTGAGGATGAATACCGCCGCGCAAAGCCGCGCGGACTACTGCTTCTACTCTACACGGATATATAAGAGGTCGTGAGGTTCAGCCCTCACCCCGAACAGCTGGCAGAACAGAAAAGGCACAAGAAGCCGAGATACAGCGTCTTAAGAACGTCGACGAGACACCAAACAAGTTCACCTACTGCGAGAAAAGCCCGCACACTGTCGAGACAGGGCAGTAGTGGCATAGAATGAAAGACTACGGAAAGCGTCAGATAACAGAAGACGCCCCTTCGCCCCAACACCTCGGGTACCGGCAGAAAACGCTAAGCCCACCTGAACGCGGCGCGAACCAGACAGAAGTGAGGAGGCGTAATGCTCAACCCCGAAGATCTCTACTTAGCGAACACCAAAATATTGGACGACCCCAGGATGCACGGGCTAACCCTCGTCATTGCTCTCTCCAGCCCGCAAGATGCAGGCTCCACCGCAGGTCAGCTCGGTCAGGTGCTGCTCAGTGAACTCAAAAACATTGAAATCGTCGAGTTCGACAGTGATCAGTTGCACGACTACCGTGCCCGCCGCCCCTACATCCGCTACGAAAAAGACCACTTCGAAAAGCCGCAATACCCGCAGCTGAAGCTCTACGCCGTAGAAGACAGCCTCGACAAACCGTTCCTGCTACTCACCGGTGCCGAACCGGACCTGCAGTGGCAGCGCTTCGAAAAGGCGGTGCTGACCATCGCCCAGCGGGTCAAGCCCTCCTTGGTTGTGCTGGTCTCCGCATTCCCCATGCCGGTGCCGCACACCCGCCCCTTCCCGATTACCGCGCACGGCTCCCGCAAAGACCTGATTCGCGGCATCTCCCCGTGGAAGCCCAGCGCGGACGTGCACGCGACCGTCACCAACCTGCTGGAAGTGCTCTTCACCGAAAACGGAATCGACACCGTAGGCTTCGGCGTGAACATTCCCCAGTACATTTCGGAGGCGGACCTGCCGCAGGGCACCCTCACCGCTCTCGAACACGTGGGCATGGCGGCGCGCCTCTCCCTACCCACCGAGAACCTGCGCGAAGCCGCACGCCACGTGCACAGCCAGATCAACGACCAGGTCAAGCAGAACCCCGAAATTGGTCGCATGATCACGACTATGGAAGAGAACTACGACGAGAACTTCCGCACCTCCGACATTGCGGTTCCCCTCTCGCGACGCGACGCGCACAACGTGCCCAGCCGCGACGAGATTGGTGCGCTCTTCGAGCGGTTCCTCGACGAACAATAGGTGTGCGCAGTAGGGGATACCGCCTGACAGATAGTGCCTGACAGATATTGCGTGACAAATTATGACGCGGCACCCCGCGCCGCTGTGGACAAACCCCGGTAAACAAACGAACAATACGAATAAATCTGTGGAACCTTCGGACACATGAACCGAAGTATCCACAGATTTATTCGTTTAACCCCACACTCTCGCAAACCATGCCACCGTGAAGACATGAACGCAAACAACATCTCCAACGGCAACACCCCCAACATCGACCACCTCCGCAGCAACCACAACCACGGCGGCTACAGTAACGGCACGCCCCCGCCCATCCGCAACGAATACGACGTGCTCAGCTGCGCCCTCCACCAGCACGGCTACTGGCCCGACCACTCACTCATCATCCTCACCGCAACCGACAACACCCTCGGCCCCAGCCTGCGCGTCAACCTACCCGACGAACCCAGCACCCACACTGAACGCGCCGACTTCCTCCACGAAACCTTCACCAAACTCCCAACCCACCACAACGGTGAAATCCTCACCCGCTTCTACGCCATCATCATCGACGGCGACAACACCGTACGCCAACGCCAACTCCACCCCAACACCGCACAACTGGCCGCCATCGAAGAAATCCAACAGGACGTCGACACCCAAATCCCCATCAACGCATGGCTCCACCTGCTCCACGACCCGCGCATCGTCAGCGAACTACGCTGCGAAGACGTCATCTACGCAGGCGGCGTCAGCATCTGGGCACTCAACCCCGAACAGCAGACGCTCACCCTCCTCGCACCCATCGAAGAACTCCTCCACAGCGGCTACTACACCTGGCTCACCCGCCACGGCAACACCATCGCCGATACCGCTCAACATAACTACGCCCACAGCCCCTGGGACACCGATCCCACAACCAACCCCGAAACCCGCCACGACTGGGAAAACGCCGTAGAACTCTGGGCTCACACCCACACCACCCGCCACAACGAAGCCCACCAAGGCATCCGCACCATCTACCGCCAAGCCCAAATCGACCTCTGCTACTGGGACGCAGCCATCAACGCCGCTGCGCACCTGCTCACCACCCACCCGGTCGATAACGCCGACACTGCCCCTGACTGCCCCACCATCGGCGATGCACTCCGCGAACTCATCCCCGCCGAAGTCGCCGGGCACCTACGCGCTTCCATCGCACCGGTAACCCTCAACCCCATCACCGCCGAAATGCTCACCTACCTGGCCGGCTACGGGCTCAACCACGCCCAAAACGCGCTCGCCCACCTGCACTACTCCGCCCAATACACCTACCACGCCTTCGGCGGCGAATACCCCAGCACCAGCCCCAACTTCGTGCCGCTCGAACCACCCCACTACGGCACCCGCATCACCCGCAAAACCTACATACCCGCAAGCTTCACCCACGCACTCAGCGCCACACAAGGCACCGAACAGACACACGTACGCGCCGTGCCCGAAAAATGCGTGCAATGGCAAGACTGGATCCGCCGCACCCACCGCACCATTCAGCAGAGCCACACCATTCAACAGAACCGCAACAACCAACGCGCCAACCTCAACGGCTGGGCACTCGAAAACCTCACCCCCGCCGACCACGCCAGCGCAGCCGAACTCAACACCATCAGCCGTGACGTACTCCCACGCCTCGACGAACATCCCAACGACCACAACGCCCAAAACAAACTCGAAAACCTCAAACAGCGAATCGACGAAAGCTGTACCACCAGCGAATACCTCACCAAACATCACGCCACCTACACCCATTACCTCAACGCCCTCAAAGGAAAACTAGACAGCCCCCACTGGGCACGCCTCAACGCACTCGAACTGCTCACCAGCCTGCTCACACCCCACTGCACCGACGGAGAATACGCCGCACTGCGCAACACTCAAGCCTGGACCAACTGGTACAAGGGCTACAGCACCTACGCCCGCCTACTCCGGCAAGAAGCCCACCGCCACACATCCGGAAAGGACCTCAACATCCTCGACGTACACCTCAACGCCGGCAACCTACCCTCCTGGATCAAACACACCATCTGCGGCGAACCCGGAACACACCGCCACCCCATCAGCACCCTCAAACCCCGAAAACCCTAAAACCGGCACCTAAAAGCGGCGCCTAAAGCGAGGTATAAACAGGGGAGGGGCGCCCCACCGGGTACGCCCCTCCCACCCACAACCACACACAGCCGCACCCAGCCAAAAACCAGGCCCCAAGCCGCCCAAACAGCGCGTCAAGTTGAAAGCAACCAAAAATCTGCAATACTTGTATATTGACCCCGTACAGTCAATGCGCTACAACGCGCCCTCAAACCGCTCCACACAACGAGCAACGGAACCCTGCAAACCGCCCAACGCACGCGGAATAAAACCCGCCACCACAGCGTTAAATCGGAAAAATGCAGCAAACACCCCGACCGAGGACGCCAGCACAGACTTGACAGGGTCTTAGGTGTTTTGCAAACAAAACACCCCACCACAAGCCAGAAAGGGTTCTAGTGGCACCTGCAACCAGCAAGAAGACCGCGACCGGCGACGTAACCGAAGAAACCGTCGCAAAAACCACCACCAAGACCACCCGCACCAAGAAGGCAACCACCAAAGCCGCAGCGGCAACCGAAGACACCACCGGCGCAACCGCCGAAACCACTGCCGAAACCGAGGCAGACAAGCCCAAGCGCACCCCCAAAACCACCACCAAAACCGCTACCAAGCGCAAGACCGGTGCCCGCCGCAAAAAGAGCGACGATGACGAATTTGACCTCGTCCTCGACGAAGAACTCGAAACCACCGACAGCGAAGACGAAACCGACGAAGAAGACGAAGAAACCGTAGCCAAAAAAGAAGAAAAGAAGGCCGCGGAAGAAGTAGCAGCCAAAGGCTCCGGCTTCGTCCTCACCGCAAACGACGACGACGACGCACCCGCACAGCGCGTCGTCACCACCGGCGCAACCGCCGACCCCGTCAAAGACTACCTCAAGCAGATCGGCAAAGTCTCCCTGCTCAACGCACAGCAGGAAGTCGACCTCGCCATACGCATCGAAGCAGGCCTCTACGCCGAACACAAGCTCGCCGAAAACCCCGACATGGACAAAGACCTCAAAAAAGCCCTGAGCTGGGTCATCCACGACGGCAAGCGAGCCAAAAACCACCTGCTCGAAGCCAACCTGCGACTCGTCGTCTCCCTCGCCAAGCGCTACACCGGCCGCGGCATGCTCTTCCTCGACCTCATCCAGGAAGGCAACCTCGGCCTCATTCGCGCCGTCGAAAAGTTCGACTACTCCAAGGGCTTCAAGTTCTCCACCTACGCAACCTGGTGGATCCGCCAGGCCATCACCCGCGCAATGGCAGACCAGGCCCGCACCATCCGCATCCCCGTACACATGGTAGAAGTCATCAACAAGCTCGCCCGCGTGCAGCGCCAGATGCTCCAGGACCTCGGCCGCGAACCCACCCCCGAAGAACTCGGCAAGGAACTCGACATGACCCCCGAAAAGGTCATCGAAGTCCAGAAATACGGCCGCGAACCCATCTCCCTGCACACCCCCCTCGGTGAAGACGGCGACTCTGAATTCGGCGACCTCATCGAAGACTCCGAAGCAGTCGTCCCCGCAGACGCAGTGTCCTTCACCCTTCTTCAGGAACAGCTCCACTCCGTGCTCGACACCCTCTCCGAGCGTGAAGCCGGCGTGGTCGCAATGCGCTTCGGCATGACCGATGGCCAGCCCAAGACCCTCGACGAAATCGGCAAGGTCTACGGCGTGACCCGCGAACGAATCCGCCAGATCGAGTCCAAGACCATGTCTAAGCTCCGTCACCCGTCGCGTTCGCAGGTACTGCGTGACTACCTGGACTAAAAGTTCATAGAGTGTCTGTAACAAGCAGATAGCTCTGTTCTTTACAGATCTGGATACAGAAAAGGCTCTCCGAGATACCGGAGAGCCTTTTCTATGCCTATATAGGTCGCGAAGAGTATTCGCACAGGTAGAGTTCATTAGACGGCTTGCGGACGATGCTCGCGGGGGAGTGCCCCCTCTTCAGCGCCTGGGGGCGCTTCGAGGACGGAGCCCCCGCTACGCATGTCCGCTATGCCGTCAACGTTCAGTTCCACAGAGGCTGAGTATGTCAGGTTGGCTCTGCGGACGACACTTGGGGGGGGGAGTGCCCCCTCTGCGGCGCTGAGCGCCTTGAGAACGGAGCCCCCGCTTCGCATCGCCGCTATGCCGTTAAGGTTCAGCGCCGCTACAGTCCCAGCTGGCGCAGATAGCGTTCCGCCACCGCCTCCACCTGATTTAGCCCGCGCACACGACCCAGCGCCTGCGACCAAACATCACCGGCAGGCTCAGCACCCACCGGGAAACCAGCCGCCGCCCACAACGCCGCCGTCATCGCACCCACCGAATCCGAATCCGAATCCACCGACACCGCACAGCACAACCCCTCAAACAGGGCGCCACGCACCGTCGCCTCATCGGCATCAGTAGGCAGGCTCTTCACAGCATCTGCCGCACACCAGAACGCCACACCCAATAGCTCAGGCGCCGTCCAACCCGTACCAAAATGCTCCGCCACAGCCTCCGGAACCGGCACCGTACCGCCCTCCAACAGCTCGACGGCACGACTCAACGCCGCCGCCGTACGCGAAGCATCACCCGGAATCGAATCATCCGCCCCCACCGAACCACACCACGACACCACACGACGTGCCGCCTCCAACAACGCACCAAACGAGCCAGACCGCGACGCCAACAAATCACGAACCAACAACGCATACGCCGCCGCCGAAGCCAACGCCTCCGGATGCCCATGCGTCAACGCCGCCGCACGCACCGCCAACAAAACCACCGTACGCTCCTGCGCCACCGGCAATACACCCAACGCCGCCGAACGCACCAACGCACCACTACCCAAAGCATCAGGATTCAACGACTTCGACACCAACTGCATCTCACCCGAACCCAACGCCCGCAACGTCGCCGCACCCGGACCACGACGAGCCGTCAATTCCGACGAACCATCAATCTCACGATCCAACGAAAACGGCGCAGACTCCGGCAGAACCTCACCAATACCGCGGAACCACCGCAAATACGCCAACCACAAACACGCCAACTCATCCGCCGCCGCGCCCTCATTATTCCACTCCAAAACCTCCGTCAACGCGTCCAGAGTGAAACACATCAGCTGCGTATCATCACTGACCAACAGCTCACCAAACGCCGATTCCCACGGCTTAGGGGCACGCTCCGCAATCTGCGCAGCCGACAACAACTCCAACGGATAACCCAGCGCATCACCCAACGCAGACGCACACAACAAGCCGCGCACCCTGCCCGCAAACTCAGCCGAAACCTCAGGTGCATACGTGAACTCAACAGAAGAAAAACTCATAGGGCGATTATCCCATGTGCGTTCAGGACGCGGAGGCTAGGGCATAAGCTGCTTCGTGCTCATGCTCGCGGGGGAGCGTCCCCTCTGCGGCGCCCCGAATTAAATAATCCTGGCGCCTTGAGGACGGAGCCCCCGCTCCGCACGAGCACTTTCGCCGCTGTGAGGTGCCTACTCCGGGGAAGGGGATGCACTGGGCAGCTTTGCACTCACGCTCGCGGGGAAGTGCCCCCTCTTCAGCGCCTGGGGGCGCTTCGAGGACGGAGCCCCCGCTCCGCGCGAGTGCCTGCGCTGCGGAAGGTTCCGAACCGCGAATGACGAACTGTGAGGCGCAAAACACGACGCAATGCCATACTGAAACCATGAAGATCCTGCACACCTCCGACTGGCACCTCGGCCGCACCTTCCACCGCAGCCCCCTCACCCGCGAACACCAGCAGTTCATCGACGAACTGCTCAACTACGTGCACGCCGAAGGCATCAATATCCTCCTCATCAGTGGCGACGTCTACGATAGCACCATCCCCACCGCCGAAAGCACCACCCTGCTTGACCAGGCACTCACCCGCCTCATGCGCGCCGACGTGCAAGTCATCCTCAGCTCCGGCAACCACGACTCCTTCCGCCGCCTCAGCTACGGCGCCGCCTTCTTTGAAGCCTCCGGCGTGCACCTGCGCACCACCCTCGAAAACGCTACCCGCCCCATCGAACTCACCGACGGCACCTTGCGCGTACACGTCTACGCCATCCCCTACCTCGCGCCGCGCCTTCACGCCACCGCCCTCGGAGTAGACCCCACCCACCACGCCGTCCTCCACGCCGTCACCGACGCCATCCGCGCCGACGCCGCAAAACGACACGCCCTCGGCGAAGGCGCCGACCGCGTCATCGTCATGAGCCACGCAACCGTCAGCGACACCACCGGCAGTAACATTGCCGGCAGCGCAGACACCACACCCCGTAGCGACTCTGAACGCGACATCAGCGTCGGCGGCATCGACTGGGTACCCGCATCCCTCTTCGACGGCTTCGACTACGTAGCCCTCGGCCACATCCACAAGCGCTACCCCGTCACCCACACCATCCGCTACAGCGGCTCCCCGCTCGGCTTCTCATTCAGTGAAGAACACAACCGTAACGGTGCCTACCTCATCGAACTCAACCCCGGCGAAGAACCCACCATCAGCAGCCACGAATGGGCAACCCGCGTACACATGAAAACCCTGCGCGGCACCATGGAGCAGCTACTCAACAGCCCCGAACACACCGATTACGAACACGGCTACTACTGCCGCATCGAACTCACCGACGAAACCCTACCCGTCGGCGCTGTCGACCGCCTGCGCAGCCGCTACGAAACCATCTCCCACTTCAGCTACCGCAGCACCCAACCCGCCACCGACAAACCCGCCACCGCACCCCCCACCCGCGACGCCGACCCCGTCGAAACCTTCGACCAATTCCACCAATACGTGCGCAACCGCCCCCTCACCAGCGAAGAACGCGACGTCATCACCACCCTCAGCGACCACATCAAAAGCCACAAGGACAACGCATGATCCTGCACAACCTAGAATTCGAAGCCTTCATGGCATACCCCAAACGCCAAGAAATTAACTTCGACACCCTCAACAACGCCGGCGTATTCCTGCTCAACGGCCCCACCGGCGCCGGTAAAACCACCATCCTCGACGCCATCTGCTACGCCCTCTACGGCGAAACCAGCAGCGACCGCGAATCCGCCAAATTGCACTCCACCTACGCGGCACACAGCGGCACCAAACCGCGCGTGCTACTTGACGTCACCCTCCACGGCAAGCGCCTGCGCATCGACCGCACCCCCGCCTACAACAAACCCATCACCCGCGGCGCACGCAAAGGCCAGATGCGCGAAGAAAGCGCCAAAGCAACTCTCGCTGAGCTCGCACCCGGCGCCGACCCCGCCGACGAAAAAGCCTGGACCCCCATCTCCAGCAGCGTCGCCGAAGTCAACCGCACTATCGCCGAACGCACCCACCTGACCAAAGAACAATTCCTCAAAGTCGTACTCCTACCGCAGGGTCAGTTCGCGCAATTCCTCAAGTCCAAGCCCAAAGAACGCAAAGAACTACTCAAAAAGATGTTCCCTGTTGAACACTACGAACAGCTCTTCGCTGCACTCACCGAGGAAGCGAAAACCGCCCAGCAGGAAGTCGCCCAGGACGAAAACACCCAGCGCGGCTACCTTGAACGTGCCCGCGCAGAAATGCTCGCCCTGCAGGCGCTACTGGACGCTGCAGATCCGGGTGCAGAGGAGCCTGCGGAGGCGGAGACTTCCGAAAATCTCACCGCTGAGAACGTCACCGCCGAAACTCTCGACGCATGGGTCGCCGGCGGAGTAGAACGCGCCCGCAAAACTTCCGCACGCGAAAAGCAGGAACAGCAGCGCCTCACCAACGAAGCCGACCGGAACACCCGCCTGCTCGCCGAACGTGCCCAGTTGCAGGCCGACTGGCGCGAATACGAACAGCTCTGCGAGCGCCGCACCCGCCTGACCGAACACGCCGACGAGCACAAGGCGCAGCGTGAAGAACTGGCGCAGGCGCGTGCCGCCGCACCCCTGCACGCACAATACACGCAGGCCTACACCGAATCGCAGGCGTTCGCCGCCCGCCAGCAGGAGCAGACGGCCTGTGCATCAGCGCTGGATGAGACTGGTCGCGCCCTGCTTGCGGCACTGCGCGATGAGGAAACCGTGGAAGAAGTCACCTTCCCCGAAGAAACGACCTTCGCCGTGCTCCCGGAGCTCGAGCCCGCCGAGCAACAAACCCAGCTCGAGGCGCTCCTCGACACCCTGCGCGCCCTGCAGAAGAAGGACGCACAGCTTACCGACGAGGAAGCCGCCGCAGCCGCCCTGCTGAAGCAGGCTAACGCCCTCGAACAGGACAAGTCGCGTGCCGAAAAGACGCTGAGTGACCTCACTGCCCAAGCCGAGCAACTCGCCGAAGAACTCGCTGGCTACAGCACCGCCGACGAGGAACGCGCACTCGCCGCGCACCTGGTCACCGAGGCGCAGCAGAAGCACGATGCCGCCCAGCAGATGCAGCAGAAGCTGGATGCCGCCTCTGCCGCGGTCGCCGCTGCCCAGAAGCAGAGCAAGCACACTGCCACCGCCGAGCAGAAGACGCAGGAAAAGTGGCAGGCTTCGGCTCAGCAGGCGCTTGCCGCGACGGAAGAGTTCAAGAACCTACAGGTTCTGCGCCTCGCCCAGGCGTCCTCCCTGCTGGCGCGCGAGCTCAAGGACGGCGAACCCTGCGCGGTCTGCGGCTCGGTCGAGCACCCCGCCCCCGCGCAGATTGCCGAGGGTGAGCAGCTTATTGAGCGTGCCGATCTGGACGCCGCCAAGGAACGTGAAGACAAGGCGCACAAGCAGGCTCGCACCCACGAACTGGCTAAAGATCGGGCGACCAAGGCGCACCAGGAAGCTTCCGAGGCGCTTGCCGCCGCCCGCACACAGTACGAGACTCTGGCGGCTCAGGGCGAGTGCGATGTGCAGCAGACTGCCGCCCAGCTGCAGCAGGGGCAGACCCGCCTCGCGCAGGCTCAGTCGCGCGTGACCGCGCGTGACGGCGTACTGGTGAAGGTTGAGCGGGTGCGGGGTGAGCAGCAGAAGGCTCAGGAGGCGCTACGCACCATTGAGGGCGCGGCGGTTGAGGCTCAGACTCGTCACCGTGACGCTGCGGCGCGCTGTGAGGCGGCTGCGGCGCAGTTGGCGCCTGCTCGTGCGGCGGTGGGTTTTGCACAGCGTGTTGAGGCTGTGGAGGGCTACCGTGCGGCGCATCAGCGTCTTGTTCGTGCGGTGTTGCTGTTGGAGCAGACGCGTGAGCGTCATGCTCTGGCTGCGACTACGGCTGAACGTCTGCTGGCTGAGTCTTCGTTTGAGAGCGCCGAGCTGGTTCATGCGGCGGTGCGTACCCCCGAGCGTGTTGATGCCCTGGAGCAGACTATTGCTGCGTATGAGCTGGAGCATGCCCGCCTCCTTGAGGGCTTTGGCCGTGAGGCGATTGTTGCGGTGGCGGCGCGCGTTGCCGCTGGTGAGCAGGCGCCGGATGATCTGCAGGGTGTGCGTGAGCGGGTTGAGCAGTTGCGTGCGGTGGCACACCGTTTGACTCTTCGTGAGGGTGAACGGGAGAGCGTGCTGCGTTCCCTGCAGGCGTTGCGTAGCGAGTATACGGCGTTCCGTGCGCAGACGGCGCAGCGTTATGACCGTGCGCAGATGTTGGCTAACTTGGCGGCGGCTGCTCGCGGTGACACTCTGGGCGGTTATGAGCATCAGGTTGACCTGGTCAGCTATGTGCTGGGTGCCGAGTTTGAGCGTATTCTGCAGTCGGCGTCGCTGCATTTGGACCGTATGAGTGAGGGCCGCTACGGCATGGTGTTCAGTGATCACCGTGCGAAGGGTAGCCGTTCCGGTGGCGGCCTGAATCTTGAGATTACTGACACTTGGACGGGTGAGCCGCGTGAGGCGTCGTCGCTGTCCGGTGGTGAGTCGTTCTTGGCGTCGCTGTCGTTGGCGTTGGGTCTGGCTGAGGTTGTTCAGTCGAATAACGGCGGTATCGAGTTGGATACTCTCTTCATTGATGAGGGTTTTGGCACGCTGGATGCTGAGACCTTGGACATGGTGATGGGCACGATTGAATCCCTGCGTGATAGTGGCCGCACTATTGGCCTGATTTCGCATGTGGAGGAGATGAAGAACCGTATTCCCGCCCAGATTGTGGTTGAAAAGGGTCAGAACGGCTCGTCGGTGAGGGTAAACTCCTAGTAGGTATAAAATTCGCTTCCGGGCTGCTGTTGTAGCATGTCCGGCGGCTTATTCGTGAAAGAGATGATGACCTCGATACCTGAGGACAGGGCACCGAATTCAACGTATCGTGTGGAACCTTCGGCTGATGCGCGCGCTAGCGCATCCGCGCCGGAGGCTCCTCCGCGCACCATGAAGGTGGCACCCGCCCCCGATACTCCGGATAGGTTGAATGCTTCGGGTACAGGCATTCCGAAAGTTCCGGGCACCTCCCTGACGGATGTGGTGCGCAGTAACGACCATGTGTTGCAGGAGTTGCCGCCGCGACCGGTGCTGGCTGCGGATGAGGTTAACACGAACACCTCGCTGCCGGATATTTTGCGTCAGCATTGGGTGTTGTTCCTGCGTAACAGTAAGGAGCCGCGTTACCATCTGCGCGGTGTGCTCCGTGATGAGGGTTTTGCCCGTAACCTGTTGACGATTCTGTTCCACATTCCGGCGGCTTCTTCGGCGTTTGCACTGTATATTCTGTTGGCGAGCCACCTGGGTAGTGTGCATGATGGCGGCTATGCGGTGGCGGCGTTTGTTGGCGCTTATTCGGTGCAGATTATGCTCGGCCCGATGCTGGTGCGTGCCCTGGGCTTGAGGGCGTTGCTGGCGATTACGTCGGTGTTGAATATTGCTGCGGTGCTGAATATGCTGGTCATTGGTTGGCGTTTGACGGTTGACCCGAATAACGTGAGTACGACGTACCATGCGCTCTCTTGTGTGGCGATGGGTTTTACGACTCCACCGTGGACGCCGTTTGCGTTGGAGTCGCTGTACCGCCGCAACTATAAGTACAGTGACGTTCGCTTGTCGACGGCTGTTTCTTGGGGTACGGCGGCGAACCTGTTGATGCACCCGCTGGCTGCTCTGCTGGTGTGGCTGGGCGATGCGTACATCACCCCGAATCATGAGTATGCGGGCTTCTGGGTCACGATGATTCTGGATGCGCTGCTGTTCATTGTGGTTCTAGCCGCGCCGATGTGGCTGCCTGATATTTCGCGTATTCGCATGTCTCCGCCGAAGAACTTGGTCCGCCCGAATAAGCAGATGGTGGTGCTGATTCTTGGTCTGGTGTTGCTGGGTGCAAGTATGGGTGCGGTCGGTTCGGGTCTGCTGGGTTTCTCGCTGATTCATGGTTCGATGAACCTGTTCATGGCGATGGTTGCGACCGGTACCGGCGCGATGGTGCTTGTGGCTTTCCCCGTGGTTCTGGGTGCCCGTTCGGTGAACCCGTGGCATGGTTGGCTTGTGAGCGGCGTTCTGCTGATTATGGGTGCCCTGTATTTGCCAGTGAGTGATGATACGTCCACGATTTTCTATGCTTTGGTGTTCTGTGGTGCGGCGCTGGGTGTGGCTTTTGCTGGTCATGAGCTGTCGTTGAACCGTTCGATGAAGCATATTCCGGATGCTCAGGCGAGCTTCTTTACTCGTTCGATGCTGGGCGTTGGCACGGGGTTGGGTAGCATGTGGGGAGGCTATATGGGGGATGCCCCGTATTACCGTAATGCGTTTATGGTTCCGGTGATTATTGCGACTCTGTATTTTGCGTTGGGTCATTTGTTTGGCTATTTGTGGCGTGAGGAGCGTGAGGAGCAGCTGACTCCTTGGGATCAGTTGGAACGTCGTTAGCGCATGTTGAAAGGCGGATGCCCCGCCACCTTCTGCAAGTGGTGGGGCATCCGCCTTTTGTGTACCGTGCTCGGTTTGTGGTGGGCCTCGGCTTGAGAACCTCAGCCTGTGAGCCTCAGCGTGAGGCCACCTTTTAGTGACCGCGTTTAATCCATGCCGGAAGCTCGAGGGCTTCCAAGCCGATGCCGGTGCTGTCGCCGTGGCCGGTGAGGACCGCGGTGGACTCGGGCAGGGTCAGCAGGCGGGTCGAAATCGACTCGATGATGGTGTCGAAATCGCTGTAGGAGCGTCCGGTTGCGCCGGGGCCGCCGTTGAAGAGGGTGTCGCCGGAGAAGACGACGCCTTCGCTGTTCTCCCAGCTGAGGGCGGGCGCGTAGAAGCACACGGAGCCGGGGGAGTGGCCGGGGGTGGTGATGACCTTCAGCTCGGTGTCGCCGATGCGCAGTACGTCGCCGTCAGCGAGTTCGTTGTCGAAGTCCCAGGAGGGGTACACCATTTCCCAGAGAACACGGTCTGCGGGGTTCAGGTAGACGGGGGCGCCGAAGCGCTCTGCCGCCTCCTTGGCGCTGCGGATATGGTCGTCGTGGGCGTGGGTCAGCAGGATCTTCTCCACGGTGCGGCCTGCGACGGTGCGGGAGATCTTGTCGACGTCGTGGGCGGGGTCAATAATAATCACGGAGGAACCATTGCCGATGATCCAGACGTTGTTGTCGACATCCCAGCAGCCGCCGTCCAGCGAGAAGGTGCCGGAGGTAACAACTCGTTCAATACGTTCGCTCACGCTACGCTCCTAGAGTTCCACAACCGAGCGCAGCACGCGGCCGGTCTTCATAGTTTCGAATGCTTCGTTGATGTCTTCGAGGTGGATGCGCTCGGAGACGAAGCCGTCCAGGTCGAGGCGGCCACGCAGGTACTGGTCAACGAATTCAGGGAAGTCGCGGGAGGGCAGGGTGTCGCCGTACCATGCGCTCTTGATAGAGCCGCCGCGGCCGAACACCTCATCCAGCGGGATGTCCCAGGTGGTGCCGGGTGCGGGTACGCCGACGAGGACGACGCGGCCAGCCAGATCGCGTGCTTCGAATGCCTGCTTGAAGGTGGGGGCGATGCCGACAGCGTCGATGACGAGGTCTGCACCGAAGCCGCCGGTGAGTTCCTTGATGGCCGCGACGGGGTCGACCTTGGAGGAGTTCACGGTGTGGGTTGCGCCGTGCTCGCGTGCGCGTGCCAGCTTCTCTTCGTCGATGTCGACGGCGATGATGGTGGTTGCGCCACCGAGCTGTGCGCCTGCGATTGCTGCGGTGCCGACGCCGCCGCAGCCGATGACTGCGACGGACTCGCCGCGCTTGAGCTCACCGGTGTTCAGAACAGCGCCCAGACCTGCGGTGACGCCGCAGCCGAGCAGACCGATGGCTGCGTACTGTTCGGGGCTGATGTCAGCGGTGATCTTGGTGCACTGACCGGCTGCGACGAGGGTCTTCTCAGCGAAGGAGCCGATACCCAGTGCGGGGGTGAGCTCGGTGCCGTCCTCGAGGGTCATCTTCTGGGTTGCGTTGTGGGTTGCGAAGCAGTACTGCGGCTGGCCCTTGCGGCATGCGCGGCATTCGCCGCAGACGGCACGCCAGTTGAGGATGACCAGGTCGCCGGGGGCGATGTCGGTGACGTCATCGCCGACAGCCTCGACGATACCTGCGGACTCGTGGCCGAGCAGGTAGGGGAAGTCCTGACCGACGCCGCCGGTGACGTAGTGGTGGTCGGTCTGGCAGACACCGCAGGTGAGGACCTTAACGAGTGCTTCGCCCTTGCCGGGGTCGGGTACGTTGATGGTGGTGACGGTGACAGGCGCGTCCTGGGCGAGGGCTACGACAGCCTTAACCTTGTGCATGGTGCTCCTTTGCTGGGCGCGGCTGAGGTTCAACCGCAGATAAAGGTTTTTTGATATGTTCCCATTCTACGAGCAACGGCGCACCTGACGCACGATAAAGCTAATAGTGAAGCACCCCCGCGAATTTGACGTTTTATGACGTTGTCGCTTATTCCGCCCAGAACCCTTCCGGAACCCGCGTGGCCTGCGGCTGCTTACTCTGACGCTTCTACCTTTGCCGCCTCCACATCGGCAGCAAAGGCGAGCGCACCGCGTCGGAACGCACCCGAGGTCAGTGCGTTGACGTGGTCGCGGCCGGGCAGGGAGATAAAACGGTTGAACGGGTTGTTGCCGCGCACCATATCGTAGAGTTCTGCCCCGTCGGCGGCGATGGTGTCCGCGTCACCGAGCACGACCGCAATGGGTGCGTGCGGATGCGCGCCCGGGTGACCCGCAGGTAGGTTCGGGGATCCGGCACGCAGGGCGGGCACGTCGAAGAATGGGCCGAAGGGAATCCGCACGAACTTCAGCAGCGCCTCGGGCTGAATGGGGGAGTTGTCAATAATCGAGGTGAAGGAGGCAATCGCCTCGTTGGTGGAGTCTGCCGCCGGGGTTTCACTATTCGCCGTGACGCTGGTGCCCTCGTGCGCTTCGAGCATGGCGCGCAGGGTGATGAGGTGGTCGTGCAGGGGCAGACCGCCCAGGGTGAGGGATGCGACCGCCTCCGGGTGGGTGAGGGCGAGTTCCCAGCCGATGCGGGCGCCGAAGGAGAATCCGATAACGTGCGCGCGGGGCTCCAGTTCAACGCCGAGGTCGTTCTCGGTTGCGACGGTGCGCAGTAGCTGGGCGAGCAGGTTGGTGAACAGGTGCATGGGGGTCAGCGGCTGGCCTGCCGCATCGACAGGGGGTACCGAATCGAACGGAATTGTGCGGCTACGCACGCCCGTGTTGTTGGGGAGCTTGCAGTCGATGGCGTGCATGGATTCGGGGTCTTTGAGGTATTCGTCTGAGTGGTAGGGCAGGTCAACGATTAGCACGGGGTATCCGGCGCGCAGGTATTGGCGGATCCAGCTGGTGCCCCCGTAGAGCTGTTCGCCGCGGGTGGCGAAGCCGTGAATCATGAGGGCGGGGACGCGGCTTTTGAGTTGCTGCGGCTGGTAGAGGGTGTACTCGAGGTCGGGGAGAACGACGGCGGGTGCTGCGGCATTGTGTGCCGCAACATTGGGCTCAGCGACGTTGGACGCCGCAACATTGGGTACAGCAGCGTTGGGTACGGCAAAGGGCGCGGGAGAGAAATCTGCACTGGTCATATGTCTATCTTAGTGACCAGCGCAGGGCTTCTGTCCTGCGCCCTTTTCTGTCTCGCGCCCTTGATGCGTTGGTGCGGTACGCGCTCAGCTGAGCTGCCGCTTAGTTCTTATGTGTCGCACCGGTTGAGTTATCGGTGCTCTGATCGAAGAGCGCCTCCTGCTGAGAGTCCGCCTTCGCCTCAGATTCGGTAGCTTCCGTCTTGGTGTCGGCTTTCGCCTGCTTATGCAGCTGCTCCTTGTCGTTTTCGATGCGTTCCTTACCGTCGGCAATGAACGTGCGAATCATGGTGGTGTTGGTGTCCACCGCCTTCTGCACGCGAGCGGCAATGGAGGGGCCCTTCGGCTTGGGGAGCATGCCCTGGCCTGCCGCCTGCTGTTGCAGTTCGTGTCCGGCGGACATGAGGCGTTCGCGCTGTTCTTTCATCGCACGGGATGCGGTGGTGCTGCGCGGCTGAACCTTCAGATGTCCGTGGTCGTCTTCGCCGGCGAGTACCTGGCGCATGAGCATGATTTCTGCGTCCAGGTGCGCGCCGAAGAGGAGCATATTGTTCATGATCCAGATGAACAGCAGCATCACAATCACACCACCGATGAGGCCGTAGGTGGCGTTGTACTTGCTGAAGTTGTTGGCGTAGAGGGTGAATCCGAAACCGCCCAGGCCCATGCCGAAGAGGGCGAGCGCCGCACCGGGGGAGAGCTTCCACTGTTTGAAGCGGCGCACGTTCGGGGTGGCGGCGTAGAGCAGAGTGATCAGAATGATTGCCATGAACAGGATGAGGACCCAGCGGCCGTTCAGCCAGATGAGCTTGATGAGCTCCATATCCACGGTTTCGGGTACATACCGACCGACCAAATCGAGGACGGTTGCGCCCAGCAGCAGCATGAGCATCATGAGTACTACGAGGATGATAATCACGGTGGTGACGAAGACGTTCAGCGGCTTGAGGATCCAGCCGGGTCGGCCTTCACGCACGTTGTAGACCGTGTTGAGAGCTCGGCCGAAGGATTCGGTGTACCCGGAGGCGGACCAGAGCGCACTGAGGATACCGGTCAACAGCACCAGGCCTGCGCCTTGGTCGCCGGTAATCTGCTTGATGGGGTCTTCCATAATGGCGTACATCTGGGCGGGTGCGTTGTCCTTGAGGAAGGCAAGGATGACGGCGGTGCTATCCTCACCGTGACCGAATACGCCCAGTAGGGAGACAATCGCCAGCAGGGCGGGGAAAATGGACAGCACGGTGAAGTAGGTGAGTGCTGCCGCCATGTCGCTTGCGCCGTTTGCGCCGAACTTGAAGAGGGCACGGCGCAGGATGTAGAGGATGCTTCCCCTGGGGAAGTCGCGCAGTTTCACGCTTGCGTACTTGGGGGCCGCGGGCTTCTTCTTACGGGAGAAGAGTCCGCGTCGAGCTCCGGCGGATACCTGGGCTGAGGAGGTGTCCGTGGAAGAGCCTGTGTGTGCAGCCAATGGGGCTCCTTGAATGAGTGGGTGGTATACAGTGGTGCGCCTATTAGCTTCAGCGTGTGGGCGCACAGAAGGGGCGAGGAGAACAATGAGCTGTTCTTCCCACCCCTGCGGTGACATTATAGGGTTTTATGACCCTCCCATATTTTTCTGCGAGTGCAGATAGCTGACCTGTCGGTCAGTTAGAGAGGGTAACAGCCCCGAAAAGCCTCAGAAAGGCTCGTCAGCTAGGGTATAAAGCTACCTGCTGAGCCTAACTGAAAACTAGTTGTGAATACCCAGAACCTTAGCGGTGTGAGCCATCAGCTCATCAGCCAGATCCGGGTTGTCGTTGAGCTTCACGCCGTAACCGGGGACGAGCTCCTTCAGGCGGGGCTCCCAGCCAGCCATCTTGGCGGGGAAGCACTGCTTGAGCAAGTTCAGCATAATCGGAGCCGCAGTAGAAGCACCGGGGGATGCGCCCAGCAGAGCCGCGATGGAGCCGTCAGCCGCAGAAACAACCTCGGTACCGAACTGCAGGATGCCGCCCTTCTTCGGGTCCTTCTTCATGATCTGGACGCGCTGACCAGCCTCGATGAGCTCCCACTCGCCGCCGTCAGCCTCGGGGTAGTACTGGTGCAGGGTCTCCAAGCGAGCGTTTTTGTTCTGCAGTAGCTCGGTGAGCAGGTACTTGACCAGGGAGAAGTTATCAAGACCTGCACGGGTCATGGGGTAGAGATTGTGTAGGCGCAGGGACTTCGGCAGATCCAGTACGGAACCCTGCTTCAAGAAGTTCGTCTTGAAACCGGCGTAGGGGCCGAAGAGCAGGGCGCGCTTGCCGTCCACGTAGCGGGTATCCAGGTGGGGTACAGACATGGGAGGCGCACCCACCGAAGCCTGACCGTACACCTTAGCGTTGTGCTGGTTTGCGGTTGCCTCGTGGGTGTTGCACAGGAACAGACCGGAGACGGGGAAGCCGCCGTAGCCCTTACCCTCTTCAATACCGGACTTCTGCAGCAGATGCAGGGCGCCACCACCGGCGCCGAGGAACACGAACTTCGCGTTGATGCTCAGCGCCTCGTTCTTGTTGAGGCGGTTAGTAGCCTCAACCTGCCAGGAGCCGTTCGACTCGCGGTTCAGGTTGGTGACCTGGTAGCCGTAGCGAACCTCAACACCCTTGGTCTGCAGGTAAGCGACCATCTGCTCGGTGAGGAAACCGAAGTTCACGTCGGTACCCTCGGGGGACCAGGTTGCAGCCATCGGCTCGTTACCCTTGCGGCCCTTGACGGTCAGCGGAGCCCACTCAGCGATCTTGTCGCGGTCGGTGGAGAACTGCATGCGCTCAAAGAGCTTCTCCTTACGGAAAGAGTCGTAGCGTGCAGCCAGGTACTTCGCGTGCTCCTCCCCGAAGACCAGGGACATGTGGGGTACCGGGTTGATGAAGCTGGTGTCCGTCAGAATATTCTTCTCAACCAGGGATGCCCAGAACTGGCGGGAAACCTGGAACTGCTCGTTAATGTTCAGCGCCTTGGCGGCGGAGACAGTACCGTCGGGGCCAGCGGGGGCGTAGTTGAGCTCGCACAGTGCCGAGTGGCCGGTACCTGCGTTATTCCAGGGGTTGGAGGATTCCTGAGCAACCTTGTCGAGGCGTTCAAGCAGGATGATGTTCCAGCTTGGTTCGAGTTCCTTGAGGAATACACCGAGGGTGGCGCTCATAACGCCGCCGCCAACCAGGACGACGTCGGTTCGTTCGGTACGTGCTACCACTGAATTCTCCCTTAGGGTGAGGGTGCCCGTCCTTGGGCACAATGACTGTGGGGTACATCATCTAGCCTACTCCTTTTAGCGGGGGAGGCATAACTAGAATCAGTAAATAACAGGAGAGTGTTGCAGTTCACATGTTAGCTTCCCTGGAGGGTAAAAAGCCTCCAGAGCACTCCAAACACACACAACGCAACATCACACCCGGAACTGTCTACAACTTACGCAGTTTTCCAAACAGCTCAATCGCATTCTGCTCCGTCTGATAACCCTGAACCTCACGGCTCACAGCCACCTTAGACGTCACATTCAACAACGGAACCGCCGGCATGAACTGACCCAACTGAGACACAACCTTCGCATACAACTCACGCTGCGAATCCACTGAAACAGCAGAATCTGCGGTACGAATCGCCTCCATCACCTCACTAAAACGAGGCGAAGGCGCCACCGCCACGGCAGTAGGCGACGGCGAAGGAGTCGCCGAAGGGCTCGGCGAAGCAGAAGCCGAAGCCTCCTCCGGAGACAACGGATCTGGCGAATAACTTGGCTGCGGGCTCGGAGCCGCAGAAATTTGAACGTTGGAATCCGCACTACGCGACGACGGAAAATCAGAATTCTTCTTCGTCAAACCCGTCGTCATATCCGTCGGCGCATTCGCAATTAACGAACGCACCTGATGCTCAGCAATCAACTGCGCCAACACAGGACCAAAGAATGCGTACGGGTCACGGTACATGCCGTAGAAACCAGCCAACGTAATACCGCGCTCAGAAGAAACCTCACGGCTCTTCTCCAAATACTCAGCCCACGGCAACGGCACCGGCTTAATATTCAGACCCACCTCAATCAGCGAAGCCACCATCTCCGAATACACCTTCTGCGGAGTATCCATCCACGGCAGAGACACATCGGCAGGGTAGTAGCACTCAATCACCTGATTGTTATAACCAGCAGTCGCTAACAGTGAGCGCGCCATATCCTGATTACGGTCCGTGTAATCCTTCGTATCATCAGCCTTAATGCGGAACGACGGCGAAATCAGCGTCTGCGCTTCCGAGGTGCCCTGCGGATAATACTGACGTAGTGCACCGCGATCCACAGCGTGCGAAATAGCGCGACGTACCGAAATATTCTTCAAGACCGGATGTGCCGTATTCAAACCCAAATACACCAGTGAGAACGGGTCACGGCCCGGCGTCTGATAGCCATCACGCGCCAACTGTCCCAGATCAGAAGAATTCACCTGATCGCACGCATCAATATGACCCTCCATCAGCGCAAAATAACGCTTATCCGACGACGTGAGGGTCGAAATCTGAATCTCATCCAGCTCAGGTGCCTGACCATCAAAATGGGTATTCTTTAGCAGACGCACCGTGCCAGCCTCGAATGACTCCACACGGAACGCACCCGTACCCACAGGGTTACCCGTCAGCTTCTGATCAGCCCCAAAAAGCGAAGGATCAATAATGCCGAACGCCTGCTGCGTCAAAATACGTGGGAACGCCAGAGAAGGACGCGACAGAGTCACCACCACAGAGTTACCCTTCGCCACCACCGACGAAACCAACGGCAAGAAAGACTGCACCGTATGCGGTAGGGAAGCATGCTGCGCGGGCTTCTCATCGCCCGGATGCGCAGCATCAGAAGCGCTCGCAGAAGCAGGCGCACTCGCTGAAACAGACGAAGTAGCCGCACCCGACGGAGACGCCTGAACAGGCGCAGGCTCCACCGCCGAAGGATCAATAGAACCCGGCTTCGGCACACCAAAACCCCACGCAAACAAAGGCTGAGCAGGCACCGCTAAAGCAGCAGTACCCTCACCCGTAGCCAACGCCTGCCACCTCTGGAAATTCTGCACAACAGCATCCGCAGTCAACGTAACGCCACTACTAAAATGCGCCTCACGCAACACAAACGTATGCACTAAACGGTCATCAGAAACCGTCCACTCAGTACACAACGAATCCTGAACCTCAGGATCACCCGTGTAATGATTCGCCACCAACAATGTCTGCAAAACCTGCACCGTCACCTGATACGTACTCGCCACAGGAAACAACGCCGGGTCCAAACCCAACGGCGCTGCACCCTGCGCAAAACGAAACACACGACGCGCATCAGCAGACGACGCACTTGCCGAAGAATCAGCAGAAGACTGACCAGAACACGCAGAAAGCGCCAAACCAGCACTAAAAAACGCGCCAAAACGCAAAACGGCGCGTCGACTCAAGCCACTCGAGCCACCAGTAGCTCGCAGCAGCGCATCAGAATTGTCAACAGCTGACGATGCATAAGGCTGATGCTGCACGGGAGGGTCCTCTCTTCCGTCGCGGATGCTTACCTCTCAGGATAACGGTTCAACACCCAACCGGGCGAGACACACCCACCCCGGCAAGGCACATACAAGAGAACCCGCCGCCACGAAAACCGTGACGGCGGGCCCAATGTAAATGTGTACGTGCGCGAGGGGGGACTTGAACCCCCACGCCATAAGGCACAGGAACCTAAATCCTGCGTGTCTGCCAATTTCACCACTCGCGCGCAGTGTCACCCCACATCCAAAGATGTATGCGTCTGAGGTAACAAAGAATTAGTGTACACCAGGAACCAAGGTTCTCCAAGCCTTAAAAGAAGCCACCATAGGGCAAAAAGACCGCAAACACGTCGAACAACAGCCCCTCAAGAAGCAACAGAACGGCGATACGCAAACCCTAGAAAACATGCCCTACTTCGGGTCAATACCCAAATCACGACGCAACTTCGCCACATGACCCGTCGCACGCACATTGTACTGAGCCACAGAAATAACACCCTGCTCATCAATCACAAACGTCGAACGAATCAGGCCCTCATACACCTTGCCGTAATTCTTCTTCTCACCCCACGCACCATACGCCTCAGCCACCGCATGATCAGCATCAGACAGCAACGGGAACGTCAACGACTCCTTCTCCACAAAACGCGCAATAGCCGCCGGCGAATCCGGAGAAACACCCAACACCACGTAACCCAACGACTTCAACGACGCCAAATTATCGCGGAAATCGCACGCCTCCTTAGTGCAACCCGGAGTCGAAGCCTTCGGGTAAAAATACAAAATCACCTTGCTACCCGCATAATCACTCAGACTGTGCTCCTTACCCGACGCATCAGCAAGGGTAAAAGCAGGTGCCGGGGTACCCGGCTCAAGACGAACGCTCATCAATAACTCCTCAAAACTTCAATAGAGATTCAGCAGGGGAGCGGCGGATGCGCCCCACACAGTACCAGGGGCGGACGCGCCCCATGCAATACACACAGTCTAGTGTCCCACATACCCCGCCCAAACAATGTGTCCAGACTCACCCCAAATCAACTTGCGCACACCACAAAAAGTCGCGTATAGTATTTTTCTGTTGCAAGGGAAACCTTGAAAATAAACAAGCGCCTCTAGCTCAATTGGCAGAGCAATTGACTCTTAATCAATGGGTTCTGGGTTCGAGTCCCAGGGGGCGCACTTCACAGAAAATCCCGCTGATTCTTCGGAATCGGCGGGATTTTTGTGTTCCCTCTGAAAAAGATTTTGCTGGGCTTGAGGTATAGATATTTCCCCTTGCTCTAGTGTTCGATGCTTGGAAGACGGTATTCGCCCACGTTCCTACAGGGGACCCGTCCTCGCTTCGCTTCGGACACCCTGATGTCACTACGGGCGATACCGTCTTTCTCGCTTGGTTACCTGGGGCTGCGGCAGGGGATATATGCACCTCTGCGTGTATCGGTATTCGGGGTGCGCTGCGGTCCCGCCGGGGGTGCGGTAGATTCGCGGTGGTTTTGTGTGCGCCCCGTGCCTAGCGAACTGTGGCGGGAGGCTGTCGCGGTTTAGTGTGTTGCGTGGCGGCTCGGTGTTTTGCGCGTGGGGCGGGGAGAGCTGTCGCGGTTTAGTGTGTTGCGTGGTGGTTGGGTGTGGATATGCGAAAGCCCGCCACCGTCATACAACAGCAGCGGGCAATCATTTCGAAAAGTCATAAGGCTACAGGACCGGCCAAATCCGCGTCACAAACTCACGGAAATCCTCCACGTCCTTACCCTGCTCCAACAAGCCAACGCCAAAACGAGTGGCAACCTCAGCATTATCCTCAAAGGACAAATAAAATGAGCTGCCATTCACCGACTCAAGCGTCACCGCATCATCACCCACACGATACGCATGCAGAGCATTCGTATTATCAATCGTCGTCGCCGTACCCGCAGGCGTCAATGCCGGCAAAATCACCGGAGCAATAATCACCTCATCAGGTGCATCCTGATACCCAACAATAAAATGCCCCTGATCAGGAGACTGATGCAATGCCAAATCAGGATTACGGTAAACCGCACGGCCTGTCGCATACACCAAATTGTATGCACCGTAATTAATAATCTGCTCGTCAAAAACCGGATGCAGAACCCGAATCAGTTCCTCACCCGTCAAAAACTCGCTACTCTCAACAGAGTTACGGGGGTCAATAACCTCTGCGTACTTACTTGCTTCGGCCAGCTCATCAGCGACCGGGATAATCGGTTCGGTCATAGCATCAGTCTACCGGGGCAAAGGATGAAGGTCACGAGTATTCGCACATATTACGCCCCATGACATCCAAAAAAGCGAGTTTTTCTCACCCGTTCAAAAACCAGCACCAGAATCCATGCACACGCGCAAGGTGTCCACATCATGAAAGAAGAAGGTTGACTTGGGGGTTTCCGTGCAAAAACCGCCACGGCACCCCATAGAGATTTGACTCACCCCCTCCCGGGGCTTCACCATAGAAGGGTGAAGACAGCAATGTTCCAGCGAATTCTAAACCTTGTCGACGTCGCCTAGGGCGAGTGGCAGGGTCTATTCACTGCGACTGAGCGCCCCTACCGCTACCACCAACAGCGAGGGGCATTTTTTATAGCTTGGTACCCCCGGGCATAGGATGCGTGAGAATCACACAAACCCCACGCAGAACATTGAGTACAACGAAGAACCATTAAGACACGAGGCATTTCCATGACTATGGGATTTTCCACTTCTGATGACGCGGCAAACGCTCCCGCAGAACGCATGACCGGTTCTCAGGCAATCGTCCGCACCCTCGAAGACCTGGGTGTGACTGACGTATTCGGCCTGCCTGGTGGAGCTATTCTGCCGACCTATGACCCCCTCTACGACTCCAAGAAGGTCCGCCACATCCTGGTCCGCCACGAGCAGGGCGCAGGCCACGCGGCTCAGGGCTACGCAGTGTCCAGCGGCAAGACCGGCGTTTGCATCGCAACCTCCGGCCCCGGCGCAACCAACCTGCTGACCGCAATCGCAGACGCAAACATGGACTCCATCCCCCTGGTCGCAATCACCGGCCAGGTGTCCACTAAGCTGCTGGGCTCTGACGCATTCCAGGAAGCTGACATCGTCGGCATGGCAATGCCCATCTCCAAGCACTCCTTCATGATTACCGACCCGCAGGACATCCCCCGCGCGCTCGCAGCAGCATTCCACATCGCATCCACCGGCCGCCCCGGCCCCGTGCTCGTGGACGTCACCAAGGACGCACAGGTCGGCATGATGGAATACCGCGGCATTCCTGAGGACCTGGAGCTGCGCGGCTACACCCCCGTCACCCGCGGCCACTCCAAGCAAATCCACGAAGCAGCTAAGTTCATCACCGAATCCAAGCGCCCCGTCTTCTACGTCGGCGGTGGCCTGGTCCGCGCAGGTGCTTCCGAAGAGTTCCACAAGCTGGCTAAGCTCATCGGCGCACCCGTCGTCACCACCCTGAACGCTATCGGTGCATTCCCCGACTCTGACCCCCAGAACCTCGGCATGCCCGGCATGCACGGAACCGTCCCCGCCGTCGCCGCATTGCAGAAGTCTGACCTGCTGATTACCCTCGGCGCACGCTTCGACGACCGCGTCACCGGTAAGCTCGACTCCTTCGCGCCCGAAGCTAAGGTCATCCACATTGACGTTGACCCGGCAGAAATCTCGAAGATCCGCTTCGCAGACGTGCCGATCGTCGGCGACCTCAAGTACGTACTGCCCGAGCTGACCGACCTGCTCTCCACCGAGTTCGCAGATCAGCTGCCGAACCTCACCGAATGGTGGAACGAGCTCAACGCAATCCGCAAGGACTACCCGCTCGGCTATGAGAAGCCCAACGACGGCCTCGGCTCGCCCGAATACGTCCTCGAGCGCATCAGTGCCCTCACCGGCCCCGACGCATACTACGTCACCGGCGTTGGACAGCACCAGATGTGGGGCGCACACTACATCCAGCAGGAAAACCCCCGCCACTTCGTCAGCTCCGCAGGCCTGGGCACCATGGGTTACGGTGTGCCCGCAGGCATGGGAGCAAAGGTCGCACACCCCGACTCCACCGTCTGGGTCATCGACGGTGACGGCTGCTTCCAGATGACCAACCAGGAACTGGTCACCTGCGCACAGAACAACATCCCCATCAAGGTTGCCATCATCAACAACTCCTCCCTCGGCATGGTGCGCCAGTGGCAGACCCTGTTCTACAACGAGCGCTACTCCAACACCGACCTGAAGGACGGTCACGGCACCGTACGCATCCCCGACTTCGTCAAGCTCGGCGAAGCATACGGCTGCGCAACCTTCCGCTGCGAACGCGACGAAGACGTGGACGCAACCATCAAGGCTGCCCTCGAAATCAACGACCGCCCCGTGGTCATTGACTTCACCGTCAGCCCTCACGCCCTCGTCTGGCCTATGGTCCCGGCAGGCGTATCTAATGACAAGATTTGGATTGCGAAGAACACTTCGCCCGAGTTCGATCGTGAGGGAGAGAACTAATGGCTCTGCACACTCTGTCCGTTCTGGTAGAAGACAAGCCGGGCGTTCTCACCCGCGTCTCCGGTCTGTTCTCTCGCCGTCTGTTCAACATCCTCTCCCTGGCTGTGGGCCCCACCGAAAACCCCGGTGTCTCCCGTATCACCGTAGTCACCGAAGGTGACGCACACACCATGGAGCAGATTACCAAGCAGCTGAACAAGCTCGTTCACGTGCTGAAGGTCGTCGAGCTTCCCGCAGACTCCTCCACCCAGCGTGGTCACATCCTGATTAAGGTCAAGGCCGACGCAGTTGCTCGCCTGCAGATCGTTCAGGCAGCTGACCTGTTCCGCGCATCCGTGATTGACGTTTCCCCCGAGTCTGTTGTCATCGAGGCAACCGGTTCTGAGAAGAAGCTCAACGCACTTCTGGATGTTCTGGAGCCTTACGGTGTTCGCGAAATCGTTCGCGCAGGCACCATCGGCCTGGCACGTGGCCCCCGCGCTATGAGTGAACGCATCTAACGCGAACGTATCTAGCGCAACCCACGCTACCCCTGTAGCAGCACTCCCGCCCGCACAACCGAAACACACGTATTCGCAGTGCGGGCGGGGGAGCGCCAGATATGGCAAACATGGGTACAGCAAACCCCGGTACCGAAAAACATGGGTACAGCAAACCCGGGTACCGAAAAATCCTGTACCCCCCCCCGACCATGCAGGGTACAAATACTTCCAGCCAAAATCTGAGAATTACTCTCGTAAACCTGCACCCCAAAAGCTATCAAGTAGAATAGTCAATGTTGAGCCCAGCCTGGGCCGCATACCAAACTTACTGAGGAGAAGAAATGGCAGCAACCATTTTCTACAACGACGACGCAGACCTCTCCCTGATCCAGGGTCGTACCGTAGCAGTTATCGGCTACGGCTCCCAGGGCCACGCACACGCACTGAACCTGCGTGACTCCGGTGTGAAGGTCATCGTCGGTCTGTCCGAGGGCTCCAAGTCCCGCGCCAAGGCTGAGGCAGAAGGCCTGCGCGTCGCAACCGTTGCAGAAGCAGCAGCAGAAGCAGACGTCATCATGATCCTGACCCCGGACCAGGTCCAGGCAAAGGTCTACGCAGAGAGCATCGAGCCGAACCTCAAGCCCGGCAACGCACTGTTCTTCGCACACGGCTTCAACATCCGCTTCGGCTACATCACCGCACCCGAGGGTGTCGACGTGGCAATGGTCGCCCCCAAGGGCCCCGGCCACACCGTCCGTCGCGAATACGAAGCAGGCCGTGGTGTTCCCGCCCTGGTTGCAGTTGAGAAGGACGCATCCGGTGAAGCACTCGCACTGGCACTGTCCTACGCAAAGGGCCTCGGCGCAACCCGCGCAGGCGTTATCAAGACCACCTTCACCGAAGAGACCGAATCCGACCTGTTCGGTGAGCAGGCAGTCCTCTGCGGCTCCACCTCCCAGCTCGTCCAGTACGGCTTCGAGGTTCTGACCGAAGCAGGCTACCAGCCCGAAATCGCATACTTCGAGGTTCTGCACGAGCTCAAGCTCATCGTTGACCTGATGATTGAGGGCGGCATCGCTAAGCAGCGTTGGTCCATCTCCGACACCGCAGAGTACGGCGACTACGTCTCCGGCCCCCGCGTGATCTCCCCCGAGGTCAAGGAAAACATGAAGGCTGTCCTGGCAGACATCCAGAACGGCAATTTCGCAAAGCGCTTCATGGAAGACCAGGCTGCAGGCGCACCCGAGTTCAAGGAACTGCGCGCAAAGGGCGAGGCACACCCCATCGAGGCAACCGGCCGCAAGCTGCGCGAGCTGTTCTCCTGGAACACCGCTGACGACGACTACACCGAAGGATCCGTCGCTCGCTAAACGGTAGCTCAGCAATAGCTTTCTAAGAATCCGGCGTTCCACCCACACCCCGCTATAGGGGAGGGGTGGAACGCCGGATTCTTGCTGTTTCAAGCTGAACAGCACCCCCATTAGATATGTGATGCAGTTCATGCTCATTCGAGTTGTGGGTAGTCATAAAATGCCGTATAGTATTTACTTGTCGCAGGGGAAACCCTGAAAAACAAATAAGCGCCTCTAGCTCAATTGGCAGAGCAATTGACTCTTAATCAATGGGTTCTGGGTTCGAGTCCCAGGGGGCGCACTTCACAGAAAATCCCGCTGATTCTTCGGAATCGGCGGGATTTTTGTGTTCCCCTTGAAATGCAGTCTTCATGGGTTGAAGAATCGGTGTTTGTCCTCGTTCCTACAGGGGTGGGGTGGGTGGGTACCTCGCGTCTCCCAAGACTACCGGGTGCGCTACATGTTTCCTCCGCGCCTACGCAGGGGCACCCGTCACCCGGACGCTCCGCTCCTCCTTGCTTCGCTGCGGAGAGCGTCCGTGTGACACCCTGAGGGCGCTTCCGGAAAACGTAGCTGCACCGGTTAGGCGGGTGCGTGGAGGTTTCGGTGGCCTCCGCAGCGACATCAGGGTGCCCGAAGCGAAGCGAGGGCGGGTGCCCCTGTAGGAGCGAGGAGGGCGCCGAACCTTGAGCTAATCCCGTCGGGGTTGCGGTAGATGTGCGGTGGTTCAGTATGTGCGCCCCGTGCCTAGCGAACTGGGGCGGGGGAGGGCTGTCGCGGTTTAGCGTGTTGCGTGGTGGTTGGGTGTTTGTTGCATATCAGAGTGTAACCCCAGTGAGAGCCTAGCCTAAGACTGCGGTAAACTGAAAGTTATGACTGCAACTCCGTTCTACATCACCACCGCCATCTCCTACCCCAATGGCAACCCGCACATCGGCCACGCCTACGAAACCATCGCAGCCGACGTGCTAGCCCGCTTCAAGCGCCTCGACGGCTTCGACGTGCGCTTCATGACCGGCACCGACGAGCACGGCCAGAAGATGCAGACCACCGCCGAAAAACTAGGCAAAACCGCCAAGGAACTCGCCGACGAGAACTCCGCACGCTTCAAAGCAATGAACGACGCGCTGAACATCAGCTACGACCGCTTCATCCGCACCACCGACCCCGACCACTACACCGCATCCCAGGCCATCTGGAAGCGCATGGAAGAAAACGGCGATATCTACCTCGACAAGTACGCCGGCTGGTACTCCGTCCGCGACGAAGCCTACTACGCAGAAGACGAAACCGAAGTCCGCGACGGCCAGCGCTACGCCATCACCACCGGCACCGAAGTCGAATGGACCGAAGAAGAATCCTACTTCTTCCGCCTCTCCAAGTACGGCGACAAGCTCCTCGAACTCTACGCCAACGAAGGCTACGTCTACCCCGAATCCCGCCGCAACGAACTGATCTCCTTCGTCAAGGGCGGCCTCAATGACCTGTCCATCTCCCGCACCACCTTCGACTGGGGCGTACCCGTACCCGGCAACGACAAGCACGTCATGTACGTGTGGGTCGACGCCCTCACCAACTACCTCACCGGCCTCGGCTACCCCGACACCGACAACGAACTGTTCACCAAGTACTGGCCCGCCGACCTGCACCTCATCGGTAAGGACATCACCCGATTCCACTCCATCTACTGGCCCGCATTCCTGTGGTCCGCCGGAGTCGAACTGCCCAAGCGCGTCTTCGGCCACGGCTTCCTGCTCGTCAACGGCGAAAAGATGTCCAAGTCCGTCGGTAACGTCGTCGACCCCGCAAACCTCGTCGACGCATTCGGCCTGGACGCCGTCCGCTTCTTCCTCATGCGTGAAGTGTCATTCGGTCAGGACGGCTCCTATTCCGAAGAGTCCATCATCAACCGCATCAACTCCGACCTGGCAAACAACCTCGGCAACCTCGCCCAGCGTTCCCTGTCCATGATTGCCAAGAACTGTGGCGGTGCCGTCCCTACCCACGGCGAATTCACCGAAGCCGACCGCAAGATCCTCGACCAGGCGGCAGCCCTCTACGAGCCCGTCCGTGCAGATTTCGACGAGCAGGCATTCCACCGCGCTTTGGAACGCATCTGGACCGTCCTCGCAGACACCAACGCCTACTTTGCAGAACAGGAACCCTGGACCCTGCGCAAGAACGGTGAACTCGACCGCATGAACACCGTGCTGTACGTAACTCTCGAGGTCGTACGCCAGGTCGCCCTGCTGCTGCAGCCCGTCATGCCCGACGCAACTGCCAAGCTGCTGACCCTGCTCGGCGTACCTGAAGGCGACGCACGCCAGTTCGCAGCCCTCGGCACCGCACTCGTGCCCGGCACCGAACTGCCCGCACCCGCACCGGTGTTCCCCCGCTACGAAGCGCCCAAGGCATAACAGCTGCCTGAATATCAGCGGACAGCGCCGTAACGGATAGTCTATGAAAGCTCCCGGCTTCCCCACCCAGATGGGGGAAGAACCGGGGGCTTTTCGCATATATAGGTGTAGGCGCGGGCAGAGAAGCGATGCAGAAATACGGGGGTAGGGGTGCTGGGTAAGAACGCAGGATGAGAACGCAGGGTGAGAACGCCGGTTCAGTCGCCGCTCATCCTTAAGGATGAGGTTTGCGCCCCGCCCAGCCCGCCTCAGGCTCAGCTCAGCCCGTGGAATGAGCGAGGAACCTTCGCCTCCGCAGGTCAAGGCCCGGTGAACACCCGCCAAAATCAACCGGGAGGATGAGAAAAACCCCTTAATCAGCGCCATGCTACGTGAGATAATTGAACTATGACTACAACAACTCCTCACGTACAGACGGCACAGCTCGCCGTCTCCGCACGAAACCTTTCCAAAACCTACGGCATGGGTGAAGCCACCGTCCACGCCCTCAACAATGTCTCCGTTGACTTTGAGCAGGGCAAGTTCACCGCCATTATGGGCCCCTCCGGCTCGGGTAAGTCCACGCTGATGCAGACCATCGCAACCCTGGATACCCCCGACCCGAACCCGGCAACCTCGATTCGTATCGGCGGTACCGAGCTCTTCGGTCTGAAGGACAACGCCCTCACCGAATTCCGCCGCGAACACATCGGCTTCATCTTCCAGGCGTTCAACCTGGTGCCCACCCTCACCGCGGGCCAGAACATTGACCTGCCCCTGGGCCTCGCCGGTAAGAAGCCGGACTCGCAGTGGCGCGACTACCTGGTCAAGACCCTCGGCCTGGAAACCCGCCTCGACCACCGCCCCGAACAGCTCTCCGGCGGTCAGCAGCAGCGCGTCGCCATCGTGCGCGCCCTGCTCGCACGCCCCGAAGTGGTCTTCGCCGACGAACCGACCGGTAACCTCGACTCCAACTCCGGCGCCGAGGTGCTGCGTCTGCTGCGTGCAGCCGCAACCGACCACGCACAGACCATCCTCATGGTTACCCACGACGCAAACGCTGCCTCCTACGCAGACCGCGTGGTCTTCATCAAGGACGGCATGGTCGCTGGCGAAATGATCGAACCCACCTACGACGCCGTCCTCGGCGCAATGGCACAGCTGGAAGGTCGATAAGCCGTGGCAACCACACTGAACACGGTGGCGCGCTCCAATCTGCGCGCTTCTAAAGGAAAATACATCCTCACGGGCATAGGCATTGCGATCTCATCATTCTTCATCGCCGCCATTATGATGCTCACCAACTCGCTGCAGGCGACCGTTAACTCCTCCGTGAGTGACGTGCTCTCCCGCGCCGAGGCGGTCGTCGCCTCCGCCGCCACAACCAGCGACGGTAAAGACAGCACCTCTATCTACCTGACTCGTGATCAGATTCAGAAAGTAGAAAAGAGCGACCTACTCTCCGGCTACTGGGTTCAGTATGCCGTTTCAGGTTCGATCGGTACCGGCGACCAGAAAGCTCCCGTGCAGTACAACCAGCTGCCCGCCGACTCTAGCCTCTTCCCGTACAAGGTGCAGGGCAAAATCCCCAGTAGCGACCACGAAATCATGGTCTCTACCTACTTCGCGAAGAAGCACAACCTCTCGCTGAACGGCAAGGTCACCAGCACCGATGTTGTAGAATCTGTCAGCGCCCCCGGTACTGACAAGACCGCCGAATATACCGTCGTCGGTCTGTTCGACCCCGGTTTTGAAGGCTCCACCACCAACCAGGCTGTCTTCATTGGAGGCACCAGCCTCGGCGAAGCCACCCTGAAAGCAGCCGAGACAGAAAACAAGAACTCCGCGGCAGGCTACCGGAGCATGGCTGGCGCGAACCTCATCTACCTCAAGTTCAAGGACGGCGTAACCGACGCCAAACTCAAGAGCCTGCAGGATACCCTCAGCAGCGGCGACACCAAGAACGACCCGCGCGTCATGACCGGTCAGAAGCTGCTGGAAGACTACCAGAAGAGTATCTCCACGGTCTTCACCTCCATTAGCGTGGTCCTGGGTGCCTTCGCGGCCCTGGCTCTGCTGGTTTCCTCCTTCGTCATCTCCAACACCTTCGCGGTGCTGGTTGGCCAGCGCATCCGTGAACTGGCTCTGCTGCGTACCCTCGGCGCCCGCGGCGGCTCTCTCGTACGGATGCTACTCGTCGAATCCATTACCGTGGGCGTGGTGTTCTCCCTCATCGGTGCACTGCTGACCTTCCCGGCCGGCATGCTGGTGGGAAGCATGGTTTCGACCATCATGATCTCCTACTCGATCACCCCGATTCTGGTGAGTGTGCTCCTCTGCACCATCGTGACGGTTCTGGCGTCACTCTCCCCGGCACGAAGCGCCCTGCGCATCTCGCCCATTAGCGCAATGAGCGAACACACCAACCGCGAAGTCAGCAAGCCCGGCAAGATTGGCCCCATCATCGGTGCCCTCTTCGCCATCGGCGGCGTGGTCGCTGTTGTGGCTGCACTCGATAAGGCAACCAGCACCGAACGTGACGGTAACTCCGCGATCTTCCTCGGCATGCTCGCCGCACTGCTGCTCGGTATTGCGGTCTTCCTCATCACCCCGCTGGTACTACCCCCGCTGGTACGGGCCCTCGGCACGGTTACCCGCACCCAGACAGGTAAGCTTGCGCTCGCCAACGCTCTGCGTTCGCCCAAGCGCACCGTCTCCACCGGCCGTGCTGTGCTTGTCGGCACCCTGGTAGTGTCGATTGTGCTGACCGGCTACACGGTTCTGAGCGCATCGTTCGTCAAGGCGCTGGATCAGCAGTACCCGATTTCTGCGCAGGCGACGTACAGCTCGTATGACCAGTCTGAGGCGGCTTCTACCGTGACCAAGGCGGAGGGAATTGCCTCTAAGGTCAAGGGCATTAAGAACGTTCAGGCATCCGCTGTTGGTTACGCCGCCGGTGTGGTTGACTACACCGTCGAGTACGAAGGCCAGAGTGTCAACCAGAACGCTGACCTGGTGGCACTGAGCTCCTCCGAGCTGAAGGCAATCCTGCCGGAAGAAAACTCGAACCTTGCTGACGACACCGTGCTCGTACCTCAGGGACTCTGGAAGTCCGCTGGATTGAATGAGTCCAGCCGTCTGAAGGCGCGCGGCCCGCTCGGCGAACTGGAACTCAAGCCCGTCAAGTCTGAAACCAAGCAGCACCTGCTGCTTGTCAACCCTGCCACCGCCGCCAAGCTGCAGGACGCCAAGAACCCGCAGGCAGTTGCCAACCCCGCCGCTGAAGAAGCTCAGAAGCGCGTGGAAGAAGCAATCGCGAGTGGCGATCAGGAAGCTCAGACAAAGGCCTCACAGCTGACCGTCACCAGCCAGGCACGAGGTAACGGCACCGTCATTCTGGTGCGTGCGGTATCCCCGCTGACCAGTAGCGAGAACGTGACCCTGCAGACTGAACTGAACCGCGTCAGCCCTGACAGCTCTTTCACCGGTGGCTTGCAGGAACGCCAGACGTTTGACCAGCTGCTGACCGTTATGCTGACCTTCACCCTGGTGATGCTCATGCTCGCAGTGGTCATCTCCATCATTGGTGTGGCGAACACGATGACCTTGTCGGTCAACGAACGCCGCCGCGAGAACGCGATGCTCCGCTCGCTGGGTCTGTCCCGCAAGCAGCTGCGCCGCATGATTTCCATTGAGGCGATTCTGATTACGCTTGCCGCGGTGGTGATCGGCATGATGGCCGGTATGGTCATCGGTGCGGTTTCCGCGAAGATTGTGATGGCTGCCGTGAGTTCCAGCGCCCCGCTTGTGCTTGACCTGCCGTACGTCTGGTACGTGGTCATCCTCATTGTGGGTGTGCTCGCCGCGATGCTAGCTTCGGCGCTGCCGGCGGCTCGTTCGGCTCGCATGTCCCCGGTTGAGGGCATGCGCGGCTAACCCGGCATAGTCACAGTACCCGGCAAACCCGGATACTCGGTGTGAGATAGTAAAGCCCCGGCGGGCGCCTCGTGAACTGCCTCCCGTTTCTTGGACACCAAAAATGAAGTCCAAGAAACGGGAGGC
>NZ_JANCOC010000002.1:0-142266 GCF_024294905.1 Rothia gullae
CATGTGTTTCGAAAAGCCACGTTTTTGGTGGCTTTTCGAAACACATGTGGCTTCTGCGTGTCTGCGGGGGTTATATTCATGCCCCCACCCGAGGCAGATGGAGGGTGCACCGGGTTCATGGATTTTCGATAGGTTAGTGACTTTAATGCGGGTTAAAGACCCACCGCGAAGACACTAACCTATCGAAAACCTCTGTCTAAAAAGCAGGCGACCCCGGATGCACCAGGTTGATGGGCGGGAGCCGGTTATGGTTTAGCTTTTTCGGTGGCGGGTTAGTGACTTCAGGCTGGGGTTTTAACCATTACTAAAGACGCTAAGTCATGACTGAAATTGCTAGGTCATTACCGAATTTTCACCGGCGCTGAGGTGGAGCCTCTGCAGAGTTTGTGCCATGGTTTAGGGTCTTCGACCGTGGCTTTTAACTACGACCAAAGACACTAACCTATCGAAAACCTCTGTCTAAAAAACAGGCGGCCCCCGAATGTTCAAACATTCGGGGCCGCCTGCTGCGGTTATCTATATATTGGGTCAGAGCTGGTTTACATGTCGGGCCAGTCACGGTGCAGCGAATACTCCGTGTCCCCGTCACCGTTATCGTTCAGATGCCAACGCTGGCCGCTACGGATATCAGCCTTGCGCAATCTGGGGTTCGGGTTATCCTTCTTACCCATCGTGGGGTCGTTCTTGCAGCCCCAACGGGTGTCGTCGTAGCTGCAGTCGCCGGCTACGCGTCCCACATCAACCCACCACACACGGATTAGCAGCGGATCGACAGTTTCCTTCGTCAACACGACATCCAGAGCCTGCCAGTCGCCGCCGTTCACACGGAAACGACCAGAGTATGACACCGTTGCGTAAGCGTGGAAGTTGCCTGAACGCTTATAGACATAACTGGTCGCGGTCTTGCGTGACTCTTCGCCACGTATCCTGCTAACCGGCTTACCCATCGTGTAGAAGCTGCCCTCGTCACCGTTGCCGTACTGGATGGTCATCTGAGTAGGGTAGGACTCCATCTCAACGTGGCCGATCATGAGGTCGCCTTCCCACCGTGCAGTGGGGGCGTCAACATAGAAGTTGACGGCCTGGTTTTTGTAGACGTTGGGGTTGTCGTTACCTTGACCAGAGCCAAGGTTGTAGGACTGCTTCAAAACAGGGGCCTGGATGTCGGTTTTAGCGAATTGGTCCTCAATCTCTTGGAGCATTTCTTCAGGAGAAGGACCCTTGGGTTGTTCAGGGTCATTAGAGGTGAAGGTTTTAGCATCATTAGGCTTGCAGAACTTTGATAATTCGACCCCACCCCCTCTTTTTAACGTCTGCACGGCCATTCCATCTTCTAACATATATTCCAAGTATTCTTGTTTTCCGGGACGGTAATCCTCCGTATAACATGTATTATTTCCGTCAAGTGGGGCATAGTAATCAAGACCGATGCTGTCTTTCATGACCCTGTGCGTTTGACGTATTTCATTCATCCAAGCGTTATAGGAGCCATCTACTGGCTCTGTAGAGTTATTGTCATTTGAGGGTACATCTTCCTTTTTTCCTTGATCATTTCGACTTTTTCCACCTTTGCGGTGGTTGCCAGGAACTTTTACGCAATGTCCACTGGAGTCCTTAGTCGTGCACTCTGCACTCAAAGCGGATGAATTGTCAATTACTGAAAAAGTTGTTGCTAATACAACACAAATAAATATTCTTGGGTAACGGATTAGATTCATTTTATTCTACAGTTCCTCTTCTGACTTGCTACCAGCAATTTTCCAATAGCCGTCAGAATAGACGAAAAGGAAATAGAAAGTATCGTCACTGGTATCAGTGTTGGCCTGCATATCTAGGTGGCCTTCAGAATCTACATACAGGACTGAGTTCCAGAATCGACGATGCAACATTCGGTACTTTTTCTTTGCTTCATCGTAGATAAGTGGACCTTCTGGCTGATAAGCATCGAGGCCGTCGACAGTCCACCCGCCACGTCGGTAAAGATCCTCAATGTACTGGTAGAACTCATATTCTTCAGCATCTTCTGTCACATATTTGAAAGCGTAGGAGCAGTCGCCTGTCTGAATGGCATAGTTATGGGAGACAAGCCAGTCCTTCATCATCCGGTAGAGGCCTTCTTCGGTCTCAGGGTACTGAGCGGGCTCATTACGAGGCTTGGGAACATTCTGCGCAGGTCCATAGCCGTCTGCCTTACGGTACTCTCCATCGGGTGCCTTGGACTGCCCTGAGTATCCACGAGTAACCTTCGGTTTAGGGGTTGCACTCGCCGAAGGCGACTCAGATGCCGAAGCGGTCTCACTCGGTGCGGCGGAGGCGGTGGCTGCCGCCTCATTGTTAGCCTGCTGGCCGCACGCCGCAAGCAGGGCACCAAGGCCCAGTAGTGCGCCGCTACCCAACAGGGTACGGCGATTGAAAATGGTCGAATCCATAGAAGATACGCTCCTATCATCGGTGATGATGTGTTGTTTAGTTACTAGTCGGACCGTTTTTCGCAGGTCAAACTGACCACCGGAAGGAAAACAGCCCCGTAGCGCACCCAACAAACGCATCAATGCGTTATGGAACACTACAGTTACCACTGTAGCGCATCTTTGTGTCTATTTGCGTTGCTTTGAGTACAATAGTATCTGAACGTCATTATTTGGACACATCAATGCTTTATGTATCAAATAAATCTACACTCACGGAGGCACCGCCCCTCCAGAATTTGTGCCATGGTTTAGCGTCTTCGACCATGGCTTTTAACTACGACCAAAGACACTAACCTATGGCACAAATCCGCAACTCATGACCGGATCCCCATCTGTGACAGGTAGGCGGGCTACACGGCGAGCGCATACATATCGCGGAGGGCCTCTTCTGCCTCGTCGAGGGCGTATCCGCTCTGGCAGAGCGCGTCGCAGCCGTTACCGTAGCGGAGGCCGGCGAGGAACTCGCGGTCGGTCACCTCCGGCAGGTACACCATGAGGTATTCGCCGTTGTCAGTAAAGAAATCGTCAATGTTGGCGGCGTCCTGGCCGGAGTAGAAGGCGCGGAAGTCTTCGTCATTGTAGTAACCAACCGTGTACATGAGGGGCTCCTTTGGTCGCTCGGCGGAGTGGACGAGAATGCGTCGTTGTTCTCTACCACCAAGGTACGGGGCGCCCCTGACAAGATAAGGGGCTGCACCGCCTGTACCGGAGAAAATACACAAAAATATTGCGCGACGAGGGGTTTTCTGGAGGCGCACTCCCCCGCCAAACTCCCCCGCTGCACGGAAGATTAGGCGCAGACTGGCTTGCCTTCTGTGTGCCGTTGCCCCGCCTCCCACACACCGGGCGGAAATTCGGTCATGGGTTACGGACTTCGACCACGGGTTAGTGAATTTGGGCTGGGGTTTTAACCCCCGCCAAAGTCACTAACCCATGACCGAAAATCGGTGCTGCAGAGGTGGTAGATCACACGGCGGGTAGCTGACTGTTTCGATAGGTTAGTGCCTTCGCCGTGGGTCTTTAACCCGTAGTGAAGACACTAACCTATTGAAGGAGCCCCGCCTCTCCCCCATAAACGGCGAGAAGCCACATGTGTTTCGAGAAGTCACCAAAGAAGTGGCTTTTCGAAACACATGTGGCTTCTGGGCGGGATATGAATCCGGCTACGACTCTTCCCCAGCAATAATCTGCAGGCTCTGAATACCGCCCTGATTCACAATATCCAGAGCCAGAATACGCAACGGCGACAGAATATCCTCAATCGGTGCTAGTGGATCGATAAATGTAGACACCGGCTGAAAACGCTTAATGGGTTCAGAGTAGCTTTCCTCCGTAAGAACCTGCATAAACCCATCAAAGGTTCTCACCAAGATTGGGCTATTAGAATCACCCACCAAACCAACACGAATACGGAATCCCCCAGATACACGACGTTCTTTCGCGTGTTCCCGAAGAATGGAGAAGAAATCTATTAGCGCACTCTCAATATCCTTGGACCTACAATGATTAGGTTTTCCGACTGGATACTGGTTTGAAGCGGATGGCTTATTGTACACGCCCCCGAGCTGATACGCTCCCAACAAAGTCCCGTCATCGTGCAGGTATTTGCGATATTTACCAGCAATTGTTTGAGGTAAGTTCCGAATCACCCACCGGCGCATTCCTTTGACGTGTTCTCCTTGATTCCAAATAAAATTAAATTCAGTCTCGATTTTTTCTTCTTTTGAACAATTTCCTCGCCGTGAAGCAATGAGATAGGAATAAGCCCACGGGTTAGTATGCTGAATAGCTTTATCTCTATCCACTGAACCCGCAGAGATTTTAGGGGTTACAGGAACTGCTGCAATGGCAAGGAACACTCCTTGTTCAGGGTTAAGCGCTTCTGTCGCTTGTTCAAAGTACCCCTGCAGGGTCTTTTCCTGCTCGGCCCTACGCTGGAAACGCTCACGGAAACCGCGCTCAATATCCCGATAGGTCATCGGTTTTGTATGGGGGCCGTTACGGCGTGGAGCAGAAAAATTATTCTTCTCCTCCCGAGCAAAATGGGGAGCATCCACCGAATCCGGAATATGCATTAGTACAAGTTTTTTATCGGAGTTTTCCCCACAAGAAATTTTATTGAACTCCAGACCTACAACCGGAGGGTCAATTTTGGTATAGGCAATATTCAACATCTGCTGTTCTTCTGTAGCAGTCCATTCACAAGGGTGTATAGATTCAGCAATATCGGATGCTCCTTCGCCCACACCATAAATAATCCATCCGCCGCCGCTATTCGCCATAGCAGCGATATCCTTAGCAATTTCTTGTTTAGATTTATCCTCTTTGAGATTTGGAACAACTCGTTTCATGTCAAAGTCCGCAGTCTCTTCCAGGCCTGCCTCAATAGCCTTTTCAATAAGCTCCAGCGTGAGATCCCCAGGTTCCAAACCCAGGGCGCGGTGAATGGGTGTAAACATTAGAACTCCTTATCAAAAGAGGAAATACCCATAGAATCTGAGTGCTATCCGCCCTCAAACCTCAGTATAGATTCCTCACGAAATTTCTGCCCCTGAATCGGTCAAATTGTGCAGGTATGCGGGAGGGCTGCGTGCCCGCCGAGAATAACTCAGCCAGCACACAGCCCCCAACCTATAGAATCAGCTACTTAGCGGTTCGCCTGCGAGCGCGAGGCTTCTTAGCCGGCTTCGCGGCTTCCTCCGCCGCCGTCAGCTCCTGGTAGCGCTCAAAAAGAATCTTCAAACGCGCCTCATCAGAAGAACAACGACGCGACGCACCAAACGCGACATCCACCGCAGAATCCAACTCATCATGAGCCGCACGCAACGCAGGATCCATCGCCGCCAACGAAGCATACATATCAGCCAGCGACACCGGTTCACCCGCACGCTCCTCAATCGCCTCACGCGCAGCCAACACCTTACGGCCCGCAGCAATCACCTTACGACGCTGCTCCTCAGAAATCTCAGGCAACGGAAGATTATTCCACACCACCGTATTCGAGAACCTCAAATCAGACTTCAGCTGACCACCAACAGTACGCTGCCAGATGATAAACATCGAAGAAGAAATCAGGCCAAAGAGGAATCCGTCCGGGTCCAGAGCAGTAAACGTAGCATTACTCGCAATAGTATCCGCAGAAAAACGCTTAACCGTAAAAATCGGACGATTCGCAGATACCACAGACGGGATGCACACATACGGCTCTACAGGGCGCGCCTTATTCGGACGCATGAGATGCGGAATATCGCGAAGCTTATATGCGTCTCCCTTCTGAGGCTGAGCAGAACGCCACTCGCGGTTAGCCTCCACGCGAGCGCTCAGCACCGGGCTCGAAGCAATTTCCTCTTCCGAGGCATCTTCCAGCCACAGGCACCAGCGTTCCAGTCCCTGCACCAGCTCCTTAGCACCAACGAAAGGACGCAGATAACGGACCGCCACCGGGTCAGCGGCAACCACCGGGTAGTCCTCCACCTCAACAATCAGATTTCCACCATCCGTCGGCTGGCTTCCACGCACCACTTCAGGAATCAAAGAAGACAGAGGCTTAGATCGTTTCTCCGCCAAGACGTTCGGGCCCTCCACCAGGTAGGCGTTCAGAGCATGAACCGGTTCCTGCTCTACCGTTCGGCGAGTCGACCAATCATAGTCAAAGACACGCACATCACGCGACTTCTCTGGAGCTTCCGAACGAGTAAAGCCCGTAATCACGCAGTGCACGGCAGCCTTACCCGCGGCTTCAGAAACCCACGGGAATGTACGATACGCAAACTTAATACGCCAGCCATCCCGGAAAAGCGGGCCAAAGAGCGAAGCAACCGGCTGACCCTGAACAATCGAATTCGTAGACACGAAGGCAAAATCACCAGGAACTACCTTCACATCCAGCGCTTCAGTCTGCTCCTGCAATGTCTTCAGATAGCGAGCAGCCTTAGCCAACCACGCCGTCGCAAAATCCAGATACCCGGCGTAGTCATCGCCCCACGCCAAGCGCATACCCTGGTCCTGAGCATCACCCTTCTTCGCCTGACCGACGAAAGGCGGGTTACCCGCAATGTACACGCGCACACCATTCGCCACATCCTGCGCGGTCACCGGCAGAACCTTTGACCAGTCACGATCAACCTGCTCGCCCGAGAACTCATCAATCTCGGTCAGGGCATCGCCCTCAAGAATGTGGGCGCTATGGCTCAGAGGAAGACGCACCGGGGCGTAGCCAAACTCCTCCATCATCTTCTGATCCATCTGACGCTCCACCAAGAACATAGCGGTACGTGCAATCGACGCAGGCCACGAATCAAGCTCCAAACCATAGAAATTATCGATGGTTACCAAAGGCTCAATCGAGCGGGCACGCTTACGCACGTCCTCACTCACGCCAGCCTTACCTACGACCAGCGAGCTCAATTCACTCTCATCAATCTGACCCAGATTGCGCAGGCGAACCAGAATATCCAGCTCCAGCTTACGCATCTCACGGTACGCAATGATAATGAAGTTACCGCAACCACACGCCGGATCCATAAAGCGGATATTCGCCAATTCACGGCGCAGGTTACGCAGGCGAGTCACCTCATCTGACTTCTCCTCTGCCCCCGTGAACTTATCCCGCAGTTCATCCAAGAACAGCGGGCCAAGGGTCTTCAGCACATCCTCCTCCGAGGTATAGTGCTCACCCATCTCACGGCGAGTCTTCGCGTCACGCACCGACTGGAACATCGAGCCAAAAATAGCCGGAGAAACCTTCGACCAATCACGCTCCGAAGTCGCCAACAGCTGCTGACGGAACGTCTTCGCCACCGCGCCGCTCATCGCAGCAGGAAGCGGCACAGCGTCCGCAAACATGCCGCCGTTCACGTACTTAAAGCCAGACAGATACTCCGGAGCATCCGCCACAGCAGAAACACCCGAAGGCTTCTTATTCAACAGGTCAAAGAGCTCATTCAGGCGCTGCGCCAGATCCGTACCCTCCTGATGAGTACCACGAATCATCCGCTCAAACGAGTTCGAATCCTCAGACTCAGACCACATCTGCGTATCATCAGCAAAGAGCAAGAACAGCAGGCGCGCCATCACCGTCGAAATCTGAGCCTCAGACATGCCAGCCTTCGCCAACGACTCAAAAAGACCCGCCATCTGATTCGACGCAACACGAGTCTCATTCACCGTCTCAACATCAAAACCACGACGCATACGGTCCAAAAGGTCCAGAATCGACACGCCATTCGCAATGTCATCAGAGGTCAGATAGAGCAGAGCACAACGCTCCAACAGCGCCTCAACCTGAGCCTCATCCGTCACCAACAGCTCATGACGAGTCAAACGCGACGACGAAGCGCTCGGCCAACGCCACACCTGACGCGGCGTAAAACCAACACCCTCCTGCACAAAAATGCACAGGCGGTGCATGCTCAACGCACGCAGCGTACGGTCAACCTCAAGCTGCGAAGTGTTCGACGGAATACGGTCCACACGGCACACCCACACCGGAATGCCCGACTGCTCCGCCACACACTCCACGTTCAACACGCCAGAAGGAACCAGCGGGTCATCCACCTTCACAGTCTGAAACGAGGAATCTCCCAAATCCGACTCATCCCAGCCCAGAGATTCCCTAAAGAAATCACCCAGGCGACCCTCCACCAGGTACGAACGCGCCTGGTCCAGGTCATCATCAGGCCACACAACAGCCATAAAAATACTCCTTCACAAGAGAATAGTGAACCAACCGATTCACAGAAAAACTACACACAGCCCCGCGGTGCGAGACGCTTCACCGCGCCCCGCACCACAGACCACAGCACCCACCCGGGGCGCACTAACGTACGAGCTTCTTACCCTCAAAATCAGGATTTGCAATCGCCAACGAACACACCACACGTGCCATCTGCATATCAGATTCCTTCACCAACAGCTCATCGTCCTGCTGCATACGCAACAACGCATCCAACAAAGAGCGGTTATCCGCCTTACGGCGCAACATACGGCGAAGCTCAGACTCAGCCTGACGACGCAGCGGGTAATGGTACAGCTTATCCAGCACCTTCCGCTCCCGCTCCTGCAGTTCCAGAGTATCCAAGGAAGCCGTGCTATCAGCCCCGTAGAAACGACGGAACACCTGACGGCGCACACCACGCAGATTACCGTGCGTCGTACCTTCCTGCCGCAAAACGTACTGAGTCAACTTCTGCTGCAGGTCATAATCCTTCGGATCAGTTTTCTGACTCGGCGTCGAATACTCAGCATAGAACAAGCCCAGAGCCTTCGCCGGCGGCACCATGCTCTCCTTCGTGCTGTCCGTAGCCGGGTCATACGACCTCACCGCAAACAGGTCAATCTCAGAGTTAGTGCGCACATACGACACCATCAAAGCATTATCATCCGCCGGATGAACAGCCGACTCACCGCGCAACGCACGAGTAGCCAAACGCTTATCCTGCATCTTCATAATCCGCTCAGCATCCTCAGGATACTTCTTCGCAAAATCAGCCCAACGCTCAGCAGCCTCAGACACCGCGTCAATACCCTCTTCATCAGGTTCCGAACTATCCAGATTGCCCGAGTAGAAATCCTCAAGAGTACGAGCCGCAGCATCATCAGAAGACATGTCAGTAAAGAACGCCTGATCAGCACCAAAAGCCTTAGCGGCAGACTCCAAACGCTCACGAATACGCGAACGCAACTTCAAAGTCCTCTCCACCGTCTGATGCGAAATCAGATACACGTTCACCTCATGATGAACCTGACCCACACGATCCACACGACCCGCACGCTGAATCAGACGAATAATCGCCCACGGCAAGTCATAGTTCACCACAACGTGAGCATCCTGAAGGTTCTGACCCTCAGAGAGCACATCGGTCGCTACCAGCACACGCAGCTCAGGACCATTCAAGGCAGGAGCCTCCGCGTCAGATGCCTGCTCCGTCGGCACACGGTTCGACACCGGCGAGAAACGACGAGCATACGAAGCCGGATCATCAGTATCACCAGCCACCGCCGCCACATTCTCAACGCCCAACTTCCGCAGGCCCTCAGCAATGTAGTACGCAGTGTCCTTATACTCCGTGAACACCAGCACCTTATCATTCGCGTGCTTCTGCTCAATCAAATCACGCAGAGCATGCAGCTTCGAGTCAGTCTCAACCTGCCACGTGCCAAAGCGCCTCAGCATAGCCTTAATCAGCTCGCTATCATGCTGCAAATCATCACGCAGACGAGACGTAAACACAGTCGACGAAACCCACTTCGTCTGAGCCGGTGCACTCTGAACCAGGCTCTCATACATCTGCTCCAGGTTTCCGCTCAAGTCCTGAACCTGCAGGCCATCCACAGACTCAAAGTCAGCCGCGTCAGAACCCTCCAGACCCAACTGGTCATCCGAGAAACTACCCGTCGGAACACTCAGCTGATGATCAATCGCATAAATCCACAACTCATTACGAATCAACTGACGAGTCAACGACTGAATAAACGAATAACCCGAAGAACTCAAACGCTTATACAGACCCGAAAGCACAAAGCCACGTACATTACCACGACCCGAACGAGCCGCCTCAATAATCGCCTTATCCTCCGGAGAATGGTGCGCATTCGGGTTGTCATACCCAGAAATGTCATAACGCGGCAGACGCAAATCCCTCAAATCATCAAGGGTCTGATCATCCTCCATAAAACGAGCAGGATCATCAGCCTTAAAGCTATGGCTCACCGGCTGCGACACCCAATCCGGGTAATAGAACTTACCCGTCGACAGCTCCAGGTAGCTGCGCTCCTTCGTCACCAAACCATCAGGAGAAGTCCACATCTCCGTCGGTGCCTGGCGCTTAGTGTACGCACGAGTACGACGCACCAGATGGTCACTCATCAACGTGCGCCAATCCTCCGGCTCCTCAGAAATCTCAAAAGCACGCAAGGTCGACAGGTTACCCTCCAGCTTGTCGAACTTCTTCGAGTACTTCTCCAGACCCTTCTCCGGAATGATGCCCAGATCAGCGTCCTCATCAAGATACAGAGCCAGCTGCGCCTTCACATCACTAAACGACAAGTTAAACGGGGTCGCAGTCAGAAGCAGAACACGCGACTCATTACGCGAGACATACTCCTTAATGGCACGCCACACCTGCGTATTCTCATTACGCAGATTATGCGACTCATCACAAATCACCAGCTGATAACGCGCCAAATCAGGCAACTCAGCAGCCGCCATCGAATAGCGAACCACCTTACCCACCACGTCATACTCGCTCAGATGCTTATCCCACATCTGCTCCAAGTTCTTCGGGCACAACACCAGAACGCGCATATTCTCTTCGTTCTGCAACATCGACGCCACAGCAATCGCAGTCAAAGTCTTACCCAGACCCACCACGTCACCCAGCATCGTGCCGCCACGGCGCATCAAACGGCGCGCAAGAGTATGAGCAGCCGACTTCTGATAATCCATCAGCATATGCTCCAAACGCGGAGAAAGCGCATACTCCTGCTCACCAAAACGAGCGTCCTCAGACAGCTCGTAGCAGACCTTCATATACACGTCATACGGGTCAGCCGGCTCAACCCACGACTGATCAATCAAATCAATAATCTCGCGGGTAATATCAAACGACGTACGCTCACGCCACAGCTTCTCAAACCAATTCTTCAACTTCGCCGCATGATCCGAATCAGTCAACTCAACATTGAGCTCCAAATTCGTGTGCAAACCCGGACGAGTAAAGTTCGAAGAACCCACAAAACTCATCACCGGATGCATATTGCCAGGCTTCGGAGTGTGCGCAACATACGTCTTACCGTGCAACGCCTGCTTCGTATACACCTTCATCTGCACACGGCCAGACTCCAAATGCTCCTTCAAAGTCAACAAAGCCTGACGACGCGCAGAACTCGTACCACCAGCCATCAGCTGACCACGCAAATGCTGAACCAGCTCATCACGATAACCCGCACGCTCATCATTCTTCGGCACCGAAGATACCGACTCGCCGCGCATCTCCGCCTGCGCCTCAGCATGCATCTGCTCCGTAATCGAACGCGGCACCATACCCAGCAGAATACGAGCCACCGGAGTGCCCGGCTCAAACGGAGCCTGACCAATCTCATCAGCGAACTCATCCCACGCGCTCAAGTTCATATAGCCCGTCGCAATATCCAGACGGTCATAGTACTTCATCGTGCGATGCAGCGCGTCAGCAAGCTTCGCGCCCTTACCCTCCCCCTGCGGAAGGTAACCAAGATTATCGTAAATTTCAGCCATGAAAATAACCTTTACAGGTGAGTGATTAAAAAGTGAGTGAAAAAACTAGGCAACCAACAGCGCCTTAACCAGCTCCAACTGAGCCTTAACCTTCGCAGTACGACGCTTACGACCAAAAGTCGCCAACACAGCCGACTCAACATCCTGACCCTCATCCATCAGCTCAGGATTCTGCTCATAGAAGCGCCACGCGTTCGCAATCTCAACCGGACTAATCTGGTCAAACTCGCGCACCGCACCATCAACCGAAGGACGGAACTCGCCATACTCCTCGCGCGGCTCCTCAACATGCCACACGAACTTATGCTCATCCACCTGCAGCTCAGGCATGCGGTCCGCCAAACGGATAATCCAGTCGCGGTTCTTCTTCGCCAAACGGCTCACACCAAAGCACTGCGCCGCCAAAGTAGCCAAACGATCCGCCTGAACCGGACCCTCAGCAGACACAATCTCTTCAAGAGCAGCAGACATCTGATCCTTAGAACGCTTACTGCGCAGCGAATCAAAAATATCGCGGTCACCCAGCGAAATCGGCTCCCACGGCTCAAACGGGTAACGGCCCTCCCCCACCGCAAGACACAGCGGAGGAACCGAGGAATCAGAAGCCGGGGCCGGCTGAGAAGTCGAAGCAGGAGCCACCGTCTGAGCAGGTCGAGAAACCGGTGCAGGACGCGTCGGGCGAGTAAACGCACCACGAGGCGCAGACACCTCAGCCTTCGACGAACGAGCCGCCGAAGTCGCCTGACGAACCTCCTCATCCAACTCACGACGAACCGGAGCCGTCTCACCCGCACCAAACAAATCAGCATGCACACGGCTCAGCTGGCTCTCACACCACGCCTGCTGCTCCGACGCCCCCAACGCCTCAAAAAGACGAGCCGCCGAATCATAAATACGCACCGCATCGTTACGGTCCAAATCAACATAATGCGCGCTCTTATTACGGAAAATACGCAAATCCTGCGCATAAGTACGCACCTTACGAGCACCGTCAGGTTCAAAAGGGAACCTGTCATTCTGGGGACCCACACCTTCAGTAAACATACGAAGCTGAACCTGAAGGTCCTTCGGGTTATACAGATCAGGATGACGGAGGCGGTCACGATTCTCATCATGAATCTTCAAAATGATGGTCCAGCCACGCTCTTCAATAACCTTCTGAGGCATGAACTCCTTCTGAGCCAACAACTCAGTCAGCAGAGGGTCAAGCTCACGGCTCAGATAATACAGGCACGAGGAAATGTGAGCGTTTGCCTTTTCAATAGACATATAAAAACCATTTCGTTGTATGTGCAGCGGCGACCATTGCCACCACATTCATTATGCCTAATGAGAACGACATATGCGTACCGGTTCGTCATAATGGAACCCAACCCGCTTAACGGCGAAAAGCCACATGTGTTTCGAGCAGCCACCAAAGAAGTGGCTTTTCGAAACACATGTGGCTTCTGGACGTAGAAAAGTACTTACGCCTCCGAGGGTTTCGCGCCGGTCAGGCGGTACGCCTTGTACACGCCCGTCACGTTACGGACCACGTTCAGCACGTGCTCCAGCATGAAGCGGTCACCCAGCTCCAGGGCGAAGCGGTCCACCACGGTACGATCCTCCGAGGTATGCACGCGCGCATCCAGAATGTTCACACCCGATTCAGAAATTGCACGGATCAGGTCGCTCAGCAGGCCCTTACGGTCCAGCGCCTCCACCTGAATCTGCACACGGTACGTAGCGGTCGGCGAAGACGCCCACTCGACCGTAGTCACGCGCGGCTCCTCGTCAGCGTTACGCATGTTCGGGCAGTCACGGCGGTGCACCGAAATACCGTTGTAACGGGTCACAATGCCGATAATGTCATCCGGCGGAACCGGGGTGCAGCAGCGCGCAATCTTCGTCAGCACACCCTCAGCACCGGGCACAACTACGCCGTTATCGCCAATCGCCTTGCGGGTCGACTTCAGCAACGTCTCGTCAAAGTCGCTGACCTCAACCTCGGGTGCCGGCTCGTCGCCGCGGTGCACCTCAACGAGGGTGTCGATGACCTGCTTCGGCGCGATTTCGTGCTCACCAATCGCACGGTACAGCGACGCCACATCGTTCTTATGCAGCAGCTGAGCCACCTGAGTCATAATCTCCGGGCTCATCATCTTCTGCAGCGGCAACTCACTGTTGCGCATGCTCTTGGTGAGCATCTCGCGGCCGGCGAGTAGCGCCTCCAGGCGGCGTTCCTTCGCGAAGTACTGGCGGATCTTCGTGCGAGCGCGTGAGGAGCGAACGAACTTCAGCCAGTCCTCACTGGGGCCGGCGTCTTCGTTCTTCGTGGTCATAATCTCCACGGTCGCGCCGGTAGGCAGGACCGTGTGCAGCGGCACGAGGCGGCCGTTGACCTTCGCGCCGACCGTGCGGTCGCCGACCTCACTGTGGATGGCGTAGGCGAAGTCCACGGGGGTGGAGCCGTTGGGCAGGGCGATTGCCTCACCGTTGGGGGTGAGGACGACGATTTCGTCGGTATCGAGGGTGTCCGCGAGCGACTCGTAGAACTTCTCCGACTCGGGGTTGGAGTTCGAAATCTCGGCAATGGACTGCAGGATGCCGACGTTCATCATCGCCGAAGTCTGGGTGCCCGGCTCCTTCGGGTCCTTCGCGGGCGCGCCGCCACGAGCCGCGACCTTCTCGCCGCGCGACGCCGCCTTATAGCGCCAGTGCGCCGCCACACCGTACTCAGCTTCTTCGTGCATCTTATAGGTGCGAATCTGAATCTCAAGCGGCAGGTTACCCGGACCGTACACGGTCAGGTGCAACGACTGGTAGTTGTTGTTCTTCGGGTTCTTAATGTAGTCCTTGAAACGACCAGTCATCGACGGCCACAGGGACAGCACGTGGCCGAGCACGGTGTAGCATTCCGCCTCTTCCTCAACCATGATGCGCACGGCGAGGATGTCGTTAATCTCGTCGAAGCTGCGGCCCTTCGTCTTCATCTTCTGATGAATTGAATAGTAGTGCTTGGGGCGGCCGGTCACGGTTGCCTCAATGCCGACCTGTGCCAGGCGCTCCTTGATCTTGGTGCGCGCCTCGTTCAGGAACTTTTCGAGGGCGGGGGTGCGTTCGCCGACCATGCGCACCATTTCGGCGTAAATTTCCGGGCTCATGGCGGCGAAGGACAGGTCCTCCAGCTCCCATTTAATCGTGTTCAGGCCCAGGCGGTGCGCGAGCGGCGCGTAAATTTTCAGTGTCTCTTCTGCCTTCTTCGCGGCAGAAGCCTGCGGCACAAAACGCCAGGTGCGAGCGTTGTGCAGGCGGTCGGCAAGCTTGATGAGTAGCACGCGGATGTCCTTGCTCATGGATAGCACGAGCTTGCGGATTGTCTCAATGGAGGCGTTCTCGCCGTAGGTCATTTTGTCCAGCTTGGTCACGCCGTCGACCAGGTAGGCGACCTCCTCACCGAACTCTTCGGTGAGCTGCTCCATCGTGTAGTCGGTGTCTTCCACGGTGTCGTGTAGCAGGCCGGCGGCGAGCACGGGGCCGGCCGCGCCCATCTCTGCAAGAATGGCGGTCACAGCGACAGGGTGGGTGATGTACGGGTCGCCACTCTTACGCTTCTGACCCTCGTGGCAGCGGTTCGCCACCTCGTAGGCGCGCTGCAGCACCTGGATGTCTTCGTCCGGGTGGTAGCGGCGCACGGCACGCACGACCGGCGCAATCATCGGGGAGAAACGGATGGTGCCGCCGTGCGAGTCGGAGGCTTCCATCTTGCTGCTGCGGCTACCGAAGACCAGGCGGTTCGGCACACGTCCGCCAGCAGCCATGACGCGGTGCGAGCCGCGTTTCTTCTTTGCGTCAGACGAATCAGTTTCAGGCAGAGGAATCGGGCCAGCGGGCCGAACCGCGGGCTTCTCGGCGGTCCCTGCAGGGTTCTCAGCGTTGGTGTTCACGGCAGGTTCTGCACTCATTCCAGGCTCCTTCGGACTCAAGATAATCAGCCGCACACTCAAGTTCCTCATCATTGAGGGCTACACCGGCCAAACCAGCTATCAGCAGGCTCAAACGCGAGCGCACAGTATCTTCACTTCTTATCCTACCCAGCGGTCTGGAACGCGCCAAACTATGCGACGTTTTAACACGCCCGAGCGCGTTGTTTAGGAAATAATCGGGCACACTAAAGGGGAGCCGACACCTCTCGGTATCGACTCCCCTATCGTTAGTAACGCCAGTAGCGCTGGTGGAACGTTGGCTAACCGTTCAGGTTCACGCGGTGAATCTCAATGGTTGCACGTGCCGGCTTCTTAGCGGGCTTTTCGGTTGCCTTCTCGTCCCCTGCGGAATCCTCGGACTCCTCAACCTTCGCGGGCTCCTCCGAAGAGTCACCCTCAGCCTCGTCAGCATCCTCAGCGTCCTTGAAGCTGCCGCTCTCCACCTTCGCGGTGTGCTCACGAATCTGAGCCTCACCCAAACGCAGCGAAGCATACAGCGGAGCAGACACAAACAGCGTACCGAACATGCCCACCAGAATACCCACGAACAGGGACAGGGACAGGTCCTGCAGAGTACCCGCACCCAGGATGAACGCACCAATGAACAAGATCGCGCCCACCGGCAGAACACCCACAATAGCGGTGTTAATCGAACGGACCAGAGTCTGGTTCACCGCCAGGTTAATCTGCTCGGCAAAGGTCGCGTCACGGCGTTCCAGCACATCCTCGGTGTTCTCACGGATCTTATCGAACACCACCACCGAGTCGTACAGCGAGTAGCTCAGAATCGTCAAGAAACCAATAATTGCACTCGGAGTGATCTCGAAGCCGAACGCGGCGTACAGGCCGACCGTTACCACCACGGTGAAGAACAGACCCGCAATAGACGCCAGCGACATCTTCCAGGTGCGGAAGTAGAACGCCATACCAATCAGCGCAAGCACCACAAACGCGACCAGACCCCAGAACGCCTGACGGGTCACATCCGCACCCCAGGTCGGGCCCACAAACGAAGAGGTCACGTCATTCTCAGAGACGCCGTAACCCTTCTGCAGAGCCGCCTTCACCTGCAGAGTCTCATCATCGCTGAGCTTGCTCATCTGGGCACGAATCGTACCCGGCGCAATATTGGTCACGCGAACATCCGAAGCGTCCTTCGCCTTCTCGTGAATAATGCGCTCACCCGTAGCAGTATCAACGTGCGCGGTCTTCGAGACCACGAACTCCGAACCGCCACGGAAATCAATACCCAGGTTGAAGCCGCCACCAGCAGCCGGAATCAGAACCGAAACCGCCATCAGCACAGCCGCAAGCAGCAGCCACAGGCGGCGCTTACCCACGAAGGGGTACGAGCGGGCACCCGAATGCAGGTCATTACCGAAGCGGGCAAAAGCATTAGGTTTCACATCGGTAGCCATGCTTAGCTCTCCTTCTTCTCATCAGAAGCAGACTCGTCAGCCTCAGCGGCAGCACGCTCTGCACGGCGACGCTCAGCAATGCTCAGCTGCTTCTCCTCCGGGGTGCGGAGGCGACCGGCACCACGGTACAGCGGCGTAGCACCCAACGACTCAGGCGACAAGCCCGAGTGGAGGTGACCCTCACCGAAGTAGCGGGTATTCGCCAGCAGAGTCAGCATCGGGTGGGTGAACAGGTACACGACCACAAGGTCAGCAATCGCAGTCAAACCAAGGGTGAACGCGAAGCCCTTCACCGAACCGACCGACACCACGTACAGCACCACAGCAGCCAGCAGGTTCACAGCCTTCGACGCCAGAATAGTGCGGGATGCACGCTGCCAACCGTGGTTCACCGCCGACGGGATCGTGCGGCCCGCACGGATCTCATCACGGATACGCTCAAAGTAGACGATAAACGAGTCAGCTGTAGCACCAATCGCCACAATTAGACCCGCCACACCAGCCAGGGACAGGCGGTAGTTCAACGCCCAACCCAGCAGTGCAATCGCCTCGTACGAAATGATGCCCGCAACAATCAGCGAAGCAATCGTCACAAAGCCCAGCAGGCGGTACTGGAACAGCGAGTACACGAACACCAGCAGCAGACCAATCAGGCCGGTCAGCAGACCCACACGCAGCTGCTCCGAACCCAGGGTCGCAGAAATTTGCTGCTCCGACTGGATCGTGAAGCTAATCGGCAGGGCACCGTACTTGAGCTGATCAGCGAGAGCCTTCGCCTCCTGCTCGGTGAAGTTACCGGTAATCTGCGGCTTACCATCAGAAATCACTGCCTGTGACACCGGGGAAGACAGCACCTTGCCGTCCAGCAGAATCGCGAAGCGGGCACGCGGATCATTTGCGTTCTGTGCACGAATCGCGTTCAGGCGAGAAGTAATGTTCTGGAACTTCTCACGAGCCTCATCGTTGAACTGAATGTTCACAGCCCAACGGCCCGTAGTCACGCCCTGACCGCTCGTCTCCTGCGAGTGGCTTGCAGTAGAAATATCGCTACCGCTCAGCTCCACAGGACCCAGAATGTACTTCTCCCTACCGTCAGTGGAACACGCCACCATCGGCTTAGTCGGGTCCGCACTATCGGCGTCCTCATTACGTGCCGCGGTGCAGTCCTTCGCCTCATACTGCTTGTACAGGTCCGCAGTAATCCAGTTACGGTCCGAACCATCAGTCGGCTTCGCGGACGGCTTGGGCAGCTTATCGTTCGCAGTGCGGGCATCCTCAGCCACCGCAGTACCGGCACCAGAAAGCAGTACCGGGCGGAACGTCATATTTGCAGATGCCTGAATCAGCTGACGAGTCTCAGCGCTAATCGTTCCGGGAACCGAAACAACCACGTTATTACCCGAGCCGAAGGAGGTCGTAACCTCCGCCTCCGAAACGCCGGCACCATCAACGCGCTGACGAATAATCTCAACCGCCTGGTTCAACTGCTCCTGGGAGACGTTCTCATCCGAAGAGCCATTGACCTTCGGAGAAAGAATCATCTGAGTACCACCCGAAAGGTCCAGGGCGAGCTTCGGGGCCCAAGAACCTCCCGAGTAAGTGGTGCCGAAAATACCGGCAGCCATAACAACCATGAGCAGGACCATCGAGAGGAGCGCCCCTCGCGCGGCTGCAAGCGGTGAACGCTTAGCCATAATGTTCCTTCTTCGTGTGAATAGTATTGAGTGTTCTACAGATTCCGTAACGCGAAAACCCGACGCCGCTCACTGGGCGCCGGGCTCATACGCTCTGAATTACTTAGCAGTATCAGAAGAGGTATCGGAAGCGGGAGCTTCGGATGCGGTAGCCTCGTACGCGCCCTCGGTCAGGGGCGCTGCGGGGGCTTCCTCCTCAACAATGGCCATAATCGCGTTCAGTGCCAGGGTGATAACAACACCGTCCGCAATCTGAAGCTGCAGCTTGTTGTTCTCAAGGTCAGTGCTGACAACGGTGCCGTAGATGCCGGAACCAGTCATCACCTGGGTGCCGGGGACGAGAGACTGCTGCATTGCGCGCAGTTCCTCCATCTGCTTACGCTGACGCTTCTGGGCAGAGAACATCATCCATGCCAGTAGCGCCATCATGGCAATCATAATCAGGAGGTTAAAATCCATGGTCTCACTTTCACATCCGCACCCGTGCCGTTCACCGTGAGGGTTGAGCGTACCAGAAGGTGTGGAATCGTAGATACAGTACGTATCCATCCTACGCGAGAGCATGAGCTTTATCGCCCCGAACCAGCGTTTTTGTGAGGTTAACCTGAGTTTTGGACTCTCTCGGCGTAATTTATGTCGCTGATCAAGACCAGCGGAGCCCAATGGAACCCTACAGCGCCTGCAGAACCGGTAGGAGAGCTGCCGCGTCTGCAGAAGAGCTACCGCCCCTACAGAAGAGCTACCAGGGGGGCACAGAGAAGCCCGCAGGAGGCGGATACCTCCCACGGGCTACTACAAGTGTTATCAGCTGATACGAGTCTAGAGCTGATACGAGTCTAGAGCTGAATCTCCGGGGCCTCCAAGCCGAGGTGCTCCCACGCCGCGGGCAGAGCCACACGACCGCGCGGAGTACGACCGATCAGGCCCTCACGCACCAGGTACGGCTCGGCAACCGTCTCCACGGTCTCCGTCTCTTCACCCACCGCAATGGCGAGGGTGGACAGACCCACCGGGCCGCCGCCGAACTTGTGAATCAGCGCCTCCAGCACGGCGCGGTCCAGACGGTCCAGGCCACGCGAATCCACCTCGTACATGTCCAGCGCGGTTGCGGCATCGGTCGCGTTAATGCGGTCCACACCGTTCACCAGCGCCCAGTCACGCACACGGCGCAGCAGGCGGTTCGCAATACGCGGCGTGCCGCGGGAACGACCGGCAATCTCCGTGAAACCCTCGGAGGTAATCTGCATATCCATCAGACCCGCGCTGCGGCGCAACACCAGCTCAAGCTCCTCCACCGAATAGAACTCCAGGTGACCGGTAAAACCAAAACGGTCACGCAGAGGACCGGGCAGCAGACCCGCACGGGTCGTCGCACCCACCAGGGTGAACTGCGGCAGCTCCAGCGGAATGGAAGTCGCACCCGCGCCCTTACCGACCACAATGTCCACACGGAAATCTTCCATCGCCATGTACAGCATTTCCTCAGCAGGGCGGCTCATACGGTGAATCTCATCCAGGAACAACACCTCACCGGGGGTCAGCGAAGACAGAATCGCCGCCAAATCACCCGAATGCTGAATCGCCGGGCCGGAGGTGATGCGCAGCGGTGCCTCCATCTCCGCCGCAATAATCATCGCGAGAGTGGTCTTACCCAGACCGGGAGGGCCCGACAGCAGCACATGGTCGGCGCTACGGCCACGCATCTTCGAAGCCTCCAGCACCAGGGACAGCTGCTGACGCACACGGCGCTGACCCACAAAGTCATCCAGAGACTTAGGGCGCAGTGCCGCCTCAATCATCTTCTCTTCAGGCTCTTCTTCCATCGCCACCAGGCGCTGGGCGGGAGCTGAAGACGCCTGAGTACCGGGCACCTGACCGGGAAAATACCCGCCGGAAACCAGGGACGCCGCGGGCTGCGGCTCATAGGGATTCTGGCTCATAGAATTCTTCTTTCACAAAAGTTTGAGTGGGATACATCGAACAGGGTGCGCCACTTAGTGGCGACCCACCGTGTTCTGAGTACCCAAGGAGGCGAGCACACCGCGCAGAGCCACACCCACCGGCTCAGTCTCTGCGGCAGGGTTGTGCTGCACGTAAGCGTCAATAGCGGCGGAAGCGTCCTTCTCACTCCAGCCCAGGGAGGTGAGAGCGTCAAGCACCTGCGGCTTCCAGACAATGCCCTGGCTCAGCGGTAGCTCATCGGTCTGGCCATCGCTGAGAATCAGCTTGCCGGCAAGCTCCAGCACAATACGGCGGGCACCCTTCGGGCCAATACCGGGAACCTTCGTGAACGCCTTATCGTCACCGGTCGCCACGGCGCGCTCCACCTCAGCGGCAGTGTGAACACTCAGCACTGCCAGAGCAATACGCGGACCAATACCGGAAACCGAAAGCATCATATCGAACACTTCACGCTCGGCAGGCTCCGAAAAACCGTACAGAGTCATCGACTCTTCACGCACAATCATGGTGGTCAGCACGGTAGCTTCTTCACCGGTGCGCAGCTTGGAGAGAGTACGCGCGGTAGCGTACACGAGCATGCCGAAACCGTTCACATTAATCACCGCATGATCAAGGCCAACCTGAGCCACACGACCGGTCAGGGATGCAATCATTTCTCTCCACCTTTCAACACCGCGTCCCGAATCGGGCTCGCGGCAGTGTGCGGGCACCGGGAACTCCGGCACCCACAGAACGCACTCCCCCAGTTCAATGGGGAGACACTACAAGTATATTAGAATATTTCTTCTGAAATCAAGCATATATTCGAACTTCTTAGCGAATACACGCGAGCCAGCAGGAGGCAGCGCAAAGGCCCACGAAGGCTCCTCTAACGGCGGCACCTCTAGCGGCGAGCGCGCGCCTCCGCCTCTATCCAGGCACGCTGCGCCGGAGTCAACGACCCGCCACGGCGAGCCTGCACCGGGCGTGAACCCTGGTGAGTCTGCGTCTGGGCGGACATATTAATGCCCGAACCGATGCCGCCGCCACGCCAACCGTGACAGATTGCAATCGCCAGGGCATCAGCAGCATCGGCGGGCTTCGGCATGGAATCCAGCCCCAAAATGCGGGTCACCATACGACCCACGGACGCCTTATCGGCGCGGCCACTACCGGTCACCGCCGCCTTCACCTCCGAAGGGGTATGGAAGAACACCGGCACGCCACGCATTGCCGCAGCAGAAATCACCGCACCCGAAGCATGCGCCGTACCAATCACCGTGTTCACCTGCTCCTGAGCGAAGATACGCTCAATCGCCAGGGCATCCGGCTTGTAGGTGTCAATCCAGTGGGAGGCGGCATTGAAAATCCAGAGAATACGCTGGTCCAGAGACTCCGCCGGGATCGTGCCGGCAACACCCACGTTCACGAAGTGCGCCTTACGGTCGGCGGTCATATCGAGCATGGAGAAACCGCAGCGGGTCAGACCCGGATCAACACCCATGATGCGGGTTGCACCCGGCACACGCTCCACAGCGGCGGCGGCACGGTTCTCACGCATGCTATCGCGTGCGGCAGGTTGAGCGGCGGCCATCATCTTCCCTTTCGACAAACTCCCTATAGAATCTCTAGATTCTAACCCTTCAGAATCCTAGCACCCGGCACCGGGGCGTGCCACGAGCGCTGTCTCTACAAGAGCAGTCACCACACGCGCGGTCACCGTATCAACAATCACCACGAGAACAGTCACCGCGCGCCCCGCGAAAAGTACCCAGCGCATCCCCAAAATAGCCCAAGACGCTAAGAAGCCACTCCCCCAACCAGCCACCCTACGGCGGCTCAGTTAAAGGAGCGGCTTCTTCAAACATCAGATATCAGAATCCGAGTGATTACTCAGCTTCCAGCTCTGCCATGACCTCAGCAGAAACGTTAGCGTTCGAGTAGACGTTCTGAACGTCATCGAGCTCTTCAATAGCGTCTGCCAGCTTCATGAATTTCTTAGCACCCTCAGCGTCCAGGTCAACCTGCATGGTCGGGCGGAAGACCGGGTCGTCGTTGTTGTACTCCAGGCCAGCCTCGTCCAGCGCCTTACGGATCTCGGGCAGGTCGGTCGCTGCGGACACAACGGTGAACACGTCGCCCTCATCCAGAACCTCTTCGGCGCCTGCATCCAGAACAGCCATCAGAACGTCATCCTCGGTCAGACCGTCAGTCTTGGTGACCTCAGCAACGCCCTTACGCTCGAACAGGAACGCAACCGAACCCTGGTCAGCCATGGTGCCGCCGTTACGGGTCACAGCCAGGCGAACCTCAGACGCTGCACGGTTACGGTTATCGGTCAGACACTCAATGTACAGAGCGGTACCCTGCGGGCCGCGTGCTTCGTACATGATTTCGGTGTAGTCAATGGTCTCACCGGTCAGGCCAGCGCCACGCTTGATTGCGCGGTCAATGTTGTCGTTAGGAACGGAGTTCTTCTTCGCCTTCGACACAGCCAGGTCAAGAGCGGGGTTACCCGCAATATCAGCGCCGCCCATACGTGCTGCAACTTCAATTGCCTTAATGAACTTCGCGAAAGCCTTCGCGCGCTTAGCGTCGATAGCAGCCTTCTTGTGCTTAGTAGTCGCCCATTTAGAGTGACCGGACATTCGTATCTCCCTTAGTCAAAACCTCCGTGCGGGCACGGGGAAACGTCCCACGCACCGTACTGTACTCACATAACTATACCGTAGCGGAGGCGCACACCACCTCAGAAAGTACACGCCACCACCAGGAATAGGCTAGCGGGGGCGGGACGCAGCCGAAGCGCGCGCCTTCTCCACCAGCGAGTCGTCAATCATGTTCGGCGTGAACTCGCCAAACTTACGCTGAGCCGCCTGCTCAATCAGGTAGTCCGAAATCTTCGGGTTCTTCGGCAGCAGCGAACCGTGCAGGTAGGTGCCAATCACGTTGTGTACGCGCGCACCCTCATGCGCATCGGTCACGTTGTTGCCCTCACCCTTGGTGACGGTCGCCAGCGGGGTGCAGCCGGAACCCAGGTAAGTCAGGCCCGAGTGGTTTTCAAAACCAATCACGGTGCCAAACTCCTCAGACTCCTCAACAATGTTGCCGATCAGGCGGTCATCGCCGCCGACCGTGTGCGCATCAAAAATGCCGATGCCCTTCAGCACCTCACCCTCACGGGTGCGGAATTCCTTGCCGAACAGCTGGTACAGGCCACAAATGACGAGCATCGGCACGCCAGCCTCAGCCAGCGAGCGCAGCGTGTCACCGTTCGCGTGCAGGTCATCCTGAATCACGGACTGACCCGAGTCCTGACCGCCGCCACCCAGAATAATGTCAACATCTTCCGGGAAAGGCTGACCGGGGTTGTGGCCCAGAATCTGCACGTCAAAGCCGTGCGCCTGCGCGCGACGAGCCAACGCCAGGGTGTTACCCCAGTCGCCGTAAATGTTCATGTCGAGCGGGTACAGCTGCAGAATGCGCAGAGTCTTACCATTATTGGGGCCGGAGGCGGGGGTGCCCTCAAAAGTGTGAGTTGCCGTCATTAGGAGACCCTCTCAACGTCAGTGATCTTTGCGAGCTCTTCACGCAGAGCCAGCATTGCGGTGTAGGTGCAGAAAATACGCATGGGCGCGTTACCGCTGGAGGCGATGAAGCCCTTGAGCGCATCGGCGAGGTTCTCGTTGACCTCGTCAACCTTCACGCCGTCATGCTCCAGGCGCAGCGCCATATCCCAGGCACGCACACCCGAAACCATCTGCACGCCGGTCTTCTTCAAACTGTCGAAGTCAACATCCCACAGCCAGGACACGTCACGACCGTCAGCGTACTGGTCGTTAATCGTGATCATGGTGGCGTAGTCGTCAGCGTTCGCGCTCGCCAGGGACAGGCGGAAACCGCTCGGGTTCTTCACCAGCAGCAGCTGAAGCGGGCGGCCGGTCACGTTCAGAGTCTCACCGCGACCGAAGGCGGGGGTGATCTTCGCCAGCTCGGCGATGAGCTTATCTTCGTTGAGCTTCTCACCCATGACGGCGCGGGTCAGCGCCATAGCACCTGCCGCGTTGAAGATGTTGTAAATGCCGTAGAGGTTAATCTCGCCGACTCGCTCCGCACCCGCCAGGTCGAACGTAGCGGAGGTGCCGGAGAACGCGGTCAGGGTGACCTCAGCGTCGGGCAGGGTCGCCTTCGAGACGGTGCCGCCGCGCATCTCATCATCCGAAGGGAAGTACGAGCGCAGGGACTCATCCAGGCCGTAATACTTAACGGTCACGCCAGGCTGCACGTTCTCAGCGAGGGAGCGGATACGCGGGTCCTCACGGTTGAGCACCACGGTACCGGTCGTTGCGGAGGCGACGGTCGCCAGCATGCGGCGGGTCGTGTCAATCTCACCGAAGCGGTCCAGCTGGTCACGCAGAACGTTCAGCAGCAGGGCGTAGTCGGGCTTGACGGCCTTCACGAAGTGCACGGCGTGCGCCTCGTCCAGCTCAAGCACAGCGATATCAGCGTCAAGCTTGCCGCCGAGGGTCATCTCGCCCAGCAGTGCCGCAGCAACACCGCGCACAAAATTCGAACCGGTGCGGTTAGTGAAAACCTTCAGACCCTGAGCTTCAAGCAGCTGCACAGCCATCTTCGTGGTGGTGGTCTTACCGTTCGTGCCGGAGACAACAACCACGCCGTAGGGCAGCTTCGCGAGCTCTTCAGCGACGAAGTCGGGGTGCAATTTTTCCATGACAAGGCCGGGGAAGGCGGAGCCACCGCCGCGAAGCTTAGTCGCTGCGCGTACGCCCTGGCCGAGAAGACGAATGAGGGGTTTGGACATGCTTACAATTTTAGTACACGCACGCCAGCGGCTGGATGGTCCGGCGGGCTCGTTCGCTCATGCCGGACGGGGCGGGGTTACTGGGGTTTTGGTGCGGCGGGGGTTTTGGGGTGAGGGTATTGGCGCGGGGCTCCGGCTAGGGCGGAGCGCCGGGGGTATTAGAACAGCAAGCCCGCCTAGTACAGTGAACCTATCTAGAACAGAGAACCCTGCACCCTCACCCGCGTGAACTCCTGCGCAGGCTCCACCAGCACATTCCGCCACGCGGCAGTATTCACCAGGAACGCCGCGTCGGCATCGCCGGTGTGGGCGCTCAAAAACTGACCCGCCGCACCCGTACAAAAGAAGCCAGCCGCCCCGCTCTCAGGTCCGAAACCACCCAAACCAGAATCATACGGCGCCAGCGGTTCGGGCGATTGCGCCCGCAGAGCCGCATACGGGCGGTTCATGGCAAGCGACGGAATCCACGGCTCATCCAGAGCGGTGAGCGGCACCTCCGGGTCGGTGCGCGCCAGTTCGGCGAGCGCTTCGCGGGCGCGGGCGACCGCCTCCTGGTGGGCAACACGAAGCTGCGTGCCGGGTAGCGGGTTCATCCAGGCGCGGTACTTGCTCGCGACCTGCTTGACCTGCGGAATCTTCGCGAGGGCAGTTACGGCATCCTCGGCGCGGCGAATGGCAAGGCCGTCGGGTGCAAGCGCAATGTAGGTGGCGGTGGCGACCGCCTGCTCATCCAAGCGGCGCGGGGTCGAATGCAGTGAGCTCGTGCCGACCTTGTGCGTGCCGTCGGGGAAAGTCGCGATATAGAGGCGATGCTCCAGCATGGCGTAGGCGCGCATGGATTCGGTGAGCGTTCCGGGGTACAGGTGCGCGCTGTGCAGGGCGGTAAATTCATCGCGGGCAGTGCAGCGCGGGCACTGCTGGCCACGCTGGATGCGGGTGCCCTCGGGGCACGGTACGCGGCGGATTCCCGCGGATTCGGGGGTGGCGTCATTGCTCGTGCCGGTGGTGTATCCGGCGCAGTAGCGGTAGAGTTCCCCCTCGCTATCGCGCGGAATGCGCAACCCCAAATAGGCGCCGGGGGTCAACGGAATCTGGATGCGAACCCCGCTCGGAACGCCACGCTGCGCGGGGATTCTTTCCTGGATAGGGGCGCTCTCCCCCGTCATATGGGGCACCCCTGCCGCTTGAGATGCCCGGTTACGAACTCCTTCAGCAACCCCGCTGGGCACGACCGGCTCTACCTCAATGAGCGGGCGGCGGTTGGACCAGCGGATCTGCCTCCAGATGAGCAGCTGCGGCGCGCCTGCAGAATCACCGGCGGCGGCATTACCGGCGGCGGGCGTAGCGCTAAACTCGTCGAAAGCATTCTCAAGCAGGTTGGGGTAGTCCATAGCATTCCACTCTAGCGGGTCTGGCGGGTTCTTTCTCGCGGGCTCTTTCTTGCGGGGCGGGGCGGGGCGGGGTGCGGTGCATCCGGGTAACACGTCTATGGTGGCGCATCCAAGCGTTCGGTACAGGCACGCATCTTCGGAAGGCAAAAAAGAGGCCAGCGTCCTTCACGCTGATCCGCACCCCCGCAGTGTTGCCGTGCGTTCACGCACGACCGGGTGGGTTCTCAGCTGAGGTGCTGACCTCTGTGGTTGAGGCAGGGTATTCACCCTGCCAAGCCCGAAAGCGATCGGTGACCGCTATTCTTCGGTGAGCTATGCGGTGGTTCTGGAAGCCGGAAGCTTTCCAGCAGTGTCGCTACACTTAAAACTTTGCCATATCCAATGGACATAACATCATTCAAATACGCGTCGACTGCCTAATCTACGCATTTGTGACACAGAATTTCTGTGCACTAGCTGGCAAATTGAAGCAATTAGTGCAAAATTTCAAAATCACCAAGCCGCTCAGCCGGACTATCTGACGGATGATCTACGCCATCTAGCTGAGGCGGGCGAACCCCTCCGCAATAGCCACGCGCATATCGTCAAGCGTGCGGGACATAGTCTTGGTGTGAGCGATAATCGGCAAGAAATTCGTATCCCCACTCCAGCGCGGCAGAATGTGCTGATGCAGGTGATCAGCAATACCCGCGCCGCCCACCTTGCCCTGATTAATGCCAATGTTGAAGCCGTCATTATGCGACACCTCGCGCAGAACCTTCATGGCGAGCTGGGTCAGCTGCGCAATCTCCATGGTTTCTGCCTCGGTCGCATCATCGTAGAACGGGATGTGGCGATACGGGCAGACCAGCAGGTGCCCGGGGTTGTACGGGTAGAGGTTAAGAATCACGAAGGCATGCTCGCCGCGGTACACAATCAGCGACTCTTCGTCACTGCGACTGGGCGCGGTGCAGAAGGGGCAGGTCTTCTCGGTGTAGTCCTTCTGGCCACCGCTCACGTAGGCGGTGCGGTGAGGGGTCCACAGGCGCTGGAACTGGTCCGGTGCGCCGGGCAGCTCGAAGGAATCCTGTACCGAGGCTGCGGTGCCATGCTCGGGGGTCGTGTTCTCGCTCATAGTCCCATTCTATAGCCCGTACGCGGCAACGGGAACGCCCCGTCCGTCATGCGTGTCAGATATGAGATAACTCCCCCGGCAGCTCGCTTAGCTGTGCTGATTTTCCAGGTGAATGATGCGGGTGGCACCCTCAAAGGTCATCGGGAAGCTCAGCACGCCGTCCTCCATAACGAATTCCTTGGTTTCCTTATCGGAGGCGCACGGCGCGTGCTTCATCTTCTCGCGGTTCGCATGGGAAATATGGGTGAAGTTTCCGGTCTTCGCCTCAAAAGTGCCGACCCAGAAAATGGTCGCCATTTCCTCATTATTCAGGTGGTAGGTGACCACAATATTGCCTTCGTGAATGACTGCATCCATGTAGTTCTCAAGGCTGGTGGAGTCCTGCTGAACCCAGGTGCCATCAGCACTCGCAGTCGAACGCGTTGTGGGTTTGAGCGCCAAACCTCAACTGAACTGTTATAGCTACGCTTATATCCGCGCTACCGCAGCCCGGTCACTGTTCACGGGCTACTATTCGCAGACTCCTACTGCTTGCGGGAACGCAACGAGAACTTCTCACGAATAATCGTGAACGTCTGGCGGGTCTCCTCCAGCAGGGCGACCGGCTCCTGCTCACGCACCGCAACCTCATGAGATGCCGAGGAATCGGCGGGTTCACCAGCCCGCGCGGCACCCGGAGTAGTATTCGAGGCTGCCGCAGAAGCCGCCGACGTGGCAGTTGAGGCGGGCTCAGCAGGAGCACCCGCAACCCCAGAAGTGCCAGGAGCGCCAGGAGTACCAGGGGCAGTAAAGCCCGCGGCGGCGCTGAAACCGGCGCGGCGTGCCGCCTCCGCATCCGAAGGAACCGGGTGCACACCGTCTTCATCCACGACCTCACGCAACGTGTAGTCGCGGGCTTCACGGCGCGCATACTCACGAGCCAGCAGGGCACGCAACTCAGAAATCTCCTGGCGAAGATCGTCCACGTCAGCCTTGGTTGCGGGGTACTCCTGCTCCTCCCTGCCACCAAACTTTTCGATAATCCAGCTCGCGAGCGCACCGGTAGCAACCGCGACCAAGCCCCCGCCGTACAGCATGACGATCACGGCGATGACCCTGCCGATACCGGTGACCGGGTAAACGTCTCCGTAGCCGACCGTGGCGAGGGTCGTGAACATCCACCAGTAGGCGGTGGGCAGGTCACGAATCATCGCGCCCGGCTCGGAGGACTCCACCGAATAGATCGACAGGGCAAACATGATGATGAAGATCGCGGTGTATCCGAAGAGCTTCACCGCCAGCTCTGAGAGCCTCTTATATTGGCGGTTGGCGGTCATATAAATCATGGCGAGGAAGCTGACAATACGCCACGCGGGCAGCAGCACAATCGCCAGGTTCATCAGGTTATGCGTGATGAAGTAGAGTCGCCGTGGCGCCAGGTACAGGCGAATACAGTAGTCGGCGGCGAATAGGCCCCACAGAATCAGCTGAAGGATGTTGAGGTACCCGTCGTACGGCTCCTGGATGCGGGTGCTCATAATGGGCGCGGCGAACGCGAGCAGGTACAGTACGGACGCCACGAACATGGGCGTGGAGGAGCGTTCCTCCCACGCCGCCAAGTTCTTCTCGCCGCGGTACTTGCTGAGCGTGCGGAACAGGCGGGTGCGCGGGGCGCGACGCGGCGGGTCCGTGACGGTGCGGGTAACCGTGCGGATAGTCGTAGTGTGCGTTTCAGGTTCGCCCGCGTCAATAATCTCGGCGGCACCATCAGGGTTACCCTGGGTGGCTGCTTTCTGGTCGCCCTGCTTGCCGTGCGGGTGATGCGTGGTGCGGGTGATGCGGCGTTCCTCGCGGTGCGTGCCGTCCGGCGCATCGGTGGTGGCGTACTCTTCGACGACTTCTTCGTAGTCGTCGTCGGGGTCCAGGTCGTTGGAGTAGACGGAGTGGGTGCTGTCCAGGCGGGCGCTATCAATCTGCACGGCATCAACCTGTACTGCCTCCATGCCGGGGGCGGTAGCCTCTGCGGGGCTACTTGCTGCAGCACTAGTTTTGGCGGCACTGGATTCTGCCGGTGCCGACTGGGTATAACCAGCCTTCGTGGTATTCTCAGCGGCGGCTTCAGATGCGGTAGTTTCAGATGCAACAGTTTCAGGGCGCGCAGACGCACCCACCGGGCTGTTCCCCGGAATATTGCCCGAGGTATTCCCCGAGGTATTGGGTGCTGTGCCGTTCTTTACCGTGTTGTCTGTCTGGTTCTGTTCTGCCTTATCCATAGTGTGAATGATACTCCACGCCGTTGCGTTTGCGTTTCTATTTCGTTGCACTGTGACCTTGTGCTGTGACCTTTGGGCGGCGGTCTTTACACCGCGGTTTTGTGCACGATACTGTGTCGAAATCGGGCGGCGGTTCGGTTGCGGTGGAGAACCGTTCGGGTGCGAAGATGACGGTGTATTGTGCGGGTGTGGATCGTAAGGAGCGTAGTGTGCCTGCGGGTGGCCGCGTGTTTGTGGAGGATTTGGGGGTGCGTGCTTCGGCGGGTTCTCCCCTATTTTGTGGTTTGGTGACTTCTGATAGTACTGCTAGCTGGAATGTTACGGCCCTCGGCGGGCGTGCCTAAGGGCAGCTGCGGCGCTAATAAAGCCTGCACAAGGGAAAACAGGCACCTCTGGTAACGATTATCTTTTGTATTAGAGGTATATTAAGAACGGACTACCCGCCGTTATTAACCAGCCGTTATCAATCAATGGAGATACACCGATGACCGCTCAGTCGCCTGATACCACTGAGGTTGAACTTCCCAAGTTCTACGAATTCATTCCCAGCATTCTTGCTTACCTATCTGACGGCAACTCCCGCACCAATAAAGAGATTTATAGCGCTGTAGCAGAGCGCTACCCGCTTTCTGACGAGCAGCTACTACCCTACCTGCCGAACGGCAAGCGTCCCGTCTATGTGGACCGCATTAGTTGGGGCTTGACCTATCTCAAGATGTTCGGTGCGGTTGATTCCCCTCGCCGCGGTCAGCAGGTTATTTCTGACGAAGGCTTGAAGCTGATTGAGGCTCATCCTGGGGGCATCCCCGATGATGTCGTCGCGCATATCGTTCGTTCCGCCCGCAGCACGCGTGAGCGTTCCCAGTCTGATAGTTCCGAGCAGGACCCGCAGGAAACCCCGAAGACCGCTACCAAGACTGTTGCCGTCACGACTGCACCCTCTGAGGTGTCTGATAGCACCCCGCAGGAACTCATTGATGAAAGCATCACTCAGATTGAGTCCGCGCTGACGCACGATATTTTGGAACGCGTCCGCGCAATGTCTCCGACTGCTTTTGAGCATCTGGTGGTGGATGTTCTGTTGGCGATGGGCTACGGCGGCCCGGCAGGACGCGGCACCGTTACTCCGGCTTCCAATGACGGCGGCGTGGACGGAATCATTGACCAGGATGCGTTGGGTCTTTCAAAGATTTATGTCCAGGCTAAGCGTTACGCCAAGGACAATGTGGTGGGACGCCCTGCCCTTCAGAGCTTTGTGGGCGCACTGCATGGCAAGGCAACGCAGGGAGTGTTCATCACGTCGAGCTCCTATACGTCTGACGCACGCGGCTATGCGGAGGAACTTGGTGGCGGAGTTTCCCTCGTTCTGATTGATGGTGAGCACCTGGCGCGCCTCATGATTAAGTACGGTGTTGGCGTACAGGTGGCACGCACGTACACCATCATGAAGCTTGATGAGGACTTCTTCGACGAAGCCTAAACGTTACACAAGCGTGGGGTGGAAAGCATGTAGCTTTCTGCCCCACGCTTTCTTTTGGGTTAGCCGCCTTTTGGGTTAGCCGCTGGAATGTTACAACCCTCGGCGGTCGCGCCTAACAGCAGCCGCAGCGTTCAGAGTGTGGTGGGTGCGCCTCCGCAAGCCCGCGCTTACTCCCCCGGAAAACCAGCAAACACGCGGCAAAGCTACGCATCAGCACGGTGTATAACCCACTCCCCTTATGGTGACAAGTAGTCGCCAAGCTTAGCCATAGCTAAGCGGAAAAGACGGCGTTCAAAGGAAGATACTGGAATAAAGACAGCATTCACACACCTGTCACCAGTAAGGAAGCAAGATCATGACCGTCGTGTCAAATACATCTGAAGCCCTCAAGTCCCCCTACGCGGACACCCTCAACCGTCTACTTTCCGATGCACGCGCAGAAGCCGTCGAATCCAGCGTCTCCGAGCTCGAACGCCTGGCAATCTCCCACGACGCATCCCACTACCTGCTCGTGCCCGCCGGCCTGATTCGCCCCGACTCCGCCGAAGACGTCGCAAACATCTTCCGCGCCGCAGGCGACCTCGGCCTGCCGCTGACCTTCCGCTCCGGCGGCACCTCCCTCTCCGGCCAGGCAAGCGGCGACGGCCTCATGGTCGACACCCGCCGCCACTTCAAGAAGATTGAAGTCCTTGAAGACGGCAAGAAAGTGCGCGTACAGCCCGGCGCGACCATCATGATGGTCAACAACTACCTGGCACCCTACGGCTACAAGCTCGGCCCCGACCCGGCATCCTGGTCCGCCTGCACCATCGGTGGTGTGGTCGCGAACAACTCCTCCGGCATGTCTTCGGGCACCAAGTACAACACGTACAACACCCTGGACTCCATGGTGTTCGTGCTCCCCAGCGGCACTATCATCGACACCGCTGAGCCGGACGCTGACCAGAAGCTGCGCTCCCTCGAACCTGAACTTCACGAGGGCCTGCTGCGCCTGCGCAAGCGCGTCACCGAGAACCCCGAATCCATGGCGAAGATCCGCCAGCAGTACTCCATGAAGAACACCATGGGTTACGGCCTGAACTCCCTGGTCGACTTTGAAACCCCCGTGGACATTCTGCAGCACCTGCTGATTGGTTCGGAAGGCACCCTCGGTTTTGTTGCTTCGGCAACCTACCGCACCCTGCCGATTCTGAAGAACATTTCCACCGGCCTGCTCGTGTTCGACAACCTGATTGATGCTGCACGCTCCGTGCCTGAACTGGTCGCTAACAAGCTCGCTACCGTCGAGCTGATGGACGCCACCAGTATTCGTGTGGCTCAGCGTACCGGTCAGGCTGCGGAGGCGCTCGCCGCCATCGACGTGAAGGACCACGCCGCCCTGCTGGTTGAGTTCCAGGGCAACTCTGAGCAGGAGCTGAGCGACCTTGCCGCCGCTGCCGCCCCCATGTTCAAGAGCCTGCCCGTGGCGTCGCCCGTGTCGATGACCAGCAAGCTGTCTGAGCGTAACGCCCTGTGGGCGGCACGCCGCGGCCTGTACACCACCGTTGCGGGTAACCGCCCCTCCGGCACGAACGCACTGCTAGAAGACGTGGTTGTTCCTGTTGAGGTTCTGGGCAACACCTGTAGCGACCTGACCAAGCTGTTCGAATCGCACGGCTACCAGGACTCCGTGATCTTCGGCCACGCGAAGGACGGTAACATCCACTTCATGCTGAACGAGCAGTTCCGCGACCCGAAGCAGCTGGACCGCTACCGCGAGTTCACTGAAGAAATGGTTCAGCTGATTCTCGGTAACGAAGGCTCGCTGAAGGCTGAGCACGGTACCGGCCGTATCATGGCTCCGTTTGTGAGCCGCCAGTTCGGTGAGGAACTCTTCGACGTGATGCGCCAGATTAAGCGCCTCATTGACCCGAAGGGCTTCATGAACCCGGGCGTTCTGCTGGTTGAGCCGGGCACCGACTACGTGACCGATCTGAAGGTCGCTGAGACCGTTGAGGAAGAAGTCGACCGTTGTGTGGAGTGCGGCTACTGTGAGCCGGTCTGCCCCTCCCGTAACCTGACTTTGACCCCCCGTAAGCGTATTGTGCTGCGCCGTGAGATTGCTGCCGCTGAGGCGAACGGCGATCACGAGCTCGCTGAGCGCCTGCGTAAGGAGTACGAGTACTACGGTATTGAGACCTGTGCTGTGGACGGCATGTGCCAGACCCGCTGCCCCGTGAACATCAACACCGGTGACCTGATTCGCCGCCTGCGTTCTGAGAACCAGGACAAGCTGGCCGCTACCGGCTGGAAGGTCGCCGCACAGCAGTGGGGCGTCATGGACAAGGTCGCCGGCAAGGCCCTGACCGTGGCGAAGAAGCTGCCGTTCCCCGTGGTACACGGCACCACCAACATTGCCCGCAAGGTCATGGGTGACGACATGGTTCCTTCCTACAAGAAGGACCTGCCGGTTGGTGGCCCGGCACGTAAGCCGCATAAGGACGCAACCGCTGAGATTGTGTTCTTCCCCGCCTGCGTGAACTCCATGTTCGGTGGTGTGGACGGCGACGGCAAGCACGACCCGGTCAACGCAACCCAGGCGTTTATTCGCCTGTGCGAGCGTGCGGGCGTGAAGTACCGCATCCCGGACAATATTGGTGAGATGTGCTGCTCCACCCCGTGGAAGTCGAAGGGCTTCACCGACGGCTACTCGATCATGAGCGACCGTGTGTTGAAGTCTCTGTGGGAGGCTACTGACGGTGGCCGCCTGCCGGTTGTGTGTGACGCTTCGTCCTGCACTGAGGGTCTTGAGGTGATGCACCAGAAGGTGATTAAGGCGCTTGAGCACAAGATCGTGAACGGCCTGAAGCCGGGCGAGCCGGACTTCTCGCGTCTGCGCATGTACGATGCGGTTCAGTTCGCTGCCGATAACATGCTGGATAAGCTGGCCGTGTCTGCTCCCCTGCCGTCGATTGCGCTGCACCCGACCTGTTCGATGACTCACCTGGGTACTCAGCCTGCGTTTGAGAAGATTGCGAACGCGATGAGTGACGACGTGTACGTGCCGAAGAACTGGGGTTGCTGTGGTTATGCGGGTGACCGCGGTATGCTGCACCCGGAGCTGACGGCGAGCGCTACGGAGGCTGAGGCTTCTGAGCTGAGCGAGCAGAAGCAGTTTGCCGCATACATTTCGGCAAACCGCACCTGTGAGCAGGGTATGACCGAGGCAACCGGCCACAGCTACCAGAACGTGCTGCAGCTGCTGGAACGCACCACCCGCTAAAGGATAAGCGCATAGCGGCATAAAGAAGGGACCCGGCGGGCTATCTGATGGATAGCCCGCCGGGTCCTTTTCTGTCGATTTCAAATATATCTTATAGGCACTTCATAATTTTATTATGCATTTTGTTTACTAAAAAATATCGGGAACATAGGAAACAATTGACCCTTCCGGTATACTACGCGCTTCCATAATAATCAGATTATTGTATTCATTTCTATCTGGCTTCAAATATTTCAATACATCAATCTTTCTACAGCGCCTCTTAGTCTCAAATGTTTCTTCGACAAATTTTTTTAAGTCTGCATAATAATTATCCAACTTAGACCCTCTCAATTTTCGCTCCTCTTGGATCCTCGATGGAATATAAAGATCCGAGAATATTTCTTCTTTTGTATGTCGCTCAGTATTACGATATTCATGCACAGAGCCTTTTGTTGTCCCAATGTAAAACTCATACGAATATTTTACGATTTCTTCATTGAGATAATTAATCACCGACCTACCATCTTCGAGAATCCCATTAGTTATATCAATGTAACGTATGGGTAACTTTCCTCTATAAATTCCAGGAATTACATATCGAGGAGTAATCTTCAAAGCCACAGAAGGAGACATTGGTACTAGATAAGCAGGAGGAGTAACCTTACCATTTCGAGCACAAAATACAATACTCGCTTCCGCTCCCATGCTCTCGTCTACCCTATATGGATCAGTTCCACTTGCAATGGGCGTTATTCCCAAATCAGACAATAAAAATCGCTTCTCTTTATCAACTAATACATCTATTGCATAGAAGTATAAATCAAATTTTTCATACATTTTTATCCACTCTAGTCTAGTCCATTGAATCGAATTCTTTGGCTCAACTATTACTTCATGATCTACAAGATTAGAAATTTCATCACCACTATCCTGCACACCCAAAGAACGCAAAGCCTCACCTATGGACAAAATTCCACGCTGCTTATCCATTCCTCCCAAAGATGAGTCTAGCCAGTCACCAATAACTTCACCTGTTAGCTTAGAACGAACATAAAGGTGCGCAATGTATGGAATAAGAATATCTTTATAACGCTCGACTGTTAATTCCTCTTGTTTTTCAAAAGCGTCAATTAGTTTTGGTAAAACACTTTCTACTTTTTTAAATTTTTCGTCTAGAGCAATTGCGTCACGTATTTCATCATTAGCATCAAGGCCAGACTCGTTATTATTTAAATCTGAACTAAAATCTGAATCATAGCTCCCCAAATCCCACCCGATAGAATCTGCTGTTTCAAAATCAATCGAATGCTTATTAGCATACTTTATATATACCTTATTATCTCTCGAATCTGCTTCTTTAACAGTCGAAAATCGTGCTATAACACAAGCTGGAATTGTATGGTCCCTCTTATTCATGTCTCCTCTTTTCGAAAATAGGTAAAGTTATATAGATTAAAGTTAATTAGCAATTCCTTAACATGGCTCAACTAAATTTTTATACTTACCCTCCCCTTTCATGAATCTACGCCATTCATCATCAGAAATGTTAAACGGCATCCAAATAGAGTGACATTGGTAAGTCCTTAGATTCTCCGGGTTCGCAGAACCCTTGCAATAAGAATATAGGATATCAAACTCATCAAATTCTTTTTTACCATTCTTATCTATACATTCTTTCCTAAAAGACATATATTTCTTAAAGTCCTTGATTCTATCTACGGATCTGAGAACCATAACCAAACTTTCGAGAGACATGATATGAACTCCTTCTAGGTACTTTGGACGAATATACTCTGAAGCATGAATAGACAAAGAAATAACCTCATATTCTTTTAGGTCATTAGGAATACTATAATTTCCAGAATTAACAGGCTTCAGATGCTCCCCATTTTTAATTAGCTCCATACGCACCTTTAACTGAGTAATAGATTTTACAATATATCCACCGTTCCCTTCCGTACTAAACGCTCGTTCCGCAGATTTATTGAGATTGCTATATCTCTGATTTATTTTACATTCACCAAGTATCACGACTTTTTCATCTGACTTCCAAGCTATAACATCTGTCTCGTTATTATTCTTATTTTTAATATAAAAAGAATCAACACAATCAGCATTAAGGCACCTTCTGAAAAATTCCAGGACAACATCTTCAAAGGCTGCGCCACGTTTTCCAGAATCTCTGTCTAGTTTATTAAAAGGAATTTTATAGAGCCCCATTGTAGCCTCATGCCCATCACATGTATATATATCCCCATTCTGATACTTAATAAACTGTATTATCTCATCATCGCTTGCATATCGCGACTCTAAAGTCACAATATCCTCTATACCATACTTATTCTTCAATTCACTTTGCTCATCAGATACATAATCAATAAAACTATAACCTTCCATATTTTTAATCATTGGTATTTCCATGTATTGTAAGTATTTGCCAAATACCGAATGAAGGGCTCTACTTCGTTCAGTGGCATCCTTTCCTAAACTTGCATGAAGTTCAGAAAATTTCTCTGACCGTAACATTGCCTCAATAATCTTATAGTTAATCCAAGGAAACTTAACTCGCATTGATCTAATCCTCGATTTAGCATCATTGCGCATAATTTCTGAAATTAAGTAATCCATTTAATTAAACCTCTCTTCAATATGCCTGTCGGTAATATTGATAATATCCTGCAGTATTTCCATCTGTTTCTTGAATATCAGATATAAGCCGTATGGGGTAATAAACAAATACGATCCCCATAATTCGATTCTAAGATTTGGAGTCCACCCCTCTCCAAAAAGGGGTTGAAATTCAGGTTTAAAATACTGATACTCCCAATACACTATAATTTTTCGCTCTTGCTGATTAAATTCAGGTTCATGACTCCAGACCCATCCATGGGGATTCTTTCCGTCAGCAGAGCATTCAGCCGGGTCTATGCCCTTTATTCCATATATCTTAGTTAATGCCCTTTGTGTCATGTCATCGATTTCTGGGAAAAATCTTTGAATTATTTTAGATGCACATACCATACAACAATCATTAAATAAAATATCCTCTAGATTTTTCACTAAAGAATTAAAATATTTTTCAGCGTAATCATTTGAATCTACCCCCATGTTTAGTGTATTTTTACACATTATTACTTATCCTCCTTCTTTCGCTTTTGCACAAAGCACCAAACACTAATGCCAATGATAAATAAAACAACCCAGGCCGCGCAGAGCGGATTTGGAAAACCCATATCTTTCAAAACGGACGAACCATCATTCAAAAACGAGACTGCCCCAGGAATAATCATTACTATTGCCACCAGCAAAGCATACTCCGCAAGCTCCTCTTGACTCCTTGCTAGTTTTTCTTGGCTAATGGCCAAATCTTCCTGCCGTTGCGAAGAGTTAATCTCTTCGACCCGCTTAGTAGACTCTACTAGAATTTTTAAATTATCTTGAAAATACAGGGCATCCTCGACTTTTTCCATGGCAATGTAATGTAGTCCGCCCCGTGGATATGTACGCCCCATGTCATACATAATATACATTCTATTAATATTGTTATTAATTTTTTTTATTGCATCACTATCATTTAGTGCAACATATTCTTGAATCTGATTTATATAATAATTTACAAGAATAATTTTTAAAATCGACAGTATAACTGCATCCAAATGGAAAGACTCAGCATAGCCCTGGAAACAAATTGGCTTATGCTTATAGTTATCTCCATTGATGTCTGGAGTATAATAACAAATTCCTTGTGAACGCGCATAGAAACACCAGTCTCCCTTACCTAGCATATGTAGTGAGCTAGGGCTTTCAGTATTCCATTTATCCTGAATAGACTCAGACGGTTTCTTGCCTGTGGTATAATAGTGCATTATACACCAGAAATCTTTCTCTTCGTTTCCGGTATAATCTATAGGCTTGCTTATTGACAAAGATTTAAATTTGTCAATTACACTTAATTTGTAAACAAATGGCTTTATATTGCAACTCCACATTTGCGCCATCAAATCATCATTCGTGTCGTTTTCTATAAAACCATCCACCGGAATTATATTTTCTTTCACGAGATACGCATATATATTTTTATCTTCAAGCTGGACAGGCCCTTCCAGTAACCCCTCTTTTTTATGGATTTCAAAGATCGCCAAACCTGGAACTATTTCATCTACACAAATACTCTTCTCTGCAAAGAGAAGCTGAAATCCGCTAACGATGTACTGATCTCCTTTACCATTAGTTATCGGATTAAATCCTTTTAGAGATTTAGCGTAATACCTATGGCCGTCCGCATATATAAGCTTCCGTATAGCCTCAGAAAAATTTTCCTTTCGAGTATCGGCATTAGAAATAAATTCTTCATCATTACTATATTTCCGATATTTAACGTCAGGTATACCTGCAATCCATTCTATTCCCTGACTTTCGTTATTAATTCCAAAGGTTTTTAATTTCTTTTTATTAATGCAAATTGAAGCCAAAATATATGTCTTCATTGTCTCGCTCCTTAAATTATTCTTAGGCGTACAAATTTTTTGAATCAAATTCGCTAAATTCTTACATGCGTGAATATGCATCTCCTCCTTGAACTTACAGATAGAATATCCAGCGAATAAACGCTCTTGAAACACTCAAATCATGTCCAGACATCCTTATCCGAATCGTACAATTACCGGCACTTACGAACAGCAACGAACGTTAGCGCCATCACTTACATTAGCACGAAGACACCCGCCCGGACTAGGAAAAACGTCCCACCGACACAACTTTCTGCACCCAACCGACCCCTCGCCTCGTCAAAACAGAAAGGACCCAGCAGGACCACTAATATTAGTGTCCGCCGAGTCCTTCCTTACCTTTACAACTAGTTGTTACCTCCATTGAAGAGACGGGCGTGAATCTCCCCGTCAGCCTCAGTCACGATAATAACCGGCTTACCGCCCGCAACTTTGCGGGCACGGCGGAATATTTCAGCCTCATCTTCGCCTGGAGCCGCAGGGATAACATGGCACTCCCCTCCCGCCTTCTGTGCAGCGAGCGCAACAAGTGCCTTGTGCTCCGGGTTTCGGCGGGCGGACAGGTTGAAACGACCCGCAATACGAGCCCGTTCCTTCATCACTTCAATGCTTGCCATACTTTCACCCTTTCACACGCGCTTCAACAGCAAAGCCTACTACTTCTTCGTGAACAAACTTTGCTTCCTAAAAACCCGGAGGGCTATCCAATGGATGGCCCACCGGGTCCGTTTTCGTCTGCTACAGCACTTATTTTCGATTATTCAAAAGTCCAATAATCAATACTGCTATTGAGATACCGTAGAGAATTCCAAGCACTAGGTCGCTGACATTTGACACTACATTCAAGATAATTGCCAGGATCAAAAACAGCATCCCAACAGGAACATACTTATTCGACTTCATACGCTCGTGCTCCCTCAATAATCAACAGCGATACATCATTCTCAGAGCCATCCAGCCACCCATTTTCTGAATGACTATGGACGTTCGCTTTACTACCACGCTAGCACTCTGGAGCTAAAAACTAGCCCGCGACACAGCTTTCTGCACCCAACCGCCCCCCACTCTCGCCTCCTCAAAGCACAAAGAAACCACCCCCTCCGCAGCTTGTCGCCGCAAAGGGGGTGGTTTCTATATATGAGCTAGACCAGAAAGCCTAGTGTTACTCAGCAGCCTCAGTGCTGGGCTTAGGGTCTTCGTTCACGCGGTTGCGGATATGCTCCACAATACGTGCCACAGCCTCATCCACGGGCACACCGTTCTCCTGCTTGTTACCGCGGAAACGGAACGAAACAGCGCCGTGCTCCGCATCCTCACCGCCAGCAATCAGAATGAACGGAACCTTCTCAGTAGACGCAGTACGAATCTTCTTCGTGAAGCGATCCGAACCGTAATCCACCTCAACACGCACGCCGTGCGCACGCAGCTTGTCCGCGATCTCGGTCATGTAGTCGTTGAACGCCTCAGCCACCGGCACACCAATGACCTGGACCGGCGAGAGCCATGCCGGGAACGCACCCGCATAGTGCTCAGTCAGCACACCCAGGAAGCGCTCAATCGAGCCGAACTTCGCCGAGTGAATCATGACCGGCTCCTGCACGGTACCGTCAGCAGCCTGGTACTCCAGACCGAAGCGGCTCGGCTGGTTGAAGTCGTACTGCACGGTCGACATCTGCCAGGTACGGCCAATCGCGTCCTTCGCCTGAACCGAAATCTTCGGGCCGTAGAACGCAGCACCACCCGGATCCGGGACGAGCTCCAGGCCAGTCTCCTTCGCAACCTGCTCCAGAACCGCGGTAGCCTCCTCCCACTGCTCATCAGTACCGATGAACTTATCCTTCTTATCACCCTCGGTGTCGCGGGTCGACAGCTCAAGGTAGAAGTCAGTCATGCCGAAGTCCTCAAGCAGGCTCAGCATGAACTTCAGCAGGTGACGCACCTCGTCCGGTGCCTGCTCCTTCGTCACGTACGAGTGGGAGTCGTCCTGAGTAATCATGCGCACGCGGGTCAGACCCTGCAGCACGCCCGACTTCTCGTCACGGTACACGGTGCCGAACTCAAAGAAACGCAACGGCAGCTCACGGTACGAACGGCCACGAGAACGGTAAATCTCGTTGTGCATCGGGCAGTTCATAGCCTTCAGACGGTAGTGGCCGTTATCCAGCTCCATGGGCGGGAACATACCGTCCGCATAGTACGGAAGGTGACCGGAAGTGTAGAACAGGTCTTCCTTCGAAATATGCGGGGTGCTGACGTACTGGAAACCCTCCTGAATGTGGCGGGTACGCACGTAGTCTTCCATCTCGCGCTTAATCACGCCACCCTTAGGGTGAATCACCGGCAGACCGGGGCCAATGTTCTTCGGGAAGGAGAACAGGTCCAGCTCACGGCCCAGGCGGCGGTGGTCGCGGCGCTCCGCCTCAGCGATGCGCTCCTTGTACGCCACCAGCTCTTCCTTAGTCGGCCATGCGGTACCGTAAATACGCTGTAGCATGGGGTTCTTCTCAGAACCGCGCCAGTACGCGCCACCGGCACGCATCAGGGCGTAGCCGTTAGCAATCAGCTTGGTGTTCGGCAGGTGCGGGCCGCGGCAGAGGTCCTTCCAGACGGTCTCGCCGGTCTTCGGGTGCACGTTGTCGTAGATGGTGATTTCACCCTCGCCGACCTCCACGGATGCACCCTCGGCAGCCTCCGCACCAGAACCGGGACCCTGGCTCAGGGAAAGCAGCTCCAGCTTGTACGGCTCGTTCGCCATCTCAGCAACAGCCTCGTCGTGGGTGACCACGCGGCGGCGGAACAGCTGACCGGACTTGATGATCTTAATCATCGACTTCTCGATCTTCTTCAGATCTTCCGGGGTGAAGGGCTCAGCCACATCAAAGTCAAAGTAGAAGCCATCAGTAATGTACGGGCCAATACCCAGCTTGGCGTCCTTGCGGTACTCCTGCACCGCCTGCGCCATCACGTGCGCAGCAGAGTGGCGCAGAACGTTCAGGCCGTCCGGCTCATGAATGAAAACCGGCTCAACGGAATCGCCAGCAGACAGCTCGTGGGAGAGATCAACGAGCACGCCGTTCACGCGTGCCACAACGATCTTCGGGTCGTCAGCGAACAGCTCAGCGGCAGTCTTCGCGGTAACCTCGCGCTCCTCACCAGAAACGCTAATAACAATTGCTGAAGAATCAGCGGCAGACATAAGTCTCCTTAACTCAGGCGCGCGCGGCCGCTCGGGGCGCCGCGGGTGCGCATACTATTCCGCACTGTACTGGTGCACGGACACACACCATCTTACAACGGCTCCCAGCAAACGCTCAGCTTGAGGGCAGACTAGTCCGCATAATGTTCACGCGTATGCTCATACACGTCAACCACAATGTGGCTAATATGGTCGTCCTTCAGACGGTAAATAGTGGTGCGGCCCTGCTGCTCACGATCAATCACGTGCGCCTCACGCAGGATGCGCAGGTGATGCGAAGCGAGCGGCTGCGAAATACCCAGGCACGTGTGCAGTTCGCTCACGCTGTGCGGGCGGTGCATCAGGTGGTGCGCAATCGCCAGGCGCAGCGGGTTCGCGAGCGCAGAGAAAATCGCCACGGACGGGCCGAACTGTTCCTCCCAGTCTTTGGGGCCGCTGCCTTCGAGGAGGGGCGCGTTGGCGGGCGCCTCGTGGGCGTGCTCCGCGGTGTGCTCCACGGTGTGCTCGGCTACGTGCTTCGCTACCTGCTCGGCGGCGTAGTGAGCGTGGGTGGTTTCGGTCTGGTCTGTGGGCTGGCTCTGAGTCATAGTATTTTCACCTTATGTACAGGAAAGGGGGCACGTCAAGGAAGTTACGCCTGCGCGGCATGCGGTGTTCTCAGCGGATTCGGTGTAGTTCACGGGCATCCACTGTACCTGGTGCCAGGGGAACTGGTTGCCGGAGTTGCTCACAGAGCCAAGGGAAACCACGGTGCAACGGGTTAGCTACAGAGCAAAATAGTTACAGCACACGATAGTTACAGGGCGCCCGCCTCCGAGCAGACATTCACCAGCTCGCCAATACCCTCAATGCGGGTGCGCACCGTCTGCCCCGGCTTCAACCACTGACGCGGATACAGCGACAAACCAACCCCAGCCGGGGTACCCGTCGCCACCAGGTCACCCGGTTCCAGGGTCATAAACCGCGAAATATAGGACAGCAGCTGCGCCGGGGTGAACACCATATCCGCCGTCGTGCCGCGCTGACGCACCACGCCATCCACCTCACAGACCAACTCCAGGCCGGCAACCGGGTCAACCTCATCGGGGCTCACAATCACCGGACCGAACGGAGTCATCGCATCCCAGTTCTTACCCTGGAACCACTCCGAGGAACGACCCTGCCAGTCACGCACCGACACATCATTCATGACCGTGTACCCCATCAGAGCCTCAAGTGCCTGCTCCTCCGTGGCGTTACGCAGGCGAGCGCCCACGACCAGGCATAGCTCAACCTCCCAGTCGACCTTCGTGCTGCCGGTGCCGTCAGCGGCGGGCATACGGATCTGCTCGCCGGGGCCAATCAGCGCGTTCGGGAACTTCGCGAACAGCGCCGGATGCTCGGGCACCTCAAGGTTCATTTCTGCGGCATGGTCGCGGTAGTTCAGGCCGGCGCACACAATCTTGCCGGGCTTATCCAGCGGGCGAATAAAGGGTAAGGAGTTCCACAGCTCCTCGCCGTGGCCCATGACGGTCACGCCGTTCTCCTTCAGGATTGCCACGGCGTTCTTCGGGTCGCCAAAGTTCAGGCGGAACCGGCTGTAGAAATTCAGTAGCGGGCTGAGCTTCGCCGGAAGCTCGTACACGGTCTCTTCAAAGAAGCAGACCGCGCGGCTGCCCTTCGAGTCTTTAATCTGTGCCCAACGCATGGATGCTCCTTCGCTTCAGGTGGGGATATATCGAATAAGTTACGGATAAAAGTCAGAAATAAAACAACCTAGTGAAAACCGTTTTGGGCGTACACCTCAACGATGGCGTCTTCCAGGTCTTCCATGAGCAGGTGCGGGTTCGCGTCCTGCGCCGCGCCGACCGTCGCGGGGTCGAGGTCCATACCAAGGGCACGGTACACATCCGCGGTGACCGCCCGCAGCGGCGCAGAATCAGAGACCACGATGCCGGTGCTGAACCACCAGCCGCCGGTCACCACACGCTGGGCGGTGCCGACCAGTTTAATGCGGCCACCACCTGCGGAGGCGGGAAGCTGCGCGTGCACCGAATACTCGCCGGGGCAGTACTCCCCCGGGATCTCGCCCATGCGCGCATCCACGCCAACCTCGCGGAGCGCCTGCGCGTACATGGAGCCAAACAGTTCGTAGCGTAGGGTGTTTCCGCTGCGGGCGTCGGAGGCGGGCTGAAAATGGTCCACGACCAGGCACCCCTGATGGTAGGCGGCGGCGTGCCCGCCGACCTTGCGCACCAGCACCTCAAAGCCGTGCTCGGCACAGGCCGCGGCGGCGGCCGCGAAGCCGGGGTTCAGTTCGTCACGGCGGCCGAACGCGACTGTCGGGTTCGGCTGATACATGCGTAGAGTGGCTTCACGCTGCCCGTTTGCTACCTCGCGGAGCATCTGCACCGTCTGATTGTGGTGAATGAGGATATCGCCGGATTCGGGGCCGGTCTCTCGAATAATCTGCACGTTCCTATTTTACGGTTACGCTCGCCACAGCTCCTACGTCTCCCCACAATGCGAAAACGCCCACCCGGGTAGCTAAAACCTAGTAATCCCCCACCCCCTCCGCTAGGGTAGAAGAAAGGCTCAAAACACCTTGGAGGATTCCGTGCATCAGGACCAGCGCATCACCGCCCAAACCACCGCGCTACCCCGCGTCAGCGCTGAACAGCCCACCAACCCGGCGCTGACCGAGCCGCAGCCGCTCGGCGCGTTCCCCGACGGTTTCCTCTTCGGAGGCGCCACCGCCGCCAACCAGTTTGAGGGTGCCTGGAACGAAGACGGCAAAGGCCCCAGCCTGCAAGATGTGCTGCCCGCTGGCGGCCTGCACCCGCGCACCGCCGAACCCACCGAGGACAACCTCAAGCTGGAAGGCATCAACTTCTATCACCGCTATCGCGAAGACATCGCCCTACTCGCAGAGATGGGTTTCAAGGTCTTCCGCTTCTCCATCGCCTGGTCGCGTATCTTCCCCCGCGGCGACGAAGAAACCCCGAACGAGGCGGGCCTCGCCTTCTACGACCGCGTGCTCGACGAGCTCGAAAAGCACGGCATGGAACCGCTCATTACCCTCAGCCACTACGAAACCCCGCTGCACCTGGTCGAACAGTACAACGGCTGGACCAGCCGCGAACTCATCGGCTTCTACGAACGCTACGCCCGCACCGTGTTCGCCCGCTACGGCAAGCGCGTGAAGTACTGGCTGACCTTTAACGAAATCAACTCGATGCTGCACCTGCCGTTCATGTCCGGCGGCATTAACACCCCAGCGGATCAGCTCAGCGACGCCGACCTGTACCAGGCAATGCACCACGAACTGGTCGCCTCCGCACGCGCCACCGCTGCGGCACGCGAACTGGCGCCCGGCGCCCAGGTCGGTTGCATGATTCTTGCCATGCCCACCTACCCACTCACCCCCGACCCCGCCGACGTACTCGCCGCCATGCAGACGGAACAGGCAAACTTCGCGTTCGGTGACGTACACGTGCGCGGCGCATACCCCGGCTACTTCCTGCGTGCCCTGCGTGAGAAGGGCGTGGAGCTGAACATCACCGAGCAGGACCGCGAGGACCTGAAGAACACCGTGGATTTCGTGTCGTTCAGCTACTACATGTCCACCTGCGCGACCGGCGACCCGGCACGAGGCGAACGCGGCGAAGGCAACATCCTCGGCGGCGTGGCGAACCCGACCCTGCCCTCCAGCGAATGGGGCTGGCAGATTGACCCGACCGGCCTGCGCGTGGTCCTCAACCAGTATTGGGACCGCTGGCAGAAGCCGCTATTCATCGTGGAGAACGGCCTGGGCGCCCGCGACGAACTGGTCGAAGTGAACGGTGAGCTCACCGTAGAAGACGACTACCGCATTGACTACCTGCGCCAGCACCTGCACGCGGTACGCGAGGCGATTGAGGACGGCGTGAACGTGCTCGGCTACACCACCTGGGGTTGCATCGACATGATTAGCGCCTCCACCGCGCAGATGTCCAAGCGCTACGGGTTCATCTACGTGGACCGCAACGACGACGGCACCGGCACCCTGGCGCGCTACCGCAAGAAGTCCTTCCACTGGTACCGCGAGGTGATTACCAGCAACGGCGCGGAGCTGTAACTGGTAAGGCTCTAGACGCTGTTCCTTATGCGGCGACCCTAGACGCTGAACCCCGCGAAAATCCCTGCACGCGAAATCCAGCAGCAAAAAGCCCCCGAGACTCTGATCTCGGGGGCTTTCTACATGCCTGTTATGCCTAGCGCGGGCGGCTCTAGTCTGTAGGTAAATCTAGTCCATGGGTAGGTCGTTCAGGCTGGTGGACACGTACTCCCACCAGGTCGGCACCAACCCGGCATTCATCGCTACCCTCTGCGAGAGGATGTGCGACGGGCTCGTACCGTAGAACGGCAGGTACCCTTCCGCCAGGGTCAGGCGGGCCGCATCACACACCAGCACGCTGGCGATGCCTGCGCCACGCCAGGCGGGCAACACATCGATACCAATCTGGCGCATAATCGGCGAATCGTCACTCACGCCAACCATAGCGATAGGGTCTGCGAGTGCGGGGCTCTCCCCCGCCGCGGGTGCGCCAGATGCGTCCTCATCCACCGGGTATGCGGCGAGCACCAGCACATCCGGGCGGGTCACGCTAAAGCCCAGCGCGTTCGAGTAGCGTTTATCCCCGCGGAAGTGCTCAAACTGCTCAGCGTCCAGCAGCTCCACGCGCAGGCAGGTTACGCGCGCCTGCGTGTCCTGTGGGTCAACCTCAAGCGCCCCCGCGGAGGCATTTGCCTCCCGGCGGATGCTGCGCTCGCCGGTGATTTCGGCAAGCAACGCAGCCTTCAGCTCGGCGGGGTCAACGCGGCGCATCATACCCACACCGGGCACGGCGCACTTGACCTCCTGCGCCTGCACACCCTCGGGTACGACCGAGTTCAGCAGGGCGCGGCCTGGCGTGTAGTAGATGCTCGTGCCGCTAACCTGCTGGGTGTAGGGGGTGAGCAGTTCGTTGAGCTGGCGCAGCTGCGCGTAGTCGCCGAGCCAGTTCGACTGGTCGCCGAGCATGTAGTCGATGACCTTGTCCAGCACGCGCGGATGTTTGGCGCAGAGAATGCCGACGCTCGCGTAGTTGGCGACGCGCAACTCCCAGATGTCGTCGTTGCGGCGGCGTGCGGCGCCCATCTTCTCGGAGGGAGGCTGCACGGTGGCGAGCAGCGGCAGGCTTTCGGCTTCCGGGTAGTCGCGTAGCTCTTCGAGGGCGCGGCTAATCGAGCCGGGCGCCTGGCAGAAGTCCGCCTCCAGCTGGGTGTGCAGGATGTGCCGCGCACGGTCTGCGGTGGTCACAGCACCACGGTTCACGGCTCCCCGGTTCACAGCGCCACGGGTTGCTTGAGCTCCCCGAGTGGGTTCAGTTCCTTGAGTATCAGTCATGTAGGTTTCCTCTAGGGCAAGTTTTTGACTAGTTCAGGATCTCGGCAAGGAACGCGCCGGTGTGCGAGCCCTTCACCTGAGCCACCTGCTCCGGGGTTCCTTCAGCAATCACGGTGCCGCCGCCGCTACCGCCTTCGGGGCCCATGTCGATGATCCAGTCGGCGCACTTGACCACGTCCAGGTTGTGCTCGATGGTGATCACGCTATTGCCCTTGTCGACCAGCGATTGCAGCACGGCGAGTAGCTTGCGGATGTCTTCAAAGTGCAGGCCGGTGGTCGGCTCGTCCAGCACGTAGATGGAGCGGCCGTTGGAGCGCTTCTGCAGTTCGGTTGCGAGCTTCACGCGCTGCGCTTCACCACCGGAGAGGGTGGTTGCGGGCTGGCCCAGGCGAATGTAGCCCAGGCCCACGTCCACGAGGGTGTTCAGGTGGCGCGCAATCGGGGTGAATGCGGCGAAGAACTCTGCGGCTTCTTCCACGGGCATTTCGAGTACGTCGGCAATGGTTTTGCCCTTGTAGTGCACTTCGAGGGTTTCGCGGTTGTAGCGCTTGCCGTGGCAGGTGTCGCAGGGCACGTACACGTCCGGCAGGAAGTTCATTTCAATCTTCAGGGTGCCGTCGCCGGAGCAGTTCTCGCAGCGGCCACCCTTGACGTTGAAGGAGAATCGACCCGGGGTGTAGCCACGCATTTTCGCTTCGCTGGTCTCTGCGAACAGCTTGCGGATGTGGTCGAACACGCCGGTGTAGGTGGCGGGGTTCGAACGCGGGGTACGACCGATGGGCGACTGGTCCACGTGAATGACCTTGTCCAGGTGTTCCAGGCCGTCGATGCTCTTGTGGCGGCCGGGTACCTGCTTGGCGCCGTTGAGCTTGTTCGCCAGGGAGGTGTACAGAATGTCGTTGACGAGGGTAGATTTACCCGAGCCGGACACACCGGTCACCGCGGTGAACACGCCCAGTGGGAAGGACGCGGTCACGTTCTTGAGGTTGTTTTCGCGGGCGCCGCGCACGGTCAGCTGGCGTTCCTTGTCGACGGGGCGGCGGGATGCGGGCACCTCAATGCTGCGGCGGCCAGCCATGTAGTCACCGGTAATGGACTTGGTGTTCTTCAGCAGCTCCTCAAAGTTGCCGGAGTGTACGATTTCGCCGCCGTGCTCACCGGCGCCGGGTCCTACGTCCACGATCCAGTCGGCTTCGCGCATGGTGTCTTCGTCGTGCTCAACCACAATAAGCGTGTTGCCCATATCGCGTAGCTTAGTCAGGGTTTCGATGAGGCGGCGGTTATCGCGCTGGTGCAGGCCGATGGAGGGCTCGTCGAGCACGTAGAGCACGCCAACCAGGCCGGAACCAATCTGGGTTGCGAGGCGGATGCGCTGCGCCTCACCGCCGGAGAGCGTACCGGCGGAGCGTGAGAGGGTCAGGTAGTCCAGGCCCACGTCCAGCAGGAACTGCAGGCGCGCATCGATTTCTTTGAGGACCTGCTCGCCGATCTTGGCTTCGCGGGCGCTGAGCTGCAGGCCGCGCACGAAGGCGAGCGCGTCAGCTAGGGACAGGTCGGTGATGTCTGCGATGGACTGGCCGCCGACCTTCACGCCGAGGATGGTTGGGTTCAGGCGCGCGCCACCGCAGGAGGGGCAGGCGACCTGGCGCATGTACTGTTCGTAGCGGTCGCGGGCGAAGTCCGATTCGGTTTCTTCGTGCTTGCGCTTGATGTACGCCTTCACGCCTTCGAATCCGGAGGTGTAGCGGCGTTCTCGGCCGAATCGGTTGTGGTAGGACACCTCAACCTTGTAGTCCTTGCCGTCCAGGATTGCGGCGCGGGTCTTGGAGGGCAGGTCCTTGAAGGGGGTGTTCAGGTTGAAGCCGAGCTCCTCCCCCAGGCCTGCGAGCAGGCGTAGCCAGTATTCGGTGGTTGCTTTGCCTTGCGACCAGGGGGCGATAGCGCCCTCACCGAGGGTCAGGTCGGGGTTGGGTACGAGCAGTTCGGTATCTACTTCCAGGCGCGAGCCGATGCCGTCGCAGGCGCTACATGCGCCGAACGGCGAGTTGAAGGAGAAGGCGCGCGGCTCGATGGTGTCGATCTGTAGCGGGTGGCTATTAGGGCAGGCGAGGTTTTCGCTGAAGGAGCGGGTGCGTTCGGGGTCATCCTGCTCGCGGTCCACGAAGTCGATGAGCACGCGGCCGTCGGCGAGCTTGAGCGCGGTTTCGATGGAGTCGGTCAGGCGCTGGTGAATACCGTCCTTAATGACGATGCGGTCGACGACTACCTCAATGGTGTGCTTGTACTGCTTGGCGAGGGTGGGAGGGTCGGAGAGCTGCACGGTTTCGCCGTCCACTCGGGCACGCGAGTAACCCTGGGTGAGCAGGTCTTTGAAGAGGTCTACAAATTCGCCCTTGCGCGCACTGACGACGGGTGCCAGAATCTGCAGGCGGGTGCGTTCGGGATACTCTTGCAGAATGTCCACGATTTGCTGCGGGGTTTGTTGGGTGATTTCTTCGCCGCAGACGGGGCAGTGCGGGTGGCCAATGCGCGCCCAGAGCAGGCGCATGTAGTCGTAGATTTCGGTGATAGTACCGACGGTTGAGCGCGGGTTTTTGGAGGTGGACTTCTGGTCAATAGACACAGCCGGGGAGAGGCCCTCGATGAAGTCTACGTCGGGCTTGTCGACCTGCCCGAGGAACATGCGCGCGTAGGAGGACAGCGACTCAACGTAGCGGCGCTGGCCTTCCGCAAAGATGGTGTCGAAGGCGAGGGAGGACTTACCGGAGCCGGAGAGGCCGGTGAAGACGACCATCGCATCACGCGGAATGGTGAGGTCTACGTTCTTGAGGTTGTTTTCGCGGGCACCCTGAACCCGGATACTGGTCAGATCGTTCGCTTTGAGTGCGGTGCTACCGTGTGCCGGGCGGGGTGTCATCGAAAATCCTTTCGTCTTATCTTCGAACTTAAATTCTACACCCTCACGCCTTTCACCAGCGGGATTATGCGGCGGGTGAAGGCATGAGGGTGCAGTACTTATATGAAGGTGGAATGTCAGGAGCGGTTTACCAGCCGCGGGTTCCCCACTCTTCCAGGTGGGGTCGCTCGTCGCCGAGGGTGGTGGAGCGGCCGTGGCCGGGCAGTACGATGGCGTCGTCTTCGAAGCCACCGAAGAGCTTTTCGAGCACGCTGGAGAAGAGCTCACCGAACTGCTGCGGGGAGTCGGTCTTGCCCACGCCGCCGGGGAAGAGGGTGTCGCCGGTGAACAGCAGGGTTGCGGGGGTGCCGTCTTCCCAGGTGGTTTCGAGGGTGTAGACAATGGATCCGGGGGTGTGGCCGGGCACGTGCAGCGAGCGAATGACAGTGTCGGAGCGGTAGAAATCGAAGCTTTCGCCGCCGGTCAGTTCTTCTTCGACGGTGTAGCCTTCCTGCTCCTTAATAGCGACCGCATCAGCTGCACCCGCGGAGGTGACGGCACCGGTGAGGTGGTCGAGCTCCTTAATAGCGCGGATGTGGTCCCAGTGGCCGTGGGTGACCAGAATGCCGGTCAGACCGATCGCGCGGGGCCTGATTGAGTTGAAGTCCTCTTCCTTCTCCATAACGCGCACACGGCGTTCTTCACCGGCTGCCAGTTCGAGTTGCGGGCAGTCGTGCAGGAGCGCATCGAGAGTGAAAGCGTAGAGTTCTTCTGCGTCGTCCGCGGGGTCAATGAGTACCTGCTCGCCGGTGGCGCGCATGGTGATGAGGTAGACGCTGTTGTCCATCTCGGAGACACTGAACGCACGGACGGTCAGTTCGGGGTTCTCAAAGATGAGGGTAGGTTCTGGGTAAGTAGTCATAGTTCCAGTGTAGGGGGTTGTGACCGCACAGCATGCGCCTATGCGGTTCACTCCCGCTATTAGCGCATTCGGCATTGAATGCGTGGGATACATGTACAGGTTGTATGCGTGCGGGATGCGCAAGGAACAGATTCTGGAGCACGCTCAGTACAGATTGGGTTCAGCGCGGATTAGGTCTCGGCTGGATCCCCGCCCGGCTGAGGGTCCACTGAAATTCAAAGTTAAACAGAGAAGCGACTGCGCATCGATACACAGTCGCTTCTCATGACACCCAGGGGTATCTATCACTCACTCAAACACAAGCAACCCGAGGACTTTGGAAATCTCACGATTACTTGATGACTTAATAGTAGCGAACTTTTTGGGGGCTGTTTTACCGCTCAATTTGGTACGGAGAGCCGAATTTAGTGACCCACGCCTCATTGTAATCATTTTGTAATAAAAATAGCCGTTTTTTAGGCTATCGATACGTACCAATTTCATTTTTTTCAAGTTTACATGTGACCAATTTCACCCAAAATAATTTTAGAGCTTCCCTCATTTGACGCTTCAATACACCTTTATTCTAAGCTTCACACCAGTAATTTTACAGGCTCAATACTCAGTTTTAGCCCGGTATCCCGCGGAAGCAGAGGGTCAAGATCGAAATATCTTCAAGCTTTTGCAATTTTATAGAGCGGAAAAATGCGCCGCGCACCGTTCAAAAAGTGTACGAATATACACTTGAGAGAAAAAACAATTGGTCTGCTTAGACCCATTAGATACCCCTAAAGTAGAGCTTTTACCAGAAAACGATAACAACACTCCACCACTCAGACCCTTCCATAGCTCTCCATAAAATCCTTTTCAAAAATAAAATGCCTAGTCAGGACAATATTTTCACAGAATACAAGACGGTGTGTCACTAAAAAATCAACCTCTACAGATTGTTTAATAAAACCTAACCTTCAAGTATAAATAGAGCCCAATTATTAAGCTATGCACACCATTTCCACCTTCGTAGGCGCACTCGGTAAGCATTCAAGGAAAGGGTGAAAGTCCCCTCCACTAGGAGTTTCGCTATCCTTCACTCCCCCGCCATTCCGCACTATTCAGCAGCGTTCAGCGCCCAAAACACCAATACGCTCCACCTTTCACCGGCAATCACCCCATCTGCCGGTACCGGGCACAGCAAAGGCGGTGCCCCTCCCCCGCTTTGGGGAAGGAGCGCCGCCTCCACTAGCTATAAATCAGCTGGAACAGCCACCTTAGGGCAAGCCTTAGGACAGGCCGACCATCACGCCGTTCTCGTCAAAGCCGATGCGCTCAGCTGCGGGGCTCTTGCTCAGGCCCGGCATGGTGCGCATGGTGCCGCAGATAGCGTAGACGTAGCCAGCACCTGCAGCCAAGCGAACCTCGCGCACGGGCAGGGTCCAGCCGGTCGGTGCGCCCTTCAGAGTTGCATCCGAAGAGATGGACAGGTGGGTCTTCGCAATGACCACGGGCAGGTGCGAATATCCCAGCTCAGCGAAACGCTTCAGCTGCTTAGCGGCAGCGGGAGCAATGGAGATGCCGTCCGCGCCGTAGACCTTGGTCGCAACCTTCTCAATCTTGGTCTCGATGGAGTCCTCAAGATCATAGGTGTACTTCAGATCCGAAACGTCGTCACATGCCTCAGCAACCACGTCTGCCAGGTCGGTGGTACCCTTACCGCCCTCAGCCACACCGCGGTGGATAGCGACGCGAGCGCCAGCTTCCTCAGCGATACGGCGGATGGTCTCGTGCTCGGACTCGAAGTCGGTCGGGAACGCGTTGATTGCCACGACCGGCTGAACACCGAAGTTGCGCACAATCTCGATGTGCTTCTTGAGGTTCTCTGCGCCCTTCTCCACGTCGGAGGGGCTTTCCTGCAGCATACCTTCGGGCAGGGGCTTGCCCGGAACGATCTTGTACAGGCCGGAGTGGGACTTCAGGGAGCGCACGGTCACGACGAGCACTGCGGCGTCCGGCTTCAGGCCGGAGACGCGGCACTTGACGTTGAAGAAACGCTCCGCGCCCATGTCGGCGCCGAAGCCAGCCTCGGTAATCACGTAGTCGGAGTACTCCAGACCAACGTAGTCGGCGACCACGGAGGAGTTACCGGTTGCGATGTTGCCGAAGGGACCCGCGTGAATCAGTGCGGGGGTGTGCTCCAGGGTCTGCAGCAGGTTCGGGTTGATTGCGTCTGCCAGGATGACGGACATTGCACCGTCAGCCTTCAGGTCAGCTGCGGTGACGGGCTCGCCGTTGTAGTTCAGGCCAATCACAATCTTTGCCAGGCGCTCGCGCAGGTCCTTGAAGGAGGTTGCCAGCGAGAGAATCACCATGATTTCGGAGGCGCTGGTGATGTCGAAACCGGTCTCGCGGACCACGCCGTCCATACGTTCGCCCAGGCCCACGACGATGTTGCGCAGGGAGCGGTCGTTCATGTCGATAACGCGGCGCCACTCGATAGCGCGCGGGTCGATGCGCAGCTCGTTGCCGTGGTGCAGGTGGTTGTCAATCATGGCGGCAAGCAGGTTATGCGCTGCGGTGACGGCGTGGAAGTCGCCGGTCAGGTGCAAGTTCAGCTTCTCCATGGGAACAATCTGGGAGTAGCCACCGCCTGCTGCGCCGCCCTTGATGCCGAAGGTCGGGCCCATTGCGGGCTGACGCAGAGCCAGGATTGCCTTGCGGCCGGTCTGGGCGAAGCCCTGTGCGAGGGAGACGGAGGTTGCGGTCTTACCTTCACCGAGCGGGGTGGGGGTGACTGCGGTAACCACGATGTACTTGGAGCCGCGCTTGCGGGCGGTCTCTGCGTTGGTGGTTTCGTCGAGGAGGACCTTAGCAACGTACTTGCCGTAGGGCTCAAGGCGATCTTCGCTGATGCCGTTGTCTGCTGCGATCTTGTTAATAGGCCAAAGATCGGCGGCAAGTGCGATTTCGAGGTCGGAAGGGAAAGGCTTCTTCGTCATTGTCATCCTTCGAGTTGTACGAATCATGCTCTTTTATTCTATGCTTTGGCTCACTCATTTGTCCCTCACTTCGCCAGAAGGTGGCAAATAAACCCAATTTTTAATGCACTAATCCCCGCAACCGGCACCCTACGCTCACGTGGAGCGACAGGGTCGGTGCGGGGATTAGTAGCGCATACACGCCGGGCTGCCGGTACAGGAGCCAGTATAGGACCCGGCGCTACAGCAGGTATTACGGCATGGTCAGCAGAACCTTGGTGGCGGTACGCCGGTCCATTGCCTCGTAACCCTTAGCCGCCTCGTCGATGGGCAGAACCAGGTCGAAGACACGGCCGGGCTCAATTTCGCCCTTGTAAATCAGATCGATAAGGGTCGGCAGATACTTGCGCACGGGGGCGGGGCCACCCTCCAGGTGAACCTGCTTGCCGAAGAGCTTATCGGTGCCGATGGAGCTGTCGTGCGGCACGCCCACGAAGCCGATGTAGCCGCCGTGGCGTACGCAGCCGAGAGCCTGGTCGAAGGACTGCTGGGTGCCGACAGCCTCCGCAACGCCGTGTGCGCCCACGCCGTCGGTGAGCTCCATGACCTTGGCGATGCCCTCTTCGCCGCGCTCTTCCACGATGTGGGTTGCGCCGAATGCCTTAGCGAGCGCCTGACGTTCGGGGTTGCGGGACATGATGATGATCTTCTCCGCGCCGAGCTGCTTGGCGCCGATGACTGCGCTCAGGCCGACTGCGCCGTCGCCAACAACGACGATGGTCTTGCCGGGGCCTGCCTGCGCTGCGTCTGCTGCGTACCAGCCGGTGCCGAGCACGTCGGATGCCGCCATCAGGTGCGGGATCTGCTCTGCGGTGGGTGCGGCGGGGGTCTTGACGAGGGTGCCGTCTGCGAAGGGCACGCGGGCGTATTCTGCCTGGGTGCCGTTGGAGCGTGCGCCAATGAAGGCGTCGCCTGCTGCGATTGCCTTGAGGCAGCGGGAGGGGTAGCCTGCGGTGCAGGTTTCGCATTCGCCGCAGGAGATGCAGAAGGAGCCTACGACGAAGTCGCCGGGGGCTACGGTGGTGACCTCGGAGCCTACTTCGACGACTTCGCCGATGTATTCGTGGCCCATTGCGCGGTGGTCGACGGGCTGTGCGCCGCGGTAGGGCCACAGGTCGGAGCCGCAGATGCAGGATGCTGCGAGCTTGATGATGGCGTCGGTGGGGTCGAGCAGGGTCGGCTTGTCGACCTCGTTGACGACGACCTTGCCGGGGGCTTCCATGACGACTGAACGCATGATGTTCCTTTCGGGATTGTGGGATAGTAGTCCAACAGTACGCGCCGCACCCCGATATATCAATAATTTTTTATGCTACGGGGTGAAGGCAAAATCCCGACAACCGGAACCAGAAAAACCGCTCCTACTCCCCTGCTTCTCCCCTGTTTCTCCACCGCCTCTCCCCCGCTTCCGCGCCAGGTTACACCGGGAAATCCTGGGCATCCCGGCACGCTAAATAGCCCGGTTAAACGGCGGAACCTCCGCGCATCTACAGTGGACACACGGGGATTCCGCTCGGTTTATCTCCGCCTCATAACTAAAGGCAAGAAAGGGGGCTTAGAAGTCCCAAGCTTAGAAGTCCCAGTCTTCGTCCTCGGTGTTCACAGCCTTACCAATCACGTAGGAAGAGCCGGAACCGGAGAAGAAGTCGTGGTTCTCATCAGCGTTCGGGGACAGCGCCGAAAGGATTGCCGGGGACACGTTAGTCACGGTCGCCGGGAACATCGGCTCGTAGCCCAGGTTCATCAGAGCCTTGTTAGCGTTGTAGTGCAGGAACTTCTTCACGTCCTCACTCCAACCCACACCGTCATACAGGGAGTGGGTGTACGCCACCTCGTTCTCGTACAGTTCGTACAGCAGGTTGAAGGTGTACTCCTTCAGCTCTGCCTGACGCTCCGCGGACTCCTTCGCCAGGCCGCGCTGGAACTTGTAGCCAATGTAGTAGCCGTGCACTGCCTCGTCACGAATAATCAGACGAATCAGGTCAGCAGTGTTGGTCAGCTTCGCGTGCGAAGACCAGTACATGGGCAGGTAGAAGCCCGAGTAGAACAGGAAGGACTCCAGCAGAGTGGAAGCAACCTTCTTCTTCAGCGGGTCGTCACCGGTGTAGTAGGACAGAACAATCTTCGCCTTCTTCTGCAGGTGCTCATTCTCAGAAGCCCAGCGGAACGCCTCGTCAATCTCCTTAGTGGAGGCAAGGGTCGAGAAAATCGAGGAGTACGACTTTGCGTGCACGGACTCCATGAACGCAATGTTGGTATACACAGCCTCTTCGTGCGCGGTCACAGCGTCCGGCAGCAGGGACACAGCACCGACAGTGCCCTGGATGGTGTCCAGCAGGGTCAGACCGGTAAAGACGCGCATGGTCAGCTGCTTCTCTTCCTCGGTCAGGGTCTTCCAGGAGGGCACGTCGTTGCTCAGCGGCACCTTCTCCGGCAGCCAGAAGTTACCGGTCAGACGATCCCAAACCTCAAGGTCCTTCTCATCCTCAATACGGTTCCAGTTGATAGCCTCGATCACGTGGTCGACGAGCTTCACCTTTTCGCTCATTAGTAATTCTCCAATTCTTAAGGGGCGGCTACGGTCCTACGCGTGCCCAGCCAGTCGCGCAGGCGGTTTGCGTGACACCGTAACCACCCCTTCCAGTCTTTAGTTATAGTGTGCCATCTCAGGCTGAATGCGCCACAGCATTCGGGCTAGAGCATGCAGGATACGCAGCCTTCAACCTCGGTACCCTCAAGAGCCATCTGACGCAGACGGATGTAGTAGATGGTCTTGATGCCCTTACGCCATGCGTAAATCTGGGCACGGTTGATATCGCGGGTGGTTGCGGTATCGCGGAAGAAGAGGGTCAGCGACAGGCCCTGGTCCACGTGCTGGGTTGCCACAGCGTAGGTGTCGATGATCTTCTCGAAACCAATTTCGTAGGAGTCCTGGTAGTACTCCAGGTTCTCATTGGTCATGTACGGTGCCGGGTAGTAGACGCGGCCGAGCTTGCCTTCCTTGCGGATCTCAATCTTCGAAGCGATCGGGTGAATCGAAGAGGTCGAACCGTTGATGTAGGAGATGGAGCCGGTCGGCGGAACAGCCTGCAGGTTCTGGTTGTACATGCCGTACTGTGCCACGTCAGCAGCCAGCTGAATCCACTCTTCACGGGTGGGGATGTGGTGCTTAGCGAACAGTTCGCGGGTACGCTCAGTCTGCGGTGCCCATTCCTTCTCAATGTACTTTGCGAAGAACTCACCGGATGCGTACTTCGAGTTCTCGAAGCCCTCGAAACGCTCGCCACGTTCCTTAGCAATCTGCATGGAGGCGCGGATTGCGTGGTAGGCGACGGTGTAGAAGTACATGTTGGTGAAGTCCAGTGCTTCTTCGGAACCGTAGTAGACGTGCTCGCGTGCCAGGTAGCCGTGCAGGTTCATCTGGCCCAGACCCACGGCGTGGCTCATGTTGTTGCCGCGCTCGATGGAGGGTACGGATCGGATGTCGGACTGGTCGGAGACGGAGGTCAGCGAACGAATCGCGGTTTCCACGGTCTTGCCGAAGTCGTCGCCGTACATGGTCAGTGCAATGTTCAGCGAACCGAGGTTGCAGGAGATGTCCTTACCGACGGTCTCGTAGCCGAGGTCAGCGTGGTAGGTGGACGGCTCAGAAACCTGCAGAATCTCGGAGCACAGGTTGGACATGATGACCTTACCGGCGATGGGGTTCGCGCGGTTGACGGTGTCTTCGAACATCACGTACGGGTAGCCGGATTCGAACTGGATCTCTGCGATGGTCTGGAAGAACTCACGCGCGTTGATCTTGGTCTTGGTGATGCGTGCATCGTCGACCATTTCGTAGTACTTCTCGGAGACGTTGATGTCGGAGAAGGGCACGCCGTAGATGCGTTCCACATCGTACGGGGAGAAGAGGTACATGTCCTCGTTCTTCTTCGCCAGCTCGAAGGTGATGTCGGGGATGACAACGCCCAGGGAGAGGGTCTTGATGCGGATCTTCTCGTCAGCGTTCTCACGCTTGGTGTCCAGGAAGGCGTAGATGTCGGGGTGGTGTGCGTGCAGGTACACGGCACCGGCACCCTGACGTGCGCCGAGCTGGTTTGCGTAGGAGAAGGCGTCTTCCAGCAGCTTCATGACGGGGATAACGCCCGAGGACTGGTTCTCAATCTTCTTAATGGGCGCACCGGACTCGCGCAGGTTGGTCAGGGCGAATGCCACGCCGCCGCCGCGCTTGGAGAGCTGCAGTGCAGAGTTGATGGAGCGACCGATGGACTCCATGTTGTCTTCCATACGCAGCAGGAAGCAGGAGACGAGCTCGCCGCGCTGCTTCTTACCTGCGTTGAGGAAGGTCGGGGTTGCCGGCTGAAAACGGCCAGAGATGATTTCGTCGACGATGTCTTCGGCGAGCTTCTCGTTGCCTTCTGCCAGCAGCAGTGCGACCATGCAGACGCGGTCTTCAAAACGCTCCAGGTAGCGCTGACCGTCAAAGGTCTTGAGCGCGTAGGAGGTGTAGAACTTGAAGGCACCCAGGAAGGTCGGGAAGCGGAACTTCACGGCGTAGGCGCGCTTGAACAGGTTCTTAATGAACTGGAAGTTGTACTTGTCGAAGAGTTCCGGCTCGTAGTACTGGTTCTCGATCAGGTACTCAATCTTCTCTTCCAGGTCGTGGAAGAAGACGGTGTTGTTGTTGACGTGCTGCAGGAAGTACTGACGTGCAGCCTGACGGTCGGCATCGAACTGAATCTGGCCGTTCTCATCGTAGAGGTTCAGCAGTGCGTTCAGTTCGTGGTAGCTCATACCTTTGAACTTCTCGGGCACGCTCTTGCCGCTGTGGCTCGCACCGAGAGTTTCTAGTGCTGAGGGCAGTTTTGCGTCCAAAATGCTTCCAATCCTTCGTTGACTTTTTCTACATCTGAATCGGTGCCCATGAGCTCAAATTTGAAGAGCACGGGCACATCGCACTTCTTGGCGACAATGTCTGCCGCGATACCGAAGAGCGGACCAAAGTTGGTGTTGCCGGCGCCAATCACACCGAGTATGTGGTTGCGATTCTGCTCCACGTTCAGGAATTTAACCACCTGCGGGGGAACGTTACCGGCGCCTTCAGGCTTGCCGTAGGTGGGGACGATGAGCACAAACGGCTCATCAAGAATGAGGGTGTCTTCGCGGGTGCGCAGCGGCAGGCGGAGGCGGCGGGCACGGATCTTCTCCACGAACTTGTGGGTGTTACCAGAGATGGAGGAGAAGTACACGATGAGTGGCGCTGTGTCGTCCCATTCGACCTCGGTCGCTCGACCCTCGGAGGCGTTGCGTGCGTCCAGAAGAATCTTCCGGATTTCTGCGTGCTCATCGACGGGGTTGGGCGTGAGGGCGGTACTCATCTTATACTCCTTATTCTCGTGTGCCGGTGTGGTTCCGTACCGATTTTCCGTTTGTACGGGTTTCGGCAGGGTTGTTACGCTGCCAGAGCGTTGATCTTGTCGGGCTGGAAGCCGGACCAGTGCTCGTCGCCTGCGATGACGACGGGTGCCTGCATGTAGCCGAGGGACTTGACCATTTCGAGGGCCTGAGCGTCTTCGGTGATATCAACCTTGGTGTAGCTGATACCCTTCGCGTCGAGGGCGCGGTAGGTCATGTTGCACTGGACGCACTGGGGCTTGGTGTACACGGTCACTACCATGGGAGTGCCTCTTACTTTCTCCCGCTCGGGCGGGCTTATCTCGTGAATGAATCTGGCGTGTTTCGTTGGTGGTTCGCCACGTGTTGTTCACGGCGGGCGCTGTGCCGTCTGCTGCCCCTCCTAGTGGGGTGTGGCGGTTTCCTGCGCTGGGGCAGTGCGCCTAAAAGTGCCGTAGTGGTGGAACCGAGTATTAATACTACATGTAGTGTTGAGATTTTTCTTCACCACAAGATGATGTGGTGTGAGGGTCGTGTTTCGTTCGATAAACCCACAGTTGAACCCACTTAAGAGGGGGCGTCTACAGCTTATCCACACCCTGCCGCGGGGCTAGTTCGCCGTATTTTCGCGGGGTGTGCCGGGTTATCCACAGGTGGGGTTTAAGTTGGGGCAGAATTTTAAGGGTTCGTTGGCCCGCTGAGTCGAGGTTCAGTTAGCCTCATGTATGCGTTTGGAGGCATAAAACCCGGCAAATTCGGGCTTGATTTTAAAGAGATCTTAACTCTCACCCATTCTTGCGCGGAACGGCGCGGTTTTAAAGCAGAACGGCCTTTCTTAAAGGCGGGGGTTAACCCCCTTCGAGTGGGTTTAAGCTATGTGATTAAGGCTGTAGAAAAGATTTTTAACTCTTTTTCAGTAGCCGGTGTGTCGTGGGTTTAAGTTGGTTAATACTTCTGGAATGGCAAAACCTACCGCAGATACCGCTATTTAGCAGTATTCACGGTGGGTTTGCTGGGTATCAGCACTGGTTTTAGCAACCCGACGAGACATACCGACAAGACTAGCCGCCTAGAAATCAATCAGGCCCAGATCGCGCAGCTTCTTGCTGAGCGTTACGCCGTCGGTGGCTTCAATCCACAGCGGCGAGCGCATCATCTGTTCGGCGCGGTAGTCGCTCCACACGCGGCCGGAGGCGAGCATGGTCTCCCCCACGGTCAGGTTGCGGATGACGATTGCCGCCACATTGTCCGGGTAACGCACCGCGAAGCCGTTGTAGATGTACGGGTCGCGCTGCCCGTCGTCGCCGACAAGGATCCACTTCATCTGCGGGAATTCCTCGACGAGGCGGCGCAGAGACTCGACCTTGTGGTTGGTGCCGGAGCGGAACCAGCGGTCGGGGGTAGGGCCCCAGTCGGTGAGCAGGAATGTGCCGCGCGGGTAGCCGTTGCGGCTGAGGAAGCGGCGTAGGGTCGGGGTGATGTTCCAGGCGCCGGTGGACAGGTACATGAACGGCGCATTCGGGTGGCTGCGGCGGATACGGTCGGTCATAACCGCCATACCGGGGGTGGGGATGCGTGCATGCTCGTCGAGGATGAAGGAGTTCCAGGCGGCAACGAGGGGGCGCGGCAGCATGGTGACCATGACGGTGTCGTCGACGTCCATGATGACACCGAGCTTCTGGCTTTCGGGAACGATATAGACGCTGGTTGCTACGGCGCGGGAGCCGGGCACGTACATGATGACTTCGTGCATGCCGGGTTCCAGGTCGATACTGAGTTTGACGTCGAGCACGCCGCCGCGGTCGGTGTACGCCTCGTACTTGGTGCCATCGATGACGATGGTGACGGGCGCATCGGACATTGCGGTTGCGGTGAAGGAGCGCCAGCCGCGCATGGGGTTGGCGGTGTCTTGGGTGCCTTCTACGACCTGCAGCAGGCGTTCGAGGTTGACCGTCTTGTAGAGTGCGCGGGCGATGATGCGGACCCAGCCGGGGTTTCCTTCGGAGGCGGCGCGTCCGTAGCCTTCGGTGGGCACGAGGATAGGCTCGCGACCGGCGGCGATGGCGCGCTTTTCGCGCCACCTGTGCAGCCGGTCTGCAACACGGTAGCCGATGTTGACTGCCTCGTCGGCAGCATCGTTCACAAGGTTGCGCAGTTCGTGAGTGCCCAAATTCTCCATCCCACTAGTGTAGCGGAGCGTTACCGGCTTGCGGCTTTAGGATCTTGTGTTCTTATACGTAGTTTTTATACCTATTAATACTGTGGTGCTGAGCGCGCGCTGTGATGTGTACATTATTTAAGGTGTATTCGCTGTTCAGATTCGTTCCTTGCAGGTGGGGGCGTTATCCTGGAGAGTATGACCCACTCACAGCCTAACCGCCGACTTTTTGTGCTCGGCACTGCTATGCTTCCGCTGATTGCTGCCTGCTCGAAGAAGTCGAATGACTACGACGGCACCACCGGTAATTTCACTCCGTATCAGGCTGGCGGCGAGACCTCTGCTGCTACTCGCCCCGCACCCACGAATTCACCGACCGTTGCCGCTGCTGGCAACCCGGTTGATAAGCCGCGCGAATGGCCCGGCATCGGCAACTCCCTCATTGGTGACGGTAAGTATGTTGCGTGGACTGTTGATGACGGCGCAAGCCCGGAGGCGATTCGCGGCTACGCTGAGTTCTCGAAGCGCACGAATACTCGCCTGACCTTCTTCATTAACGCTTCTTACACCGGTTTTAAGGAGCATGTGTCGTTGCTGCGTCCGCTGGTTCAGAGCGGTCAGATTCAGGTTGCGAACCACACCTACAGCCACGCTGATCTGACCACCCTGGATGCTGAGGGTGTGAAGGAAGAGCTGCAGCGTAACGAAGACGAGATTATGAGCATGTTCGGTGTCTCGTCGAAGCCGTACTTCCGCCCGCCCTACGGCCGCTACAACGATGCGGTGCTGAAGGCTGCCGGTGAGATTGGTTTTACCCGCCCGGTCATGTGGAACGGCACTACCGGTGACGAGGCGAAGACGAGCGCCCGCGTGATTTACACGCGCTGCATCCGCTACATGCTACCGCAACAGATCGTGCTGGGTCACCTGAACTACGAGACGATCATCCCGATCCTCGATAAGGTGAAGGGCCTGCTCGATGACCGCGGCCTGACTGCGGTGACGGTTCGTGACTACTACGGTAACGCATCCGAGGAAGAGATTAAGGCTGCAACGCCTGAACCGACTCCTACCCCGGAGGAGAACACCCCCTCCCCCGAGGCGACTACGGAGGCGCCGACCCCTTCCCAGGAGCCGACTACTAAGGCTCCAACTCAGACGCCGACTACCCGCCGTGAGGATAAGGTAGCGGCAAACCAGCAGGCTACCACCGCACCTGCGGCAACGACGGCACCCGCGGCTACTGCCACTACCACACCGACAGCTGCCCGCCGATAAGGCCGCGTATTTCGCGTGTGCTAAGCCCCCTTGACCCGGTTCCTGTACGGATATTCCTGTACATAGATTCTGTACGAACCGGCGCGAGGGGGCTTTGCCGTACCCGGTGGGAATAACACTGGGGAATGCCCGGGAATAGACACGGCAGCCGGGGTGTTAGGTGAGCATACAAGCGGAAGTGTGCCGCATCCGAGTATGAGAGGAATAGATAACATGCGTATTGATATTTGGTCCGATATTGTGTGCCCCTTCTGCTACGTGGGCAAGCGTAACCTGGAGCAGGCGCTCGCCGAGTTTGAGCACCGTGACGAGGTTGAGGTGGTGTGGCATAGTTTTGAGCTGAACCCGTCGGCTACGGAGCATCCTGCCGGTTCATTGCCTGAGCTGATTGCCGGCAAGTATCAGATGTCGTTGGAGCAGGCGATTGCGAGCCAGGAGTCGTTGGCGGAGCGTGCCCGCGAGGTGGGTTTGGATTTCAATTGGCGTCAGGCGCGGTACGGTAACACGTTTGATGCGCACCGCGTGATTCACTATGCGGCGGAGCAGGGTTTGGCGTCGGCGGCGCAGGAGGCGTTTAAGCTGGCGTACTTTACGCAGGGCCGTTCGGTGCAGGATCACGAGTCGATTCTGGATATTGCTTCTGAGATTGGCCTGGATACTGCCGAGGTTGAGGCGGTGTTGAAGAGCGACCGTTACGCGGCGGATGTGCGTGCTGATGAGCAGTTGGCGCGCCAGCTGGGCATTAATGGTGTGCCGTTCTTCTTGATTGAGTCGAAGTGGGCGGTCAGTGGTGCGCAGCCTGCGAAGATGCTGGTGCAGGCGCTGCGTCAGGTGTGGGAGGAGACTCACCGTGTTGAGTTTTTGAACCCGCTGGCGGGCGCGGCTGGTGACGCGGCAGGTAGCAATGCTGCGGAGGCGGGTCCGTCCTGCGATATGAACGGCAACTGCTCCTAGCGACAGTCAGTCCTGGATAGAGCTGCCCCGGCGGGGGGTGCTGCTCCCCTAGCGCCCCGGCTAATGCAGCCTCAGGTATAGCGAAGCCCTCTTGTGCCGGTTCTTGGCTAAACCGGTACGAGGGGGCTTTACTATGCCCGTACGTTGCATCTTCCCTTGTCAGAAATATTTGGGGGCTCAATATTACCTGCGGATGGGACCGTTTTCATTTACACTTGAGTGTGTGTTCTACGGTGAACACCCTTGTCCACTCACTTTATAAGGGAATATTGTGTTGAAAATCCACACCGCGACCGCTGGTGTTCTTGCGGGTGCTCTGCTGCTGACCGGCTGCTCTTCGTCTGTTCGCGCTCCGAAGTCTGTGCCTTCTGCGTCTGCGTCGACGTCTGTTTCTGCTAGCCCTTCGGTTTCAGCTACTCCTAGTTCTTCTCCGACGCCGAGTGCGTCTGTGACTCCTTCGGAGTCTCCTACCCCGACGGTAACCCCGTCTCCGGTTCCGACTACTGAGGCTCCCGTGCAGGCACCGGCTACTGAGGCACCTTCCGCGGAGGCGCCGGCGGCTCCGGTTTCTGCGGATCCCGCGCAACAGGCTGAGCCTGTTCAGCAGGCGCCCGCGCAGGCTCCGGCGGCTGAGGCTCCCGCTCAGCAAGCTCCAGCGCAGCCGGTTCAGCAGGCTCCGGCGCGGTCGAGTGTTTACTACGAAACATGCGCTGATGCTCGTGCGGCTGGTGCGGCGCCCCTGCATCGTGGCGAGCCGGGTTACCGCCCGGGTCTAGATAAAGACGGTGACGGCGTGGCGTGCGAGCCGAAGAAGAAGCACTAAGCTTCTACCCCCAAATATAGCGAAGCCCCCTTGCCCTGGTTCTGTATGAACCGGGGCAAGGGGGCTTCGTCGTATCAGCCTCGTTCTGTCAGCTCAGCTGTGAGGTTAGCGCGGCTGGTAGGCGCGGGCACGCTCAGCACGAGCACGGCGCGCCTCCGCATCCTGCAGGACCGGCACCAGCATACGCACCAGCTGGCCCATACCGCGCAGCACCAAATTCAGCCACAAACCCACAGACCACACCGCCGCCACACGCGGATGCCCCGTGCGCATCCACCGCACACCCAGAAAAGACAGCGAGTAATACAGCAGAAGCAGCAGCGACTCACGGAAGCGGTGCACCTGCCGAAGGAGAGGATTCTGAGGAAGCTTCATCATGCCTCCCAGTATACCCACCGGAACCCCTCGCCGGAGCTCCCCCGCACTACCCGTAATAGTCGCGAATCGTCACCGTCGTCAACCCGCGCTGATCCAACAACGCCCGAATATGGTCCAGCTCAGACACCACACCCCGATAATTCAAATGCCCAATCACAATATGCTGAGCCAAAGCATACTTCTCCGCATAGGCATACACCTCAGCCGAAGAAATATCAGATGAATCCGCCAACGACCCGTACCACAGAACCGGGCGCGTAAAACCACACGACGCCGCAGCCTCCAACACACGCGCATCATAATACCCGTACGGCGGGCGGAAATACGGCTTCGAAGACACCCCAAAAAGCTGCCTAATCTCCTCATCATTACGGGTCAACTCCTGAACAATCTGCTCATCCGTCAGGCTCGTCAACGCCGCATGACTATACGTATGGTTCGCAATCTGCAACTGACCACTCTTCACCAGCGGCAACAACAGGTCACGATGCTGCCTAAACGCCGGGTACTGACCATTGATAAAGAAGGTGAGGCGCGTGCCAGTACGGCGGGAAAACTCCGCGTAGGCTCGTACCACCTCCGGGTCGGCGCCGTCATCGACCGTCCACGCAATATACTTGCCCTCACCGGGCAGGCCCGTCTGCGGGCCAGTCCAGGCACGAGCTTCAGGAACCGGGTTCGACGAGGTCGCAGTCGCAGAAGCGGTCGGGGATGGGGTGTTCAACGGGGTGGCGCTAGCTGCCCCGTCAGCGTCACCCGCCGCAGAAGGGGCGCAACCGGTGAGGCCAAGACCCAGCACGCCGAAGCTCACCGCACCCAGACCAAAGGTACCAACGTGTCGTAAAATTTCCCGTCGTCCCATGGAGGTGCGGGCAGGAGCACCCGCCACCGTCCGGTCAGCGGTGAGGTCAGTAATAGCGGACTGACGAGTAGTGATAGGTGTTTCTGAGTGTGGAGCAGTGTTCATATTACGAGTGTATGATGAGACCACTGTCAGCTATCGAAAAATTCAAAATATTACTTAATAATTAACAAAGGCGCTATTACAGAACCTTTATACACTTTCAGTCCACTCACTCGCCGAAGACCACGCTCAGTACACTAAGCTACCCGCACCCAGATAATCCAGGTCCAGCTCTAGGCAAGCACAGCAAGGCCCCTCCCCCAGAACACGTTCACACCGCGCCCGGAAAAGGGGCCTCAATATATAAGTTCACACAATCGTACAACCAAGTACGCGGAGAGAAACCTACTCGGACTCCGAAGCTTCCGGCTACTCCGCCTTAGCGGAATCCAGCGCATTCAGCGCCTCCAGTGCTGCAGCCTCCGCAGCTTCTTCAGCGTCCGCCTCAGCCACACGCTCAGCATCCGACTCAGCAGAAGTCACCGCCACCGGGTTCGTCAGAACCTTCACACCCATGCTGCGCAGCGCATCCGTATTCGTGATCGTCTCGTCGTTATCAATCAGGTACACCTTGTACCCGTCATTCCGCAGACGACGCATCAGCTCCAGGAGCATGCTCTGAGCGACCTCATCCACCGCGTACACGCGCGTTACGTCCAGGGCGACCTTCGAACCCTCCATAGGGGATTCCACAATCTCACGGATTACGCGCTCCACACCTGCAAAACGGATACGGCCCTGCAACTGAATCAGGCGCATAGACTCATCGCCCGAACCGATCTGGTAGTTCGCACGCAACGCCGAACGAGCCACGGTCGGCACGTTCATCACGTGCATGCCCATGTCATCAGAGAACTGCTCGAACAGCTCCACACCGCGCACACTGTTACCGTGACCGTCAAGGCGCGGCGAGAACGTCGCCACACCCAGCTGACCGGGCACCGCACCAATAATGCCGCCGCCCACGCCGCTCTTCGCTGGCACACCAACCTGGGTCGCCCAGTCACCAGCAGCGTTATACATGCCGCACGTGAACATGACACTCAGCACCTGACGCACCACAGTCTTAGGAACCACCTGCTCACCCGTCACCGGATGCACACCATAGTTTGCCAAAGTCGCCGCCATCAACGCCAAATCCTTAACCGTCACCATCAGCGAGCATTGGCGGGTATAACCCTGCACCGCCACAGTCGGGTCACCGGTCAGGATGCCGTGGCCGCGCAGCATATGCGCAATCGCGTAGTTGCGGTGCGCGTGCTCCAGCTCAGACTCGTACACGCGCTCATTCACCGACAGGCGACGGCCCGCAAACGCAGACAAACCAGAAATGACGCGCTCCATGCGCTCGCCCTGAGTCGCACCGGGAGGACCCACCAGCGAATGGGTGGTAATCGCCCCCGCGTTAATCATCGGGTTCAGCGGCTTACCGGAGCCGTCCTCCAGGGACAGCTCGTTGAACGGCTCACCGGAAGGCTCCACGCCCACCTTCGCAAGCACGTCATCATAGCCGCGGTCAGCAAGCGCCAGTGCGTACACGAACGGCTTAGAAATCGACTGGATCGTGAACTCCACATCGGAATCACCGGCGGCGTACTGCTCACCATCAACCATGACGATAGACGCGGCAAGCTTGTCCGGGTCCACGGCGGCAAGTTCCGGAATGTAGTTTGCCAACTCACCGGAGGTATCAGAAGCGACCGACTCGAGGGTCTCGGTCAGGTAAGTGGCAATAGGTGAATGCATAGTGTTCCGTATCTGCTGCTAATCGTGGTTGTTCTCGTCAAAAATTCCAGGATACGCCCGCCCGCTGTTCCGTTTCAGCTATTCCGTTTCAGCTGGGCTGAGGCGCTCATCGTTACAGGCTACAGCGGCTACCAAACTAAAGAGCCAGCCAGCGGACCTGTCAAAGTGTGTGGGTCAGGAGCACCTTTTGCTCCCTAAAGAGTGTATCTTTTGCGTGTTGAAGCCACCAAATATAACGGTCACTACTCCCCCGCTATCTCTGGTTCTGGTACCTGTTCTGGTTTGCCGTTTCCTGCCGTAATTTACCGCGGCGGGCAGAACCGCCGACGAAGTCCCAGCAAAACCTACGGGCAAAACCTACGGGTGGCGAATCGAAGCCGGCTCACGGCCACCCAACTCGGCAGTCTCCAGCTGGAACGTCGAATGCTCTACCGACACCTCAAAATGGCTCGCCACGCACGAACGGATACGGTCCAAAATCGCCACCGCAGACCCGTCATGGAAGCACGAATCGGCAACCACCACGTGCGCGGTCACCACCGGCAGACCGGTCGCCACCATCGAAGCGTGCACGTCGTGTACCTCCACCACGCCGTCAACGCGCAGCATGTGCTCACGCATCGCGTCCAGGTCCAGGCCGTCCGGGGTGAACTCCATGAGCACCGCAGTCGTCTGCTTCATCAGACGCGCCGCACGCGGCACAATCAGCGCCGCAATCAGCAGACCGGCAAGGGCATCCGCCTGATAGAAGCCAGTCAGCCAAATCACGATAGCCGCCACAATCACACCCAGCGAACCCAGGGCGTCATTGAGCACCTCCAGGAACGCGGCACGCATATTGAAGTTCGCGTTCCTCGCCGTAGCCAGAACCGCAATACCAATAGCGTTCGCCACCAGGCCAACCACACCAAAGATCAACAGCTCGATGCCGGGCACCTCCGGCGGGGCAAACAGGCGATGCACGCCCTCCACCGCCGTGTAGATACCCACCGCCAACAGCAGCACCGACTGCCCGAGGGCGGCAAGCACCTCAATACGGCGAAAACCCCACGTGCGGCGGGACGTTACCGGGCGCGTCATTAGCGAAGCCGCCGTGAGCGCCACCAGCAGGCCGGAGGCATCCGCCAGCGCGTGCGCCGTATCAGTCAGCAGCGCAAGACTTCCCGTGACCAACGAACCGATCGCCTGCGCCAACACAATAACGACCGCCAAGCTGAACGCAATCAGCAGGCGCGGACGCATCGAAGCAGCATCCTCCGGGCTCGGGGCATGCGAATGGTCGTGGTGATGCCCGTGGTGGCCGTGATGCCCGTGGTGGCCGTGATGTGCGTGCGCTCCCATGCGCTTCTCCTCAACTATGAACTGCGTTGTTGACTATCGAGAGTTATCAGTGGATAGCAAAATCGCCCAATTCACAAGAACCGGGCGACAAGCTCCTCAACCGAGGAAAACGTGGAGATAAGGGGACTCGAACCCCTGACCCCCTGCATGCCATGCAGGTGCGCTACCAGCTGCGCCATATCCCCATATTCTGTTAGTGACCTCAACGAGGCAACATGAATATATTACACACACCACGGACAGCGATGCAAACCAGCACCCCCAAAACTCCAAAAAAGTTCCCGTGCGACCGGGCTGGCAGAAGGGGCAACCGGGCAGGCAGAAAAACCTCCGACACGCAGACCAAACACGCAGGTCAAAAACGCTAGCCAAACACGCTAAAAGAGGCGAACCCCGCGGCACCATACAGCGCCAGCAGAGCCCACCCCTCATCAGCTAAAAATCAAGCAGAAGCCTACGCCTCATCCTGAGCGGGAATGATGCGTGCAGCATCTTCCTCAGTCTCACCCTCAATGTCGAAGGGAGCCTCGTTCTCAACGCCCAGCTCAATACGCGGAGCCTCAGCCCACAGACGATCCAGAGCGTAGAACTCGCGGTCCTCCTCATGCTGAACATGCACGACAATATCGCCGAAGTCCAGCAGAATCCAACGACCCGAGGAACGACCCTCACGGCGGACCGGCTTCAAGTCAGCCTGCTCACGCAGAGCGTCCTCAACCTCATCCGCAACAGCGTTCACGAGGCGCTCATTGTGGGCAGAAACCACCAGGAAGCCATCAATCAGACCCATCGCGTCGGATGCATCCACAGCGAACAGGTTCGTTCCCTGCTTCTCCTCCGCAGCGCGGGCGGCAATGCGCAGAGCCTCAATCGAGGACTGTGCAGCAGTCATATTTTCCTTCCTTGCCGGCAGAACACCCGCCGGCAGCACCCGCAACAGGGGCGCATTGTTCACGGCCTACTTAGGGCCAAAAATCATAATCAGACCAACAACGACCAGGGCGAGCAGCAGCACAATCCACAGCCACACCAGGGAGGTCTTCTGCGCAGGCTGCAGAACCTCTTCAGCCTTCTCAACAGCGCTCTCAGAAGCAGACTCTTCCTCAGCTTCCTTCGAAGCCTCAGCGGAAGGCACCGGTGCAGACTTGGACTCAGCCGACTTCGACTCAGCAGACTCGGACTCAGCCGATTTGGACTCGCCCTCTTCTGCGGCTTCCTCAGATTCTTCAGAATCCTCGGTAACCTCTTCAACCAGAGCAACCGACTCTTCGGGATCCTGACGATCCACCATGCGTTGCAGCAGCTCCTCAACCTCATCCGGGCTCAGAGCAACAGTCGGGTCGCCGTCCACCGAATCCACGGTGTCACCAGCGGAGGCGCTATCCAGTACGCTCAGGTCAAGACCCTGCGCGTTCACAGCGCTCACGCGGGTGGGCAGCTCGTCAGCAGACTCTTCAACCTCAGCAACCTCAACGGCCTCTTCCTCAACGGAAGCGATCTCGGTCTGCTCAGCCTCAACGTCAGAGCTGTCCAGCTCCTCAACCTTCGGCTCATCGCGCACCAGGTACTGGTGCAGCTCGGGTTCTGGCTTCTCCTTCTTGACCACGGCAATGACCGGGATCGAAGAAGTCATCGGATTATCCACCGCTGAGGGGCTGGTCGCATCCACACGGTTCTGCCCAATCTCTTCGAGACGCAGGACATGCAGGCTACTGGTCAGAGGAGCAGGCTCGTGCAGCTTCTCCTCATCGTTCGCTTCAGTGTCAATCTTGCCCTGAGCCGCCAGCGCCGCAAAACGATGCTGAACAGCCAGAACCTGCGGGTCAATAGCGTCCGCAAGAACCACGGAGCCCATGTTCGCAACAGGCTTCGCGGGCTCACCGCGACGGTTCGCGCGCAGGTACTCGACAACTTCTTCACGGTAACGGGCAAGACGGCGCGGACCCATCACCTTAGTAGGCGGCGGCACCTCAATGCCGTCCTCGGTCACGTACGTCTCGTAGAGGTACGCTTCGTCCTCGCTATAGGGCTTTGAACCCGTAGCTTCACTCATGTGTTCCCTCATTATTCGTCGATTGGGGTGCCTGCCCAGACTCATCCTTCACGCGGGGCAAGCCGTCACGGTACGCCGTCAAGGCGTCCTTCTTGTACAGGCCGTACTTAGCAATGTACTGCACCACACCATCCGGCACCAGGTACCAGATAGGGGTGTCTTCAGCTGCGCGGCGACGAATATCGGTCGAAGAAATCGCCATCGCAGGAATCTTCAGGGTCGTAATATAACGCCCCTCTGCCAGCGGCGGATCCAGCTCATGATCGGGACGGGTCACGCCCACAAAAGTCGCCAAATCCCACAGCTTATGGGCATTGCGCCAGGTCATAATCTGGCTAATCGCGTCCGCGCCGGTAATGAAGAACAGGTCAGCATCCGGTCGCAGGGCGCGCAGCTCGTTAAGCGTATCAAAGGTGTAGGTGGCGCCGCCACGGTCAATATCAATACGGCTCACCGTAAAACGCGGGTTCGACGCGGTCGCAATCACCGTCATCAGGTAGCGATGCTCAGCGTCACTCACGTGCCGCTCCCCCACCTTCTGCCAGGGCTGACCGGTCGGAACGAACACGACCTCGTCCAGGTCGAACACGGCGGCAACTTCACTAGCTGCCACCAGGTGTCCGTGGTGAATCGGGTCGAAGGTTCCACCCATCACACCCAGACGCACCCGACCGGGAGTGCGCGGGGAAATCGACTCGGTGCTCGGAGCACCAAATTCAAGGTGAACAGGCTGGTCAGTCACAAATGCCGTCCTTGCTGGGGACAGAGACCGCACCACGGCAACTAAAAAGCCACCGCAGGCGCGGATGCGGGCAGGTACAAAGAAGGTACGCAACACCGAAAAAGGTACCCTCGTACATTCCCCTCTATGCTACCTGCTTACGGTCAAAAACACCGAAATGACGGGGGTGAGCTAAGCCGCCAGTGGAATACCCAGCCAGCACGCCCGGCCACAGACTCACCCGCGTGTTCCGACACGCACATCTGGCGCGAGCGGCAACCACAGAACCTACAAGAAAGCGCCGCGCACCGGAGCCAAACCCCGGTACGCGGCACCACTCACTGTCTATGAAACAGCTGTCTAGGCAACAGCTACGCCTCAGCTACTAGTCGTCGACGTTCGGCATGTCGATATTCTCGTCGACCTTGCCTTCCTTCAACTTCTTGCGGTACTCAACCGACTCGGTCCACACGCCTGCAGCGCGCTCGGACTCCAGCTCGGCACGAGCCTCCGCCTTCGCGTCCATACGCTCCTTGTACTCCACACGCTTCTGCGCACGAGTCGGGCGAATAATCTCTTCCAGACGAGCGTCCGTACCACGCGGGGAAGACAGCAGCTCAGCGCCACCGACCATGGTCGGCTCCCAATCGAAGATCACCGAGTTGTCGTTCTCACCAATCACCACGGCGTCACCGGCACGAGCGCCAGCCTTGAACAGCTCATCCTCAACGCCCAGGCGCGCCAGACGGTCCGCCAGGTAGCCGACAGCCTCATCATTATTGAAGTCAGTCTGCTGAATCCAACGCTCAGGCTTCTCACCAATCACACGGAACAGCGGCTCAAGGTTACGCTCCTCGCGGCGAATAGTGAACTCCTGCTTCTTCTTACCGCGGAAGCCCTTCGGGCGAACCACAGGAGTCTCAACAACCACGCGCTCCGCTTCCTTCTCGGCAACGGCACGAGCCACGCGGTCCTCCTCCACGAGCTTTGCCATCGCAAAAATCAGGGACTTCAGACCCTCATGGGAAGCAGTCGAAATCTCGAAGACCTTGAAACCCATCTCCTCAAACTCGGGGCGAACAAACTCAGCCAGCTCACGAGCCTCAGGAACGTCAATCTTATTGAGCACCACAATCTGCGGACGCTCATGCAGCGGCACGGTCACACCCGCAGTCGGGTCAACCTCATAGTTCTGCAGCTCGCCGCGGATCACCTCAAAGTCACTGATCGGGTCGCGACCCGGCTCCAAAGTAGCGCAGTCAATCACATGCACCAGAGCCGAAGAACGCTCCACATGGCGCAGGAAGCGGTGACCCAGACCGCGACCCTCCGAAGCACCCTCAATCAGACCAGGAACATCCGCGACGGTGTAGCGAACATCGCCCGCCTGCACCACACCCAGGTTCGGGATCAAAGTGGTGAACGGGTAGTCAGCAATCTTCGGACGCGCCGCAGAAATCGCAGCAATCAACGAAGACTTACCCGCCGAGGGGTAACCCACCAGAGCCACATCCGCAATGGACTTGAGCTCCAGAACAATATCAGCCTCTTCACCGGGGGTGCCCAGCAGAGCAAAACCGGGAGCCTTACGCTTAGCCGAAGCCAACGCAGCGTTACCCAGACCGCCCATACCGCCACGGGCCGCGACATACTCGTCGCCCACACGCAGCAGGTCAGCCAAAACATTACCCTCGCGGTCCTTCACCACAGTACCCTGCGGCACGGTCAGAATCAGGTCCTCACCGTTGAAGCCGTGGTGCATATCGCCACGACCAATATCGCCATTCGGGGCGTGCTGGTGCGGGCTGTGGTGGTACTCCAGCAGGGTCGTGGTCTGGTTATCCACGCGCAGAATCACCGCGCCACCATTACCACCGTTACCGCCGTTAGGGCCGCCCAGGGGCTTAAACTTTTCACGTCGCACGGAGACGCAGCCGTTACCTCCGCGACCGCCAGATACATGCAAGACCACGCGGTCCACGAATTCTGCCACGGGTTCTCCTTATCTTGGAAAATCTTCACTTCGCCACCGCACGGCACACACCAATCATGCTGCGGATGCGGCGGCAGGCGCGACCGGGTTGGGGTGCGCCTCATCGTGGAGCCCAGCACGGGCGTCCACGGCATTCGAGGTCATAGCGAGAGGGGGTAGACTAACGCCTACCCCCTCTGCCCTAGCGGTGAGTATTACTCAGCTGCTGCCAGGATGTTAACGACCTTGCGGCCCTTGCGGGTACCGAATTCGACGGTGCCTGCTGCCAGAGCGAACAGGGTGTCGTCGCCACCGCGGCCAACGTTCAGGCCGGGGTGGAAGTGGGTGCCGCGCTGGCGAACGAGAATCTCGCCTGCGTTGACGGACTGGCCGCCGTAGCGCTTAACACCGAGGTACTGGGGGTTCGAGTCACGGCCGTTACGGGTGGAGCTTGCGCCCTTCTTGTGTGCCATTCTGTATTCCTACCTTAGGGTTGAATTCCGGTCGTTTCGATTACGCGTTGATAGCGGTAATCTTGACGGTGGTCAGCTCGGCGCGGAAGCCCTGACGCTTCTTGTAACCGGTCTTGTTCTTGTACTTCTGAATAACGATCTTCGGACCGCGCAGGTCCTCAACCTTCTCAGCAACAACCTTGGCGGAAGCCAGGGACTTTGCGTCAGCGGTGACCTTGTCACCGTCGACGAGCAGCAGCACGGGCAGCTCGATGGTGCTGCCGGGCTCGCCTGCAACACGGTCAAGGGTAACGAGGTCGCCTACGGAAACCTTCTCCTGGCGGCCGCCAGCGCGTACAATCGCGTATGCCACTATGGGACTCACTTTTCTCGACAACTTGCTTCTTGAATCTCACACGAATGAGTAGCCTGCGCTTTCATTGCTGTGCGCCCTCCCCCGCCAGTCGAATGACCGCGAACAAGGAGGAACGGCCCGTGTGTTCCGGCGGGATTGCCCGCCGAAGCCAACACGCGAGGCTCACCGGTGGTGTCTCTCTCCCGCACGTTCCAGACTCAGCCGAATACTCGACCGCGCCGAAGACGATGGGGGTGGGAGCGGTGTCTCCCGCTGGCCCTGCGTCGATAGGGCTTCACTGAGATAAACACCAGTCCTTAAGGATACGGCATGATCTACGCACCGCGCAATAGATAATTTTGCGGAACACTCGAAGTCGGCACGTGATACTACTCAACCTGCGCTCAACCTGGGCGCGCACCGCAGATAAACCGCGCATACCCCGGCTACATAAACAACGCTGAGGTAGCCGCAGGTAGGCAGCCGCATAGACATTCGCACATAGACAAGCCCCGGCGAAGTGGATTACTCCACCCCACCGGGGCTCGACATGCACATACCATCGGGATTCCGATGATTGGAAGCTAAAGACTAATCGTCCTTACCTTCACGCTTAATGTCGGCAGCAGCAACGCCAATGCCGAACAAGACAGGAGCCGAAGCGTCATCAGCCACCGGAGCCACATCCGCAACAGAAGCGGAAGCAACCACGGAACCCTCAGCACGCTCGGAAGCGTCCACGGTCACGACCTGAGCACCGGCACCAGCGCTCGACGCCGCACGGCGAGTACGACGCTTACGCGGGGTCGAACCGGGCACCTGAACCGCAGGCTTCTGAGCCTCCTCAATCGGAGCCTCAACCGCTGCGGGAGCTGCGCCCACCACACCGGTCACTGCCGGAGCACCAATCACGCCGGTCACAACCGTGCGAGACTCAGGCTTCTCAGCCTTATCAGTCTTTGCGGGTGCCTGCTCGGATGCCACGCCCTGTTCAGCTGCCTTCTCGGCGCGCTTCTCATCAGCGGCACGACGAGCACGGCGGCGGGAAGCACGCGGAGTCTCACGAACATCCTCAATGCGCAGGTCCTCACGCTCAACACGCTTGGCCCCCTGAGCCTTCTGTACACCCGAGTTTACCTCAGCGGCGGTTGCCTCAGCGTTCTGCTGCTCGCGGTTCGGACGCATCGCTGAACGACGCTCCTCCGAACGATCCTCACGGCCCGAACGGAACGACTCACCCTCAGTGCGGGCAAGACGGCCAGCCTTCTGAGAAGCACGAGCCTTCGCCTCACCGGCGCGAATCGCCTCAAAACGATCCGAGGAGCGGCTAAAGCGCGGGTCGAGCTCCGGGTCAACGTGGTGCTCGTACTCCAGCGCACCCGCGCCGGAATCCTCCACGGCGGCAATATCCGCATCGGTCAGCTCGCGGCGCTGGCGGCTACGAGATGACTTCTTCTCGCCACGCTTGGACAAACGGCGCTTCTCCGAACGCTCCTGATCAGCACGGCCCTCAGCAGAGTCCTTCGAGGAATCCTCAGCGGACTCCTCCTCCACGCGGTCGAACGCGCTCGCCAACTGCTCCAGGGAGAAACCGCCCTGCTCACCAATCCAGTTACCCTCGGTGACCTCAGCGACCTTGTCCTCACGCTGAGCAACCTCGGCGTGAGCCTGCTCGCTGGCAGCCTCGGCAATACCCTGAATCTCCTGCTCAAGCGAAAGCTCAGCGGTCTCCGCGCGGCGCGAACGCTTGCGACGCTTACGCTTCTTGCGGGTCGAAGCGGTCTCCTCCGAAACGTCCTCGCTCTGAGCGGATGCGGCAGCCACCGCAGCCATAGCGTTACGGCGCTCAGCCTTCTTCGACTCCAGAGCATCCTGCTTCTGCTGGTCACGAGAATCCTCGCGGGCAGCGGTACGGCTACGCTTACGGTCATTACGCTCATGGCGGTGGATGTAATCCGACGCGCCACCGCTACGACCGCTCAGCGGCTGATCGTGAACCAGCAGGCCACGACCGGCACACTGCTCACAGAGCTCCGAGAAGACCTCCAGCAGACCGGTACCCAGGCGCTTACGGGTCATCTGAACCAGACCCAACGAAGTCACCTCAGCCACCTGATGCTTGGTACGGTCACGGCCCAGGCACTCAATCAGGCGACGCAGAACCAGGTCACGGTTCGACTCAAGCACCATGTCAATGAAGTCAATGACGATAATGCCGCCGATATCACGCAGACGCAGCTGACGGACAATCTCCTCAGCAGCTTCCAAGTTGTTCTTGGTGACAGTCTCTTCCAGGTTGCCGCCGCTACCGGTGAACTTACCGGTGTTCACGTCCACCACAGTCATGGCTTCGGTACGGTCAATCACCAGCGAACCACCCGAAGGCAGGTACACCTTACGGTCCAGCGCCTTCGCCAGCTGCTCGTTAATGCGGTAGTGGTCAAAAAGGTCATCCGCGGAATCCCACTGTTGCAGGCGGGAAACCAGGTCCGGCGCCACGTACGTCACGTACGCCTCGATGGAATCCCACGCGTTCTCGCCCTGAACGATCATCGCGGTGAAGTCCTCGTTGAAGACGTCACGCACGGTCTTAATCATCAGGTCGGGCTCCTGGTAGAGCATCTCCGGAGCCAGCACCTTGCGGGAGTTAGCCTTCTCCTGAATCTCTTCCCACTGCGCACGCAGACGGTTAATGTCGTGGGTCAGCTCCTCCTCAGAAGCACCCTCCGCCGCGGTACGAACAATTACGCCAGCACCTTCGGGCAGCTTGTCCTTCAGAATCTTCTTCAGGCGAGCACGCTCGGTGTCGGGCAGCTTGCGGGAAATACCGGTCATCGAACCACCCGGTACGTACACCAGGAAGCGACCGGGCAGAGAAACCTGGCTGGTCAGGCGGGCACCCTTGTGACCAATCGGGTCCTTGGTGACCTGCACCAGAACCGAATCGCCGGGCTTCAGGGCGTTCTCAATCTTGCGGGGCGCACCGTCCAGACCGGTGACATCCCAGTTGACCTCGCCCGCATACAGCACAGCGTTGCGGCCGCGTCCAATGTCAACGAACGCAGCTTCCATGGACGGCAGAACGTTCTGAACTTTACCCAGGTACACGTTGCCAATCAGGGAATCCTGCTGGGTCTTGGATACGAAGTGCTCAGCCAGCACGCCGTCCTCAAGCACACCAATCTGGATGCGGCCGTCCTTCTGACGAACCAGCATCTGACGGTCCACGGACTCGCGGCGAGCCAGGAACTCGGCCTCAGTCACGATGTGGCGGCGGCGACCCAGGGAGCGGGACTCGCGGCGGCGCACACGCTTCGCCTCCAGGCGGGTAGAACCACGCACACCGGTCACAGTGTTGGATGCGTGAGAGTCAGACAGGCGCGGCGCACGCACCTTGGTGACGGTCTCAACCTCATCATCAACGCCGCCCTCAATCTCGATATCTTCGGTACCGCGGCGACGGCGACGGCGACGGTGGCTCGTCACCTCAGCCTCAGCGGCAGCCTCCTCGCGGCGGCGCTCCATGCGCTCCTTACGCTTCTGCTCCTCGGCAGCGGCGCGGCGTGCCTCACGCTCCAGCTTGGCGGCAACAGCGAGCTCGCTCAGCTCCTCCGGCTCGGGTGCCATGAACAGCGGCATCGCACCCATGGGGGTACGCGAGCGCAGCTCCTGCAGCTTTTCGCGCTGCAGGTCGCTAATGGTCTTTACCGGCTCGGGAGCTACTTCGGGCTCCTCAGCTGCAAACTCCTCAGCTGCAGACTCTTCTGCGGCGGGTGCTTTGAGTGCAGCTTCTTCCGTTGCGGATTCCTCAGCAACAGCTGCAGCCTCGGTCTTCTCAGTCTTCTCAGCCGGTGCGGGAGTTACAACCTCAACCTTAGCGGTCTCTTTCTTCACCTCAACGGCAGACTCGGCAGCGGCAGGCTCAGCAGACTCAGCGGCGGGGGCAACAACTTCCTCCACCTTCGCAGTGTTCTCAACGGTCTCAACCTTCGCGGTGTTCTCCACAACAGCAGGCTCAGCCGCCTTCTTCTCAACAGCCTCAAACAGGCTATCCAGAGTAGAAGCAACCTCAGTCTCAGACGCAGTGGGAGCGGCAACCTTCGGTGCCGGTGCGTGCTTCGCCTTAGCGTTACGCAGGTTGGTCAGGCCAGCAGCAATAGCCTCATCCAGGGGAACCTCAGGAGCCTTCTCCTTCTTCGGGCGACCCGGACGGCGGCGCTCAGTACCCTGCTGGGCGTCAGAGCTCTCACGAACATTCTTACGCAGAGTTTCACGGGTCTCTGCAGAGGTGTTTTTCTCCTCCGCGAGGGCGTTCAGCGCCTCAAAAACCCCAAGTTCGACGTTCTTCTCGTCAGACATTAATCTTCTTTCGTTACACCCTGCTCCGCACCGCAAGGATTTTAACAGCGCGCATACAGCGCAAAGCCTAGTTGCTGTCACCGCGGCTCAAGCCTCACCCTACGGCGCGCGTTCATCGGCGCTACCGGGCACTATCTCCTTCAGTGCTTCTGCCGTAGGGGGCGAGCGGGCGGAACGCAGAGCGCGCCGCGACGGTCACAGCCACCTCGCTCTCGAGCACGGCACGCTCACACCCTTCCTGGGTGCCCTGCCGGTCTTCGGGTTTCTTCGCCGAGGCGGGCGGCCCGCGCGGTGCGACAGTTATGCTCCGCGGCTTATAGCCGGCGCTCTTCGGGTACTCTCCCTCGATGCGTTGGTGGGGATCTTTATGCGCGTGCGGAGCGCACAAGACACCGTGTTCCATTATACCCGGTAGACGATACCTCTAAGCCACCCCGCCCATCCTATCTGGGCTCCACTTCCCGGCAGGATGCGCGGGCACATTACCGCGGACACCTTGCGGCGGGCGCATGGCGGGTACAGCAAAGCCGGGCGTGCCACTAATTACGCACCACCCGGCTTCAAAAAACTTTCAGAGGAGGAACTAGTCCAGACCTAGCTCCGCATCGTGCGCCTCACGAGCCTGCTGAGCAAGCTTCGGGTCGGTCGGCAGGTACTCCGGACCGGAACCGGTTGCAAACGGAACACCCAGAATGAAAACAAACGGAGAAACAACCAGCAGAATCACCCACAACAGCGAGAAGTGACCGGCAGTCAGCAACAACAGGGCAGTCAGAAAAATAACGGCAGCAGCGCCCATTGCGGCAATTCCGGCAGTCTTCACGGTTCTCCTCGAAGGGGTATCAAGAATCTAGTGTCCAGCAGAACGGCAGACAATCAACGCCGCAGGCAAAACCCGCGGACGGCTCCGGCTAATGCCGCTCAAGAATATACCTGACCATTATACGCACCCGCGCCGCCTCCCCGCTGACCGCCACCGGCAAAGTCACAGGCACCTCCCCCACTACCCGGCGCCCCAGCCCGGCGTATTCTGCCCAGCACAATCAGCCCGGCATATTCCGCGCAGCCTCACCCGCCCGCAGGCGCAACAACGCCCCGGCACCAACAAGTACCGGGGCGTTGCATATTCGGGGCATCGACCCTCAAACCAGCCTCAGCGATGAACGCTTAGTGCATCATATTCACAATGACCTCAAAGAAGCGGATCACAATAATACCGAAAATCAGGACCAGCCACAGGCTAATCGCAAACCAGGACCAGCCGCGAGCGCTCTCACGCATCGACTGCGACGCCGGAATAACACCCGCCGAAATATTGCGGACCGTGGTCTTCACAAAAAGCATGATGGTCATAACCCACCCAATCATGCAGAACAGGCACAGCGCGTTAATCTGGAACGTCGTCTGGTACCATAGCCACATGATGAACGCGGTCGCTGCAGCCAAACCAATGTTCACGCACACCCAGAACCACTTCTTGAAGCGTGCGCCCGCCATGATCACGGCGCCGATAGTCACCACAATCGAGAAGCCCACCAGACCAATGAACGGGTTCGGGAATCCGAAAGCTTCTGCCTGCGGAGTGCGCATCACCGTACCACAGCTGAGCAAGGCGTTGATATCGCAGGCCGTGGAGTGACCAGCATCAATGTAAATCTGCAGGCGCTCATACACCAGAATCGCTGAAGAAATAAGTGCAATCAGGCCGGCACCAACCAGCCAGAATCCGAGCTGTCGGTCTGAGTAGCTGCCCGGGATTCCCGCATGCCCGTGCTGCGCTTCTTTTGCAACGTGGGTAGGCTCGGTAGTACTCGATGCGGCGGTACTCATACGACTCCTTTAGATAGTGTTTTACGGTGCTACTTTCACGGCAGCGCCATCTTAGCTCCGCCAGAAAAATTGGGGTGTTCGAGGGCCTGGCAATCGTCAAGCCGGCAGACACAGGGAGGGTCCGTTAGGTTCCTCGTTAGGTTTCTCCATGAGGTTCTTAAAAGGCTCATTCACCCCGCATGACAGGAGGTACTTACCGGTGCAACGCATTCCTGCACTCCGGAAGCAGTACCCCATTTATCCTAGCCTCTCCTCTTGCTAAATAGCACGTCATTAGCTTCTACATTTCCTATATGACGCCTCAAATCATGCAAATAGACGCATTTTTGTGATGTACCTTAAATAGGGAAAACCCGGAAGGAGCCCGCAATGTGACGGCGGGCAGAACCTTCCGGGGCATGGTGCGCATGTTTTCTATGGCATTCGCCTCATCGACGCGCGGCAACCCTCACGGCAACTACCGTGGAGCGCACAGACGGCACGTTAGAGCAGTGCGTTAGAACAGCGGGTGGGTGTACGACTCGTCAAAGAACAGCTGCTCCAGCTCCACCGCGCGGCTAAAGAACTCGCGGGCACGCTGCGCATCCGACGGGCCCACACGGTCCAGTTCGCGGCGCAGGAAATCAACCAGCTCACGGAACTCCGGGTAGTCGTGCAGGGTAATCCACTCGTGGTGCACAAAAGATTCGGGACGCTTGGCGGGAGCCTTCGACGCCCAATCCAGGTACAGGCCCTCGCAAACCATCAGCACCGACAGGATCGCCGCATAGCTGCCACTTGCCGCCGCGTCGAGGAAGAGACGCTTGAAACCGGTGGTCGCCTCCGTGTCGGGCATGGAGTCACGCTGATGTTCGGTCACGCCCAGAGTCTCAAAACAACGCAGGAAGTAGGTGTTCTCATCCCCCGCGATTTCGCCCGCAAACTCGGAGAGGCGCAGACGACCCGCGAGAGTATCAGCGTTAGCAATCGCGCCACCAATCAGGGCGAGGAAGGTATCGAGGAAGCGGTAGTCCTGCACCAGGTACCCCGCCATAACCTGCGGGGCGATTGAGCCTTCAAAAAGCTCAGCAACAAAGCGGTGATTCGTGGCGGAAAGCCAGGTGTCGAGGTTCTCCTGGCGTAGCGTCTCGGTGAACGAATCGGTGCCGATCAAATCGGTGAAGGGGGCGGGCATGATGGGTGCCTTTCGCTATGTGGCATACCGTCACTGGTATGCGTATGTGTGGGTGTGCTGGTGCGGCCTCGTGCGTTGGGGCCGGCGCCTCAGCTAATATAGCACCGTGACGCCAAGGCGTACCCGATTTTGGGGCCCATTGCCCACAAATTTTCGTTCTTTTCGATTTTTGGGTGGGTGAGGGCTCTTGGGTCTGACTGCGAGCATGTATGCACGCAAAAGCGGGGCACCACTCCCCCAGCCGGTAAAACCAGCCGGAGGGCGGCACCCCGCCTCATGTCGATAGCCTCAACAGGTCGCTTTAGTGATCCGCATCGTCCTCGGAATCATCGTCACCGAAGAAATCATCGGTGTACGAATCGCCCAGCGGCAGACCCAGCGAATCCTCCAGCGAAGAACCCGCCGCAGACTCACCACCCAGCTCAGCCATGATGCCGTCCAGCAGCTCATCCGGCTCAGCAGAGGCAGCCGCAGCCGCCGCGGCAGCCAAAGTCGAAGCCGACGCCGCACCCGCAGAACCCGCATAAGCACCCTCAGCGCCCAGCTCATCCGGCAGCTCCTCAGCCTCAGCGCCGGGAGTCTTAGCCTCCTCATGCGCCGCCAGCAGGGTGCGCGCCTCACCAATGACCGTAATCGAACCGGTAATCAGCACACCCGCCGACTCCTGCTCAAAGAGGGCGTTCTCCATGGCGGTGGCAATCGCCTCGTCCAGGTGCTCAAACACCTCGATTGAGTCTTCGTCCAGGCCCGCATCCAGCGCCAGCTCGTGCAGACGCTCCGGCGCAATCGCACGTGGCGAATCCGACGCCGCCAAGTACAGGCGGAAGGTACCGTCAGAAGCGTCAACGTACTCCTCGCGCATGGTCTCAAACATGCCCAGAGCATCCTTCTCACCCAAAATACCGACCACGGAATGCAGATGCGACAGCTTGAACGCCTCAGTCAGCGCAGCCGCAGACGCACGCACGCCGTGCGGGTTGTGACCCGCATCCAGGATGGTCAGCGGCTCGGTGCGCACAACCTCCAGACGGCCCGGCGAGCGCACCGCCTCAAACGCGGTACGCACCACGTCCTCGGGCAGCTGACGCTGACCGCCGAAGAACGCCTCCACGGCGGCGAGAGCCACCACAGCGTTCTGCGCCTGATGCGCACCGTGCAGGGACAGCGGCACATCCGGGTACTCGCCCGCCAGGCCGCGCAGGGTCAGCAGCTGACCGCCGACCGCAAGCTCACGGGAGACAATGCCGAACTCCACGCCCTCAAAGGCGAAGGGTGCTTCCTTCTCGCGGGCGGAGGCGAGCAGCACGTCCGCCGCTTCCGGGTCCTGTGCCGCAGAAACCAGGAAGCCGCCGGGCTTGATAATGCCGGACTTTTCGGTCGCAATCTCGGCGAGGGTTTCGCCCAGCATGTCGGTGTGGTCCAGACCAATCGGGGTGACCACGGAAACCACACCGTCGGCAACGTTCGTGGAATCCCAGGTGCCGCCGATACCGACTTCAAGCACCACCACGTCCACCGGCTCGTCCGCGAAAATTGCGAAGGCGAGCACGGTAACGGACTCGAAGAAGGTCAGGGCGGGCTCGCCGCGGGAGGTCATCTCCGCGTCCACAATCTGCAGGTAGGGGGCGATTTCCTCCCAAATACGCACGAACGTGGCATCCGGTACGGGTGCGCCGTTAATGCAGATACGCTCGGTGACGCTTTCGAGGTGCGGGCTGGTAAAGCGGCCCACGCGCAGGTCGTGGCCGAGCAGCAGCGTCTCAATCATGCGGGCGGTGCTGGTCTTGCCGTTCGTGCCGGTGATGTGGATGACCGGCGCGGCACGGTGCACGTCGCCAAGGATTTCGACGGCGCGCGCCACAGCGTCCAGGCGCGGCGCCATCTTGTTTTCGGGTGCTCGCGCCAGCAGTTCACCGTAGACCCGCTCCACGCCCTCGGGGTCGGGAATTGCGGGGTAATTCTTCTCGCTCATTGTTCTCCTCACTGGGATAGCCGGTCGGTGCCGGCAGGGGCCCACCGTGCGGCAGGATAACCGTGCGGCGGGATAGACGACGGGCCGCCCCGCCCGTGAAGGGGGGCGGGACGGCCGTACGGTTCAGGCGTTTATGCCTTGGCTACGCTAATGCTCAGCTCGGCTGCTTCGCTCAGCTGCAGGGACACGGCGAGGGTTTCGCCGGTGACCAGTGCTTCGTTGGTGCGCAGAGCTGCCAGAGTTTCCTCCGGTGCCGCGATGCTCAGGTTGATGCGGTCCGCAACGTTCAGGTCGGCGTCCTTACGTGCCTGCTGAATAGCGCGGATGGTGTCGCGGGCGATGCCTTCGGCAACCAGCTCGTCGGTCAGCTCAATGTTGAGGACCAGGAAGCCGCCGGGCAGAACCGCAGCCGCAGTGTGCTCAGCACCCTCAGCGTCAGCGGCAACCACGGTTGCCAGCTCGTATTCGCCTTCTTCCAGAGCCAGGCCGCCGTCCAGAGCTGCCACGCCGACCAGGACGGTGCCGTCCTCGGTCACGGTCCAGTCACCGGACTTGGATGCCTTAATGGCAACCTGCACCTGCTTGCCCAGGCGCGGACCTGCCGCACGTGCGTTGACCTTCAGCTGCTGGGAGATGCCGTAGTCGGCGGGGTCGACGGTGTCGGCGCTGACCAGTTCCACCTGGCGCAGGTTCAGCTCGTCCTCGACGATGTTCGCGAAGTACTCCGCGCCCTTCTCACCGAAAGCGGTACCCAGGGCTGCGAACTGCTCGGGTGCGACTGCCACGGTCATCTTCTGCAGCGGCTGGCGCACGCGGATTTTCTTTTCCTTGCGCAGTGCCGAACCGGCGGAGCAGACCTCACGCACGGTCTGCATGAGAGCCAGCAGGTCAGACTCGTCAGCGAAAGCGGATGCTTCGGGCCAGTCAGCCAGGTGTACGGAGCGTTCACCGGTGAGGCCGCGGTAAATTTCCTCGCTGCTGAGCGGCAGCAGGGACGCGGCAACCTTCGACACGGTCACCAGTGCGGTGTAGAGGGTGTCGAATGCGTCAGGGTCTTCGTTGAAGAAGCGCTCGCGGGAGCGGCGCACGTACCAGTTGGTGAGTGCGTCGGCGTACTGGCGCAGGGATTCGCAGGCGTTCCAGATGTCGTAGGAGTCCATCGCTGCGGTGACCTGCTCGATGAGTTCGCGGGTCTTGCCGAGGATGAAGCGGTCCATCACGTGCTGCGAGTCGTACTTGAGCTTTGCGCTGTAGCCTTCGCCGTTGTTGGCGGCGTTAGCGTACAGGGCGAAGAAGTGGTAGACGTTCCACAGGGGCAGCATGACCTGGCGAACACCCTCGCGGATGCCCTGCTCGGTCACAATCAGGTTGCCGCCGCGCAGGATCGGGGAGGACATCAGGAACCAGCGCATCGCGTCGGAGCCGTCGCGGTCGAGGACCTCGGAGACGTCCGGGTAGTTACGCAGGGACTTGGACATCTTCTGACCGTCCGAGCCGAGCACAATGCCGTGGCTGATGACGTTCTTGAACGCGGGGCGGTCGAAGAGCGCGGTCGCCAGTACGTGCAGCACGTAGAACCAGCCGCGGGTCTGACCGATGTACTCGACGATGAAATCTGCCGGGTAGTGGTTCTCGAACCACTCCTGGTTCTCGAAGGGGTAGTGCACCTGCGCGTAGGGCATGGAGCCGGAGTCGAACCAGACATCGAGCACGTCTTCCACGCGGCGCATGGTGGACTTGCCGGTCGGGTCGTCCGGGTTCGGGCGGGTCAGCTCGTCAATGTACGGGCGGTGCAGGTCGGGTTCGCCGTCCTTATTCAGGGGCAGGCGGCCGAAGTCTGCCTTGAGCTCTTCGAGGGAGCCGTACACGTCCATGCGCGGGTAGTTCGGGTCGTCTGAAACCCACACGGGGATCGGGGAGCCCCAGAAGCGGTTACGGGAGATTGACCAGTCGCGTGCGTTCTCAACCCACTTGCCGAACTGGCCGTACTTCACGTTTTCCGGGATCCAGTTGATTTGCTTGTTCAGCTCGTACATGCGGTCCTTGAAGTCGGTGACCTTCACGTACCAGGAGGTGATTGCACGGTAGATGAGCGGGGTGCGGCAGCGCCAGCAGTGCGGGTAGGAGTGCACGTAGGACTTCTCGCGGATCAGCACATCGTCTGCCTTGAGGGCGTTGATGATGGTGCGGTTCGCGTCGAATGCCTGCACGCCTGCAATCTCAGCCAGGACGGTGGAGCCGGAGGCGGTGGGCTCGGCGAAGAGGTTCAGGAACTTTGCGCCTTCGTCGAGGGAGAGGATTACGGGGATGCCGTAGCCTTCACAGACCTTCTGGTCGTCTTCACCGTAGGCGGGTGCCTGGTGGACGATGCCGGTACCGTCACCGGTGGTGACGTAGTCGGCGACGAGGATCTGCCAGGAGGTTTCAGTGCCCCACTTTTCGGTGTCTGCGAAGTAGTCCCAGAGCGGGGTGTAGCGCACGTGTTCAAGCTGGGAGCCGGTGTAGCGTGCGGTGACGGCTGCGTCTGCGTCCTTTTCGGGCTGGTCGCCTTCGTAGCCGAGGTCCTTGGCGTAGGAGCCGAGCAGCTCGGAGGCGATCAGGAAGGAGCGACCCTCGAACTTACCTGCGCCGGGTACGACGGAGTATTCAATCTCGGGTCCGACTGCGAGCGCCTGGTTGGTGGGCAGGGTCCAGGGGGTGGTGGTCCATGCGAGTGCTTCGACGCCGTCGAGTTCTGCGGCGACCTTCTCATCGGCACCGAGGGCGGTGTCTGCGGTGAGGCGGAACGCGACGGTGACGGTCTGGTCCTGGCGGTCCTTGTATACGTCGTCGTCCATGCGCAGCTCGTGGTTGGAGAGGGGGGTCTCGTCCTTCCAGCAGTAGGGCAGCACGCGGAAGCCCTGGTAGGTCAGGCCCTTATCGTAAAGGCGCTTGAACGCCCAGATGACGGACTCCATGTACTCGACGTTCAGGGTCTTGTAGTCGTTTTCGAAGTCGACCCAGCGCGCCTGGCGGGTGACGTACTTTTCCCACTCGTTGGTGTACTTGAGCACGGACGCGCGGGCAGCGTCGTTGAAGTTATCAATGCCCATTTCGAGGATTTCGCGCTTGTCGGTCATGCCGAGCTGCTTCATTGCCTCGAGTTCTGCGGGCAGGCCGTGGGTGTCCCAGCCGAAGCGTCGTTCTACCTTGTGGCCGCGCTGGGTCTGGTAGCGTGCGACGAGGTCCTTGGCGTAGCCGGTGAGCAGGTGACCGTAGTGGGGCAGGCCGTTAGCGAAGGGAGGGCCGTCGTAGAAGACGAATTCGTTTTCACCGTTTTCGCCTGCGGGGCGGTTCTCGACGGATGCGGAGAAGGTGTTGTCCTTCTTCCAGTAGTCGAGGACTGCCTCTTCGAGTGCGGGGAACTTGGGCGATGCGGTGACGCCGCTTCCTGCGGCTTCGAAGGCGCTCGCCTTGGGGTAAACATGGGACATGTGTTTGTGCGCCCTTATCTGTTGTTCTCAACGCTGAGAGGTTGGGGCGACAGGGTACGTAGCACTCGTCGTCCCACCGTTTCAGCGGGTGAGGATTGACATGACGGGTGCAAGGACGCCTGGGCATCGCTGACCTATCCGGGCTGTGCCGGGGGTTCAGGATGCGGCGCGGTACCACCTTGCTTACTGATTTAACAGCTCAACGCACCGAACCCTCCCGGGGCTACGTGGCGTCGCGTGTCCGCGATACCTAGCCACCGGAAGAGCGGCGCGTTGGGCGGGTATCAGTCGCTTATTACAGCTATATCGGGCTTAACCGTCCGGTTCTACTGGGACTACATCTCTTCCGCTAAGACACCCTCGCCGCAGCGATTGGCGGGTGCCCGCAGGTGCGGTCCGTTCTTCCGAATTGCTCGCCGGTGATGGCCGGGTCGTTGCAAACACTAATAGTTTATGTGGCTTTTGTGTCTGTATGCAACCTCGCGGGGTGTGGGTTTGAACAGTACTTTTCAGATACACCGATGCCGGGGGCGTAAAACAGAATGGTTCTTCGTTCGGCGATATTTAGAGCGAGTAGGGGGTTTAAGCGACCTTGTCTCACCCCGCACTCGGGCGTGTTTAAGGATGTATGTTTTCACATTCCCCCAGTGTTGCTTTAAGTGGGTTTCGATTTTTTCGGAGGAGCCCACGGGACTGCAGTCAGTGCAACCACAAGATATGGGGTGAACACCGATGTAATTCCACTAGATATTCACCCCTGCAAGTTTTCACCCCCTCCACTCCCCGTGTGGGAACCGGTTTTTCTGAATGATTCAGCAATGCATAGCGGGTGAATAGAGTGCATATTTGAGAATTGCCGAGCAGGTTTCCCCTTGTTGAATCGGGTATTTTTTCTGAACTACTGAAGGCCTCCTTGCAATCAGAAGGTTGAGTTACCCCCTCTCTTCTTCCCCATCTTTTGCAAACACTGGGGTGAGACTCTTTCGTTTTTCAGACCATAAATATGATTGAAATCACTTAATTTAACATGCGCACCCCCTCTTACTGAAGCACCCACCTCATCAAATAGCCCCTCATCAACAGAGCCTGATCGCAATACTTTACAGTGAATGGTATCCTGAGTGATCCATAGACTCCCAGATATTACTAAGGTGTATTTTTGTCTATTTTGAGCTCAAAATAGACAAAAATGAATCCAGCAACGCATCAATGATGATCCGATAGTATTACCTACCCTCTCACCGGGGTGTGAACAAGCAGCCTCAAAGATGAGTTCACCGCGTATCCATTCGCTCCACCAGCAGCATGCACGCACCCGAGGTCACTTCCGGATGTGGGTTGAAACCGTGGCATTTGCCCGAGGTTTTACTCCCTTTCACGACCTCACCCAACACGCCATGCAACCACGTGCCCACCGCCGGGTGCCCCGAGCCCGCCTCGGCATAATTCAAGGAGTTCACCGATGCTCTCACCCTCTTCGAGTACCCGTTCCACCGCTTCCCGCCTTATGAGCCGCCGCCCCTGCTGCTCGGTGGCGTGGTTTCCCTCATGGCTGGTTGCGCTTCCGATATTTGCCCGCTGAGCGAAGAAGCAAAAGCTAAGGTAGACTCCCCCGCCCCTTCCGCGAGCGCAACCGCTTCTGCGTCTAGTTCGCCGCCTACTTCACAGTCTGCTTCGGCGACCGCATCAGCAAGCGCTAAGGGAAGCTCGTCCAGCGGTGGCGGATCCGGCAGCTCCGGTGGCTCTAACTCCGGTAGCTCTAGCTCCGGTAGCAGCAGCGATTTCAAGATCTAGGCACTGAGACTCTAAGCTCCAAGATTAGGATTTGAGTGCAGCACCCCTGACGAAAGCGGGGCGGGTATCAACTAATACCCGCCCCGCTTTCGTATGTTCCTGCGCCTTTCATCTGTAGTAGTGATAATTACACTGCGACCAATTACGCCGAGCAAACGGACGCAAGGGTCCGCTAGAGCTTCCAGCCCGCCGCATTCACGCGCGCCTGCCAGAAGGTGCGGTACACGCCCGGCACCGCCACAAGCTCCTCGTGGGTACCAATCTGCGCCAGGGCGCCATGCTCATCAAGCACCACAATCTGATCGGCGTCACGTACCGTGTCCAGCTTGTGCGCAATAACCAACACGGTCGAACGCTGCCGCAGACGGCGAATGGACTGCTGCACCGAGGCCTCGTTCTCGGGATCCAGGGCGCTCGTCGCCTCATCAAAGAGCAGGATAGGTGCATCCTTGAGCAGGGCACGAGCAATGGAAACACGCTGGCGTTCACCGCCGGAAAGACGGCCTCCACCCTCACCCACACGGGTCTGCCACCCCTCCGGCAGGCGCGCCGCAATCTCATCGGCACCCGCCAGGGACGCGGCCCGAAGCACCTGCTCGTCGGTGGCGTCCTCACGGCCCACACGAATGTTCTCCATGAGGGTTCCGTCGAAAAGATACACGTCCTGGAAAACCATCGAAAGCTGAGCCATGAGCTGCTCGGTGCGTTGCTTGCGCACATCCACACCACCCACGCGCACCGTGCCGGAATCAACATCCCAGAAGCGGGCCAACAGCTTGAACACTGTGGTCTTACCGCTACCGGAGGGGCCCACGATAGCTGTGAGCGACCCTGGTTCGGCTGTGAAGCTCAGCGAACGCAACACCGGAACGCCCGGCGTGTACGAGAAGCTCACATTCTCAACGCTCACACTGCCAGGATCGCTCAGATGCGCTGGCTCCTCGGGTACGGGGAGCGGCTCGGACGAGAGGATCTCGTTTACGTCCGCAAGCGGGATACGCGAGTTCTCCACGCCAACCAGGAAGCTGACCGCATCCTGAATCGCGCGAGTGAAGCGCAACATCACGCCGATGAACACCACGGTCGAGACGGAGTCAAGCGATCCGGTCAGCGCCATCTGCACCGACACGTAGATGAGCGAAACCACCACAATCTGGGTGCTCATTCCGCCCAGCACGAGGGCAAGGGTCGAAATCCACAGGGCACGCACACGACGGCCGTGACTGCGCTCAATAGCGGAGTAGAGCGGCTCATAGTTGCCGCTCCTGCCCGCGGAGCGCAGGGCACCCTGGCACGAAGCGTACTCCACGATGCGCGAGGAGAGCTCACGCTCAAGTGGGTCGGTCAGCGAATGCGAGTAGTGCTCCAGACGGTTTGAAAACACTGTCAGCGCCGCAATGACCAGCAGCGAGGCGGCAAGGGTTATCCCCAGCATGGGCTGCCAAATAAGCACACCCACCATGAGTACGAGGGCCGCAATTGTGTTACGCAGAACCGGCACCGCCACGTGAGCGATACCCGTACCGATGGACATAAGACCCTCAGTGACCAGACGCGACATACGCCCGTTCAGACCCGCATCGAACCAGCCCAGCGGCAGGCTCGCCAAGCGATCACCCACCTTCACCAGCATGACGCGCAGACCCTCCAAGGCGGCGCGGTAGGCACCCAGGTTCATGGCGTAGGTGCACGCCGCGCCAACGACGGCGCATACGCCCAACACTGTGAGCCAGCCTCCCAATCCAAGACCCCACGCAGGTGCCGACGAGGCGAGCGCCACCACGGTGGGAATAATAGCAAGGTATACGAGGCCCTCCACGATACCGCCGGCAGTCACCCAGGCGAGCGCGCGGCTCAGCTGGGCGTTACCCCGGTCGTTGAGGAGCCCCCGGTACTGGCGCAGAAGGAGTGGGTCACGCATATACCCGACCGCACTGTGCGACTCCTCCCGGCGTGCGGCGCGGTACGCGGCGGTGCTTACCGTGTTGCTCATAGTGTCATCAGCTTTAGTGACTGTCTTAGCCGCAGTTTTAGTCACGGTTCTATCCTTCCTTGGATTCGTCATCGTTCAAACCCTCAGCGACGAATCGGGAAGCTTCTCCCCCGCTTAGCGAACGCCAATAGGGGTGCTCTGCCAACTCTTCGGCGGTTCCGCGGGCGGTGATGCGGCCACCCTCCATGATGCAGATCTGGTCGGCTCCGGCAACCACCTGAGCAGTGTGCCCGATAACCAGCACCGTGCGGTCGCGGGTCAGCTCGGTGAGGGCCCGCTGAATCTGCGCGGCGCAGTCCGGGTCGGTGTTGGCGGTAGCCTCGTCCAGAATCAGGATGGGCGCGTTGGTGAGCAGTGCCCGGGCGATAACGATGCGCTGCTTCTGTCCGCCCGAGAGGTTCGTGTCCTCGCCGATGACCGAGTCTAGACCGTTCGGTAGTTCACGGATGTCCTCCCAAATCTGGGCGCGGCGCGCAGCCTCAATGACCCGTTCGTCGTCCGCATCGGGTACAGCCAGGCGAATGTTATCGCGGATGCTAGCGCGCAGAATCTGTGCCCGCTGTAGCACAAAGGCAACCGAGCGGTACAGTTGCTCCTCACTCATAGCGCGCACGTCCGTGCCATCGATGAGCACGCACCCTTTATCGGGGTCTTGGAACCGTGCCAGCATGGTGGCGAGGGTACTCTTGCCGCTACCGGAGGGGCCCACAAGCGCGGTGACGGTGCCCGGTGCGAGGCTCAGGGTTACCCCATTCAGCGCATTCACCACAGAGGAGGTTGCCGCGGAGCCATCATCACCGGACGACGAGGGAGCCGCTGAAAGCACCGGAACCTCAGTGCGATAGGAGTAGCTGATCCTCTCAAAATGCACACCGGTGCGTTCCTCGGAGGTACCGGGGGCACTCGCATCAGCGCTATCGGCGCTCTCAGGCGGGGCCTGCAGCTCACGCACGCGGGTCAGGTCCACCAAGCGTAGGGCAGCATTACCCGCCATCTGGTACGACCAAGCTGTGTTCGTGATGACGTCCAGGCTCAGGGGAATAACCAGCGCGATGAGAGCACACACCATAACCTGCGATGTCGAAGCGTAGTTGCACTGCACCATGAGCGCACCACCGCCCAGGCTCACGAGCATCACAACCGGCGCCGAAATAACCGCCGTGGAGATCGAAGAACCCTTCAGCAGCGGCCCGCACCAATCCCAGTAGAAGTCGGCAAAGCGGCGGGCAGCCTGCGCGAACGCGGCGTGCGCGGCACCGGTTTTACCGAAGGATTTGACGACCTCAATGCCGTCCACGAACTCGACGGCCCGGGCGCTGGTTTCAGCCAGGTGGTCGTCCATGTGGGCGGTCTTCTCACCCATGCCGCGAGTCATCCACACCTGCCCAAGCAGGTACAGCGGCAAGGTCGCAATGGTGAGCAAACCCAGCCACGGGTTGAGCGTGAAGCTATACACGAGCAAAGCAAGCGGGGTGACAACCGCAGCGGTAACTTCAACCGGCTTATGCGCGATGAGAGTGTGGATGGTAGTCGTATCGCCCTGCAATGCCTTGCGCACTCGCCCCGAGGAAGTCGATGAGAACCAGCTGAGCGGCGCACGTCCCAGGTGGATGAGGATGCGCTGCTGTAGGTGGGTTTTGAGGTGAACATCAGCCAAATGTGTGATCATGAGAGCCACGAAGTACAGGCCAATCTGCAGGCCGAAGGCGGCAAAGAGTTCCTGAACCTGCACCCACACGCGGTCGGCGGGGATGCTCGCTCCCCCGGCTGCGGGTAGCAATAGATCACCGAGGCGTGTGAGCACGATGTACGGCCAGATAGCTGCGATGCCGGAGAGCGCCGCGATTGTCTGACCGGCATAGATACGCTTCTGCACGGGTGCAAGTAGCTCGTTGAGGGCTTCGCGTGAGACCCGCGCCTTCTGCGCGTAGTTTTGGGAGCCGGAAGGTTGCTTTGGGGGCTTCTCCCCACCCTCCCTAGTACCCTGCGTTTCTCTCGGTGAAGATTCAGCTGAGGTTGAGGAGATGCCCACTACTGCACCCCCAGCTGGCTTACGCCTGCACGCTCAAAGTGACGGCGTAGCGCACGCTGACCAACATAGCCGCCCAGTAGGGCAAGGAGGAAGGTAACGACCATCCACACCGAAATCACACCGGGACTAAACATCACCTTCAGACCCTCCGCGTAGTCTGCACCCCAGCCCTGGGCCACCAAGCCGAAGTAGGACTCTGGGTTCAGTAGCGCAGGAAGGTACATACCAAAGCTCCATAGCGAGAACACGGCATAGGCGACCAGACCGCGGCGCGGCTCCAGGCTCGTGGCCTTACCCAATCTTGACTGAATGGCGTCTGCAATCAGACCGGTCAGCACCGAAGTAACCACAACGTGCGGGGTGCCGTGGGTAATACCCATAAGCAACGCAATCAGCAGGCTCGTAATGGTCAGCGCACCGAACTTGGGTACACGCGAGAGGTAGAGCATCACAACGATACCGTTAATCAGGATGGACAGCGCGCCACCGACAAAAATGAAGGCCGGTCCGGCCATACCAATCATGCCGCTGGCATACATGATGATGAAGTAAATGATGGAGAATACGCCGCAGTTGATGAGGTCGCGGGCGGTTAGCTTATTCATATCTCCTCCTTGAGATACATGGAGATTTACGGGTTGGTAGGTTCGTGCACCGAACGAGAGGGACGTGTGAGTATCGAGCACACAAGCATCTGGTGAACAGGCTTCTGCATCGTCCCTCCTACGCAGGGTCTTTCGGTGCGCAGAACGAAGCCCGGTCTAGGTCTAGGTCGTGCTTCTAGGCTGTAACTTCTAGGTCGTACTTCTACGTCATGGGTAATATCACTCCTTGTCAAAAGCTTCTGAATACTAGGCTTTAGCTCGGATCTCAGGGGGTATTAGGGGTGTGTCAGGGAACCTAGACGTTCCTTCCCGGTACCCTGCATCTGGGATCTTCTGCTGCTCTTGCCACCGAGGGGTCCTCCCCGAGGAACACCACGCGGTCGGCGCATGCCTCGACCAGCTCCGCGTCGTGGGTTATACAGATAACCGTCATGCCTCGCTCAGCCAGCAAACGCATCTGCTCTGCAATCGAGTGCAGGTGCGCCGCGTCCACACCGGAGGTCGGCTCGTCAAAAATCATGACGGAGCGTCGAGCCACCACGCTAGAGGCAATCATGAGCCTTTGCTGCTGGCCACCCGATAGAGCCGCCGGGTGCCTGGACGCCAGGTGCAGCAGCCCCATGGAGTCCAGGGCCTGCCGCGCGCGCTTTCGATCGTCCTCGGTGACCGCGCCGGTGGGGAGTGCCTCAGCGGCGACTGTGGCGGCGAAAAGCTGCTGCCGCGGGTCCTGCATGACCAGCCCGCAGGTGCGGGTGCGCTCAGCAGCGCTATGCGGCTTGCCGTTGACGCTGATGCGGGCCCCGGGCACATCGTGCAATCCGCAGATGATGCGTGCTAGGGTACTTTTTCCCACGCCATTGGGGCCACAGACGGCGGTAACTCTGCCCGCAGGAAAGTCCAGAGAGGCGATGTTGAGTAGCTCTGCCCCCGCATTGTCGGTTGTTCTCTCGGAGGGTCTCCCTCGACGAGCGTGTAGCCGCTTTGCGAACGAGCGTGCGAGTGCCCGGAGGCGATACGTGCCATCCCGTCCACCGTAGCTGAACCGCAGGTTTTCGATGAGCAGCCCGGGCCGTGCTTCGGCATTCCCCTCTCCAGTTCCCAGGTTCTCTGAGACGGGGTTTTCGTTCGAAGAGTTCCCGACATTGGAAGAGGATTCAACCCGATCCACCGGTTCTGAGGCAACAGGCTCGGGAACAACCCGTGGAACGTCGGGTAGAACCGGCTCCATCAGGGAGCGAATCCCCAGCTCGTGACGCGTCCGCTCGGGTAGGGCGAAGAACTCCTCGCCGCTGTATTCGGCAACGACCCTGCCATCCTCGAGTCGCACCACGCGGTCGGCGATGTTGCGCATCAGGTGCACCCGGTGCTCGGCCACGACCATGGTGATGCCCCGACTTTTAAGCATGCGTAGCAGGTCGGCAAGCTCCCTCACCGCCTGGGGCGAGAGGTTCGAGGTTGGCTCATCCAGAAGCAGGATGGGTGCATGAGCCGCCAGGGCGCAGGCGCAGGCTACCCGTTGCAACTGCCCTCCTGAAAGTGCTTCAAGGGGACGGTCCAACAGGTGCTCAATCCCAGCCTCCCGCGCGGCGTTCTCAACGCTCCGGCGAATCGACTCGGGAGATTCGCCAAGCATTTCCCCCACGAGCGCCATTTCTGCGCGCGCGGTCGAGGTGAAGAATTGGGTGCGAGGGTTCTGGAAAACCATGGCGGAGATACCCGCCTGGTCGGCGAGGGTCATGCTCTGCCCCTCGCGGCTGAGGATTCGGATACTACCGCTCAGCTTGCCTCCGTAGAAGCGCGGGACGAGGGTGTTCATGGTGCGCAGGCAGGTAGATTTTCCGCTTCCGGAGGCGCCCACGAGTAGCACGCATTCCCCTTCGGCAACGCTCAGGTTCACATTGCTGAGGGCGCGGGCTCTCTCCGCGGGTTTGGGAGGGACTCCGGGCTCGGTGGGGGTAACGGCTTCAGTTGTAGTATGCCCCTCAGATTTCATGGTGGGCTTTGCCGAGGGACTCCTGTCTTCCCCGTATTCCCCACTTCCGGGGCGGTTATCGCTACGGTTTCCTTCATCCTGGCCGAAGTAGTCGTAGTCCACACCCTCCAGCTCAATGAGGCACTCGACAGCCCTCTCGCGCCTTGTCGTTACTGTTGTCGTTACGCTCACGCCAGACCCACCTCCATTCCGGTCCTTAGCGCGTACGCCCACAGGCCGGCGCACAGCACCAGGGCCAGTACATCGTAGCGGGTGAATCGAGGAGAAAGCGTGCAGGTGCGGCGGTGCTCGCGGGACCCCACGCCCTTGATAAGTGCCGCGGCAGAGAGCTCATCCACGCAACGGGTCATCGAAAGCAGGAAAGGGATCACCAGCATCTCCGCTGAACGCAGGGGGTGCAGCGATGCTGACCACGGAGTCGGGGCCAGGCCGCGCAACACCATGGCGCTACGAATATCGCGCAGCTCCCTGTGTGCCACCGGGAAGAAACGCACCATCACCATGATTGGCACGTACAGTACCGTGGGCATGCGCATACGGATGAGGACCATCGACACCTCATGCGGGGTGACCGCTCTAAAGAACGAGAGAATTAAAAAGAGCGCGGCGGTGTACTTCGCGAACCAGTACCCCACAAACGACAGAATGACGATGACCGGGTGAGGGTAGATATGCGGGAACACGCAGGCCAGCATCAGGCAACCCACGGTGAAGAGCGCCCAGCGCACAAAGGTATCGCGCGGCAGGGATAGGAGGATAAATATCCCCGCGCTGGCGATTGCCGCAAGCACCACTTCCAGGCGCACCGCCATGACCGCCACGGTGCTGATGCTAACCGTCAGGAGCACCATGGAGCGGGGATCGAGGAGACCTCGCCGCTCCGGTGACACCTGATTCGGCACCCGGTGCATGCCGGATGCATTGGCAACACCGAGGGCATCGGAAACATTGGATACGTCGACCCGCTCGGTACGCGCCGATGCGTCTAGCGGTCTCGTGTCCGATAGTCTGCGGTGAACTGTCGATTCTGCCATAGAATACGCTCCCTCCATTGGGTTGTTCTTAGTTTCAGCTTAACCACAATTTAGGGTGTACTTATAGGAGATTCGCAGATGTTTCTTAATATTACTTTGAACATCTTTCAAGCCCGAAGTGTCAACAAAAGCCGGCACTGTCAACGTTGCCAACACCGTCAACACTGTCAACCGCTTCACCATATCTCCGGGCACAGCAACAGCCCCGCTCCCTGGCAACTAGGAAAACCAAGGATGCGGGGCTGCGCAATACTATCTGGCGCACCGCCTTCTAGGAGGTGGAACGCTCACGCAGACGCTCGTGAACCTCGCTCACAAAGCGGTTCTGATCATCGCGAGCATAATGCACAACCTCACCAATAACGGTAATAGCCGGCGCCCTAACCGATGCGCAATCTACCTGAGCGTTCTCAAGGGTCGTGACAGTCACACGCTCCTTCTCAGAGAAACCGTTCTCAATGGTTGCCAGCGGCGTGTCAGCCTCAATCCCACGAGAGAGCAGAGACGCCACCGTATCGGGCAGGGTACGAACGCCCATCAGCAGCACCACGGTGCCCTGGGCACGCAGGGTCGCCTCAAGCGCCGACACTTCGGACTCCGACAGGCCGGAGTGACCAGAAATAACGGTGAAAATCGAGGACACCCTACGCAGAGTCACCGGAATCGCCGCACGCGCAGGAACAGCAATGGCGCTGGTAATGCCGGGGATAACCTCAGCCTCCAGGCCTGCGGCGATGCACGCATCCAGCTCTTCAGCACCGCGACCGTACACGTACGGGTCGCCGCCCTTCAAACGCACCACGGTCTTACCCGAAAGCGCGTAATCAATCATGAGCTGCTGAATGCGGGACTGCGGAACAGCGTGCTTACCGGGAACCTTGCCCACATCAATGATGAGAGCGTTCGGCGCGTACTCGCCGTACTCCTGCGGGGCGAGGTGATCCAGAAGGACCACGTCCGCCTCACTCAGGGCACGTGCCGCACGCAGGGTCAGCAGGTCAGCGGCACCGGGGCCGCCACCCACAATGTAGACCTTGCCGGGGTTCTCGGCGCGCTCGCCGGGCAGGGCAATGCCGCGTTCCGTCACACTATCGTCCAGGGTGTGCCCGGGCGCCCCGCCCGCGAGAATTTCGTCAATAGTGGCGAACTCGCGGGGCGGGAACGGAGGAATCTTCGGGCACATACTACGCTACCGGGACCGGGTTGAGGTCACTGGGCTTACCCACGGGAATCTTGGCACCGGTCACCAGAACGGTGTTGGACTCACCAGCTTCTGCCGCAGCAATTTCCTCGGGGGTTGCGGGGCGAATCTGCTCACGCTCCAGCACGTACAGGTGCGAACCCTCGTCGCTGCCGTTGGGCTCGTTGATGAAGGCACGGAAGCGGCGCAGGCGGCGCTCGTCGCGCAGGGTTGCTGCCCACTCGTCCTCGTAGGAGTCAACGTGACGCTGCATGTCGCGCTCCAGGTCCTCGCACACGCCCAGGGAGTCCTCAATGAGGACGGACTGCAGGTGTGCCAGACCGTCACCGTGCTCCTCATCCAGATCCTCGAGCCAGCGAGCGGTACGCTGCAGCTTGTCTGCGGTACGGATGTAGTACATCAGGTAGCGGTCAATGTAGCGGACGATGTCCTCACTGGAGGCGTCCTTGACGAAGAGGCGACCGTGAGCGGGGTTTGCACCACCGTTACCACCCAGGTACAGGTTCCAGCCGTTGGTGGTTGCAATCAGACCAACGTCCTTGCCCTGTGCCTCGGCACATTCACGGTTACAGCCGGAAACGCCGAACTTGAACTTGTGCGGGGAGCGCAGACCACGGTAACGGTTCTCCAGCTGGATTGCCATGCCGGTAGAGTCCTGAACACCGAAGCGGCACCAGGTCGAACCCATGCAGGACTTGACGTTACGCAGGGACTTACCGTATGCCTGACCGGATTCGAAGCCGGCATCCACCAGGCGCTCCCAAATGTAGGGCAGCTGCTCCAGGCGAGCGCCGAACATACCGATACGCTGAGCACCGGTGATCTTCACGTACAGACCGAACTCTTCAGCGACCTCTGCGATGACGCCCAGCTTCTTAGCGGGAATCTCACCTGCGGGAATACGCGGAACGACGGAGTAGGTACCGTTCTTCTGCATGTTTGCCAGCGCACGGTCGTTGGTCTCCTGAATACCACCGCGGCCTGCGTCCAGGACGTAGGAGTTGCGGAAGGAGGAGAGAATCGACGCAACGGTCGGCTTACAGATAGCACAGCCATCGCCACCGCGGCCGAAGCGTGCCAGCACAGTGTCGAAGTCGTCCAAGTTGGTCAGGCGCACAGCCTCAGCCAGCTCTGCACGTGAGAAGTCGAAGTGCTCACACAGTGCCTTGGAGACGGTCAGACCCATCTTCTTCATCTGCTGTTCCAGAGTCTTCTGCAGCATCGGAACACAGGAACCACACTGGGTGCCTGCGGTGGTGCAGGACTTCAGGGATGCAACATCGTGGTTGCCGGCAACGATAGCCTCGCGGACAGCACCGAAGCTGATGTTGTTGCAGGAACACAGGATTGCGTCGTCGGGCAGTTCGGTGTCGGGGATGCCGTCGCCGCCGCCAGCTGCGGTCAGGTAAACGTTCGGCTCAGCGGGCAGTTCGCGGCCAAGCAGGGGCTTGAGGGAGTCGAAGGGAGCGGTGTCACCGACGAACACGCCACCGAGCAGGGTCTTTGCATCGCCGCTGGTCACAATCTTCTGGTACATACCGCGTGCGGGGTCTGCGAACAGAACCTCGAGGCAACCTTCGGTGGTGCCGCGGCGGTCACCGAAGCCAGCCACCTGAACGCCGGAGAACTTCAGTTTGGTTGCGATGTCGAACTCTTCAACCTGAGCTTCTTCGTTGTCGTTGAGCAGGTTAGCTGCCACAGCGTCAGCCATAGCGTTAGCCGGCGCGACCAGACCCCAGGTGCGGCCCAGTACGCAGGCGACCTCACCGATAGCCCAAATGTGCTCGTCGGAGGTGTGGCATGCGTCGTTGACGAGAATACCTCCGCGCTCGCCCAGTGCCAGGTCAGCGTCGCGTGCCAGCTCGTCGTTAGCGCGAATACCGGCGCCAAAGACCACCATGTCGGCGGGCAGGGTGCGGATCTCAGCGTCCTCAGAGGGAGAATCTGCGATGGAGACGGAGATGACGTTGCCGTCAGCGTCCTTGTTGATACCGGAGATGTACACGCCGGTCTCAATCTCAATGCCGGTTGCCTTAATCTGGGCGTTCACGGCGTAACCGCCGCCCTGGTCAACCTCAACGGAAAGCAACCAGGGAGCTACGTCCAGGATGGTGGGCTCTGCACCCAGGTCTTTCAGACCCTCAGCTGCTTCGAGGCCGAGCAGACCGCCACCGACGACGATACTGCGGGGCGCGCGACCGAGGGTGGACTGCAGGCGCTTGACCTCGGAGACCATGTTCTTCACGTCATCGATGGTGCGGAAGACGTGTGCGGCGTCCGAGTTAAGAATGGGGATGCGAACCGCGCGGGAACCGGTTGCGAAGACCAGCACGTCGTAGGGGTACTCGTTGCCCTCGGTGTCGATGACGACGCGGCGGGTGCGGTCAACCTTCTCTGCGTGGCAGTTGTTGACCAGGTTGATGTTCTCTGCATTCCACAGTTCGGGGTCACCGAGGGTCAGGTCTTTCTCGGTGTCCTTGAAAATCTGCTCGATAGCAACGCGGTCGTAGGGGATGTAGGGCTCATCGTTGAGGACGGTGACGGTGTCCGTCGCGCGACCTGCAGCTTCAGCGCCTTCGTGGTATGCGCGTACGAATCGCCACGCTGCGGGGCCTGCGCCGACAACGAGAATGTTGCGGGGAGTGTGCGACATGGATTTTCCTTCCTAGTTGTAATGCAGGTAGTTCATGGCACGTTCCTACTCTCGATGCGCGGTGGTGGCGTGCCTTCGGTGGGAACTCCTAGTTTCCCGGTTTTGGGCTCGTACCGGTGCGTACCGGATAGTTGAGGCGCCCGCTTCTTTAGAATGCATATGAGAATTATGAAACACTTTTATGTGGGATTGTGTTGTTTTCTCCAGGCAGTCAAAAGGCGTTTTTAACTACGACTTTTATCGTACACGTTCTCAGGTACCTCAGGCGTCGAAAATTGGTATTTTTTGGGAAAAATTTTCTAAAAAATCCGCGGAATACCGGGCTAGAATAGGGCACTCTTACCTTAACGGCGCTTAATTTAGGTAAGGCTAATCTACAAAAATCGGGCTTAAGTTTTAGGGTGAAAATAACCTTTAGAGCCGTCCGCGCGCCCCATTTCCAAATGTGGGTTTCATAAGGTAAACTCCAAACAAAGAACACACGAACCGCTATTGTATCCTGCACCCCGCGCGGCGCAGACCACCACTTCGAAAGGAAACCCCCATGGCTGAAAACTGGGTACGCATCTGCGCCGAATCTGACCTCGAAGAAAACTGGGGTGAAGTCGCCCTGATCGACGGCTACCAGTACGCCATCTACAAGACCAAGCACGGCATCTTCGCCGGCGACCACCTCGACCCGCACAGCCAGGCACTGGTCCTCGCACGCGGCATCATCGGCGAGAAGAACGGCAACCCCACCATCACCTCCCCCCTCTACAAGGAGGTCTACGACCTGACCACCGGCGAGTGCCTCTCCGACCCCTCCTACTCCATCAAGGTCTACCCCGTAGAGGTCCGCGACGGCGACGTCTACCTCAAGACCGCCTAAGCACTCAGCCGCCTACGGCTCTCAAAAACAGCAACACAAAAAACCTCGGGAACATAACGTCCCGAGGTTTTTGTACAGATTTTTAGAAGCCGCCTCATCAGGTGAGTGAACAGCGAGCGCACTAGCCTGATTTTAAGTCATCTAGGCAGCGTCCAGCTGCGCAATAGCCGCATCCATGCGGTCAATAAAGCACTCCGCCACCACGGCAGCAGAAGCACCACCCTGCGCGTTCACCAGCGGCGCGGCAACCTTCACCGGCACACCGGTCGACTCAGCATCACGGCGCATCTTACCGGAGAAGAACCCCTCCGCCAGCAGGTAGGTTGCAGCAAACTTAGGCTGATGCTCAGCAACGACCTCGTGAAACTTCGGATCAATCGCGGCAACGAAGCCGTGATGCACCGGGGTGTTCAGTTCCTCAGCCAGTAGCTCAGCGGCACGGCTCATGTCCGCACGACCATCAGCACGAGAAGAGCCCGCGGCTCCCTGCACAACAGGGCCGTCGCCGGGAGTCCAACCAGCCTCTTCCAGGCGGGCGCGGGTCAGTGCGGCAAGGCGCGCATCCGGGCCCAGAGACTCGCCAATACTAATACGCTCAATACCGCTATTGCGTGCGGCACGACGCAAATCCACCTGAGTGTGAAAACCGGTCGACAGCAGAATCGGCACGATCACGCAGGGCTCATCATTGGGCAGAGAGGCTGCGGCATCATCAACGCTGGGAGATTCCACATCCACATATGCGGCGTGGACACGGTACTCTACACCGTCGTTACGCTGGGCAAGCAGGAACTTGATCTGCTCACGAATCAGCGTAATAGCCTCGCGACCGGCGACCGAGTCGGTGCCGTGCGAGGTCGCGATCACATTCAGAATAGTCATATTTCCATTGTATGAAAGGAACACCCCGCTTCCACACTCATGAACACGAGTGACGAAGCGGGGTGTTGCACAAAGGCTAAATCTTAGCTCTTGCGACGGCGTGCCACAACCAGTGCGGTGCCTGCAACCAGGGTGATAGTACCAGCCGCTACGGCGAAGATAGCGCCAGATGCGCCGGTCTGCGCCAGTTTCGAGGAGGAGCTACCGGAGGTCGAGGAACCACCATTGGAGGAACCGCCGTTGGAGCCGCTCCCACCCAAGTTGTCGGAGGCGCCGGAACCAGCATCAGAATCACCGTTGGAGCCGCCCTTGTGACCGGCTGCGTTCTGGTCAGCGGTGCTGCTCTCAGAAGCGGAAGCGCTTGCGGATGCAGACTCGCTCGCGGACGCGGATGCGCTCGCGGATGCAGACTCGCTAGCCGATGCGGTCGCCGATGCGCTGCTGGAGCTGCTTGCGGAGCTCGATGCGCTCACAGAAGCACTCGAAGAAGCAGACGCGCTAGCGGATGCGGACTTGCTCACCGAGGGGGTCACTGCGGGAACGCTCGGAACTGCAGTCGGGGATACGCTCACCGATGCGCTCGGGGTTGCAGAAGCACTCGGGGCTACAGAAGGAGCCACGGATGCGGTCGGCAGAGACGGCGAGGTGGGTTCTGCAGTCTTGGTGGGCTCAGCGCTCGGCTCAGCAGACTTAGTGGGCTCAGCGGTGGGAGCAACAGTCGGCTCAGCGGTCGGCTCAGCGGTCGGCTCAGCGGTCGGAGCAACAGTCGGCTCTGCAGTCACGGTAGGCTCAGCAGAAGGCGCGACAGTCGGCTCAGCGGTGGGAGCAACAGTCGGCTCAGCAGACTTGGTGGGCTCGGGTGCCGGGGTCGGTGCCGAGTTCGCTGCCAGGCGGTTCAGCCACAGCTGATCGTCGTAGGTGGTCGGGTTCTCGAAGCTGGTCGGGTAGATAATATCGCCGTTGGGCAGTTCGAGAGCGTTGTAGCCGCCGCTCTTGTCGGTCTTGCGCATCGAGGAGAGCACCACCTCGTTCACCTTGTTCAGGGTGTCATCCATGAACACCAGGCGGGAGCCGGAGGCGTCCACCACAACCACGTTACCCGCGCGGGTCAGGAACATGGTGGCAACCTCGGTCTTCTCGAAGCCCTCAAGAGTTGCGGACTCGCGGACCACGCTGAAAGTGCCGTTCTCGTACTTGAGGATCTGCACCTTACCGCCGTACCAGTTGTTCCAACGGTAAATGTAGCCCTTGGGGCTGACCAGGGTCGAGGGCAGGGCGGTGTCGTAGCCTGCGGGCGAGGAGTTCGGCACCAGGGACACGCCGTTGCTGCTCATGTGCAGCAGGTGGCCCTTCTGAACAACCTTTTCGCCGGATGCATCGTAGATGGAAGTCGACGGTGCGTAAACGAAGCTGCCGTCGGGCAGCGGTGCGAGGGTCACGGTGTTATTGGAGAACGAGTCGCCGTAGTACTCGTCGAGCGAGTATGCGTTCACAACCTGCGGGTCGATAGAGTCGGGCTTCGGCAGAGCCTGCGAGGTTGCCTTGCCGGATGCGTCGATGATGGTCAGCTTGCCGCCACCATGGCCGTCAATGCTGACGATGCCCCAGGTGTTGTTGGCGGGGTTGTAGCCGATTGCCTTGACGGTGTTGGCACCGAGATCAACGTCGGAGTAGACGCCGGAGGAGACGAGCTTACCCTCAGCGGTCACGGTGTACAGCTCAGGCTTGTTGCTTTCACTGCCGATGACGAGCATGCGGTTGCCGTCAGCGTCCACAGCGAAAACGCCCTTATTTGCCTTCAGGACGCCGGTGTCGGTCATCTTCAGGTTGGAGCTGTTCAGCACGGTGTAGGTGGTGTCGCCGCTGAAGCTCGGGGGTGCCACGTGCACGATGTGGTTCTGACCCAGACGTGCGGTGTTCTGGGGCTGGTTCACGCCCGCGCCGATGTTGTAGGACTCAGCGACGCTGTAGGCGCTCTTGGGGGTGTTAGCTGCGCTACCGTTGTAGGAGATGCTCAGCGGGTCGAGGCTGGCGCCTTCGTTGTAGAAGTCGGAGAAGGCGTGGTTACCGTCGGCGGTTAGGTTCGCGGAGATGCCGCTGATGCTGACCACGCCGCCCTTCTCGCTCTGCTTGGCGGTGCCGGTGCTCAGGGTCGCCATCTTGACTTCCGCGGGGCCCTCGAACTTGCCGGAGGCGTAGTTCTTGGTGCGCACGGTCATGTAGAGGGAGCCGGTGCCGTCAGCGAGGTTCAGTTCCACACGGGGGTTGGAGAAGGTGAGGTTCAGGGCACAGCCGGTTTCGGGGTCCTGACCTTCAGCGCAGTGGCCGGTGAACCAGAGGCGGCCGGCAGCCTGCAGAGTGACCTGCTTGCCGTCTTCAGAGATGGTGGTGGAGGTCGGGGTGAAGGTGAACTGCTTTGCGGTTGCGTCCCAGGCTGCGCCGTCGGTCATTTCGCGGGGCATACCGTTGTAGGACAGGAAGGAGGCGCGCACGCCCCATCCGAAGGATGCGCCGGCAGTTGCCTGGTCGCCTGCTGCGACGTTCTGTGCGGCAACGTTCTGGGCAGCGATATTAATGTTCTCGGCGAGAACGGGTGCCAGGGGCAGAGTGACGGCGCCAGCGACGGCGAGGGCGCAGGCTCCCTTGGAGAAGCGGGTGCCAGATGTGAAAATCTTCATTGGTGTGTATCCATACTATCGACATTGTTAGGACAGGCTTACTATATCGACAGTGTGTACATTTCTCAACATCAGAGTCCAAGAAACCATTTTGTTACAGCGCAAAATATCCCGCACCGCCTGCATAAATACCCTCGCGTGCCAACAGTTGCGCTCCGCCAAGGCAGAGAGCTGAGACGGCGCCTACTCCCCTAGTGTACTGTCAGTCAGAACGATGACGTACACAACTTCTTTTTCCTTGACGAGGCTCATCAGGAGGCTATACTCGCCCCGTTCTCCTCCTCGGATACCTGCGGGTTCTCAACAATAGAACCGCCATATTCGCCAGTAGCGGCGTAGAAGTCGATGTCTACCAGAATATCTGTTGCCATCAACTCTTCAGGGAGTCCGTTCCACCGCAGCATCGTTACCGCCCCTTAAGTTGAGGCTTAATGCGGACCAGTCCGGGAATTTTACGCCCATCTACTAACATGCGAGGGCATACAACCCTATCTTTTGATTATGTTTGAAGAAAATATAGGGTGTTCTATAGGTGATTTCGACTCACCATTTTCACCCCAATAAACCTTAAAATCTCACGTACAACTTTATATTTCCCTCAAGCTCCCCTTTATACTCTTCCCCCGTCTCTCAACACCCCACGGGCACCTTGATGCATGCCTTCTATACACGCCGAGAACACAGAGAAACACCCCACCCGCATCCAGATAGGGAGCATCCAGATAGGGATGCGAGCGAGGCTACCAAAGTCAATGCCTCACTGAGGTTCAATCATCACGGAACCCTGCGAGCTTAGCTCTCCTTACGAATCACCTTGAACTGGCTCGGCTGCGCCACCGGGCGAATCGTAATGCGGTCAAGGTTCACGTGATGCGGAACGTTCAGAGCAAAGGTCACGGTCTGCGCCACGTCCTCTGCGGTCAGCGGCTTCTCAACACCCGCATAGACGCGCTCGGCGGCTTCCTTGGAACCTAGACGGTTCAGGGAGAACTCCTCGGTATGCACCATGCCCGGGCAGATCTCAATCACGCGCACATTATGTTCCGTTTCTTCCAAGCGGAGCGCCTCCGTCAGGCCGCGAGCGCCGAACTTCGCGGCGTTGTATCCGGCACCGCCCTCGTAGCCGTGTTCCGCGGCGGTGGAGGTCAGGTTCAGGATTGTGCCGTGACCGTTCAGTCGCAGCGCCTCCGCGAAGACACGCACCATGTGCAGAATACCGAGCACATTCATCTGGTACATCTTCAGATAATCGGCAGGCTTGCCGTCGGCAACCTTATCCACACCAATAGCACCACCGGCAATATTGACCAGGGCGTCAATAGTGCCCTGCTCCTCCAGGATCTGCTCGGCAACAAAGCGGACGGAATGCTCATCGGTCACGTCGCAGGTCACCGGGTGAGCGCCGGTTTCCGCGTAGAGAGTGTAGAGGCGGTCGGTGCGGCGAGCCAGAGCATAGACGGTCCAGCCGCTTGCTACCAGCTGCTGTACGGTGGCTCGGCCAATACCGCTGGATGCGCCGGTCACCACGGCAACTTTGCCGTTGCCGGTATGGGGCAGGAAAGGAGATGCAGGAATATGGGTGTTCTCAGTCATACTTTAATCCTAGTAGAGTGATGCCCGCGGGTGCTCTGTTCGAGCAGACTCGCGGGCATATATTTTGAAATTTTCGATAGTGAAATAGATGGCGGTACCACAACTGAGCGGCGCTCCGTCAGACTACTACTTGCGGCGACGAGGCAGACCCCAACGGCTCCTACCACCGTCACGGAATCCGAGGCGGTGCTCAAAATACACGAACGAGCTACTACCAGTCTTCGTCGTGTCCGGAGGGACCGTACCCTCACGCGCCGACAACAGGTAAAGAACCGCGGCGCCGGGCATGAACACAAGCAGGGGCAACACGAACCGCATGCGCGCCTCGCCGTAGCCGCTACGCACCGTCAAATGCCAGAGGCACAACGCCATCAGCGTCAGGTGCAGTATCAGCAGAACGGTTTCAGGCGTACCCAAACCAAAAATACTCAGAGAACTCATTGGCAGCTCCTCAAAGGTCGTATATCTTCAGTCTACGCCGCACCCGCTTTGCTGAGAAGGGTTCACGGGCTGTTGATACTGCAGATTTTCGCGCCTACACTGCAGGTAATCGGGGGGGCAGCATATTAGGGGTTCTCTCCCCCATTACCGTTTCCACCGAGTTTGTCGCTAAATCGCCAATTACTCCTCATATAGGGAGCCTCCACATGACAGCAACACCGCACCAGCACATCACCGACCTTAAAGAGCGGCGCCAAGCGCTCCAACAGAGGGCGCGCACTATCCGTGCCGCCACCGGAACCCCCTACAGCTCTGAGGTTCACCTGCTACTCGGGCAGAGCTACCTCGACCCCGCCAGCTGGCAGGAACTCACCGCCTCCAGCGGGGTGCGCGCCACAGTACGCAGGGCACAATTTGTACGCCGGTACCGGCACCTCCTGGCACGTCTAGAAGCCGCCATCGAGCGGTACGAACAGCACGGCGCGGCGCAGAATTCCCCTGGAGCTGAGAGAATGCCGTGAATATGAGAAAATAGCCGTTATGGCTGAAAACATTTTGGGCTCAGACTCGCCCGTACAGATTAACGTTCCCGACCGCCCCGCCCTCGAAGGCCTCGAAGAGAAGCTCTCGCAGCGCTGGGCCGATGAGAAGACCTACGCATTCGACGAGAACACCACTCGCGAGCAGGTCTACTCCATTGACACCCCGCCGCCGACTGCATCCGGCTCCCTGCACGTGGGGCACATGTTCTCCTACACCCAGACCGACGTCATTGCACGCTACCAGCGTATGACCGGCAAGAACGTGTTCTACCCCCTCGGCTGGGATGACAACGGCCTGCCCACCGAACGCCGCGTTCAGAACTACTACGGCGTTCTCTGCGACCCCTCCGTGGCAGACAACGACTCCTTCCGCGACCTGATCACCTGGAAGGCAGACGGCACCCCCAAGCCCGACCGCAGCCAGGCAAAGTGGCCGCGCATCTCCCGCAACAACTTCATTGAACTCTGTGAAGAGCTCGCGGTTGAAGACGAGAAGGTCTTCGAAAACCTCTTCACCACCCTGGGCCTGTCCGTTGACTGGTCGCGCACCTACCGCACCATCGACGCGCACTCCCGTAAGGTCTCCCAGCTCGCCTTCCTGAAGGACCTGGAAGCAGGCAACGCCTACATGGCTGAAGCACCGACCATGTGGGACGTTACCTTCCGCACCGCAGTGGCACAGGCTGAGCTGGAAGACAAGGAACGCCCCGGCGCATACCACCGCATCAGCTTCCACCGCCCCAACGGCGAGAAGGTCTGGATTGAGACCACCCGCCCCGAGCTACTGCCCTCCTGCGTGGCTCTCGTGGCGCACCCGGACGACGAGCGTTACAAGCCGCTGTTCGGCACCACCGTCACCTCCCCGCTGTTCGGCGTTGAGGTCGAAATCAAGGCGCACCCGCTGGCACAGCCCGACAAGGGCGCCGGTATCGCCATGATTTGTACCTTCGGTGACACCACCGACGTCACCTGGTGGCGTGAACTGCAGCTGGACACCCGCGCCCTCATCGGTCGCGACGGCCGCTTCTCCCGCGAAACCCCCGAGTGGATTACCTCCGCTGAGGGTCGCGAGCGCTACGAGCGTATGGCAGGCGCCACCGTCTTCACCGCACAGAAGACCGTCGTGGAGATGCTGGTTGAGGCTGGCGAAATGGACGGCGACCCCAAACCGATTACCCACCCCGTGAAGTTCTACGAGAAGGGCGACAAGCCCCTCGAAATCGTTGCTTCCCGACAGTGGTACATCCGCAACGGTGGCCGTGACGCTGCACGCCGCGAGAAGCTCATCGAGCGCGGCCGTGAAATGAACTGGTACCCCTCCTTCATGCGTAGCCGCTACGAGAACTGGGTTGAGGGTCTGAACGGCGACTGGCTGATTTCTCGCCAGCGTTTCTTCGGTGTTCCCTTCCCCGTCTGGTACCCGCTGGACGCTGAGGGCGAGCCGGACTACGAGAACCCGATTCTGCCGGCCGAAGAGATGCTGCCGGTTGACCCCGCATCTCAGGCTGCTCCCGGTTACACCGAGGATCAGCGCGGCGTAGCGGGCGGCTTCATCGCTGACCCGGACGTTCTGGACACCTGGGCTACGTCCTCCCTGACCCCGCAGATTGCGACCGGTTGGGGCGTGAACCCGGACCTGCACGCGAAGACCTTCCCCATGGATCTGCGCCCGCAGGGTCACGACATTATCCGCACCTGGCTGTTCTCCACCGCTGTTCGCGCGGAGACCCTGGCTTCCTCCGTGCCGTGGTACAACACTGCGCTCTCCGGCTGGATTCTTGACCCGGACCGCAAGAAGATGTCCAAGTCTAAGGGCAACGTTGTGGTCCCCAACGAGGTGCTGGAGAAGTACGGTTCGGACGCTGTGCGCTACTGGGCTGCTTCGGCTCGCCTGGGTGCTGACACCGCCTACGACGAAGGCCAGATGAAGATTGGCCGTCGCCTTGCCATCAAGCTGCTGAACGCATCCAAGTTCGTGCTGAACCTGGGCGCTACCGAGAAGTCCGTGATCACTTCTCAGGCTCAGGGTCGCGTACTGATCAACGCTCTGGACCGTTCTCTGTTGGCTCGCCTGGCGTACCTGATTGAGGAAGCAACCGCCGCATTCGAGAAGTACGAGTACGCTCGTGCCCTGCAGATTTGCGAGAGCTTCTTCTGGTCCTTCACCGACGACTTCGTTGAGCTGGTCAAGGACCGTGCGTACGGTGCTCGCGGTGAGCAGGAGCAGGCTTCTGTTCTGGCTGCCCTGGCAACCACCCTGGATGCTCTGCTGCGCCTGTTCGCGCCCTTCCTGCCGTTCGTGACCGAAGAGATTTGGTCCTGGTGGCGTGCAGGTAGCGTACACCGCGCCGAGTGGCCGCAGGCACTGCCCATCCTGGAGGGTACTCTGCTGGCTGAGTACTCTGCCCAGAACCCGACTGCTGGCATTTCTGCTCAGTGGGTGCTGGCGGACGCTGACCCGGCTCAGATTGAGTCGCTGAAGCAGATCCTGCCGGATGTTGCTGAGGCTCTGGGCGGCCTGCGTAAGGCTAAGAGCGACGCGAAGGTTAAGCAGCGCACCGAGGTTGAGTCTGCAACCATTGCGGCTCCCCAGGCTCAGCTGGATCGCATTGCCGCTGGTATGTCTGATCTGAAGGCTGCCGGTAACGCTCGTGAGCTGTCCCTGGTGGCGGCTGAGGGCGAGCTGGAGGTTCGCGATGTTGTGCTCGTTGTGGAAGAAGCAGCTGAGTAATTTCGCCTCATTTTGAGCGTTGTTCGCTTAAATTTATGACGCTACTTGAGCGTTGAGGACGGGGCGGTACCGATTGACGGTACCGTCCCGTTTTCTGTGTCTGCTGTTCGTTGTAGCTCGCCGGGTGTGAGGCCCCGGTAGCTGACCTCTACGGCTTTGGCTATAGGCTTTGTCCAAGCTGCGCCCGTGGATGCCTGCTCCAGCCCTCTGAGAATCTTCACTAGCGCCGCCGCCGATGAGGCAAGCATCGCCTTCGGTTCTTTGGACGCTCAGCAGCTCGAGGACCTGACCCGCAAGTGGGTGCGCTTCATGCGTGAAAGCCGCGATATGCTACACCACGAAAGCTCCATTGCCGCCGCACGTGCTGAGGTTGAGGCTAAGCCCCTCCCCGAGTAGGGTCACCCTTTATTTCTATTTCTTTCGCGCGGCAAAGCCAGCACTTTCGCGTTGGTACCGTATTTTTCTGCAGCGGGACTATCGAGCCAAGCGATTAAGCTCTGCCCGGAATGCGTACTTCACACAGCCTGTCCCCTTGCTATAGTTATGGATACTCAAAGACCCTAACTATGTTGCAGAAAGGGCGGGAATGTCCCACCAAAAACGCGTCCTGCGGCCTATCCGTAGCGATGTTGCTCCCCCAGTTACCTCGCCACCGGTCTACCGTGGCGATATTGATGCGCGCGGCACGGCGCAAGACCTCGTCCCGCGCAGCTTGTGGGTCGATTTCTGGGACACTCTCTTCTTCATCTTCGCCGGCATCGCGGCCCTCGTGCTGACCTTCATGATTCTGGCGAATACGGTCGGCCATTCTTTCTGGGGTTTCCCCATCGCCTTCATTTTCTGGGCGGTCACCGCGTACCTGACGCTACCGCGTTTTCACGCGATCATGACCCGCATCTACGTGCCCGACTACTTTATTGGGCGCACCCGCACCCCGGACGGTCTGCTCGGCGACCCGGTCAATATCGGTCTGATTGGTACCGAGGAGCAGATTCACCAGGTCATGCAGGACGCCGGCTGGACCCGCGCCGACAACGTCACCCTCGTCTCCTCCTGGAAGATTATTCTTTCCACCATCACCCGCCGCTCCTACGCGGAGGCGCCGGTCTCCCCGCTGAAAATTTTTGGTAAGACGCAGGCTTTCGCCTACCAGAAGGAAGTGGACGGCAACCCCGAGAAGCGCCACCACGTGCGCTTCTGGAAAACCCCGGACGGCTGGCTTCTGCCTGGCGGTCACCAGGTGGATTGGTTGGCGGCGGGCACGTACGACTCCGGTGTGGGTTTCAGCTTCTTCACCCTGCAGGTCACGCACCGCATTGACGCTGACACTGACTTCGAGCGCGACTACATTGTGGAGTCCATCCAGTACGCTCACCCGGAAACCCGCGTTGAGATTCTGCACGATTTTTCCTCCGGCTACCACGCCCGCAACGGTGGCGGCGACACGATTCGTACCGACGGTGCGCTGCCGGTGGTCATTCTCAACAATGAGGGCCTGGAACCGCAGGAGCAGGAAGAAATTCACCTCTCCAGCGCTCACGACCTGGCGTACCGCATGCCGCTGAGCCTGCTGGTCGGTTCGGGTATGCTCATCGCCGTGACCCTCGCCGATATTGTCAACAGCGTCATTTTGGCGCTCAGCCGCCCGGCACTTCGCGCCAAGCTGCTGGAGGAAGGCTCCGGTAACGATCTTGAGTTGCTGAACCTCTTCGACCAGGTGGATAGCTCCGTGTTACTGACCATTACCGGCACGGTGCTAGTTGGTTTTGTGGCAATTTATTCGGCGGTGCACCTGTTCCTGCTGTGGAGCACGCTGCGCGGCTCTTCGAAGGCTCGCCGACTGGCTCTGCTGTTGACGGCGCTGAACTTCGCGGCGATTACCGGCGGCGTGCTGTGGGGTCACCAGTCCCTGCCGCTGTCCACGATTTTCTTCCAGCTGGGCGTTGCCGTGTTCGCGATGCTGGCGTTCACCTCGGACGCGGCGGTTCAGTACACGGGGACCCGCACCTTCCATATGCGCGATACGAAGATTGTGCAGCGGGCAACGCACCCGAAGGTTCTGGAGCACAGGGCACAGCGCAAAGCGAAGAAAGCACAGCAGACGCAGCAGGCACGCAAGGCGGCTACCGCGAGCCACCGCCGATAGCCAATAGCTCTGCATAGTTTGGGAAATAAAGTACCGCCCGGTCAGTACATGACCGGGCGGTACTTTTTTGCTCTGCAGCCGCAGACTCTACCGAGCCTGCGCGCATTGCAGGACTCTCAGCGCATTGCAGGATTCTTAGGCTTCACCCTTTTCACCGTGGAAAATCGGGCCCACGTTACGGGGGCGCTTGAGCTCAAAGAAGCCGGGGTAGGAAGCCAGCGCCAGGGCTCCGTCGAAGAGCTTACCAGCCTCTTCACCGGCGGGGCTCGGGGAGATGACCGGACCGAAGAAAGCGGTGCCGTTAATGGAAATCAGCGGAACACCCACATCGGTGCCACCCACGGTCTCCAGTGCCAGGTCCAGGGAGGCGCGCATCTGCTCATCGTACTGATCGGTGAAGGCGACATCCACCAGCTCTGCGGGCAGGTTGATCTCTTCCAGCGCCTTGACGATTGCGTCGCGGTAGGAATCAGCCTTGTTGTCGTTGTGGTGAATCTGCTCGCCCAAAGCGTCGTAGAGGGGTTTGATGACCTCGTTGCCGTGCAGCTCACGCACAGCGGTAATAAGGCGCGTCGGCGCCCAGGACTGGTCCATCATTGCCTGGTAGTCGGCGGGCAGGTCGCGGCCCTGGTTGTGCATGGACAGGGAGAAGGGACGCCAGGTCACCTCAACGTTGCGGACCTTCTGTACCTCGCCAATCCAGCGGGAGGTAATCCAGCACCAGGGGCAGATCGGGTCGAACCAGAAATCAATCTGTGCGGGTGCGTTCTCGGTCATGAGTGTTCCTCTCTCCTACGGTTACGCCAGCCGCTTCTATAAGCCGGCACTTATTCTTCGGTATACGCTCTTCAAGACATGTAAGCGAGGGCGGTACCTGCTAGTGAGCCGTCACCCCGTACAACCGGGGCGACGGCTTCTTTATTCCCTAGCCTGTTCGGCTGGCAGTATGCGGTTATGCCGCCTGACGGTCCGCTTCCTTCAGGGAGGCGGCCTTCGCCTCCCCCTTCACGGTGCGGGTAGTCTCGGCTTCGGGGTCGGGAGCCTGCAGCACGTAGCGGGGTTCCATACCGTTGAGCACGGTGTCCTCACTGATGACGATGGACACCACATCGGTGCGGTCCGGGATGTCGAACATAATCGGCTGCAGAATCTGCTCCATCATGGAGCGCAGGCCGCGGGCGCCGGTGCCGCGTTCGGCGGCGAAGCGGGCAATAGCCGCAATCGCTGCGTCGTCGAGAACCAGGTCCACGCCGTCCAGGGCAAAAAGGTGACGGTACTGCTTGAGCAGCGCATTCTTCGGTTCGGTCAGCACTCGAGCCAGCTCTTCTTCGTTGAGCTCACTCAGGGTCGAGATGACCGGCAAACGGCCAATCAGCTCGGGGATAATGCCGTAGTGCGCCAGGTCCTCGGGCATGATTTGGTCCAGCGGGTTCTTCACGGAGCCGCCCAGTTCAGCGCCGAAACCGATGCCGCCGGCACCCACGCGGGCTGCGATGCGGTCGTCAATATTGTCGAAGGCGCCAGCCACAATGAAGAGAATGTTCGAGGTATCAATCTCAATATTCGCATGTGCCGGGTGCTTGCGTCCGCCCTCCGGCGGTACGGTCGCCACGGTGCCCTCAATAATCTTCAGCAACGCCTGCTGCACGCCTTCACCGGACACGTCACGGGTGATGGAGAGGTTCTCGCCGCCCTTGCGGGCAATCTTGTCGATCTCGTCAATGTAGATGATGCCGCGCTGAGCCTTAGCAATATCACCGTCAGCGGCATTGATGAGGCGCAGCAGAATGTTCTCCACGTCATCACCCACGTAGCCCGCCTCGGTGAGGGTGGTTGCGTCGACCAGGGCAAAGGGCACATCCAGCTTCTTCGCCAGGGTCGCCGCCAGGTAGGTTTTACCGCAGCCGGTCGGGCCGAGCATCAGAATATTCGACTTGCCCAGCTCCACCTGCTCCCCCGCAGTCGCCGAAAGAATGCGGGAGGTCAGCACCGGGTTATCAATATCGTGGATACGCTTGTAGTGGTTGTACACCGCCACTGCCAGAGTACGCTTCGCCGCGTCCTGACCGATGACGTAGTCGTTGAGGTAGCTGTAAATTTCGCGCGGAGTAGCCAGCTGAGATGCAGGCGCCGCCGCGGAGGCTTTCACCTTCAGACGCTCTTCAGCGAGAATTTCTTCGCACAGCTCCACGCACTCATCGCAGATGGAAACATTCGGGCCGAGCACAATCTTGAAAACCTGCGCGCGAGTCTTCTTGCAGAAGGAGCATCGCATGCTGGCGTTGGGCTGTTCGGGAGGCACAATGATGTCTGTGGCCACGAAGATTCCCTTTCGATCGGCGTGGTGAAATCGGTGCAGAAGAATCAGTGACCTGATATCTGCGGTGGTTTCTCAGGAGAGGCACCGGCGGGTGGTGGGTGCCGTGGTTTGAGTGAGAAACCGGTATGAAATACTCGAATTTTCTCCCTCTCTAAGGCTACCGGAGTTCACCCCGGAAATCAGAATTACGCACCGCAGATGAACGGACTTACCGGGCATATGACAAAGCACGTCTTTTATGACAGCGACGGGGCAGATACTCCGGCATATGACGGTAGGCATGTGACGCTAAAGCCCGGCAAGAAAGCGCAGGTCAACACCACATATCAGCTTGGTTCACCGCCCCCACCCGGCGGGCACAAATCAGCCGGTACAAAAAGGGCGGCACCGCACCGCGCACCAGCCCAAAGGCTCGCACACGGAGCGATGCCGCCCCTCCCCCGAAAAACGCTCGGGGATATTCCTCAAAACTAAAGTTTAGGTGTGGGAAATAGCGGTGTTGGTCGCAGGCTTACGCAGCTTACGAGACTCCAGCACCTTATCGACCAGGCCGTACTCCAGGGCAGCAGCCGCAGTCAGAATGTTGTCACGCTCAATGGAGCGGTCAACTTCCTCATAGGTCTTACCCGAGTGCAGTGCCAGGGTCTGTGCAGTCCACTCACGCATACGCATAACCTCGTTCGCGTGAATCTCAATGTCAGATGCCTGACCGCCCTGCTGGCCGCTCAGTGCGGGCTGGTGAATCAGCACGCGAGCGTTCGGCAGTGCCAGACGCTTGCCGGGGGTACCGGCAGCCAGCAGAACCGCCGCAGCGGATGCCGCCTGGCCCAGGCACACGGTCTGAATCTCGGGGCGGATAAACTGCATGGTGTCGTAGATGGCGGTCATTGCGGTGAAGGAACCGCCGGGCGAGTTAATGTACAGGGTGATGTCACGCTCGGGGTCCTGCGCCTCCAGCACCAGCAGCTGCGCCATGATGTCGTCAGCGGATGCGTCGTCCACCTGGGTTCCCAGGAAGATGATGCGGTCCTCGAACAGCTTTGCGTACGGGTCCTGACGCTTGTAACCGTAGGGGGTGCGCTCCTCGAAGCTGGGGAGCACGTAGCGGTTGCTCGGCATAGCCGGCGCCGAGGTGGTGATATCGTTCGGCAGGTAGTTCATGTGCATCTCCCTTATGCGTTCTTCGATTCGGGCAGCTTACCGGCGGTGGTGGCAATGTGGTCAAAGAAGCCGTATTCCAGGCCTTCTTCCGCGTTGAACCAGTTGTCGCGGTCGTTATCCTTCAGGATGGTCTCGAGGCTCTTGCCGGTGCGCTCAGCGGTGATTTCTGCCAAGCGCTTCTTCATGTCCAGAATCAGCTCAGCCTGGGTGCGGATATCCGATGCGGTACCGCCAATACCGCCGAGGGGCTGGTGCATGAGGATGCGGGCGTTCGGGGTTGCGTAGCGCTTGCCGATGGTGCCTGCGGTGAGCAGGAACTGACCCATGGATGCTGCCATACCGGTCACCACGGTCACCACGTCGTTCGGGATGAGCTGCATGGTGTCGTAGATAGCCATACCGGCGGTGACGGAGCCGCCGGGAGAGTTGATGTACAGGTAGATGTCTGCCTCGGGGTCTTCAGCCGAGAGCAGCAGCATCTGGGAGCAGATGAGGTTGGCGTTGGAGTCGCGCACCTCGGAGCCAAGCCAGATAATGCGCTCCTTCAGGAGGCTGTTGTAGACGTAATCTTCCTGGGCACCAACGATGGGGGTTGCCATAGACGGCGCGGGTGCCACGCCGGCTGCCTGGGAGGCACCGATGGGCAGAGGCATGTAGCTGGACATTCTTCCTCTTCTTCTCTAATGGGTCTTCGCTGCATCTTTGCGCGATTTACGCGCCGGAGCGCACGCGAAAAGTTTCGTTGCTACTACCTTACCGATAGTTGCTCTCCCCCGCTTCCCTTCGGGTTGTTCGTTCGCCAGGGGGTGAAGCAGAGGCGAAAACCTCGGTACGGAATAACTTGAGGGCGGAATAGTTTGGGGTGAAAAGAGCCTCAGCGGGCACCCAACCGGTAATTCGGTGGATGCCCGCTGAGGCTACACGTTTCAAACAATCAGCGCACGCCCTCTAGAGGGGTGACTTCTTGCAGACCGTGGCGGGGATTTAGGCAGCTACCTCTTCACCCTCGCCCAGGTACTTGGACAGGTCAACAACGTTGCCCTTGGTGTCCTTGACAACTGCGGTCTTCAGCACTGCTGCCAGAGCCTTGGAGCGGCGAACCTCGCCGACCAGCGCGCCAGCCTGGCCGGAGCCATCCAGCATCTGTGCGAACTGGTTGGGGTCCATGCCGTACTGGGAGCTCATGGTGATGATGTAGTTGATCATCTCAGCCTGGTCGACGGTCACTTCTTCCTTGTCCGCAACAGCGTCGAGAACCATCTCGTTCTTGAATGCGGTCTCGGTGTTCTCGCGAACCTCGGTGCGGTGCTCCTCGGTGTCGTGGTCTGCTTCAGCGTTGGGGTTGTTGAAGTGCTGCTCGAGCTGGTCCTCGATAACCTTCTCGGGGACGGGGATCTCGACGAGCTCAACGAGCTTTGCGAGGACCTTGTCGCGTGCCTGGGTGCCCTGCTCGGCAACCTTAGCTTCTGCAACCTGCTTCTTGATGTCTTCCTTCAGCTCGTCGATGGTGTCGAACTCGGAAGCCAGCTGTGCGAACTCGTCGTCAGCTGCGGGCAGCTCGCGCTCCTTGACTGCGGAGAGCTTGACCTTGATGACTGCCTGCTCGCCTGCGTGCTCGCCGCCGGAGAGCTTGGTCTCGAAGGTTGCGTCCTCGCCAGCGGACAGACCGGTCAGAGCCTCATCGATGCCGTCGAGCATGGTGCCGGAACCGATCTGGTAGGACAGGTCGTTTGCTGCGTCAACCTGCTCGCCGTCGATCTCAGCTGCGATGTCGATGGTCACGAAGTCCTTGTCAGCTGCGGGGCGCTCAACGGTCTTCAGGGTGCCGAAGCGCTCACGCAGAGCGTCCAGTGCCTGAACCTCGTCCTCAGCGGTGACCTCTACCTCGTCAACCTCAACCTCGAGGCCCTCGTAGTTGGGCAGCTCGATTTCGGGGCGGACGGTGACGGTGATGGTCAGCTTGACGTCTGCCTCACGGTTCTCGGTGGAGGGCTGGGACTGAACGTCCAGCTCGGGCTGTGCCAGGGGGGAGAGCTCGTTCTCGCCCAGTGCCTGTGCGTAGTAGTCGTTTAGAGCGTCGTTCAGGGAGGCCTCGACGATGTAGTCGAAGCCCGCACGCTGCTCGATGAGCTGCTTGGGCAGCTTACCCTTGCGGAAGCCGGGAACGCTGATCTGACCCGAGAGGTTCTTGTAGGTGCGGTCCAGGTAGGGCTTGAATTCTGCGAAGGGAACCTCGACCTCAATCTTTGCAAGGGTCGGGTTGAGCTTCTCGACGGCGGTCTTCACGTCCGTGATCTCCTCATATAGTTTCGGTGCGGCACGAATCGTGTGTGCCACGGTTGCTTAGTGGAAAGAGCGCCACGACCTTGTAGCGTCGCGGCAACCGTTTCACGTCGGGGCGACAGGATTCGAACCTGCGATCTCCTGCTCCCAAAGCAGGCGCGTTAGCCAAGCTACGCCACGCCCCGTGAAACCGACCGTGTTGCGCACTTGCGTGTTTAACACAGTCAGTGCCCTAGTTTACCTGTTTTCCCTCTAAATGCCCAACACAGCGGCTCGTGCGCGGTTTATTTCCACTGAGCGCGTACTCCCCTAATAAGGATGCGCAGACTAACACAAAAAGATAAGACAAATGCCTGTAAGAACATGCAAAGGCCCCCGCACAAAAACCGCGCCAACACACCTAAGAGTTTGACAGCACAGATGGAACCTCGCTACTATGGTCAAGTTCCATTCCGGGGATGTAGCTTAATGGTAAAGCCTCAGTCTTCCAAACTGATTACGCGGGTTCGATTCCCGTCATCCCCTCGCACAATCCCCCCGACGTTGTCGGGGGGATTTTTTGTGCTCGGGGATGACGGGAATCGCTTACGGGCGAAAATACATTCCCTCGCGCGCTCGGAATCCGCACGCTCCAGCCTAACTTATATATACTTCTCAAGCAGCTGCTGCGCCGAGACAATCGTGGCGAATTCATCGCGCAACGCCGCAATATTGTAGAGGTGCACCATCTCCGGGGAAAGAAAATCACCGGCACCATCAGAAAGAGCAAAGGTTACGCAGGCATCCTCAACAAGAGTCACCTGAAAACCATAATTTGCCGCCATCCGCACAGTGGTAGACACACAATGCGGCAGCGTACAACCCATCACCGTGAGCCGATCAATCCCGCGTTTACGCAGATAGGCAAGCAGATTTGTACCAATAAATGCGCTATTCACATTTTTTGTAAATACCTTCTCCCCCACACGAGGCTCAAATCCGCTCTGGAACCTAATATTTTCCTCATCGTAAAAGAAGGAGCTCGAATCCGTTCCCCGATGCTGAATATGGATTATTTCGCGCCCTGAACAGCGGAAATCCTCCATAATCTTCTGCATCTTCTCTTCCGCACCGTCATTATTTCTAGCCGGTAGCTGCGGATGCAGAAAACCCCTCTGAACATCCACCACCAATAGAGCCTCAGCCATTGTTCTTCTCCTCCTGTAGCTACTTCTGGCAGCCGGGGCACCAGTAGAGTTTGCGGCCGGCAATTTCTTCCATGCGGATGGTCGTTCCGCAGCGGCGGCAGGGCTCGCCGTGGTGCATGTACACGTAGTTGGCGTGGTCAGGCCACGCTTCGGTTTCGGGCACGCCGGGGCGGTCTTCGGGCTCGGTGGTGATGATGCGCCCCACGCGCACGCCGATGACCAGCAGATGCTTATTGTCTTCCCAGAGTCGCTCCAGCTCCTCGTCACTGAGGCTCTTGCCGGGGCGTAGCGGGTCAATTTCCTGGCGGTACAGCGACTCGGCGCGGAAGATATTGCCCACGCCGGAGATTGCCGCCTGATCCATCAGAATCACACCGATCGGGCGGGAGCTCTTACGCGCGGCGCGGTAAAACTGTTCGGGGTCAGCATCCGGGTTGAGCGGGTCGGGGCCGAGCTTGGAGCGGACGGTGCGCACCTCCTCCGGTGTGAGGGTGCGGCAGATAGTCGGGCCCACCAGGTCCGCCCAGCCGTGCTCCGAAACAATACGGCAACGCACCGTACTCTTCGGCTCGGGAGGACCGGCGTAAGGCTCCCCCTCCCCCGCCGCGTACTCTTTTTCGCCGACCTTGCGGGGCGCACCAATGCTCGAAGCACCCGTGAACATCTCATCCCCGCCGAAGCTCCAGTTACCGTAAATACCCAGGTGTACGTTCAGAGTCAGGTCGTTCTCGAAGGTCACGAACAGGTGCTTACCGTGCGCGTACGCCCCGGTGATAGTGTGCCCATCCAGCAGGGCGGCGCCCTCAGCGTAGCGGCCCTGCGGGGAAGAAACCTGCACGCGTTCGCCGGTAAAGACGTCACTGATTTGGCGGGCAATACGGTGGATGGAGTGGCCTTCGGGCACGGGGTTCTCCTCGAAAACTTGTCGGCTAGAAATAGTACGGATTATATGGGGTGCAGAGACGACTGAGGCGCATAGCCTGCACTATGCGCCTCAGATTTTAGAGCTTAGGCAGCATCAATCTGCTTGCCGGCAATGTCGCCGGTCTGCTCGTACTCAGCCAGCTGACCGATACGGCGTGCGTGACGCTCCTCGTTGGTCCAGGGGGTAGCCAGGAAGACCTTGATAATTTCCAGTGCTTCTTCCTTGCTGTGCTGGCGGCCGCCCACAGCAACGACCTGTGCGTTGTTGTGCTCGCGAGCCAGTGCTGCGGTGTCGTGGTTCCAAGCCAGAGCCGCGCGGATACCATCAACCTTGTTCGCAGCCATCTGCTCGCCGTTGCCGCTACCGCCCAGCACAATACCCAGGGAGTCCAGGCCAGCCTCGCGGTCACGCTTCACGCCAAGGGCTGCGTTAATGCAGAACGAGGGGTAGTCGTCCAGCGGGTCGTAGTCGGCGGGGCCGTGGTCAATCATTTCGTAGCCCGCAGCGGTGAGGGACTCGATCAGGTAGTGGCTCAGTTCGAGGCCAGCGTGATCGGTTGCGATGTGTACGCGCATGGTACTCTCCTGGTGATTTTGTCTTGGTGTGACGTGCGTTTGTGCGTTCGTGGTAGGCGCCGGTTCTCAGTTCTGAGCGCCGTTGCTATAGTGCGCCGCGCATCCATCAGGTGGGATACGCTTCCCCGTTTGGGTTTTTCTGTCTTAACTGTATCGAATTCGCGCGGGTTCGGGTAATGCGGAGCCTTCTAGACCCTCACCTATACGGTAGACTGTGGGATATGGCACTTTTTGGTGTCCCGATTCGCCGCGCCCAAGCTAGAACGCCTCCAGCGCTACGTATGCAGCGTCGCAGGAGCCGCGCACCTCGGGAACCAGCGCACCATGACAGGGCGTGTCAACACGGCACGCTATTCATATCTAAGGAGAGGGAGCTGTATGCCCGGCCTGAACCTAACCCGCAATGAGGCAACCGAACGCGCATCCATTATTAAGCGCGTGCACTCGTACCGTATTGAACTCGACCTTCCGAAGGACAAAGACGTCTTCTCCTCGAAGGTTGAAATCCGCTTCGACGCTCAGGAAGGTGCCTCCACCTTCATTGACGCCATCACCTCCTCGGTCAACTCCATTAACCTCAACGGCGAAGAGCTGAGCACCGACCTGGCGGACGGCGAGCGCATCCAGCTGCCGAACCTTGCTGCTGAGAACACTCTGGTCGTTGACGCAGAGATGTTCTACACCAACACCGGTGAGGGTCTGCACCGTTTCGTGGACCCCGCCGACGGCGAAGTGTACCTGTACTCCCAGTTTGAGGTGCCGGACTCCCGCCGCGTGTTCCCCGTCTTTGAGCAGCCCGACCTGAAGGCTGAATTCGAGTTTATTGTGCGCGTTCCCTCGCACTGGGTGGTTGTGTCGAACCAGCCCGAGGTGAAGGTTGAGGAGAAGGAGTGCGGTTGCGGCCGTGCGAAGACTTGGTTCTTCAAGCCGACCCCGCGCATGTCTTCGTACATTACCGCGATTGTGGCTGGCCCCTACGAGAAGGTCACCAGCGAGCTGACTAACTCTGAGGGTCGCGTGATTCCGCTGGGCGTGTACGCTCGTAAGTCTCTCATGCCGTTTGTGGATGCTGAGGATATGTTTGAGCTGACCCGTCAGGGCTTCGAGTTCTACGAGGAGCAGTTCAAGACCCCGTACCCGTTCGAGAAGTACGATCAGCTGTTCGTTCCCGAGTTCAACGCCGGTGCGATGGAGAACGCTGGCTGCGTGACCTACCTGGAGACTTACGTCTTCCGCTCCAAGGTTGCGGAGGCTCTGCGTGAGCGCCGCGCTATCACCGTTCTGCACGAGCTGGCTCACATGTGGTTCGGCGACCTGGTCACCATGAAGTGGTGGAATGACCTGTGGCTGAACGAGTCTTTCGCTGAGTTCATGTCGACCCTGGCTGCTGCGGAGAACACCCGCTACGCGAAGGAGGCGTGGGCTACCTTCGCCGCGTCGGAGAAGACCTGGGCGTACCGTCAGGATCAGCTGTCTTCGACTCACCCGATTGTGGCTGAGATTCGTGACCTTGCCGATGTTCAGGTGAACTTCGACGGCATTACTTACGCGAAGGGCGCTTCGGTGCTGCGTCAGATGGTCGCGTGGGTTGGCCAGGAGAACTTCATGGCTGCTCTGAAGGTGTACTTCGAAAAGCACAGCTGGGGCAACACCGTTCTGGACGACCTGCTGGTTGAGCTGGAGCGTACCTCCGGCCGTGACGTGCGTGCGTGGAGCGCTAAGTGGCTTGAGACCGCTGGCGTGAACACTCTTGCCGTTGAGGTTGATAATGACGAGGCGGGCAACATTTCGAACCTGGGTATCCGTCAGTCCTACGCTGAGGGCTTTGAGACCCTGCGCCCGCACCGTGCCGTGATTGGTTTCTACAACCTGGTGGACGGCAAGCTGACCCGCACCGACCGCATCGAGCTGGACATTGACGGAGAGATGACCGTGGTTGAGGAGGCTATCGGCAAGAAGCGCCCCGACCTGCTGCTGCTGAATGATGAGGATCTGGCGTACGCAAAGATTCGCCTGGACGAGCGTTCCATCGAGACCGCTATCAAGCACCTGGGCGACATTGATTCGTCTGTGGCTCGCGGCGTGGTCTGGGGTTCGCTCTGGGATACCGTGCGTGACGCTCAGATGCCGGCACGTAAGTACGTTGACCTGGTGCTGAACAATATCGGTAAGGAGACCAACTCCACCGCTCTGCGCACCCAGATCAACAACCTGTCCGCTACCCTGCACTCCTTCGTGGCGCCTGAGGCTCGCGAGGAGACCCGCCACCGTGCCGCTGACCGTCTGTGGGAGCTGGCATGCGTTGCAGAGCCCGACTCGGATGCTCAGCTGCAGCTGCTGCCGGCGTTCATCAACCAGGCCCGCACCGAGGACCAGTACAACAATGTGCAGCGCCTCTTCGAGGGTGAGCTGACCCTTGAGGGTCTGGACATTGACGCTGACCTGCGTTGGAACCTGGTGTGCCGCCTGGCTACCGGTGGCCGTTTCTCCGCCGAGCAGATTGCTGCGGAGCTGGAGAACGACAACACCGCGAACGGTCAGCAGTACGCTGCTCAGGCGTACGCATCGATTCCGACTGCGGAGGCTAAGGCTGAGTACTGGAACAAGATCATGGTGACCGGCGAGCTGTCGAACATGATTCAGCGTTACGCTATTGCCGGTTTCAAGTCCGGCAAGCCCGAGCTGATTGCCCCGTACAACGAGCAGTACTTCGAGCAGATTGAGGGTATTTGGCGTTCTCGTTCGCACGAGATTTCCATGCAGATTATTGGTGGCATGTACCCGAGCGAGCCGACTGCTGAGCTGCTGGAGCGTACCGAGGCGTACCTGGCGTCTCTGCCTGAGGATGCTGCGGCTCTGTACCGCCAGATTGCGGAGGCACGCGACGGCGTGGCTCGTGCGCTGAAGGTTCAGGCTGCTGACATCTAACAATGCTTGTGAGCTGAGGCGGGTCCGCCACCTGCTCTCATAGGTTTTTGCTCATAGGTTTTTGTTCGTCCCCTTCTACCCCGATTCGGGGTGGGAGGGGACGTTTTGCATCAAGAGTCTAAATCTTGTCACTGCGGTGCATATTTTGTTATTTTCATTTGAATATCCCTCAAAAGCTCTCTATTTGGGGTTGCCGCCTATCGTATACTGTTGTGCATGCCTTCTAGCAAGTCTCCTATCGTGAAAGTTTCTCTGACCGGCGCAGTCCTTGCTGCGGTTGCCGCCGGTTCCTTTGGCGTGTACTCCGCAGGAGGCTTCACCGCGCCCGGTAGCACCGCCGTTACCGCCGCAGCGAGCGCCGAGCCTACCCAGTCGGTGCAAAAAAGCCCCAGCGGATCCCCCTCCCCCGTGCCGACTCCGGAACCGACCACCCCGGCTCAGAAGATGGAACGCACCGCGCAGAAGGCCTTCGGCAAGGAGGGTGCGCAGGCAACCGGTGAGATTCAGGCACCGTTCTCCACCTCCGCTGATGCCGCCGACATGCTGGTGCAGCATTTCAAGGGTGGCGTTGTCATGTACACCCCCAAGTACGGTCCGGTTGCGGTGAAATCCGGCGTCTACGAGCACTGGTGGAAGCAGCGCGGGTACAGCAACTTTGCTGGTTGGGAGGGTCTGCCGGTGAGCTGGCGATCCGAGAAGGGCGTTCTGTACACCAAGTTTGAGAAGGCTGAACTCTACTGGGATAAGGCGAACGGTCTGCCGCGGAACACCAATGTTCTTGGTGCTAAGGATGCCCTGGTGATTGGTGACTCGCAGGTGACCGCGACCTCCTGGGTTGGTTTGGGTCTGAAGCAGGCAGGTTTCGTCCCGTACATGTTCCGTTGCGGCGGCATCGGTTTTGTGACTGCCCGCGACGGTGTGTGCCCCTCCTACTATCAGGGTGTGGTGGGTGGCCGTTGGGCTCTGCCGAGCGGTAACCCCGGCGTGATTTACCTGGATGCCTCCGGCAATGACATTTACATTCACGAGGATGAGACGAAGGCTCGCGAGCGCGTGAACGCTCACCAGACTCAGGTCATTGAGCAGCTGCGACGCATGTACCCGTCGTCGAAGATCGTGTTTGGCGGCGTGGTGTCGATGAGTGAGGCTGCGGCGACGGATAAGCAGGTGGCGCATAAGCGTCACGTGGCAAACGAGGTGGCAAGGCAGGGCGCCCGCGAGACCGGCGTACTGTTCATGGACACCGCTGATTGGCAGACCATTTACCTGGCTGAGGGTGACCTGGCTGATGGCGTGCATCTGAAGGATGAGGCGCAGTACAAGCTGGCGGCACCGTTCAAGGCTCGCCTACGTGAACTGCTCGACCTCCCTAAATCAGCTGCGTAAATCAGCTTCAATCAACGTATATAGCATCACGAGAACGAGGCGCCGGAAGGGTTGAATCCTTCCGGCGCCTCATTCGTTTGAGTGGGTTACCCACCGCAGCTCTCAAGTTAGTGTGCGGGTTTTATGCCGCGACGCTTGCCTGGCGTTCCTTCGCCTCAGCTTTCTGGTGTGCGAGCACGCCCTCCGCAAGGCGACGCTTCTGTCGCTCACGCGCGGCTTTCTTCTCACGCTGCTCGGCAGCCCAGGCTATGGGGTCAATGTCGATTGATTCGTAGTGCCATTCGCCAATGTAGTCGCGAATCGGGGCGACCCAGGTGACGGGGATGCCGCGGCGCAGGTACACCTCGTGGTCGGTGTCTTCAAAAGCGTGGATAATGCGGTTGCCGTCAGCAATCAGGGACTCAATGATGGAGTCCTTCCATGCGGGGCTGTTAGAGCCGCCGTTGCAGGGCTTAGCGAACACGTGCTTGGGTTCCAAACCTGCGCGGGCGATGAACCGGTTAAGTTCCTTCATGTAGGTGCCATCGCGGCCGGTAATTACTACGACCTCTGCGCCGGTGTCTGCCGCGATTTCGCGAACACGGTCGGCAACTTCAACATTGACCGTGGCGTTGCGGATGGCCTTGAAGAATCGGCGGTTGCTTGCAAAGAAACCGGTCAGGTACTTGTCCATCTGATCTCGGTTGCTGGCAAGGGTACCGTCAATGTCGACTGCAATCAGATCCATATAGGTCTCACTTTCGATCCGTACGGGAAGGACACGCCTGGTTAGGGCGCGGCGGAAGAGTTCCCGTGCGGTGTGGCTGATAATCGGTGTGTCAAAGACGCCCCGGTGAAAGGGCGTAGTTTTTTTATAATACCCTATTTCCGTAAAGTAATGCCCTATCGAATGTCATTATTACAACTACCCCGTTGATGTCATACGGCATAGAAAAACGCGGGTGGCGCAGGCCAAGAGCCCACACCACCAGCGTAAAAAGTCTAGGAATGTCTCGAGGAAAGTTAGAGTAGCGAACCGGAACCGCGGCGCACCAGCACCATACCGGCGGGCGCCACAATGCGCAGCCACTCCTCCGCACCTACGTGCGCCGCGAACAGCGGCAAATCGCCCGTGAAGCCTTCCGGAATGAAACCGAACACGCGCAGGGCGAATGCCGCGCCGGTCGGTACAAGCACAGTATCGAACTCAGGTAGGTACTCCAGCACCATATCGGAGGACCAAATACGCGAGCGCACCGTAGAAAGCACCGCAGCGCCGGGGTTCTCGGGCAGGGCACGTTCTACCGCCTCCAGGCCCTCTGCGGTGGCGCGGTGGAACTCTTCAACCGGAACGGTACCGACCTCGTACCAGCCACTAAGCGGGGCTGACTTGCCAGCCCAACTAGCGTTGACGGTCACCGGCGGCATGAACAGCACCAGCTGCGGGTTCTCTTCGTTCCCCTGTTCTTCTGCCTGCTTCTGCAGACGCGCCAGACGGTCCAGTAGCGCCTGCGCCTGCACGGTCATGTCCAGGGTGGAGTCAGCCAGCAGGTGCAGGGCACGCAGACCCATAATAACCGGGGTGTCCGAGGAAGCATCCTCCGGCTCTAGGGAGCAGGCGAATACCGCCACCACGCGGCCACGCGCAGTCAGGCGAATAGCGGCATCCGGGTTCACCGCCAGGGCGCGAGAAATGTAGGTGGCAAGGTCCTTGACCACTGCGGCGCCCTGCGCGCCGCCGGGCAGAATCAGGTAGGGCTCCTCCACACCTTCGTGGGGGTTGTACTTAAGCTCAATGGGTGCTGCCGCATTCGATGCGCTGTTCTGGTCGGGAGCGTTCTCCTGCACGGGGATATTGTCAAGGATAGTTTCAGACGGCGTAGTCATTTCTGTTCCTTTTCGGCGTTGGCCTGCTCGGTGGCAAGTTGGTGAGTGATATCTCCGATGGTGTGTTAGGCAGACGTTCCGGATCGATAATCCGGTGTCGTTGTTCCTAGTCAATGTTTCGAATCAACCTGTCATGGTTGTCTCAGAGTATGCTCTCCCACTCTACGCCAGAAACCAGTTCATTGAAAACATGCGAGAATAAAACCATGACCAAGCCCACTGTGACCCAAAACCTGATGCGGATGCTGGACCTCTCCCCCGTGGAGGCGGCGCCCGCCTCCTTCGGTAGTGATGAAGTGTCTACCGGCGTGACGCTCACCCGCGAGCAGCCGCGTACTTTCGGTGGTCAGGTTCTTGCCCAGTCGATTATTGCCGCCGACCGCACGGTGGAGGGCAAGGACATCCACTCGATTCACGCCTATTTTCTGCGCCCCGGCGATATTGAGCGTGAACTGTTCTTCGCCACTCAGCGCCTGAACGATAGCCGTTCCTTCTCGACCCGCCGAGTGCAGGTGTTCCATGATGAGGCGCCCATGTTCTCGGCGATTATGTCTTTCCAATCCGATAGCCGCGGCCCGGAGCACACCGCAGTGACCATGCCGGAGGTGCCGGACCCCGAATCGCTGCCGATGGTCAGCGACTACCTGGGCCAGCTCCCCCACCCAATTGCACAGGCGGTCGCGTGGGAACGCCCCATTGATATGCGACACGTGGACGCACCTCTGTACACTCAGGCGGATGCCTCCTCGACACAGCCGCGTGCCTGCGTGTGGTTCAAGACCTTTGACCGCCTGGTGCATGCTGATGGTTCTGAGGCGTCGGAGGCGGAGCACCGCGCCGCTATCGCCTACGCTTCGGATTACCTGCCGCTGGAGCCTGCTCTGCGTCGTCACGGCAAGTTCTGGCTGGAACCGGGCCTCAAGAGCGCCTCGCTGGATCACGCGATGTGGTTCCACCGCCCGGCGCGCGCCGACGAGTGGCTGCTGTACGTGCTGGATTCCCCGAGCGCGCAGGGCGGCAGGATGCTCGCGCAGGGTTCGATTTTCAATCGTTCCGGTGAGCTGGTGGCGACCGTGGCGCAGGAAATGATGTTCCGCCTGCCGGAATATCGATAAAGCAGAGCACCGCTAGGACTACCGGAAGGCGTCAGGCGAACCTGGCAGAGCATACAGAAAGACCGTGTGAGGTGGTTGTCTCACACGGTCTTTCTTATGTTCTAGTGTACGGTCTAGAAGCCGTTTGGAAGCTCTTATTTAGCTTCGCCGTCAATCACACCGTCCGGGGAAATGTGCACGGTGCTCTTGGTGCGGCGGGAAACAAAGAAGTCACCCACGAATACCAGACCGGTCACCAGAAGACCCAGTGCTGCCATCCATACTGCCGCCACGCCGTAGATTATCGGGAACAGCACCACGAGCAAGCCCAGAATAAGGGTACCAATAGCAGAGAGCTGCAGGTGGCGTCCGGCGGCGTAGCTCAGGTATTTCACGCCCTGGGCAGTCATCAGACGAATCAGCGCCCACATAATCATCCACGTACCCACAATGGTCGGGATGAAGGTTGCCTGTGCACCCACCGAGGCAGTCAGCAGAATCAGGCCAGCCACCACGGTCAAGATGCCGTCAACCAGGTCCCAGCCGGTACGTGCCTGCTTTGGCGTGCCGAAGTAACGTACCAGTTCAAACACGCCACCAAGCCACACCGAAATGGAGAACACATAACCCAGAACTACCAGCGGAATAGCGGGATTGGCGAACATGTAGATTGCCGCTGCAATCAGCAACAGACCGGTAACCAAGGACATCCAGTTATATTTTGAAAGCATAATGCTCTTCTCTTCGTAATCACATGTGTCAGTTGTACTTACGCACATACCCATTATAAACCGTAAATATGAAGTCCGCCACGATATATCGGTCGCCACTGAGCGAACTATTTCTACCGACGAATAACCCACCACGTAGCGGAACAACACGTGAGATAGCAGGACTATACCCCTTCCCCAGCAGACACAGCAAAGCCCCGCCTCCTCACGCTTCAACAGCGCAGGAGGCGGGGCTTACTACCGAACCAAACCCTATCGGGTCAGCTTGCGGTGCACCACGCGGTGCGGCTTAGCAGCCTCGGGGCCGAGGCGCTCAATCTTGTTCTTCTCGTAGGACTCGAAGTTACCCTCGAACCAGTACCACTGATCCGGGTTCTCATCGGTGCCCTCCCACGCCAGGATGTGGGTTGCCACGCGGTCCAGGAACCAACGGTCGTGAGAGACGACCACTGCACAGCCGGGGAATTCCAGCAGCGCATTTTCCAGGGATGCGAGGGTCTCAACGTCCAGGTCGTTAGTGGGCTCATCGAGCAGCAGCAGGTTACCGCCCTGCTTGAGGGTCAGCGCCAGGTTCAGACGGTTACGCTCACCACCGGAGAGCACACCCGCCTTCTTCTGCTGGTCCGGGCCCTTGAAGCCGAACGCGGAAACGTACGCACGCGAAGGCATCTCAACGTTGCCGACCTGGATGTAGTCCAGACCGTCAGAGACGACCTCCCAGAGGCTCTTCTCCGGGTCGATGTTCGCGCGGTTCTGGTCAACGTACGAAATCTTCACGGTCTCGCCGACCTTCAGCTCGCCGCCGTCCAGGGGCTCCAGGCCAACGATGGTCTTGAACAGGGTGGACTTACCCACACCGTTAGGACCAATCACACCCACAATGCCGTTACGGGGCAGGGAGAAGGACAGACCATTAATCAGGGAGCGGCCGTCGAAGCCCTTCTGCAGGTTCTCAGCCTCAATAACGACGTTACCCAGGCGGGGTCCCGGAGGAATCTGAATCTCTTCGAAGTCAAGCTTGCGGGTCTTCTCAGCCTCCGCAGCCATCTCCTCGTAGCGTGCCAGACGAGCCTTCGACTTAGCCTGGCGGCCCTTAGCGTTGGAGCGGACCCAGTCCAGTTCCTCGCTCAGGCGCTTAGCGAGCTTAGCGTCCTTCTTGCCCTGAACTTCGAGGCGGGCGCGCTTCTTCTCCAGGTAGGTGGAGTAGTTACCCTCGTAGGGGTACAGGTTACCGCGGTCAACCTCGGCGATCCATTCTGCCACGTGGTCGAGGAAGTAACGGTCGTGGGTAATCGCGATGACGGCACCCTCGTAGGACTGCAGGTGCTGCTCCAGCCAGAGCACGGACTCTGCGTCCAGGTGGTTAGTGGGCTCGTCGAGCAGCAGCAGGTCAGGCTTCTGCAGCAGCAGCTTGCACAGTGCCACGCGGCGGCGCTCACCACCGGAGAGGTGGGTGACGGGCATGTCAGCGGGCGGGCAACGCAGCGCTTCCATTGCCTGCTCCAGCTGGGAGTCCAGGTCCCATGCGTTAGCGGCGTCGATAGCTTCCTGCAGCTGACCCATTTCTTCCATGAGGGCGTCGAAGTCAGCATCCGGCTCAGCCATGAGGGCGGAAATTTCGTTGAAGCGGTCCAGCTTGGACTTGATTTCGCCCACGCCTTCTTCAACGTTACCCAGAACGGTCTTCTCTTCGTTCAGCGGCGGCTCCTGCATGAGGATACCCACGGTGTAACCGGGGGTCAGGCGTGCCTCACCGTTGGACGGCTGGTCGAGGCCAGCCATGATCTTCAGGATGGTCGACTTACCCGCACCGTTCGGACCAACCATACCGATCTTGGCGCCGGGGAAGAACGACATCGTCACGTCGTTAAGGATGACCTTGTCGCCCACAGTCTTGCGGGCCTTGATCATCTGATAAATAAATTCAGCCATAGTTACCTATTTTAGCGTGGATTCGACTGAGGGTACGAGAGTTTTAGGTTGCATGCTATGCGAAGTACCACGCGGGCACTAGACTCGAGTTATGAGCACAAACCCCTCCCCCAAACTTCTGGTACCCGCGGACCTCGAACATGCCGTTGACCGCCTCGCGCTCGCCATGCCGCTAGCAACGCACGATCAGCCATTCGGGCCCGAGCACACGGTGTACCGGGTGGGCGGCAAGATTTTCGCTATGTACACCGAGGGCATCGGCTACCCCATCGTGAACCTCAAAACCGACCCGGAAGAATCCGAGGTGCTGCGGCGCATCTACCCGAGCATCATCCCGGCATGGCATATGAATAAGCGGCACTGGATTTCCGTGGGCGCTGGCGAAGGCATAACCGAGCGGGTGCTAGAAGAGCTGGTGGAGGATGCGTACCTGCGCGTCATGTACTCGCTACCCAAGGCGAAGCGACCCATCGAGTTCCGCGAGCGCCCAATACCCGAAAAGCACTAGGAAGAAAGTCCTAGGCTGAAAAGCACGAGGCTGAAAAGCACGAGGCCGAAAAGCACGAGGCCGAAAAGCACGAGGCTGAAAAGCACGAGGCTGAAAAGCACTAGACCGAAAAATGTTAGGGAAACGTAGAATCCGAGTCTGGGGCAAGTAAAAAGCGGTCTTTAACGGCAAAGCACATTCCCATCCGCGATTGGGAGGGTCATCAACCACGATGAACGGTCGAACCACCAAGCTCCCATCCCATATAGTGCGGGGTTCCGTACCATGCACCACTTGTGTGAATACGTGATAGTTGAGTCGGCGCCCTTGCCAGACCTCCTATGCAGAGGAGGCGCTCATACGGATGCACTGAATATTTCCCTTGAGTGACTCAGCTACGTCATGCGATACAGCTGAGAGGGGATAGCTGTCTTCGCCCGAACTACCGGCACGGACGAATGTGTGCTCTCGGGAATAATAGCCTTTTGCATCACGGTGTCACTTTTGGGTTGAGGTATTCCACCGGCTCCCATTGAGCGTATTTCAGGTGTTTTATAGCGCTGAACCCACATATCCAATCACAGCTAAATACCTGCGGATTTTAAGCCCCGAAAATCAAGGAGGAACCGCCCTAAACCCTCCTTATATCGCCTCCACATGGACTAATACCCACTTAAAGCAATATGAAGAAAAGCTAGTGCGGCCCCTCACTATTTGAGATAAAAATGAGATAAACCCCTACTCAGAGCGATTACCGACGGGGTTTATCTATTGTTTCCCCAGGATGACCGGTTACTCGCTGAACTCTACCTTCTCGAAGCTCATGGTGCCATCAGCGTGAGAAACAACAGTATTCGGGTCACGCTCACGACGAGCCGCCGCGTATGCATCATGGCTTGCCTCATCAGCCCAGCGAGTCACCACGAAATAGTCGCCACCCTCATCCAGGGGGCGCCACAGCTCAAAACCCTCAAAGCCAGGGAAAGAGTCAGCGATGTGGCGTGCAGCGGCAAAGCGCTTCTCCAGCTCAGCACGATTGTCGCCAACGACAGCCAAGCTATGAACCTTAACAACGGACATGTGTCCTCCTTCTGTTGAGTACGTGCTTTCAACGATGAAAGCGGATTTCAACCTCGCACCAGCTATAGGTGAGCTATATTCTTAGCGAGGTTAACCTCAGAATAACAGTTCACTGGCACAAAAAATAGGGGTTAGCGCCAACTAACAGTTATATGACGCTAACCCCCCATTTAGAGAATCACGAGGCACTCACAGGCACCCGTTCGAAGCTTAGGAATCCGGCTGGGTCTGCACAGTATTAGGCTGCGCGATATTAGGCCGCACGGTATTAGACTGTGCAGTATCAGGCTGTGCCACCTGAGCCGCGCTATCAGCCTGCGGTGCGAGGTTCTTCTTAGCCTTCTTCTGAGCCGCCTTCGCCAAGTTCACAAAATGCACCCCGCGCTCAGCCAAGAAGCGGCGATCCTTCTTATCCCACTGGTCCACCGGGTACGCCTCCAGCAGGTCCGGGCGGCGCTCCAGGGTGCGCTCAATCTGACGGTCACGACGCCAACGCGCAATCGCACCGTGATTACCCGACAGCAACACCTCCGGCACCTCACGGTCACGCCATACGGCGGGCTTCGTGTACACCGGATACTCCAGCAGACCGCCCGTATGCGACTCCTCCTCCAGGGAGGCAGGGTTACCCATCGCGCCCGGAATCAGGCGGGTGATAGCCTCAATCATCGCCATGACCGCAACCTCACCACCGTAGAGCACGTAATCGCCCAGGGACACAGGCATCACGCGGAAGCTCTCCTGCGCCCAGTCCAGCACACGCTCATCAATGCCCTCGTAGCGCGCCGGAGCGAAGACAATATGCTTCTCCTCCGCCAGCTCGTACGCCATCGCCTGATCGAAAACGGCACCCGCCGGGGACGGGACAATCAGCAGCGGGCGAGTATCAGCAGCAGGTTCGGCAGCGAGCTCAGTGCCCTCAGACTTGGCACCCTCAGTAGAGTCTTCGGAAGCGTTCAGCGGGGAGGCTGCAAGCACTTCATCCAGCGCCAAACCCCACGGCTCCGCCTTCATCACCATGCCCGCGCCACCGCCATACGGGGTGTCATCCACCGTGCGGTGACGGTCAAAGGTGTACTCGCGCAGATCGTGCAAGTGCAGATCCACCAGACCCTTTTCGCGTGCCTTACCCAGCAGGGACAGCTTCAGCGGCTCCAGGTACTCGGGGAAAATCGTGACCACATCGTAGCGCACGGACTACTCCCCCGCCTGCTCGGTCGCATGCTCAGCGTCCTGCTCAGTGTCCTCAACCAGGTCAATCAAACCCGCCGGAGGGGTCAGCAGCACAAAGCCGGGCTCATCCTCGGTCGAGGGAACCACCTCGGGCACAATCTCCTCAACAAAAGGAATCATGATCTCTTCACCCGCACCGGAGGCAAGACGCGGCGAACGAGCCAGCTTAATCAGCAACAAATCCTGAACCGGCATGGTCTGCAGACCGGTCACCTTACCCAGCGGCTTGCCCACAGCCGGGTTATCCACGGGACTCTCACCCTCGGGAACGTCCGCCAGCAGGTACACGGGCAGGTTCACCAGCTCCTGCTCGTAGAAGCCCTCTTCATCGCCCTCACCCTCGGGAACCTCGTAGACCAGGCGGCTACCGCGCAGCTCCTCAGCCTGGTTGCGGGTAGTCACCTCATCAAAACGGACCACCAGAATCTTCTTGTTCCAGCGGGCACCGGCAACCGTCAGCTCACCGGTAGGCGCCACCGAAGCGGCAGCAGAGCCGGGTTTGAAATTCTCGATACCCAGCACCTCACCGCGGGCAAAACGCTCCTGCGGGGCATCAGTAAAGAGCTGAACCGTCACCTCACCACGAATACCGTGAGGCTTACCGATACGAGCCACCACAACCTGCATAATTTTCCTCCGCTGGATACAAGTTAAAACCTACGCCGTGCGCGTACACGGCTCCCACTATTCTACCGGGCACTTAGGACGGGCGCATTCTGCCGCCTCTCTGCGGCTGTCTTTCCCCCGCCTCCACGGCGGCCGGAGCGAGTACTCGCACAGATAACTCATGCTGATAACTCTCGCCAATAACTCACGCCGACACCTCAGACCAAGAAAGCAGGTACGCGAAAGCCCCCGCCTTCCGGAAAACTCCGGGAGCGGGGGCTTCAAGCGTTTACGAGCTAGCGTCGCTTTTTGTCGGTGTCGATAATGTCGATACGCGTCGGCTCGCCATCAGAAATAGCGTCCATCACCAGACGGATGCTCTTGGCGGTACGACCAGACCTGCCGATAACTCGGCCCAGGTCATCCGGATGCACGCGAACCTCAAGGGTTTCACGGTGACGCTGAGTGCGCAGGCGCACCTTCACATCCTCCGGACGATCGACAATCCCTCGAACCAGGTGTTCGAGTGCGTCAGCCAACATAATTACTCAGCTGCTTCCTCAGCCTCAGCCTCGGGTGCTGCTTCCTCAGCAGCCTCTTCAGCCTTCTCAGCCTTGGGGGTGATAGCCTCGGGCAGGATCACGGAACCCTTTTCGGGAACAACGAACTCAGCCTTAGCCTCGACGGGCAGAATCTTGGACTCTGCCTTCTCGCCCTTGAATGCAGCCCAGTCGCCCGAGAGCTTCAGCAGAGCCAGAACCTGCTCGGTCGGCTGTGCGCCGACGGAGAGCCAGTACTGAGCACGCTCAGAGTTAATCTCGATACGCGAGGGGTGCTCGGTCGGGTGGTAAATACCAATCTCTTCGATGGTCTTACCGTCGCGCTTGACGCGCGAATCAGCGATCACGACGCGGTAACGAGGATCGCGGATCTTACCCATACGCTTGAGACGAATCTTAACAGCCACTTTAGTGGTTACTCCTGTTTCATAATTTGGTGCGAGGCACACGGTTCAGCACCCGTGGGGCGGGCCATTCACGGCGCCTCTATGGACACAACGGCGCGCGAAGAGAGGGGTCGCGCGTCGCCGGGTACTCAGCTAGGGTATCAGAGCCCAAGATTTTAAGCTAGCGACACGGAAAAATAATTGCCGCAGGCACCGAACATCACTTTTAAACAGCGTTCTGTACCCCGTGAAGCGCCCCGTGATATACCCGGCGACTAGGCTGTGACTCGGTTCAGATAGCTACGCCCGGCGAGCCACCCTGCAGCCGCCGCTAGTCGAGGTTGTTAGGAGTCGAGGTTGCTCATCTCCAGAGTCTCCCCCGTCTCCAGGGCGCGGTAGCACTCACGCAGACGCTCCACCATCGACGGACGCACGTAGCCTTCCAGGTTCTCCGGAGCAACCCACTCATAGGTCACCAGCTCAGCATCCTGCAGGGTAATCTTCGTATCCGCCGCGATCACGCCGCCGTCATACATGTAGTAAGTCGAATCACCCCACACACCCAGCGACAAGCCGTGGAAAATCAGCAGCACGCGGCCCAGCTTCACATCCAGGCCCAGCTCCTCCACAATCTCACGCTCACAACCGGGCTTGGGCGCCTCGCCAGCCTCCACGGTGCCGCCAGGAAGAATCCAACCGTCCTTATAGTTCGGCTTCACCAGCAGCATCTCGCCGCGCTCATTACGAATCAGCGCGCCCGCCGCCAAACGGCGCGTGGGCAAGGTGGCGATAAAAGCCTTCAGCTCTTCATCACTCAGATAGGAATCCTTCATGGCTTCTTTCCTTTAGCGGTCGGTTTTCTTCGTAGCGCGTTGCCTGATGCTACGCACTATACCCAGGGCACGCTCACGCAGTCCAGAGGGTACCTGCTCCGTGGACTGGGCAACCTGCTCCACCGTGCGGTAGTGGCCCTCACGCAAATCATCAATCAGAGTGCGCTTCTTGGTCGAGGGCTGTTCCCCTGCGGTGTCACCCGGATGCACCAGCTCAGCATCCGCCACCGGGTGGGCATGCTTCTTCATCTGAGTCCGCTCAAAAGAACGCAGCACCGTCGGAATCAGGGCAGATTCCACAGTGGCATTCAGGGCAAAGAGTGCCGCAGCCACCGAGAACTTACGGCTCGCCTTACCCTGAGCACGGCGGCGGCGCGCTACCTTCGCCAGGGTCAGAGCGATAGCGCTCTGAGCGGTCACATCCGCACCCAGGGCAATACCCACACGGCGGGTCTTCGCGCGAATCTGCTCCGGAGTCAGGCGCTTCTTCGAGGCAGAATTCTTTGAGGCAGCCCCTGCGGAGGGGGCAACCTGCGTTGCCTGCGACGGAGCATCTTCAGTGGATACATTCTCAGACTGTGAGTCAGCAGAGCGCGCGGCATCGGATTGTGCGCCCTCAGCAGGGTTCGCCTCAGCCGGGTTCGCCTCGGACTGCGATGCGGCTGACTGTTCTGCGGCAGACTGGCTGGAGTATGGTGCCACGGCAGCCCTCAAATGCGCACGAGCAGCTTCTTTCTCCGGGGTGAAAACCCTGCGATCCACAGGCTGGTCCGCGTCGTCCCTATCGGAATCGCGGTCCTGCTCGTAGGGACCCTCGAAGTCATCAAACGGCTCAGAGTCCAGGAATTCTTCTTCCTCATCAAGAGCGTCTTCCGGGAAAGACATATGCGTGTACTCGAAGGGAATATGGCCTTCGCTAATGGCATCCATCCACTCGGCGAGAGTCACGCGGCGACCGGTCGCCACCAGCCGGTAGCTACGCTCCATGGGCGAGGGGAAGTTACCCGGATAGGGTTCAATCTCCTCGTCATCTTCGAAGGATGCATCTTCGACGGAATCCTCCTCTACGAAGGCGTTCTCAGGGAAGGTGCTCCGAGAGAAGGTATTTTCAGAGAAGGTAGCCTCGGCAACGGAGTCATCCAGCGTGAAGGTAACGTCCAGGGCTTCAGAAGTCTGCGCCTCATCAGCAGTTTCAGCCGCAGGCTGCACGAAACCCTCATCCTCGTTGCCGAAGATACGCGCCGTGCTAATCGACGCCACATCAAAACCGGTGGTCGGCACCAGCGCCAGCTCCGTGGGAACATCCAGCAGCTGCAGCACCGACTCCAACGCCAGGGTATTGCTCGTATCGCGCAGGTACGCATTCAGACGGCGACCGGCAATGGAGTCATCCTTCACACCAAACATCGCCATGACATTAGCGATGCCCTGCTCGATTTCCTCCTCATCGGAACCGAAAATCTTCGAACCCGACAGCTCCGGGGCGCTACCGGGAAGCTCCGACAGCAGATCCTCCAACACGCCACCAAAACGTGCGACCTCCTCACGGCTGAGGGCACGGTTCAGGCGCTTAGGCACACGCTGCCAGGTGAACTCCTCCACGATATTCTCGTAGGGTTCGCCGAACGCCTCCAGGTACCACTCCTCATCCGAGTAGGGTTCGCGGGCGGGCTCCTCATAGACCACCAGGTGCTGCTGGTTCGCATTACCCTCAGCAATCAGGGCGTTGCAGTTCAGCAGGCTCAGCAGCGCCATCAGGTCCACCGTGTCAGCAGAAATGAGGGTCCACTCCCCCGCCGGCGCGGCAACAACCTGCCGAGTACCGGCAGGAAGGTACGCCAAAAGAAGCCCGGTAATCATGTCAATGGGCAGGTCAACGAGCATGGCGGCGTCACCGTCCACCAGGAACTCCAGCTCACCCTGACCGTTGGGCAGCTCCTCCCACACGGTCGCCTCACCCTCAAGGGCGGCACCGGTAACCGGCAGCTGATCCACCAGCTGCGCCACGTAGTCCTCAACGGGGGTACCCACGTGCAGGTGGCCGTCAGCGACCTCCAGCACGTTCATGTAGCCCTCATCATCCACAGCGCATAGCACGTAGAGCTGCACCTGATGCTCACCCATCTCGTAAGCAATCAGCTCCGGGGAGGCGGCGGTCGCCTCAATGAGGGCGGCAATCAGCTCATCATCGGTGGTTGAACGAGCCATGATGCGGCGGCGCTGAATCTTCTCCTCCAGCTCCATGGTCTGCTCGATGCGCTCATTGCGATGCTTCTCGGCGGTGCGCTCCTCGTCCTGGGCGCGCAGGTACTCGGGGCTATCTGATTCGCCGGTTCCGGCAGGTGCGGGGGCGTCGTCCCACATGCCGGTGAGCTTATCGACGGTCCACTCTTCGCTCTCCAGGGCGGCGGCGAGGCGGTCAACCTTCGTGCGGTCGTTCCAGGCGCGCTGCGTATCGGGGTCTTCCGCCTTCACCTCATCGTGCATGCTGCGGGCTTCACGAATGAGGTTCAGAATGGTTGCGGCAACGTCGTCAACGGCGGGGTCATCGCTCTCGCTGGAGTAGACGAGGTCGCCCGCCAGTTCGGCGGAGTGCTCCCCGTACTCGAGGGCGATACGCGCCCAGACGGGGGTGTACCCGGGAAGGATGTTCGATTCATTGTCGAAGCCGTCCGCATAGTCGTGTGCGATGCCGTCTTCAAGATTGCCCGAAGGGTTGTCTTCAATATCCTCTGCGGGAGCATCAGAGAATCCCAGCGAGCTCTCCTCAACTACAGACTCTCCTGCAGATTCTCCAGCAGAGTCACCGGCAGGGTCCTCTACAGCATCATCAGCGAAGGCGCGCTGAGACCACGGCGTGACCTGCTCATTCAGCTGATCATCCGCGTTCTCTCGATCCCAATTCTGCTCGTTCTGAGCCATTGATACCTTCCCTTCACACCCATTCATACACCCAAACCGGGCACCATACCGGTACGGGTGCGCCCCGTCACCACGTGCGCACCCGTACCGCCCCTTACGGGGCTCATATTTGCTCTTACTGCAGGAACTTCTCGAAGCCCTTCGGCAGGTTCATGCTGGACAGATCCGTCTCCTGGTTCTGACCCTGCTGACCGAACGCAGCACCGGCGCGAGCCTGCTGCGCCTTAGCTGCTGCCGCCTCCTGCGCCGCACGCTTCTGCGGGTTGCCGGAACGAGCCTTCTTCTTCTTGTTGTTCTTCGCGTTCTTACGAGCGCCACCGGCCGCAGCCGCCATACCGGGCATCTGCATACCACCGGGCATGCCGGGCATCTTGCCCGAAGCAAGCTTCTTCATCATCTTCTGAGCCTGAGCGAAACGCTCCATCAGCTGGTTCACCTCAGACACGGTCACACCCGCACCCTTAGCGATACGGGCACGGCGAGAACCGTTAATGATGCGCGGAGCCACACGCTCGTGCGGGGTCATGGAGCGAACAATCGCCTCCACGCGGTCAATCTCGCGCTCATCGAAAGCCTCAAGCTGCTGACGCATCTGAGCCGCACCGGGCATCATCATGAGCAGCTTCTTCATGGAACCAAGCTTACGAATCTGCTGCATCTGAGCCAGGAAGTCCTCAAAAGTGAAGTCTTCCTGATCGATAAACTTCTTCGCCATGCGGTCGGCTTCAGCCTTATCCCACTGAGCTTCAGCCTGCTCAATCAGAGTCAGGATGTCACCCATATCCAGGATGCGGCTTGCCATACGGTCCGGGTGGAACTGCTCAAAGTCAGTGACGTTCTCACCGGTGGACGCGAACATAATCGGCTTGCCGGTCACCGAAGCCACCGACAGCGCCGCACCACCGCGAGCATCACCATCAAGCTTAGACAGGACCACACCGGTGAAGTCCACACCCTCGTTGAAGGCATTAGCGGTGTTCACGGCGTCCTGACCGATCATCGCATCGATAACGAACAGAACTTCGTGCGGCTCAATAGCGTCACGAATGTTACGTGCCTGCTGCATGAGCTCAGCGTCAACACCCAGACGACCCGCAGTATCGACAATCACCACGTCGTGCAGCTTAGCGCGAGCCTCAGCCACACCGTCACGTGCCACCTGCACGGGATCGCCGGTGGGCACGTCAAACTCGCTGGTCACACCGGGGTGCGGCGCGTACACGGGCACACCCGCACGCTCACCAACAACCTTCAGCTGAGTCACCGCATTGGGGCGCTGCAGGTCGGATGCAATCAGCATCGGGGTGTGGCCCTGGCCCTTTAGCCAGTGAGCCAGCTTGCCCGCCAGGGTGGTCTTACCGGCACCCTGCAGACCCGCCAGCATGATGATGGTCGGGCCGCTCTTCGCCATGTTGATGCGGCGGGTCGAACCGCCGAGGATGCTCACCAGCTCCTCGTTCACGATCTTGACGATCTGCTGGGAGGGGTTCAGTGCCTCGGAAACTTCCGCACCGAGAGCACGTTCCTTCACGTGGGCGGTAAATTCGCGGACCACGGGGACGGCGACGTCAGCGTCGAGCAGGGCGCGGCGGATTTCGCGGACGGTTGCATCAATGTCTGCCTCGGAGAGGCGGCCCTTGCCGCGCAGGTTCTTAAAAGTTGCCGTCAAGCGGTCGGAGAGAGAATTGAACACGAGCCGTGATCACTTTCTTAACGTTGAGGTGGCCCCCAGCCGCGAAGGCGAACGGGGATGGTTAGTCAGTCTTTAAGGATACAGGATGCGCGCTTTCTCCCCCGCCTCCACCTGTGGATAAGTGGCGCCGGTTCACCCTGAGCTCAGGATTTACGCTCAACATCCCCTCCCGCACCCCTCAGCAAATGCGCGGCAGGTACCAGACTTACCCCCTCATAGAGGCGCAACAGAAACCCTCAGCAGATGTTCCGCGCCCCGCCTCGGCGCCCCCAACACGTCTGATAGATTAGATTTTCTAGACAGCCTGGGTTAGAATTCTAAATGTGTTACGCACAAATGCGTGATATGCCCGAGTGGCGGAATTGGCAGACGCGCCTGACTCAAAATCAGGTTCTTCGGAGTGTGGGTTCGAGTCCCACCTCGGGCACCAGCCCAAAAGCGGGGGGGGAGCGTGGAGCGGTTCCGCCCCGTTTTGGTGTGGTCGTCTTACCGGCGCCCCCCCCCCCCCCCCCCCCCCGGGGGGGGGGCGCTAATGCCCCAAAACAAAAAAAAACCACAAAAACC
>NZ_JANCOC010000002.1:142276-239739 GCF_024294905.1 Rothia gullae
GGGGATCCCCCCCGGGGGGTTTAAGGGCCCCCCCCGCGCCCCAAAAAACCGGGGGGGGGGGGGGGGGGGGCCCCCCCCCCCGCCCCCCCCCCCCCCCCCGCCGGGGGAACCGCTCCACCGGCCCCCCCCGCTTTTGCGTATCTACTTCTACACCCACCCGGCCCACCCGCGCATCAGATGGGGCAACAATAAAGGCACAAGAAAGATAAAGACGCAAGAAACCGCCGCCTAGCCGTGAGAGTTCACGACCGGGCGGCGGTTCTATATACCGAGCGTACAGGCTAAGAATTACCCTCAGTACGCATCGGAAAAGATCGGTGAGCGGCTTAGCGCTTGACCTCGCTCTCCTCGTAAGGACGCAGAGCCTCACGCTCACCCTCAGCACCGGAGACGCGGTGTACCTGAACCATGTTGGTGGTACCTGCGCGGCCTGCGGGAGCACCGGCAGCAACGACGACCAGGTCGCCAGCTTCTGCCAGACCCTCGCTGAGCAGGTACTCGTCCACGTAGGTGAACAGCGCTTCCTGCTCGGTGATCATCTCAGCGTGCTTAGCCTCAACACCCCAGAGCATGGAGAGGAAGGCGCGTGCCTTAGCGTTCGGGGTGAACGCAACAATCGGGGTCTCGGGGCGCAGACGTGCCAAACGACGTGCCGAGTCACCGGACTGGGTGAAAGTAACGATGAGCTTTGCGTCCAGCTGCTCAGCAATGTTCACTGCTGCGCGGGTGATTGCGCCACCGCGGGTGCGGGGCTTGCGGTCCAGCTCGGGCACGCGGTACAGGCCGCCCTTTTCGGTGTCGCTGACGATTGCTGCCATTGCCTGCAGGGTGATGATCGGGTACTTACCGACCGAAGTCTCACCGGAGAGCATCACTGCGTCTGCACCGTCGAGGATTGCGTTAGCGCAGTCAGAAACCTCTGCACGGGTGGGGACGGGGTTGTCGGTCATGGACTCGAGCACCTGGGTTGCCACAATGACGGGCTTTGCCCAGCGGCGTGCCATGTCGATAGCCTTCTTCTGGACGAGGGGAACCTCAGAGAAGGGTAGCTCCACACCGAGGTCACCACGAGCGACCATGATGCCGTCGAACTTGTCGATGATGTCCTGCAGGTTCTCAACTGCCTGGGGCTTCTCAATCTTGGCAATGACGGGTACGCGGATACCCTCTTCGTCCATGATCTTGTGGACGGGGTCAACGTCTGCACCGGTACGGACGAAGGAGAGTGCAATGATGTCTGCACCCATCTTCAGTGCGAAGCGCAGGTCGTTCGCGTCCTTCTCGGTCAGCGCGGGCAGGGAGACTGCTGCGCCGGGCAGGTTGATGCCCTTGTTGTTAGAGATGGGACCACCGACGACCACGCGGGTACGAACGCGGGTGGGAGTTACCTCAATAGCTTCGAGGCGGATCTTGCCATCGTCGAGCAGGAGCTTGTCGCCAAGCTTTACGTCGCCGGGCAGGCCCTTGTAGGTGGTGCCACAGATTTCTGCGGTACCTTCAACGTCTTCGGAGGTGATGGTGAAGTCTGCGCCGGGCTCAAGGTATTCCTTGCCGTTTGCAAAACGCTCGAGGCGAATCTTGGGGCCCTGCAGGTCGGCGAGGATTGCAACGTCCTTACCGAGCTTTGCAGACTCTTCACGGATGGTGTCATAGCGTGCCTGGTGCTCGGCGTGGTCACCGTGGCTCATGTTCAGACGGGCGACATTCAGGCCAGCCTTGATTGCCTCGGAAATCTTCTCGGGGGACTCGATTGCCGGACCGATGGTTGCAACGATTTTTGCGCGCCTCATGTACCTAACCTTTGTGCGTTGTTTTGCGTGATCCCTGGGGGTTCACACTGATTTTCCGGGGAAGACTAACGTCAAATTCCCAATTATTCCCACGCGTTCTAACAGGTAACCACATGCTGGATGCGTGGGACTCTTTCTCAATTATAGGGGTTTTACGTCCTCTTGGGTATGCTTCCCCCAACTCTTTCTACCGAAGAAATTATGTTTCACGTCGCTTTTTGAATACCACCCCTTCCCCATCCAACGCACCACAGAAAGTCGGTTTTCACCCCACCACCCCCGTCTCCCCCGGAAAGTAAATTAGGGTACTTTTTACCCATATCTAGCCTCCACTGCACAATATTTAGTCAATATTTAGTCTCGCTCGAGAACATTCGAGCATATTTCAAAAACATAGAGACACTCAGAGTGGGCTGTGAGAAGATAGATTGGGCATCCAAAAGCTAGGCGATTTCACATTTTCGCGCGCCTAGCCTATATTGGAACCCATAATTAGTATTTGAAATGCGAAATATATCTGGAAGGTTCACAGATGACTACTCGCGTGCTGATTATCTTCGGCTCCACCTACGGCTACACCGAACAGTACGCCACCTGGCTGGCAGAAGATTTGCGTGCACTCCCGCAGGCCCCCGAGGTTGAGACTGTCCCCGCCTCCAAGGTCACTCCCGAGCAGGCTGAGGCATTCGACGCTTTCGTCATTGCCGGTAGCGACTACGGTGGATTCCTCAACGGCGCACCGGCACTTCGCAAGAAGATTCTGCCGATTATTGCGCCCAAGAAGAACCGCACCGCGTTCTTCACCGTCTCCTTCACCGGTGAATACTCCAAGAAGCTGCTGGACAAGGCTGTCGCCAAGAGCTACACCCCCGAACTGACCGAGGGCCGCCCCGTCTACCACCTGCGTGGCGGCATCGACTTCGACAAGATTTCGCTGGCTCACAAGACCGCCCTGAAGGGCCCGGTGCGCGCATGGCTCATGGCAAACCCGCACCCGAACGAGGGTATTCAGCAGATGCTCGAATGCTACAAGACCGGCAAGGCTGAGTATATCGACCGCGAGACTCTCAAGCCGCTGATTGAGGACATCGCGAAGTTCCTCTAAATCCTTCGGGATTCACTAACTTTCGTTGACCCCCGCCTGCCCCTCTCGGTAGGCACGGCGAGAAGCCGAGAGAACCGGCGGGGCTCACCGAGATAAACGTGCCAACAGGCACCATAGTGTGGCCGATGACTCTTCATCTCTCCTGCATCGGCCATATAACTCCGGATGCTAGGTGCGAGGCCGCACCCCAACAGTAGCCGGACACGGAGGGGGTGGGTCTTTGTGTGTGCGGCCCACCCCTTTCCTTATACCCCAAGAGGTATTCCCTCAGTCCAATCACACTGCGCTAGACTCCTCGGCAGACAACCCACAGGCACCTCGACAGTCAGCCCGATAGCGCGGTCCGCACAATGAAATGTGCAACGCCGCAATGTGTCGTGTGCCTAAAATTTTTCCGAAAAAATCACCGCCAATAAATGCACCGACAAGCCACAAAACAAAACACCCTCTCCAAAGACACCGATTACTGTGCACTCCGTGAAAATTATGCCGCTAGAAAGGCACCCCAAAGCATTGCGCACAGCTGTGCAGGTACCGTAGACTGATAGCTGTGTCAGCCGCTTGACATACCCGGCAACCGACACGCACATCACTTCAACTACCCCACATATTCACTCGTGTCAAAAGCCCCCCACACAGGGCCACATCGACACATCCACCTCTCAACCACAGGCAAAGATCAATGAAGAAACTCCAGACTGCCGCGCGCTCCGCGGCAGCCCGCTCCATCATGGCGTCCGCAGGTGCACTCTCCCTCGTCGCCGCGTCCCTCACCTCCGTTCCCGCCGTGTTTGCTGCCCCCAGCGCGAGCACAGCCGCAGAGGTCAACCCCAACGCATCCTACGAGGAGCTCACCTACGCTCCCGCTCCGGATGCATCCCTGGTCGAACGCTCCAACCCCGCTATGGGTGCGGGCGAGCGCGAACGCCTGGGCACCGCGAACGCACGCACCGGCGCCACCTCCCCCGCTTCTACCGCAACTCTGAGCGGTATTTCCGCGACCCAGAGCTCCGCGCAGGGTCCGGGAGCTGGTCGAACTCCGGCAGCCGGTCAGGCGCTGGCGCAGGGCCGCTCCGTGTGGACCCCCTCCGGCGGCACCCTCGGCATGGACGTCTCCTCGCACCAGCAGAACGTGAATTGGGCGAGCGCCTACGCCGCAGGTTCCCGCTTCGCTTACGTGAAGGCAACCGAGGGCACCTACTACACCAACCCCTACTTCGGTCAGCAGTACAACGGCTCGGCCCAGGTCGGCATGGTGCGCGGCGCCTACCACTTCGCAAACCCCCGCACCTCCTCGGGTGCCAATCAGGCACGCTACTTCGTGCAGAATGGTGGCGCGTGGACTGCCGACGGCCAGACCCTGCCCGGTCTGTTGGATATTGAGTTCAATCCCTACCCCGTCTACGGCAACACCTGCTTCAACATGACTCCGGCGCAGCTGACCGCCTGGACCCGCGACTTTGTGGATACCTACCGTTCACTGACCGGTCGCGCCCCGATAGTGTACACCGCAACCTCCTGGTGGTCGCAGTGCGTGGGTTCGCAGCAGTTCGGTTCTCTGCCGCTGCACCTGGCGAGCTACTCCACCAAGGTCGGTGCAATTCCGACGGGTTGGAGCGGCTACGACATTTGGCAGTTCACTGATTCCGGTCCGTTCGTGGGTGACTCGAACTTCTTCCCCGGCACCGTGAACGATCTGAAGGTTCTGGCAAAGAACCCCAACGCGGTGCACCGCAACTGGTCGAACGGCCAGGACCGCGCGGTTGAGAAGCGTGTGGCAAAAGACCGTGCGGCACAGGATTCGAACGTGGTGGCCACCGCGACCGGTTCCATTGATATTCGCACCGGCATCGGTAACTTCTGGAATAAGAACCGCTCCTTCTACGGCAACCCGATTGGCACCGAGTACTCTCTGGGTCACGGAGTGTATGCGCAGAAGTTCACCAACGGCAAGACCATCTACTGGACGAACTCTCACGGTTCGCACTGGCTGGTCACCAACGGCGGTCTGGATTATAAGTTCCGCTCGGACGTGGCACGATTCCGCGGCCTAACCACCGACGAGGAAACCCGCTCCGACACCATCGCGGTCTCCTTCGCCAACGGTGAGGGCGCCTACTGGTCTGCCGCTACCGGCACCCACATCATCAATGAGCGCGGCTCCATCTATGCGACCTGGCGTGCAGCTGGCATGAGGGGCGTGCCCACCACCGATGAGCAGAACCTGGGCTACGGCCTCATCAAGCAGGAATTCACCGGCAGGACCACCTACGTGTGGTCCGCGCAGACCGGCACCCACCGCATGCACACCGGCGGCGCGTTCTACCACCGCTTCATGCAGCACCGCGGCGCTTGGGGTGCACCGGTGACCGATGAGACTATCATCTCCACGGGCGCTCAGATTCAGTTCGCCTCGGGTAAGGTACTGCTCTGGTCGGATGCGTACGGTGCGTACGAGACCAACGGTAAGGGCGCGATTTTCAAGCATTGGGAGAAGAATAGCGCCCGTTACGGTGCGGCACGCGGCAATGAATCCTACGTGAAGGGCGTGTACTACATGTACTTTGAGCGCGGTACGATCCGCTGGACCGCGCAACGTGGAATCTACTAAATAGCGCGGAATCTACTCAACGATAAAACGCGCATATAAAAACGAGGGGCACCTGGCAGAGGTGCCCCTCGTTCTTTCGCTACAGGGCGCATCTTCTGAACAACACAAAAATCAAGATGCGTTCTGCAGCGGGTGGGTTACCGAGTGAGTAGAGAACCCGGCTATGTTACCCGTGCCGGCAGGTAAATTTATGGCGTGGCGGGCGTGCCGCCGCGAAGCGTTATTGCGGAATCGTCCAAGAATTTTGGATTAGTGTGGCGGACATAATCCCCATTGACTATGTCCGTGGGGCCCACACTAATCGTTGGTGAGACCTCAATCCGAAGGTGTCTAGAGGGGCGCCTGACCGGAAGGAAGGGCTCAACGGTGAATAACGGCACGGTACGAAGATGCTGAAATTCACCCGGGTATAACGTTCCGGGAGAAGGAATCGATATCTAGGAGGGCCGAAACCTTCACACGTTACATCCCGTTACATCAAGGGTATGTGCAGAGGCGTTCAAAACCTATCTCTTCGGCAAATATTACGCCTCAACCAATAGTTGAATGTTTGCAATACAAATATGCATTTTGAGGTCTATAGATGTCAAACAAGATGCTCTATTGAACTAATTTAGTGAGAATTTTGAGATATTTCCCGGATATTTCAAAAATAAATTTCTGGATATATTACGTTTAGGTGCCTAGTATTCACAGAGATTTTCGGCTCCATAGGATAACGGCCCTCAAAAACCCCACACTAAAATACTAGTTTAAAACACTAGGACGCACCCCGCGTCATATGCACAGCAGAAAGAGTACCCCTACTCCCCACCACACGGGATGCGCCCTAGGCGCTATAACCATCGAAACTACCGTCAGAACCCCAGCCGAGTGAGATCTTGAGGCCTTACCGGGCGTCTCAACCCATCCGCCAGCTTAGAGGCTAGCGAAGTCCAGAACCATACGGCCGGTAATCTTACCCGCCGCCATTTCCTCAAAGACAGCCGGCGCCTCGTCAACCTCACGCAGCTGAACCACCGGAACCACTATGCCGTCAGCACCGAACTGGAACGCCTCCGCCAGATCCTGACGGGTGCCCACCAGGGAGCCCACCACGCGGATACCATCCAGAATAATCTTCACAATGGACAGCTCCATCATCTCCGAGGGCAGACCAACAGCCACCACGGAACCACCCGCACGAACCGACTCAACAGCCTGGTTGAACGCAACCTTCGACACCGCGGTCACCACAGCAGCGTGAGCGCCACCGCCGGTCAGCTCGCGAATACGAGCCGGAACATTCTCAACTTCACGGCCATTGATGACGTGATCAGCACCGGTCTCACGAGCCAGAGCCAGCTTATCGTCGTTGATATCAACAGCGATAACCTTGGCGCCGAAAACCTTCTTAGCGTACTGAACAGCCAGGTTACCCAGACCGCCAGCACCGTAAGCAACCAGCCACTCACCGGGGCGAACCAGCGACTCCTTAATTGCCTTATAGGTGGTCACACCAGCGCAAGTAATAGAGCTTGCCTGTGCCGGGTCAAGACCCTCGGGAACCTTCACAGCGTAATCAGCGGTCACCAGGGTGTACTCACTCATGCCGCCATCAACCGAGTAGCCTGCATTCTTCACCGAACGGCACAGGGTTTCACGGCCCGAGGTGCAGTACTCACAGTGGCCGCAGCCCTCGAAGAACCAAGCCACCGACACGCGATCGCCTTCCTTCAGGGACTCAACACCCTCACCGACCTTGACGACACGACCGATGCCCTCATGTCCCAGAATACGACCCGGAACCTCACCGAAATCACCGGAAGCCACGTGCAGGTCAGTGTGGCACACGCCCGAGTACTCAATCTTCACGAGCGCCTGGCCGTGACCGACAGCCGGAACGGGAACCTCGCGGACAACAACCGAACCGTCAACCTTCTCAGGGACAACAACAGCCTTCATGGTTTCCTTGCACATGACCTAAACTCCTTAGTCATTGGTGGCCGCGCTCAAGCCGCAACCTGCGCTTTGCAACCTAGCGGGGTAAACGCGCGTATTCTTTACATTTCCACCGTAAAATGATGAGCCGCCAATCTAAAGGTTTACCCCCGAATATGACAGAGGGGTTAGATATAGGCATTCTCACGAGCGAGGATGAGCCTTCGATAAGGTCCATTCCGACCAATGCACTAAACTGCCAAAGGTTGATATGACGCTATGACGAAGCAACACAGAAGATGAGAATGCCTCCCAAACAAGCGGTTTGGGAGGCACTCAGAAAAAATTTAAATATTAAGTTTGAGGCGCATACCACCCTAAAGAAAAGGTTCAATCTACCCCTATACAATTCCTACCGGCACACAGGAACTCTTAGCCGATTAGACTTAGCTGCCTAGAAGCAGACAGCAAGCACAAATAGCGGGCATAGAAAAACCGCCGGACGGGGCACTCCTCCATCCGGCGGTTTTTCTATGAAATTTAGATGGAGCTAGAAGATGAAAGCCAGAAGATGAAAGCTAGGAGCCCTTCGTCGAAGATTCAGAAGAGTCAGAATCCTCGGCAGACGCTGCCTTCTCAGGTGCCTTCTCCTCAGCGCCCTCTGCAGGCTCATCTGCGGCAGGCTTCGGAGCGATCTCCGCCGGAGCGGGCCCAATACCCGCAGCAGCCTTCGCCGCCGCACGACGGCCAGCCACCACAAAACCAACAGCACCCAGCAGAACCAGCAGCAGAGCAGTCCACACGTGAATACGAACGCCCCAGAGCATCTCCGACGTATCAATACGCAAGAACATCTCAATGAAGAGGCGACCCACACCGTAGTAGAACACGTACAACCACAGGGTCTGACCCAGCTTCAGCACGCCCTTACGGCCCAGCCACAGCAGCAACGCCACACCCAGCAGGTTCCACAGCGACTCGTACAGGAACGTCGGATGGAACAGCGTACCCGCCGGATACTGGGTCGGGAAATTACCGCTCGACGTGCTGATCTCCAAGCCCCACGGCAGAGTCGTCGGCTTCCCGAACAGCTCCTGGTTGAACCAGTTACCCCAGCGGCCAAACGCCTGAGCCAGCAGAATACCCGGCGCTACCGCATCCGCAAAAGCCGGGAAATTCATGCCGTAGCGGCGGCAACCATACCAGGCGCCCAACGCACCAACCGACACGGCGCCCATAATGCCGATGCCGCCCTCCCAAATCTTCAGGAAAGCCCACGGATCAGCGACATTCGGACCGAAATAGCTACCCGGGTCAGTAATCAGCACGTGGTAGGCGCGGGCACCAATAATGCCCGCCGGAATAGCCCACATCGCCACGTCAAAAACGCGTTCAGGGGTACCACCCGCCGCCTTCCAACGGCGAGAACCCAGCCACAAGCACACCGCCATACCCGCAAGAATACACAGTGCATAGAAATGCACACGGAACGGGCCCAGCTGCAGGTACGAAACGCTCGGCGAGGGAATCGAAGCCAGCGGAATCGAAGCCAGCACGTTAGCTACCGGCACGCTCATCAGCGACAGCACATTAGACATTAGCTTTCACGTCCCGCCAGCTCACGGGTCAGCTTAGCCACCGCCTCAACACCGCCAGAAGCCAAAGCCTTCACCAGCGCAGTACCGACAATCACACCGTCCGCATACTCTCCGATCTCCTCAACGTGAGCACGAGTCGAAACGCCCAGGCCCACGCACGCACGAGCGGAACCGGCAGCCTTAATGTCCGCAACCAGGGTGCGAGCCGCCTCCGACACGGAGGTGCGGGCACCGGTCACGCCCATCACCGACACGGCATACACGAAGCCGCTCGACGCCTTCGCAATAGTCGCCAGACGCTCCGGTGAAGAAGACAGAGCAGCCAAGAAAATACGATCCAGACCGTACTCGTCAGAAGCCTCAAACCACGCCGACGCCTCATCAGGCACCAGGTCCGGGGTGATTATGCCCGCGCCACCGGCAACCGCCAAATCACGCGCAAAATTCTTCACACCGTAGGCCAGAACCGGGTTCCAGTACGTCATCACAACAACCACCGCGTCGGTCGCCTCGGTAATGCGGCGAACCGCCTCAAACAGCTGAGGAAGCTTGAAACCGTTTTCCAGCGCCACGCCGGTCGCCTTCTGAATCACCGGACCATCCATGACCGGATCAGAATAAGGAACGCCCAGCTCAATAATGTCCGCGCCGTTATTGCCCAGAGCAATCGCCGCGTCAATCGACTCATCCAGAGTCGGGAAGCCCACCGGCAGGTAGCCAATCAGCGCCGCACGGCCCTGCTTCTCGCACTCAGCCAGACGAGCCGCCAGAGGCGACTGCGCATTCGGGACGGGGAAAGAACCATCCAGCACCGTAAAAGGTGCCGCCTGAGAAATAGCGTCCTGGTAGCTCATTACTTAGCCTCACTTTCAGCCTGTGCGTTCTGTGCAGCGGATGCGGCAGCTTCCTTATTACCGGTCATCAGGGTCGAGGACGGAATCGCCTTACCCAGGCCGAACCACTTCAGCGCGGTCTCCATGTCCTTATCGCCACGACCGGACAGGCAGACAATCATCGTCTTCTCCCGTGCCGCCTGCGGATCCTCAGCAGCCCAACGCTGGCACACGCGCAACGCGCCCGCCAGAGCGTGGGAGGACTCAATCGCCGGGATAATACCCTCGGTGCGGCAGAGCAGACGCAGGGCGTCCATCGCCTCGGTATCAGTCACCGGCTCGTAGGTCACGCGACCAATATCGGACAGGTAGGAGTGCTCCGGACCCACGCCCGGGTAATCCAGACCAGCAGAAATCGAATGGGACTCAATGGTCTGGCCGTCCTCATCCTGCATCAGGTAGGTCATCGCGCCGTGCAGCATGCCCGGGCGGCCCAGAGTAATGGTCGCCGCGTGACGGCCGGTCTCCACGCCGTCGCCGCCAGCCTCAAAACCGTAAATCTCAACCGACGAATCGTCCAAGAACGCGTGGAACAGACCAATCGCGTTCGAACCGCCACCCACGCAGGCAGCAATACCATCGGGCAGGCGGCCGGTCTCAGCCAGAATCTGCTCGCGCGCCTCCTCACCGATAGCGTCGTGGAAGAAACGCACCATCGCCGGGAACGGGTGCGCACCCGCCGCAGTACCCAGCAGGTAGTGGGTGTTCTCAACGTTCGAAACCCAGTCGCGCAGTGCCTCATTAATGGCGTCCTTGAGGGTGCGAGAACCGTTCTGAACCGCAATCACCTTCGCACCCAGCAGCTGCATACGAGCCACGTTCAGCGACTGACGCTCAGTGTCTTCCTCACCCATGTAGACCACGCACTCCATGCCGAACAGCGCAGCCGCAGTCGCAGTCGCAACACCGTGCTGACCCGCACCAGTCTCAGCAATCAGACGGGTCTTACCCATACGCTTAGCCAGCAGAGCCTGACCAATCACGTTATTAATCTTGTGGCTACCCGTGTGGTTCAGGTCCTCACGCTTGAGGAACACACGCGCACCAGCGTGCTCAGAGAACTTCGGAACCTCAGTCAGCAGCGACGGACGGTTCGAATACTCAGCAGAAAGACGCTGGAACTCAGCAATGAACTCGGGGTCGTTCTTCGCCTCGTTAAAGGTTGCCTCAAGCTCATCCATGGCGGCAATCAGCGACTCGGGCATCCACCGCCCGCCGTACTCACCAAAATAGGGGCCGGGGGCATTCTTCAACGACTCGCCGTTGAGGAAAGCATCTGCCAGGTTCTCGCTCATCACTATTCCTTCCCTGGATGGTTACCACCGGATGCGCACCGCGGGTAGGGCGGGGCATCAGGCCTGATCACAACGAAACACCACGCCAACCGCGAATAGGGTGGGCGGTGTTCGCACATATCCCCCTATAGTACCCGGGCACGGGCAGTGACCTGTACCTTGAGGTGCACATGACCATTCCTAGGACATGTGATGTTCGCCAGGGTGAGTGCGCCCGCGGGTATGGACGGCTCGCATGGGAAGGTTTAAACGCTGGGAAGGGGCAGGCGAGGCAGGGGCGCTCGGCAGGGGTGGGCAGGGTCGGGCAGGGTCTGGCAAGGGCGGCGAGCTACAGCAGCTCGCGCAACTCCTCCATCTGCTGAGAAAGCACCGTCGACACACCACCGCGCATCGACACCCCGTACAGAGTCTCCGCAATCTGCATCGTGCGCTTCTGATGCGTCACCACAATCAGCTGCGAACGCTCCCCCAGCTCACCAATCACCTGCAGCAGGCGCGAGAGGTTGCGGTCATCCAGCGCCGCTTCAACCTCATCGAGGGCGTAGAACGGCGATGGGCGAGACATATAAATCGCAATCAACAGCGCCAGCGAAGCAAGCGAACGCTCACCACCAGACAGCAGCGACAGGCGCTTAACCTTCTTACCCGCCGGGCGCGCGTGAATCTCCACACCCGAATTCAGCGGATCGGACGGGTCGTCAAGCTCCAGGTGGCCCTCGCCTCCCGGGAACAGGGTCTCAAAGATGCGGCGGTAGTGGGTGTTAATGTCCTCCATCGCGGCGGTGAACACCTCCGCAATGTGGCTACTGACCTCGTCCATGACCGTGTTCAGGTCGCGGCGGGTCGCCTTCAAATCCTCAATCTGCTGATTCAGGTAGGCGTGGCGTTCAGATAGCGCCTCGTACTCCTCCAGTGCCAGCGGGTTGATGGCGCCCAGCGCCTCCAGTTCGGCGCGGGTTGCCTTGAGGCGAGCGCGCACGCTCTCGGTGGAAGCTTCGGTAGTCTCTGATGCCGTTTCGGTAGCAGTATTTTCGGAGGCGGCGTTTTCGGAAGCCTCATCTGCGGGCACGTCAACCGGCAGCTGCTCGGAGTACTCCTCCTCCAGCTGCTCCAGGGTCAAACCAGTCACCAGGCGGGCACGCTCAGCCAGCGCCTGCACGCGCTCTTGCACGCGTGCCGCCTCCGTCTGGGTGCGCGCCAGCAGGGTAAGTGCCGCCGCGTGCGCCGCCTGCAAATCCTGCACCTCATCGTTCGTGTTGGTCAGGCCCTCCTGGGCGTTCTTCAGGGCGCCGCTCAGCTCGTGCAGCTGCTGCTCACGCTCGCTCACCTGCTCGGCAAGCACTTCACCCAGACGCTGGGCGCGGCGCTTAATTGTCGCCGCGGGAGCCTGCTCCCCCGTGCCCGCCAGGTAGGAATCCTCGCGGGTGCGCGCTGATTCGTAGGCGGTGCGCGCTTCGGCTACGGATTCCTCCGCGGCGGTGAGGCGCTCGTTCAGGCGGGCGCGCTCATTCTGAATGTTCTGCGCGGAGGCTTCCAGGGACTCCGCCTGGGCGCGGGCGCGGGCATGCTCGGCGCTCGCCACGCCCGCCGCCTTAGCTGCCTCGCGTTCTGCTTCGACCGCCGATTCTGCCGCGGCCTGAGCCTGCTGAACGGCCTGCTCGGCTTTATCCAGTTCGGAGCGGGTGCGGGTCACGACCTGGGAGGCGGCGCGGTACGCGGCAGCAAGTTCCAGAGGGCTGGCACCCTCAGCCGGGTAGAGCAAGCTGTAGCGGGTGTGCTCGGTGCCTGCGGGATCAAAAATACGCCACATAGTGCGCTGACCTGCGAGGGTATTCTCTGCGAGCAGCTGCAGGGCTTGCTCTGCGGAGGCGGCATCCGGCGCGAACAGCACCCCCGCCAGGCGCTCACCCAGCGCCGCGGTAACGCACGCCAGGGCGTGCTCGTCGATGCCGGCAAGCGCGGCGGCGTCCTCGCTGAGCGGTTCAATCATCTCGGTTGCGGGGCAGATACCCAGCTCACGCAGCTCGGCGGCGCAGGATTCGGGCAGGGTGGTTTCGGGCAGGGTGGTTTCGGGCAGTTCTGTTGAAAGTTCCTTCGCGGCAGATTCGTTGCTTTCGTCCCCCTTATCACCGCGCAGGTGTGACACCTCGGTACCCTCAACCGGCACGCTCAACGCCGCGGTCGCCAGCGAGGTCAGCGCTGCAGATGCCGCACGCGCGTACTCGGGGTCAATCTGCACGGCATCCAGCACACGCAGCAGGCTCGCGCTCTCGCTTGAAGAATCCATGAGCTCGCCGGTCTCGGGGTCGAACACCGCCTCAGCAGATTCAGTGTCCAGTTCAGCGGGTGCTTCACCCAGGCTCTGGCCCAGTGCCTCACGCAGGGTTGCGGCGCGCTCAGCCGCCGCCGCGTAGGCGCGGGTCGCCTCCACCGCAGCGGCGCGGGTGGCATCCAGCTGGGCCTGCGCGCGGGCACGAGACTGCGCCGCCTCACCCGAGGCGCGCTCAGTCTGCGCCACCTCGGACGCCGCCTTCTCAACGTTCTTCAGCGCCGCATCGTAGCGTTCCTCAAAGCTGGCGTAGCTTTCCACCGCGCGCGCTGCCTCTTCGCGGCGTTCCTCCAGCAGTTCCAGGGCGCGTTCGTATCCGGCGCGGGCGGCAGCGGTCGCCTCGGTCAGCTCCACACGGTAGGTGCGCACGCGCTCGGCTGCAATGGACTGCACGGTGCGCACACGCGCGGCGGACTCGCGCAGGGTCGACACAGCCTTCTGGCAGGCGGTGACCTCGGCATTCAGGCGGTTCTGCTCCTGCTGATGCTTCGCGGACGCCGCACGCGCTGCCTCCAGCTGTTCTTTCAGGGTTTCGGCGCGGCGATTACCCTCCGTTTCTGATGCGAGAGCCTGCGCCTGCTCAGCCTGCAGAACACCCAGCTGACGAGCCAAAAGCACCGCCTCCAGCTGGCGGATGCGCGCCTGCAGCTGGCGTGCAGTCGCGGCGGATTCCGCTTGCTCGCTCAGCGGCTGCAGCTGCGAATCCAGCTCGGCAACCAGGTCGCTCAGGCGGGTAACGTTCGATGCCACAGACTCCAGCTTGCGGCTGGTCTTCTCCTGGCGGCGGCGGTACTTGACCACGCCCGCCGCCTGCTCAATCATGTCGCGGCGCTGCTGGGCGGTGGCGTGCAGAACCGCATCCAGCTGACCCTGGCCGACGAGCACGTGCATCTGCTGACCCAGACCCGCCTCCGAGAGCAAATCCTGAATATCGGCAAGGCGCGCCGGGGAACCGTTAATCTCGTACTCACTGCCGCCGGAGCGGAACATGGTGCGCGAAATCTGCACCCGATCAGCGGGAATGCTGAGGGTGCCGTCAGAATTATCGAAAGTCAGGGTGACTTTGGTGCGGCCCAGGGGCGCACGCTGGGCGCCGTCGCCCGAACCAGCCTCGCCGGAGCCCGCGAAGATAACGTCCTTCATGCTGCCGCCGCGCAGGCTCTTAGCGCCCTGCTCACCCATGACCCAGGCGAGCGCATCCAGCACATTGGATTTGCCGGAGCCGTTGGGGCCGACCACCGCGTTAATGCCGGGGGTGAACTCAAAAGTGGTGGCGGAGGCGAAAGACTTGAACCCGCGCAGGGTCAGCGACATCAGATGCACAAGGGGCCTTTCTGCAGAAGAACTGGTGTGTGCCGGGCACGTTCTATGGTGCGTGGCGGCATCCCTCTAGTGTACGCGGTGCGGCGGGCGGGCGGCGTGAACGTGCACGGGGTGAAGGGGGTTCAAAGTTCCTCATTGTGCATCATCTTACGCGCGGGGTGAACGGGCGCGTTCATATTGGGCCTACGGATACGGGTTCGCCCGACCGGTGGGGTAGATTGGAATGAGCATCACAAATTCTGCGGGGCCGCTGTGCGTATCCCCGCCGTCTTTGCATCCCACTGACTTCTATTTCCAAGGGCCACACCATTGTTGAATGCACCCGCCGATAAGGTCGGCACGAACTCTGACATTCGCCACGCTAACGCAGCTCTGCTGTCTATTACCCATGAGCTGCCTCCGGAGGTCGTCACGAGCGACTACTTCGATGAGCAGCTGGCCCAAACCTATAAGCGTCTGCGCATGCCGAAGGGCCTGCTGGAGCGCCTTGCCGGCATTAGCACTCGCCGCGGCTGGGCTGAGGGCCAGACCTTCGAGGACGGCGTGGTTGCCGCAGCCGAGAAGGCTATCGAGCAGGCGGGTATTGACCGCTCCCAGATTGGCCTACTGATTAACGCTTCGGTGACTCGAGATAACTTTGAGCCCGCCGTTTCGGTGGGTGTGCACGACCGCCTGGAACTACCGCGTCACGCCCTGAACTTCGATATTACGAACGCCTGCCTGGGCTTTGTGAACGCGATGACTGTCGCCTCCACCATGATTGATGCGGGCGCTATCGACTACGCCCTGATTGTCGCTGGCGAGGACCCCTCCCCGTGGCACCGTACCGCGGTGCGCATCCTGAACAACCCCGATTCGACCCGCGAGGATGTGCTGGCTCAGTTCGCGACCCTGACCCTCGGTTCGGGTGCGGCGGCGGCTGTGATTGGTCGCGCTGACCGCCATCCGGAGGGTCACCGCATCGTCGGTTCTGTGTCCCGCGCGGGCACTGAGCACCGTAACCTATGCATCGGTGGCGAGGCTGATCAGGGCATGAACACTGACGCCGAGGGCCTGCTTAAGCACGGTCTGGAGCTGGTAGCACAGGCGTGGGAGCAGGCGCATCAGGATGGCTGGGAGTGGAACAATATGACCTCCTACGTGACCCATCAGATTTCTAACGCCCACACAAACGCCATTATTGAGGCGGTCGGTATTGAGCGTAAGCGTATCCCTATGACTTTCCCGAAGTGGGGCAATGTGGCTGCGGCGGCTCTGCCGATGACTCTCGCCGAGTGCGCGCCGACCTACACGGAAGGCGACCGTATTCTGTGCATGGGTGTGGGTTCTGGCCTGAACACTGCCCTGCTTGAGATTCAGTGGTAACCCGTTAGCTTCTGCGGTAGACATTCACCGATTCGATCCGGAAGGATTCCCCCCAGCATGCGCCATTTGAACTTCCCTAAGGCTCAGCCCCCGTATAACCCGGAGGAATGGGCGGGCGTGAACCCGCGCTACTCCCACCTTCTGGAGGTGCCCACCTCCGCCCCCATTGAGCAGCGGGCGCAGCAGGCTGGCGCGCGCCGCTGGCACTACCTGGATAACCTTCCGGTGCTGGTCGAGCAGGGTTTGGAGCCAATCGGCACGATTCTGTGCGTACACGGTAACCCAACCTGGTCGTACCTGTGGCGTACCGTGCTGGATGCGGGCGTGAATGAGCGCGCCCCGTGGCGTGTGGTTGCAGTCGATCAGATTGATATGGGTTATTCGGAGCGCACCCACCTGGATTTGGAGGGTGAGCGCCGCTCCCTGACCGACCGTATCGCTGACCTGGGTGATTTCACGAAAGAGCTCGGCCTGGATGAGACCGATAAGCCGCTCGTGACCCTCGCCCATGACTGGGGTGGGCTGGTGTCCTTTGGTTGGGCGCTGGAGCATCGTGAGATTCTTTCGGGCGTGATGCTGACGAACACCGCGGTCTACCATGACGGCATTGAGAATATCCCTGCCGCTCTGCGCCTGGCGTTGGGTGTACACGAGTGGGGTACTCACGATTCGACCGCGTTTATTGATGTGACCTTGGGTTTGGCTCAGAATGAGGGCCGCCTGCCCGCGCCGGGTTCTGCCGGTGCCGGGGCGATTGAAGGTGCCCTGCCGCAGCCGGTGGGTCAGCAGCCCAAACGCCTGTACCCGAGCCCTCTGAACGAGGCGATTTACCGTACGTACCGTGCGCCGTACGCTCATTCGGCGTGGCGTGAGGGTGTGCGTAATTTTGTGGGCGATATTCCGACCGGCACCGACATTCCTTCCTATACGCCGATGCAGCGTATTGCCGAGCAGATCCGTGACCTGGACGTGCCCGCGTTCTTCCAGTGGGGTACGAAGGACCCGGTGTTCCAGCGCCGCTACCTGTTTGACCTGATGGAGCGCATGCCGCAGGCGAAGGTGCACCGCTACGAGAAGGCCTCGCACCTGGTCATTGAGGATTACGATATTGCCTCCCCCATGATTTCGTGGCTTGCGCAGACTTTCGGCACAAGGGAGGATGGCGCGCTGGTGCCCCCGCACAACGTTGAGGCGGAGCATCGTGCCGCCCGCGCGCGCCGCCACGGTCTGACTACCGGCGAGGGTACTGCCGCTGAGGGTACTGAAGGCGCTGAGGGCGCTGTTCCCGCGGCGTTCCGACCCATGCTCGCAGCCCTCACCGAACGCGCCAACGACGCCTCCACCGCCGTGGTGGACATGGACCCCAAGGGTGACGGCACCTCCGTGGCTGTGACCCTGACCTGGGCTGAGCTGAACCAGCACGTCAACGCCGCAGCGACCCGCCTGCACGCCCTGGGTGTGCGTCCGGGCGACCGCGTGAACCTGATGGTGCCTCCGGGTGCCCGTCTGACCACCTTGATTTACGCCTGCATGAAGCTGGGCGCTGTCATTGTGGTGGCTGATACCGGTCTGGGTATTCCGGGTCTGACTCGCGCGTTGAAGGGCGCTAACCCGAGCTTCCTGGTGGGTATTCCCGCCGCGCTCAGTGCCGCCCGTACCCTGCTGTGGCCGGGTGTGCGTATTTCTGTGGAGCCGCTGGGTTCGGTGCAGGAGAAGCTGTTGGGCGTTGCCGGTTCGGTGTTTACCGCGCCCGCCGCTGAGGGTACTCCGGGTGCGCCGGTGCCCACCCCGACCGTGGTGGAGTTCCCCTCCCCTGTACCGGATGCTGATGCGGCGGTGCTGTACACCTCCGGTTCGACCGGCCCGGCTAAGGGTGTGGTATACACGCAGCGTCAGCTGGCGGGTATGCGTGATGCCATTGCGAATACGTACGGTTTTGCGCCCGGTAGCGGCCTGGTGGCTGGCTTCGCGCCGTTTGCGCGGTTGGGCCCGGCGCTGGGTGCTACCAGCGTGACCCCGACGATGGATGTGACCCGCCCGAAGACTCTGACGGCTTCGGCTCTGGCATCGGCTGCGGCGGCTATTGATGCGTCGGTCGTGTTTGCGTCCCCCGCCGCCCTGGTGAATGTGGTGGCGACCGCCGATGAGCTGAACGCTGAGCAGCGTGCGGCGTTGGCTAAGGTTCAGACCGTGCTGAGTGCTGGCGCGCCGATTCCCGTGCCGCTGCTGGAGGCGCTCTCCGCCCTGGTGCCGAATGCCTCCCTGCACACCCCGTACGGCATGACCGAGGGTCTGCCGGTGACCGATGTGTCTTTCGAGATGATTCGCCAGGCGATTGCTGAGGGTACCCCGAATGCTGCCGGTGAGGTGCTTGACCCGTTCGCCCGTGACGGCGTGTGCGTTGGTTTTGCGGTGTACGGTGCGGCGGTGGCTATTGCGCCGCTGCTGCAGGACGGTTCGGTGGCGGATGAACTGACCCATGAGCCGGGTGTGACCGGTGAGATTCTGGTGTCGGCACCGCATGTGAAGGACCGCTACGACACCCTGTGGGTGACTGAGGAGCAGTCCATTAGCACTCCGGGTTGGCATCATACCGGTGACGTCGGACACCTGGACGCTTCGGGTCGCCTGTGGATTGAGGGTCGCCTCGCGCACGTGCTGCTGACTTCGCAGGGCGTGCTGACCCCGGTTGCGGCTGAGCAGTCCGCCGAGTCCCTACCCGAGGTTCGCCGTGCCGCCCTGGTCGCTGTGGGTCCTGCCGGTACTGCGGCACCGGTACTGGTCATTGAGGCTTCCGCGAATACTGCCGCGTTGGAGGCGCGCCAGTCGGCATCGGGTCTCAAGCGTGCCCTGCTCGATCGTGTGCCGGGTGCTCGCCGCTTCCCCATTGCGGAGGGTGTGGCACCCTTCGAGCTGTCGCAGCTGGTGCGTCAGAAGGTTGCCGAGGATACCGGCGTGGAACTTGCCGCGGTGCTGGTGGTGCACGAGCATCCGACCGATATTCGCCATAATTCGAAGATTGACCGCCCCGCCCTGGGTGAGTGGGCGTCGAAGGTCCTGGCGGGGGCGTAAGCACCTGCCGGATCCCTGAGTCTAAGGAGTATGATGTCCCCTCATTCTTCGCGTGAGTCCTCTTCCCACGAGCCCGCACCCCGCTTGTCTGCGTCCCGCTTGTCTGGACACCGCCTGTCGACTGCGCATGCGGTGGCCTCCCCGACGGCGCGGTTCCGCAAGCCTGCGCAGCCGCTGGCGGCACGCTACACCGACCCCGCCCCGCGTTCGCTACGCCCGGTTGAGGAGCCTGATTTTGCGCCGCGTATTGGCGAGCGCATCCTCTTTACCGGTGCGAGCGGTCTGCTGGGTCGTGAGAGCGTTCTGGCGTTGTTGCGTGCCGGCTATGATGTGCGCGTTTTTCAGCGTGGCGATTCGGGTATTGCGGCGCTTCTGCCCGATTCGATTCGCCCGCGTTTTGAGCAGGTGCGCGGCGATATTACGAACGCGCAGGCTGTGGATCTGGCGATGACCGGTGTGACCGGCGTGGTGCATGCCGCGGCGAAGGTTTCGGTCAGTGGGGAGTGGGCTGATTATGAGCGCATCAACGTTGAGGGCACCCGCACCCTGTTGCAGGCGGCGCTGAACCATTCGGTGGGTTCGTTCCTGTACATTTCGTCGCCGTCGGTGGCTCATGCCGGTGCGGCGATTGTGGGTGACGGTGCCGGCGTGGCGTCCCCGGAACATGCGCGCGGTAACTATGCGCGTTCGAAGGCTGCCGCTGAGCTGCTGGCGCTGGAGGCTAACGGCACTGCCCTGCCCGGTGGCGGGGTTTTGCGTGTGGGTGCGTTGCGTCCTCACCTGATGTGGGGTCCGGGCGATACCCAGCTGGTGGAGCGTATTCTGGAGCGTTCCGCCGCGGGCCGCCTTCCGCTGCTCTCCGGCGGTACGGGTCTGATTGACACGCTCTACATTGATAACGCCGCGGACGCCGTGGTGCGCGGCTATCAGCGTCTCGACGCTTTTGCGGGCCGGGCGCTGGTGGTGACGAACGGTCAGCCGCGCACTATCGCTGAGCTGCTGGGCGGTTTCTGTGAGGCGGTGGGCGTTCCCGCCCCGAGTTTCTCGGTTCCGGCGAAGGTTGCGGCCCTGGTGGGTAAGGTCATTGAGCGCGTCTGGGAGCGTCTGCCGAAGAACGTGACTGCCGGTGATGAGCCACCGATGACGGAGTTCCTTGCCGAGCAGCTGTCGACCGCGCACTGGTTTGATCAGCGCCGCACCCGTGAGCTTCTGCAGTGGGAGCCCGCTGTGTCGATTGAGGAAGGCTACGAGCGTCTGGGCTTGTTCTACGGGGACAGGTACAGCCGCTAGGTGCAGGCGATAGGTACAGTCGCGGCTAGCATTGGTTAACTCGGGTAGTTTTCTTTACTACCTTCTTCAAGCCTCCGAAGTAGATCCAACACCGCCTCGGTGCTTATCACCATGAGTTTCTGGTACCCGTTTCCATCACTTACCGTGCTGAATCCGTAGCGCTCCTCGTAGTACTTTTCGAGTTCCTCGTTCCGCACGTGTAAGCAAAGGAAGCGGCTTCCAGAGATAGCAACCACATCACGATATTTACGGAAGACCTCCAGCATGAGCAATTCCCCCATGCCTTTACCTTGACCCTCAGTACGTAGGGCGAATTTTCCTAAAAGGTGTGCGGGATGGGTCTGGCTCGGCTCAATGCCAGAGCGCAGACGCCTCGTGAGAGACTCGCCCGTAATCTGGTAACCGCTCAACGTAAAGTACCCAATCACATTCCCCGGATCATCTGCGTCCCCCATAATCCATACGACGCTCCGGTGGAGTTTCTGATACTCCCGAGCTTTGGTTTGCAACCATTCGCCTAATTCGGCGCCTTCTCCCGAACTCGTGGTAGTCTCAAAAAATTCCAGGTAGTGCTCTTCATCGAGCTTTCTAACAGAGTAGTTCACGGCTCTCGTCCGTTAGTTAGCTCGCGCCATGAGACGCTCAAGGAAGGGGGCGTGAGCGACGACAGGAACAGCTTCTAGATGTGCCCATTCACTCTCGGTAAGACGTTCAACGAGGGGATCAGGTAGCTGGGCACGCAGAGCTTCAGGAATATCGCGTTTCAATGCAAAGTAATCAATAATATCCGTTGCTTCCAGAGGAGCACGTCGGGAGCCCTCACGTCGGGAATCCCAAGCGTCCCGCCAAACCTGCTCCTCATGGGTCATATCGACCAGTTGCCAACGCGAAAATTTACCGTAGTACCCCCAGACGGCCTCAATAATCTGGATGTAGTAGGGATCTTCAGGCTGAGGCTCGTCCTCCAAAAGTTCCCGACCCAGCTCTAAGACATCGCGGTCAACATCGAGCCGACGAGCGTGAGCGGTCAGCAGCTCACCCACCACGGGCCCCTTAGGCATTGCGTAGAAAGACTGCTCGAAAAGCCGCGAACCGGTCAGGTGAGCGTACCACCCGTAGGTGTAGAAGACCAGCTTCTGCAGGGTGAGCGTCGGCAGGCTCTCCTGGCCGGAGACCTTTAGGATGTCGAGTGAGACATCAAAAACAGAGCGCATGGTTTTCACATCCTTTCGGTGCTGAAGTTCAAAAATATCAGATAATCTGGGCGGTATGCTCTGCCAGCCGTCCGTTTATATTCAGCGTACACCAATTAATATTTTGGTGTATATGTACTCGTCATTTCCATGTCGTCCGTCTTAGAAAGGACTATCGGACGTGCGGGGTTAGCGAGAATGCGGCGCCCGCTGGCAACGCGGGCAACGGTAGGACGAACGGTTCTGGAACGGCTCGCGCACCATCAGGGTTGTGCGGCCCGCCTCCGCGCAACGGTGGCAGGGCTCCCCGGCACGACCGTAGGCGTTCAGCGAGCGCTCAAAGTAGCCCGACTCCCCGAGCACGTTCACATACAGGGCATCGAAGCTCGTGCCGCCCGCCGCCAGGGACTCGCGCAGCACCTGCGTGACCGCCTCCAGCAGTTCGCGGGTTTGGGCGGCGCTGAGGGTGCGTGCGGGCTTCGCGTAGTGTAGCCGCGCACGCCACAGCGCCTCGTCAGCGTAGATATTGCCCACGCCGGAAATCACCGACTGGTCCAGCAGCACCTTCTTAATGCCGCTGGAGGTGCGCAGGAACTTGCGACGCACCGCCGCGAGGTCGAAGAATTCGTCCAGCGGGTCGCGGGCAATGTGCTTGACCACCTCGGGTACCAGAAAGCGCTCGGGTACTTCACCTTGCGCCACCTCATCCGCCGCTGATTTATTCGTTGCAACCGGTGCGGGTACGTCCGGTACCAGCGGGCTGAGGAACATACCGCCGAAGATGCGCTGATCCACGAAGAGCAACCGCTGCCCGGTTCTTGCCCGGTTGGTGCTCGCCGCACCACCGGTAGCTCCCGCAGCGTTGGTAGCTCCTGCCGATCCTAGTTCTAGCACCACGCGCAGGTGCCGCGGCTGCTCGTCAAAGGCCGCGCGAGCCTCCGAATCACTACCCGAATCACTACCCGAATCACTGCCCGAGTCGCTATTCGGCTCATCGCGCACGAGCAGCTGACCGCTCATACCCAGATGCACCACGAGCGCCTCGTCGGCAAGCCTGCCGTCCGCCTCGCTCAGGGTCAGCCACAGGTACTTGCCGCGGCGATAGGCGCCGCGCAGCGCCCTGCCAGTGAGTGCCGCCTCAAAGTGGGCGGGACCGGGCAGGTGCCTGCGTAGCGAACGGGCATCGACCACGCGCACCGCCCGCACGGGCCGACCCAACGAATGGTCGGCGATGCCCGCGCGAACGGTTTCCACCTCGGGCAGTTCGGGCATGATTCCCTCCAATCAGCGGGGTTGCAGAATCAAGAGCCCGCAGAGCTAACAAATCTGCAGGATGCTTGAATGAACCTAAACCAGAATGCGGTACGCCTGCTCAGCGGCAAGGCGCTCCGCCTCCTTCTTGCTCGGACCCACACCGGTGCCGGCCTGTTGGTTCGCCACAATAGCGACCGCAGTGTACACGCGCGCATGGTCGGGGCCCTCGCCGGTGACCTCGTAGCGCACATCTCCCCAACCGCGGGCAGTGGCAAGGTTCAGCAGCTCAGTCTTCCAGTCGCGTCCAGAGTTCAGGACCTTCTCATCGTCGAGCAGTGGCGCGATCAGGCGCAACACCAGGTCACGAGCCGCCTCGCGACCGCACTCCAGGTAGGTCAGGCCAAAAATCGCTTCCATGGTGTCGGCAAGAATCGAGTCCTTATCGGCGCCGCCGGTGTGAATCTCGCCCTTACCGAGCAGGATGTACCTGCCCAGGTCCAGGTCGCGTGCCACCTTCGCCAACGCCACCGTAGACACCACCACGTGGTGCAGCTTTACGAGCTCACCCTCGGGCAGGTCGGGGTAGCGTCGGTACACTTCTTCAGCGATTGCCAGAGATAGCACCGAATCGCCCAGAAACTCCAGGCGCTCATTATGCTCCACCCCGGGATTCTCGAAGGCGTAGGAGCGGTGGGTTAGGGATAGCAAAAACGTCTCGGCGTCGATATCGACCCCGAGACGTTTACGCAACTCCCTAGTATCAACACTAGGAAATTCAAACATAAGGATTCACCGCTTCTTAGGCGTCTGCAACCTTACGGCCCTTGTACTCCAGGAACAGGGCGTTGCCTGCAGCGTCGGTTACAACCTTTGCCTGGTGGGGCAGGCTGTAGGTCACGCGACCGTTTTCAACGGTCTTAACCAGCTGGGGCACGGATGCCTTCCACTGGGAACGGCGTGCGCGGGTGTTAGCGCGGGACATCTTGCGCTTGGGAACAGCCACAGCTATCTCACAATCTCTAGTAACAACAATTTAGTTTTCGGTATCTGCACCGAGCAGGCCCTGTAGGGCCGACCAGCGCGGATCCAACACCTCGTGATGATGCCCGGGGTCATCCTCCAGGCGCGCACCGCAATCGGCGCACAGACCCTGGCAGGTGTCCCTACAAACAGGCTGGAACGGCAGTTGAAGGATTACTGCGTCCCGCAGAGCCGGTTCAAGGTCGATGGAATCATCCTCAACGGCGTACTGCTCATCTACTTCGTCTTCGGGGCCGCCAGCCGGGGCCTTCTCAAAGACGAAAAGCTCTTGAATATTGGCCGACATCTCGTAATCAATCGGATCCAAGCAGAGGCTACACTCGCCGTGTACATCCACAACGACGGAGCCGGTAACTAGGATACCATCAACAACAGACTCCATACGAATATCGAGGTCAATATCCGAACCCTCTTCCACGCCGATGAGCGTGTTACCCAGGTCTGCCGGTGCGGGCAGAACCTCAGTGAGAGTTTCCATGGTGCCGGGGCGGTGAATCAGGTTAGTAACCGATACCACCAGAGGCAATGCGTCTGCACGTGAAATGGCGTTTCTCCTTACGAAATGTATAAACCAAAGTCCCATTCTAGGGGTCATTCGCATCGTTAATCAAGATTAAGCGCCTTTTAAATCTCTTTAAGTGGCGCTCACCTCTTAAATATCCCCTTAAGGAGGCGCCGCGCGGCATTTAATCGGTCGGTCGGGGCTACTACTGGGGGAGTTAAGTACCCGGTCGGCGGTGCGAGTTATTCTGCCGGGGCCCTGCCGGTGGGCGTACCTGGCGTGCCGGGCGTGCCGGGCGTGCCGGGTGGGTGCGCCCCGGGTGCGCGCCCGGGTCGGCTAGGCGTTTTTTAGGGCGCGGGCAACCGCCTCCGGCACGAAGGGAGTCACGTCACCACCCAGCGACGCCACCTCACGAATAATCGTGGACGACACCGCACCGTAGCGGTCCTCACCCGCCAAGAACACCGTCTCAACCTGCGCCAGGTGGCGGTTCATGCTCGCCATCGGAGCCTCATAGCTGTAGTCCGTCGCCGAACGCAGACCCTTCACCAGCACCTTCGCGCCACGCTCCGCCGCGTACTCGGCAAGTAGCACGCCCGGCGGAATCGGCTCCACGTTCACGCCCTCAATGCCGCGCTCCTGCAGAGACTCACGCACCAGTTGCACGCGCTCCTCCAGGGAGAAACGGTACTTCTTGGAGCTATTGTGCGCCACGCCCACAATCACCTCATCAAAGAGCTGAGCGGCGCGGGCAATGATTTCCAGGTGGCCGTGGTGCACGGGGTCAAAAGATCCGGGGCAGAGGGCAATCATGGCGGTCCCTTCAGGAATAAATATCAGACGTTGGAATGAGTAGATGCGGGCGAATTTAAGATGCGGGTTAGCGGTATGCGGGCGAGCGCAGGCTGAGGGCGGAAAGGTCGGGCGATGAGATGCGGCGGCAATCTCAGACAGCAATCTTAGGCGGCGAGCTCTTCAGCGTCCTCGCCGGACTCGTCGCCCGCTTGCTCCTCCACCTCGTCAGGCTCCACATAGTAAAGAACCGTCTCGCCGTGCTGACGGGTCGAAAAACAGTACAGGCCCTCGCCCCACACCGGTTCGGGGTCGCGCGAAGAACGCTCCACCACGACCACGGCACCTTCGGCGAGTTTGGGGGTGAGCGCCTCCAGCAGTTCGCTGACCTGCTCATTCGGCACGGCGTAGGGCGGGTCAAGAAACACCAGATCCCACGAACCGGAGGCGGACTTCACGTAGGTCAGCGCCTGGGCCTGCTGCACGCGCGCCGCAGAACCGGTAGCGCCAGAAGAACCGGTGCCGTTGCGACCCATTGCTTTCTCCACCGCGGCAACGTTCTTGCGAATCACCGCAATCGCCTTCGGGTACGTGTCCAGCAGAGTCACAGAGGCGGCCCCGCGTGAGAGTGCCTCGCAGCCCAGCGCACCCGAACCGCCAAAGGCGTCCAGCACGCGGGCGCCACGGATAATGTCGTAGCTCTCCAACTTGGAGAAGAGGGATTCCTTCACCCGGTCGGTGGTGGGGCGAGTGTTATCCCCCGGAACCGAGGCAAGGCGAACGCCTCCGGCAGCGCCGGAAATAATACGGCTCATAGGTCTCTCCTCTTAACTAGTGCGGTGTGTTGACGTCACGGTTTCAGCGAGTGGCGGGCAAGGTAGGTTGATGAGCGGAGCGGGCAGGGCGTTCTGCCCCGTTGGGCGCTTATCCCCTGCCGAGGAACGCCTCACGGTCAGCGTCCAGAGCACGGTCAATCGTACGCGCCAAAGACGGATGCTTAGCCAGCGTCGGGTCTTTCTCCACCACCGAGCGGGCATCCTCACGGGCACGCTCAATAATCTCGGCATCGGCGAGCGCCCGCAAGAACCGCAGGGTACTCTTCGAGCCCGATTGTGCAGCACCCAGAATATCACCCTCACGGCGCTGAGCCAGGTCAATGCGGGAAAGCTCAAAGCCGTCCGTGGTGGAGGCGACCGCATCCAGGCGCTCGCGGGACACGCCGCCCTCCTCCTGGCGGGTAACCAGCAGGCAGGTGCCCGCGTAACCGCCACGACCCACACGACCGCGCAGCTGGTGCAGGCCCGAGATACCGAAGCGGTCGGCGTCCATGATAATCATGAGCGTGGCGTTCGGGACGTTCACACCCACCTCAATGACGGTGGTGCTGATGAGCAGGTCAATTTCGCCGCGCTCGAAAGCGGTCATGACGGTGGTCTTCTCCGCCGGGTCCATGCGGCCGTGCAGGGTGCCGATACGCACGCCGACGAGGGCGTCCTCAGCGCTCAGGTAGGAGTATATTGAGGCGACCGAGGTCAGCTGAACCTTGCCGTCGCTGCTGGCGCTACCGGCCTGACCGAAATAGCCCTGGGCTGAGTTGCCCCCCGCGCCTGCACCGTTCAGGCTGGATGCGCCAAAGAACGCGGCGCCCTCCTCCAGGCTATCGCCATCCTCCCCGATTTTGGGTACGACAACATACACCTGGTGCCCCGCGTCGATTTCTTCGCGGGCGCGCCTCCACAGGCGGGATGCCCAGGCGGGCTTCTCTGCGAGGGGCACCACGTGCGTTGAGATTTTCTGGCGGCCCGCGGGCAGAGTGTTGAGCACGGACACGTCCAGGTCACCGAACACGGTCATGGCGACGGTACGCGGAATGGGCGTTGCGGTCATGACCAGGCGGTGCGGCAAGGCGCCGTCAGTGCCGCGCAGGCCGTCGCGCTGCTCCACGCCAAAGCGGTGCTGCTCGTCCACGACGACCAGACCCAAATCGTGGAAGCTCACCTCGTCGGAGAGCAGGGCGTGGGTGCCAATCACGATCTGGGCGGTGCCGTCGGCGAGTTCCTGCAGTATCTTGCGCTTGGCGCGGGTACCCATGGAGGCGGTCAGCAGGCGCACACGCACACGGCCGGGTTCCTCCCCGCTCCCCGCAGGGGTTCCCTCGGCGGAACCGGCGGCAGAATCGTCAGCATCAGAATATTCGGGCACCGCCATATCCCCCAGAATGTCCAGCACCGAACGCAAATGCTGCTCGGCGAGCACCTCGGTCGGGGCGAGCATCGCGGACTGGCCGCCCGCATCGGCAACCTGCAGCATGGCGCGCAGAGCCACCACGGTCTTACCGGAACCCACATCACCTTGCAGCAGGCGGTTCATGGGCGATTTATTCGACAGATCTGCGGCAATTTCAGCGCCCACCTTCTGCTGCCCCTCGGTCAGCTCGTAGGGCAGAACCTGAAGCAGCCGATCGGCGAGGCCGCCCTCCACGGCGGGTCGCGGCTGGGTCAGGTGCGCGGCACGCACTGAATGCAGGCGGGCGAGCGCGCTCTGCAGCACGAACGCCTCGCGGTAACGCATCTGCGCCTGCGCGACACGCCAAGTGTCCTCAGAGTCCGGGGTGTGCAGGGCTCGGTACGTCCACTCCAGCGAGGGCACCTTACGGGCGCGACGAATCGTGTAGGGCACCGGGTCTTCAAGTTCTTTGAGCGGAACCTTTTCGAGCAGCTGCGCCATGTAGCCGCTAATGCGGTCGGTGGGCAGCTTCACGGGGGCACGGTAGACGGGCACGGGGGCGGTTGCGGCGTCGGTGACGTCCGCACCGGAGGCGTCCTTCGAGAGCAGGGCGTAGTGCGGGTTGGTGAGAGTGTATTCGCCGCGGTAGATGCCAACCCTGCCGGAGAACATCATGGTTTCACCCTCGCGGATTTCGCGGGCGGCGGTCCAGGCGTTGAAGAAGGAAAGCTTCATCTGCGAGCCAATGAGCACACCGGGGTTCGTCATGCTGGGCGCGGGCACGCCAAAGAGGCCTCCCTGCGAGAAATTATCCTGCGCAAAACTGTCCTGCGCGAACGAATCTTGGCCGTAGCTGTCTGCGTAGCCGCTGTAGGAGGCGGGTTGCGCTCCCCTGCCCTGTACACTGAGATTCTGCGCCGCGGGGTTCTGAGCTGCGAGAATCTGGGTAGCTGGATTCTGCGTGGAGTTAGCGAGCGCGTTAATGCGCGGGTTGTGCATCCCGGTCGCCTGCCAGTTCTGCGCGGGCGCACCGGATACGCTGGATGCGCCGGGGCGGTTAGCGCGCCCGGGCACCACGGATACAGGACCGCCAGCATTGAGGCCAGCGGCACTAAAACCTGTAGCACCAAAACCTGCGGGTGCATCCTGCCCGGTGGCGTCGGAGAGCCGGTCGGTGATGGTCACTTCCGTGATTTTGCCGCGGCGCGCCGCCATGGTTCGAGTGCTCACGTACACCACGCGGGCAATAATGGTGACGTCCTGGCCCTCAACGAGTTCGGCGAAGGAGCTGAGCTCACCGCGAGGCAGGTATTTGCGCGGGAAGTATTCGAGCATTTCCCCGACGGTGTGCAGGTCCAGATGCGTGGAGATTGCCTTGGCGCTGGCCGCTGGCAGGTACTTTTTGAGCGGCGCATTTTCGATGCGGTCTTCGGAGGCGTAGCGCGCCAGGGCACGGCTCTTAGCCTCCGCGGCGGCTGATGCGGGCTTCTCAGCCGCGACCCTCTCAGCGGTTGCCTTCTTCGCGGAAGCTTTCTGGGCGGGCGCTTTCTTTGCGGGAGATGCCTTCTTCGCTACAACCTTTTTAGGTGCAGGCTTTTTGAGGGCGGGCTTTTCAGCTTCTGCCTCGGGCGCGTTCTTCTTCAGCGCAGGCTTTTTAGCTTCCGCCTCGGGCTCAATCTTCTTCGGCGCATTCTTCTGAGGCGTGCTCTTCTGTTCGCCCCCTTCGCTTGCCTTCGTTACCTTTTGCGGGCGCGCTGAAGTAGCCCGCGTAGCAGTTTCGCTCTCCTGCGGGCTCGGTTCGTTCTGAGTTAGTTCGTTCTGAGTTAGTTTGTTCTGGGCAGGTTCCTTCTGAACTGTTTTCTTCTGGGCCGGCTTCTTCTGGGCCGACTTCTTCTGGACGGGTGCTTTCTGGGCAGGTGCTTTCCGGGCAGGTTCCCCTGGCAGATGTGATTCCGGCTGTTTTAAATCCGGTTGCGTTGCCTGCCGCACCGCCAACGCAATATCGACCAGCTCGTAGATAGCGTCGTCGGTCATGGTGTACGCGGCGGGGCCCAGCGAATGCTTGAGCGTCTTGAGCGCCTTACGGTAGGGGGTGCTGGCACGCTGTGCCGCGCGTTCACTCAGCTCGGTGCGGCTCACCTCGCCTCGAGCGTAGGCGGCAAGATCGCGCACGGTCAGCTCGGCGGTGGTGCGGAGCTGCTCATCGCTCAGTAGCGGCGCATCCTTTTTCCGCGGCCGGGCTCGGGCCGCGGAATCAGCAGGGGTCGCGGAATCAGCTCGGGTCGCGGAATCAGCTCGGGTCGCAGAACCAGCACGGGCAGGCTCCACAACCGTTGAATCTACGGGCTCAGAATCTACGGGCTCACCCTGCGCTGCCTCAACCTTCGCGGGCTTAGTATTTGTCGGCTTAGTTTTGGCGGGTGCAGGCTCAGGAAGCCCCAAGTCCAGGGCTTCTTGCTGCGGGTTCACGGAACGTCGGGCGGGACTCATGCGCCACCCTCCGCACCGCACGCGTGGTCATCGTGACGACCATCCGCCAGGGAGGAAATACGCTCATCCGACCACTGACCGTAGCCCATAATCAGCTCGCGGGCGGGGTCGATGTCGGGCACGTGCACGTGCAGCGCCCAGAGTCCAGCCGCCATGTCCAGGGGCGTAATGAGCAGGCTGTCGCCCATGGCTTCAAGCTCGGGACGCAACTGCGCCAGGGCGAGGGGCTCGCAGGTCAGCGTACCCATGAGCTCCCAGCCGCTCTGCTCCGCGTGTTCTGCGTGCCCACCTTCTGCGTGCTCGGCAGGTTCAGCGCCCGCCTGTTCAGAATCCACTCGTGCCGCAGAACCGGCTATAGAAGTCACACCGGCAGAGGGTGCACGCAGCATGGACTCCACCTGCGCCTCGTTCAGGGTCGCACCTTCCCAACACGGGTTGGAGTGCACCACGGCAAGGTAGAAGCCGAGCGCGCCGGCATCCACGAAACCGGCAAGCTCGGGCGAGGGCGGGAACTGCGCGGTACGTTCCAGAGCGGCACGCATCAGCGCACGTCGACGCTCTTTCAGCACCTCATCAGCAGCTTCTGCGTCCTGCGATGCATCATAGTGTGCGTCCAGGCGGGCGAGCTCCACCATGACCGACAGCATCGTGGAGGGGACCATCTGCTCCCCCACGCTAGCGCGAATACGCTCAGCCGCGAACGCCATCGCACGCGCCTCCGCGTGGGCGTACTCCAGCTTCACTTCGCGGTGCTTCGGTAGGGAACCTCCAGCCAGCACACGCTCGTAGTCTGATTCCAGGGTGCGCACGAGCGGCAGCGCATCGCCCGCGTCGCCGAGCTCCTGAGCGATGTTTCCGGGCAGGAACCAGTAGCTACGCACCGCCTCCAGCGCCCAGGCACAGAGCAGGGTACCGGAGTTACCGCGTGCCGCGCGGGATGCGCGCATAATCGCGTGCTCGTAGATTCCGCCCAGCTGAATCCACAGGTGGTCGAGGGTTTCCTCTTCGGAGGCGCCCGCCGCCTCGGGCACGCCTGTGCCCTCCCCGCCGGGAATTTCGCCAGCGGGAAGAACCTTACTGGGCAGAACCTCGCTGGGCAGAACCTGTTCCATGCCCCGCTCAAACTCTTCGGTCAGGGTCAGCAGGGTGTGGGCGATATTGGAGCCGGTGTCCTTATCGGGCACGGGGAACCCGTTGAGTTCGTTGAGCGCCTCGCGGTAGCGTTCGATGGTGGTGCGGGCGGCGGTGGACCACGCTACGCCGAAGCGGTAGGCGCGCACGCAGGCGCGGCGGTAAATCTCGCGTTCTTCGGTGCGCTGGTTCTGTTCTGCGTTCACGCTACCCTCCTTGTCAGTTTTCGTCGATTTCGTCAGTTTCGCGCGGTTCTCGGCTGAGTTTGTGGCTGGTTCCCGACTGTTTTCTCGGCACCTGCGGCACTGGCGGAATCCAGCCTATTTCGTACCTCTATTCTAGGTAATTTCGGTTAAATGTACGGTATTGCCCGTCGTCTATCCCGCGGGATGAAAGCACGGACTAAACATACAAACCACACGCACCTCGCGGCACTCGGCAACATTCGGCAACACTCGGCGGAGCTCCTACGCGGAAGCCCCATAGTGTTCCCAGCCCATGCCGTCCAGAGAGCGACCGTCCATCACGACCGCCGCACCGGTCACCGCATTGTGGCGGCGCTCGGCACCGTAGAGTTCGGCGCTCAGACCGCGTTCCGGGGCGTCCGTAACGCAGGTTCCCAGGGGCATAAACTCTTCGGGCACCTCACCGGGGAAGGTCGCCAGCAGGCCGTGGTCCTCTCCGCCAACCAGCACGAAGGTGCGCGCCAGGGATGCGGGGCTCTCCCCCGCCTCGTTGCACTCACCAATCGCCAGCAGCAGGCGCGCCAACGGTAGCAACGGCTCGGCAAACGCATCCACGGCGGCACGGTCGAGGCGCATCTGCACCCCGGAGGCGGCGGCAACTCGCCCGGCGTCCTTTACAAGCCCGTCGGAAAGATCCAGCATGGAGCTTGCCTGATGCTGGCGCGCCACCTCACCGGCGGGGATGGGGCTGACCGGGTGGTGCTGCGATTCGACGGCGCGCTCGCAGGCCACAATCATGTGCGCGGCATCTTCCGGGGTGAGGGTGCGGGCGAGCTCGATGAGCCCCTCGGGAAGAGCGCCAGAGCCTTCAGCTTGCTTCTCAACATGCTTCTTTTCCCACGCCTGAGCCACCGAGCCCAGCGCCGACTCAGCATCCTGACCTGCGGCAATGGCACGCAACAGTGCCGTGGCGGGCAGGGAGAGCGGGTTGAGCAGCAGGCGCAGACCGGCATCGGACCAGGCGGTACGCCCCGCCAGGGCGATAGTGTCACCGGGGCGCGCGCCGGAGCGCAGCACGGCGCGATCCGTGTAGCCGAGGGCGGTGACGGTCACCGATATTTCGGTGGAGTCGCCAATATCGCCACCACCAATCACGCATTCGGTGGCTCGGCAGGCGTTGATTCCGTCCACAATGCCGTGGGCGAAGCCGTCAATCCAGCCGTAAGGCGTGCTACCGGGCAGACTCAAGGAGATGAAGAGGCTCGCCGGGCGCGCACCCATGGCGGCAACGTCGGCGAGGTTCTGGGTCGCGGCTTTGCGCCCCACATCGTAGCCGCTACTGCGGGCGGGATCCAGAATGAACTCACCGGCATCCCCCACCCGTGCGATACCGCCGGGCCAGAGGTTCATGAAGTCCTGGTCCTCAACGAGAGTGTCGGTGGTAACCACGGTACGCTGACCGGGCGCAGGCGTGGCGAGGACGGCACAGTCGTCACCGGGGCCCACCTCGAGGGGTTCAATGTGCCCTGCCTGGCGTGCCGCTGCGGCAACCTGCTCATTGTGGGCGTTGATAATCGGCATGAAAGCGCGCAGAACGCGGGACTCCCCCAGCTTTGAGAGAGGTGTCTCTCGCATGGGGTTGTCCCGCGTTTCGCTAAAAGTCTGAGGATTCACATCCTCTATTATCGCGTATTCTTACGCGTTATGTTCACCTTAGGCTCCGCGGCTGAAGTAGCGGATTGCCAAAGCAATCAGCACCAGACCGATGAGTGAGAAGAGGATCAGCGGTGCAATGCCGGAAAGTCCAGAATCGTCCGCGTCCGCATTCTTCACGGCCTGCTCCTGGGTTGCCTTCGCGCCGTCAGCTTTTGCCACGCTCTTTCCGGAGCGGCTGGCGCTAGCCGAGGTGGAGGAGCTAGGCGGCTTCGAAGCCGATGCCGAGCTTGAGGAGCTCGAGGGGCTTGTCTCCTGGGAGTGGTCCTCGTCGGTCTTATTACGCGAGAGGTATCCGGCAACCCAGTCTGCCGCGCCGGGGATGGAGTCATTCGAGCCGTTATTGGCTGCGATTCGTCCGAGGGCGGTGCCGCCAGAACGCAACGGATCGTCGTCATCGTCATTAAGCTTGTCGCTCGAGGAGCTACCGCTCGGAGAAGAGCTAGAAGAACTCGACGAGGAACTGGAGGATTCGCTCGGGCGGGGCAGCCCAATGGAGATGATGACATCTTCCTCCGAGGCTTCCTGACGGTTGCCGGGGACGGCCACCGGGTTGTTCGCCGGAGGAATCGGAGCAATAGGTTCGGTCTCATTCGGGGTAACCGATTTGGAGTCCGAGCTGTCCTTGTTATTCTCTACCGGAACCACCGGATCTGCCGGAACCACGGGGATGACCGCATCCTTGGTCGGCTCATTAGTCGGCTCCGGGGTGGGCGCCGGACTAGGTTCAGGGGTAGGCTCCGGGGTCGGCTCGGGAGTTACGTCTTTCGTCGGCTCGGGAGTAGGTTCAGGAGTCGGATCCTGAGTAGGTTCGGGAGTTGCATCCTTGGTGGGTTCCGCGGTGGGCTCTACAGTAGGCGCAACGGTCGGCTCCAGAGTGGGAGCAACAGTAGGTTCTGCCGTCGGCTGGACCGTAGGCTCCGCAGTCGGAGCTACAGTCGGCTCAACCGTCGGAGTTGAGATAGGAGCAAGACTCGGTTCGGCACTTGCGCTAGGAGCGACGGTCGGCGTAGCGGTAGCCCTCGGACTTGCAGTCGCACTAGCAGAAGCTGTGGGCTCGTCAGTAGGCTGCACAGTAGCATCCGGGCTGGGCGTAGCATCCTGAGTGGGTGTAGCACTCGCGAAAGGCTCGGCGATAGCGGTGGGCTGAGCACTCGAAGAAGCGCTAGGCTGAGCGGTGGTCTCTGCCTGCGCATTGTCAGTCTTACTCTCCCCCTGAGCGGTTGGCCATGCGCTCACGGTTGCGAGTGTGGGCACTGCCGTCGGAGAGGAAGATGCCGCGTTTGCGGTGGGGTCCAGGGTTTGGCTTGCGGTGCCGACAGGGTTGGATTGAACCTGAGACGCGGCCTCCTGCACATCTTGAGCAAATGAGGCTACGTATGGGCTTCCGGAAGCAACCAGTGCTGTCGCCAGACTCGCAGAAACCACCTTACGGTTTCGTTTTCCCAAAGGTTGTCCTTGACTTCCTGATATGTTGTGAATGAATATATACCCAATCGCTAGGGCAGATTGGATGTGCCTTTATTTATTCTATCGAATCGGCTTTTTCTTCATTACTCATTTTAGCGCTTTCATGCCGATCTTTAAGCTTCAAGATGTGCAACGACCCTTAACAACATCTTTTCATTACCTAGAAGCATCATTTCATACACTTATGAGCAGAATTACGTTTTACCTTATCAATACCGCTTTAAAACTCGCTTTCCACCATCCAGGTAGCCCTGAGGCAAGTATGAGTGATTTTTCTCATGGGTTAAATTCGAGCGATTCTCATCAAGATTTAGAGGCTGATACGTACCAATTACCCCTCTCAAACAGACATCAACTTGCCCATCGCGCAAAAAGCGCCCCGGTGCGATTCCCTCAAGAATCCGCACCGGGGCGCCTTACAACAGGGGCTATTCCCCCGCCGTTACGTATTCAATAACTGAGCGCAGTCAAAACGACAGCACGCCCAAAAACTAACGCAGCCTTAAGAACTAACGCAGCCTCAAGAACTAGCGCAGACCCAGGGGGCGTTCCATCGCCAGGGTCAGCAGTTCGCTAATCAGATCAGTGTAAGAGATGCCGGTGTTCTCCCACATGGTCTTGTACATCGAAATCGGGGTGAAGCCGGGCATCGTGTTCACCTCGTTGATGACCAGGCGGCCATCCTCGGTGTAGAAGAAGTCCGCACGAGAGAGACCCTCACCGTCCAGCGCCAGGAACGCCTTCACAGCCAGCTCACGCAGACGATTCTGCACATCCTGCGGCAGGTTCGCCGGGCACACGGTCACAGCTGAAGACTCAGAAACGTACTTCGCCTCAAAGTCGTAGAAGCCGTGGTCCTCATCCACAACCTCAATCTCGCCGGGATAGGATGCGCGGGGCATCTCGCCGTGGTGGCCATCGAGCACAGCACACTCGATTTCGCGGCCCACAATACCCGCCTCAATAATGATCTTCGGGTCGTGGTGGCGTGCCTCTTCAATCGCGGGCACGAGCTCCTCCACCGAATCCACCTTGGTAATACCGAAGGAAGAACCTGCGCGGGTCGGCTTCACGAACAGGGGGAAGCCCAGCTTCAGCACGCGCTCCAGAATCTGCTCGCGGTCCTCGTGCTCCCACTGGCGGTTGGTGACAACCTCGTAGGGGCCGACCTCCAGGCCAGCAGACTCGAAAGCAACCTTCATGAAATGCTTATCCATACCCACAGCGGATGCGGTCACACCGCAACCCACGTAGTGCAGGTCAGCCATTTCCAGCAGACCCTGCACGGTGCCGTCCTCACCGAAGGGGCCGTGCAGCAGCGGGAATACAACGTCCACCGGTGCGGTGCGGGTAACGTTACCCTCAGCATCCACCAGGGTCAGACGGGAATCGCCGGCGCCCATCGGCAGGAACACCTGCTGGGTACCCTCGGGGAACTCTGCGGTACCGCGAGTGCCAGCGGTCAGCTCAGCAAGCTGCTGCTCATCGGACAGGTACCAGCGGCCGTCACGGGTAATACCGATAGTGATGACGTCGTAGGCGGTGCGGTCAATAGCGCCCAGAACGCCGGCAGCGGTAATGAGCGAAATCGGGTGCTCGGAGGAGCGGCCACCGCACAGCAGAGCGACGGTCTTCTTCTCGGTCATATATTTCTCCTAGTCAATGTTCCCCTACCCTTAGGCCGGAAGGTGGAACGGCAATGCGTCAATAATCCTAACGCATGAATACCATCGCGGTCACTGATGCATTTCTCACGCACCGGTTTTCCGCAACGATATCCGTCCTTGGATGTTTACATTCAATCTTCTTCTAGTATGTCCTGGCACACAACCCGGATCAGGGGGGCAGCACATCAGAAAGCTTTAACCTTAGTGGCCCTCATGCTTGAGGCGGCGACCCAGCAACTGAGGCGCCAACTCCTCAATACCAATACGGCCCGAAAGCACAGCCACCACAGCCTCAACAATGGGCATCTCCACCCCGTGACGACGAGCCAACTCAGCCACCACCGGCGCCGACTTAATCGACTCAGCGGTCTGGCTCATATGCTCGTGCAGGCGGTCAGGGGTAATACCCTGAGCCAGCAGGCGGCCCGCCGTGTGGTTACGAGACAGTGGCGAAGAGCAGGTCGCAATCAAGTCGCCCATACCTGCAAGACCGCTCATCGTCGCAGCATCGCCGCCCAACGCCACCGCCAGGCGAGTAATCTCCGCCAGACCGCGCGTCATAATGGACGCCTTCGAGTTATCGCCGTAATTGCGGCCCTCGCAAATACCCACGCAAAGGGCAATTACGTTCTTCACCAGACCGCCAATTTCGGTACCCACCACATCCGTGTTGGTGTACGGGCGGAAGTACGCACACGCAATCGCGTGAGCAACAGACTCAGCCACCGGCCGGGTACGAGCCGCAACCACGGAGGCGGTAGGCTCCTCCCCCATGATTTCCTTCGCCAGGTTCGGACCCGAGAGCACGCACACGCGGTGCGGAATATGGCCGATTGCGCGCACATCAGCGCCGCGCAGAGCCATGGATTCTTCCAGCTCCTCGGTAATGACCTGCGACATACGCAGACCCGTACCGGTCTCCAGGCCCTTCGCCAAAGAAACCAGCATGGCGTTCGGCTCAATATAGCGGGCGAAGCTCTGCAACTGCGAACGCAGAACCTGCGCGGGCAAGGCAAGAACCACAATATCGGCACCGGTCAGCGCCGTGGGGGCATCCGCCGTAAAGTGCATGTTATCCGGCAGCTTCATTCCCGGAAAATAGCGGGCATTCTCGCGGATGCGCTCGCACTCAGTCATCGCCTGCTCATCACGACCGATGAGGGTCACGCGGGTGTCATCACCGCGCTCGCGGGCAGCGTCCGCCGCAATCTTAGCGAAAGCGGTGCCCCAGCTACCGGCGCCGAGCACCGCAATAGACTGTACGGTTGCCGGAGGGGTAAATTCAGGGCTTGCTGCGGGGGTGCGTCCAAAGAAGGTCACGAAAACACCAGCCTCTCTTCCTTGCGAGGTTATTGTGCGAGTCCCTGACAGACGCCTCAGCAAATAGCCGCGGCTCCTGTCAGGGCCTCTACGATTTTCCCAGCTGGGATGCTACTTTTCGTCCGGTTCGCCGAGCGCGCCACCAACCGGACCCGAAGGGGTACCGGGTGCTTCACGACGCTTCGTGCGGGGGTTCCAACGACCCTCAGGAGCCTTCTCGCCGCGGATCTTCTCCAGCTCGGCGGTAATAGCGTCCAGCATAGCGTCGGTGACCACGCCCAGTTCGGTGCGGGTGTGCTTAGCCTCGGGGCTGGCGTCCTCAACGAGGGAGGCAATATCCAGCGCCTTACCAACCCTCACGCGAACGGTCTTGCGCGGGAACAGCGAAATCTTACGCTTCTCCTTGATGCGGCCGTCCTCGCCGGCCTCATCCACGTAACCGAGAATCTGCTCGTCACCCCAGTGCGCCACCGGGTAGACGGGTGCGCCGGTCGCAAGAGCCAGACGAGCCGCGCCGGTACGCGCCTGCATGGGCCACAGCTGCGGATCGTGGGTGGTGGTGCCCTCCGGGAAAATCACGACGGCACCGCCAGCCTCAACAATCTTGCGGGCAGTAATCAGGGATTTACGCGCATCCACCGAACCGCGAACCACAGGAATATGCGCGAGCTTGCGCATAATGTAGCCGAGCACGGGGGCGCGGAACAGCGAGTCCTTCGCCAAGAAGCGCGGCAGGGCGCCCTCATCGAAAGCAGGGAAAGCCACGGTCACCGGGTCAAGCTCGGTGGTGTGGTTAGCCACGATAATGTACCCGCCGTTCTTGGGCAGGTTCTCACAGCCGGTAATCTCAACGCGCGCGATGAGCTTATACAGCCCGCGCGCAGCATTACCGAGCACCTTATACAGAGCATCGCCGGAGGCGGTGGGCTCAATCTCAGGCAGAGCCTGCTTTCCCTGCTGTCCGCTCACTAGCCCTGAACCTCAACTTCCTCGGGCTCAACAACGACGATTGCTGCATCGGGCTTGGGAGCCTTCGACGCCTTGCGTGCCAGCACCTCAAAGTTGGCACCCAGGCCCTTGAGCTTCTCCTCGAAGTTCTCGTAGCCGCGAGCAATCAGCTCAACACCGCTCACGTGAGAGGTGCCCTTAGCAGCCAGAGCAGCAATAATGTGGGAGAAGCCGCCGCGTAGGTCCGGAACCTCAATGTCGGCACCGGTCAGCGGGGTGGGGCCAGAAATAATAGCGGAGTGGCCGTAGCCCTTACCCTCGAAACGGCAGGGTGCGCCGCCCACGCAGTCACGCATGACGACAATATCTGCACCCATCTGCTTCAGGGCGTTGGTGAAACCGAAACGCTCCTCGTACACAGTCTCGTGCACGATGGACGCGCCCTTAGCCTGGGTCAGTGCCACAACGAGGGGCTGCTGCCAGTCGGTCATGAAGCCGGGATGCACGTTGGTCTCAAAGACGATGGGCTTCAGCTGAGCACCGGCGGTGCGCTGAGCCGGGTGGGCGAAGCGGATACCGTCAGCGGTCACCTCGTACAGGCCGCCCATCTTGCGGAACTGGTTCAGGAACGCGGTCATATCCTTCTGGTCTGCGCCGCGCACGAAAATGTCGCCGCCCGTAGCCAGAGCCGCAGAAGCCCAGGAAGCGGACTCGTTACGGTCGGGCAGGGATGCGTGATCGTAGCCGGTCAGCTCATCCACGCCCTCAATGACGATGGTGCGGTCCTCGCTGACGAAGATGATCGCGCCCATCTTCTGCAGAACAGCAATCAGGTCAATAATTTCGGGCTCAATCGCTGCGTTGCGCAGGATAGTCTTACCCTTAGCGCGCACACCGGTGAGCAGAACCTGCTCGGTAGCGCCCACGGAGGGGTAGTTCAGCACAATCTCTGCACCCTTCAGACCCTCTTCGGGAACAATCAGGGTGGTGCCGGTTTCGTCGTCCTTCTCAACGACTGCGCCGAACTTGCGCAGTGCAGACATGTGGTAGTCGATGGGGCGGTCACCGATCTTGCAGCCACCCAGGTTGGGGATGCGTGCGGTACCGAGGGTGTGCAGCAGCGGGCCCACCATCAGAATCGGGATACGGGAGTTACCGCCGAAGAGCTGAATCTCCTCTGCGTTCTTTGCGGCGGTGGTTGCATCCTGTGCGGGGTTAAGGGTCAGAACACCAGCTTCGCGGTCGTAGTCGACCTTTGCACCGTGCAACTCCACGAGGGTGGTAACGATTTCGACATCGCTCAGGTCGGGGACGTTACGCAGGGTCGAGGGGGTCGAACCGTGCAGTGCTGCGACCATCGCCTTGGGCACCAGATTCTTGGCGCCTCGAACGTGGACCTCACCAACGAGCGGAGTGCCACCTTCAATGCGAAGCTTGCTGATGTTCTCAGTCATTAAAAATCCTTTGTGGAGTCGACGGGTGTGTGTCGAACTTTATTTAACAGTATGCAGATGCGCCATAATCTCATACGTGCCGCACCCTGTCGGTAGCAGGGTGAAACGGGCGCATATATTCATCATTATTCTAAGCCCTGTGTATAGGTGCTCCAAACGACAAAGAGCTGTTGGAACTCATGACTGGAATTTTGCCCTGTTGTGCATCTGAAAACCTCCCTGAGCCCGAAGCTTCAGAGGCAAAAAACAAAAAGATACATAAACATTCATACTAATGCAAACATATTCAGTATCTTCGTCAGATTTTGACGTTAGTTTCGTATTTTTACGTCCCAACTTGATTTGGAGAGCACCCTCACCCCTACAACAGCATGCATACTCATGTCCACTGAACGGCACCTCCACTCTCAGGGGGGGAGCCAATCAAATCTGTACTGCAGTATCGGCGCAGGCATCACCGCTGCTCCCACGCAGCACAGAGCCTCACAGCAGGGCGCGGGTGTGCATTCACTGCATACAACCTTGCAATGATGCCCAGCTACAAAGGTTCGGCTTCCTGATTCATTTCAACTTCAAAAATTCACATTAACATCACCGTAAATATTCGACAGTCAACTAAAAGATCAGGGTACATCGCAACCAACCACAGGTTATTTCGCGGTTGCATCACGCATCTCACGCCGCCGCCTTGTACAGGGTGCAGCATGGAGCACCCCCATTATCCTCGCCACCGCGACCATCCCTGTATGGGCAGCAAGCGGTGAACCTACCTGTCCCCCCTGCCCTCATTCTCAAACCGGCCGCAACCGGCTACGAAGATAAGGCCGGGGCTTATACCGAATGGCTCGTTCTCGAAGGCGGTGGACGAGTACGATTCGACCTCGTAGGCGGTGCCGGTGGCGCCGTTTCTTCCTTCGCCCCCCAGCTATCTGACCGAAGTCACCGATGCGTCACTGGCTGGCGGCGGTACCGGCGCACAGCCCGCGTTCGGCGGCGCTGTACAGCTGCACCGAGAACGCAACTTTGGAAACCCCCATCACCGAGGGCGCCTAAGCTCTAGGTATTGAATAAATACGCCCCCCGGAAGCTGATGCTCCGGGGAGGCGCTTTTATCCGTGTGCCAAGGTTTTGGACGCAGAAAAGCTCGAAGGCGGCGACTGATTCAGTCGTAGCCTTCGAGCTTCATATATCTACGGCTTAGAGTTCCTGAGTGCGAGGCATCCAGGAGGGGCGCTTCGCCTCGTACGCCTCAATAGCATCCAGGTTCTGCAGGGTCAGACCAATGTCGTCCAGGCCCTCCATGAGACGCCAACGCACGTAGTCGTCAATCTCGAAGGGAACAACCAGCGCACCTGCGGTTACGGTCTTGGATTCCAGGTCAACGGTGATTTCGGTGCCGGGCTCGTGCTCCAGCACCTTCCAAATCAGCTCGATATCGTCCTGCGCAACCTGTGCGGTGACCAGACCCTGCTTACCGGAGTTGCCGCGGAAAATATCGGCAAAACGAGCGGAAATAACGACCTTGAAACCGTAGTCCTTCAGCGCCCACACGGCGTGCTCACGGGAAGAACCGGTACCGAAGTCCGGGCCCGCCACCAGCACGCTACCGTGCTTGTAGGGCTCCTGGTTCAGGATGAACTCGGGGTCCTTACGCCAGTTAGCGAAGAGGGCATCGTCGAAGCCTGTCTTGGTCACTCGCTTGAGGTAGACGGCGGGAATGATCTGGTCGGTGTCAACATTCGAAGAACGCAGCGGCACGCCAATGCCGGTGTGCTTAATAATGGGTTCCATAATGGCTCCTTAGCTATAGCGGCGTGCTAGGCCACGACGTCGGACGGGGCGGACAGGGTACCGCGTACAGCGGTTGCGGCGGCAACCACCGGGGAGACCAGGTGGGTGCGGCCGCCCTTACCCTGGCGACCCTCAAAATTACGGTTCGAGGTGGAGGCGCAACGCTCACCGGGTGCCAGCTGGTCGGGGTTCATGCCCAGGCACATGGAGCAGCCAGCGAAGCGCCAGTCGGCACCGAACTCCTTGAAGACCTTGTCCAGGCCTTCTGCTTCTGCCTGCGCGCGGACCTTCTGGGAGCCGGGTACGACCATCATGCGCACGTTCTCGGCGATGGTGCGGCCACGCACGATGTCTGCGGCGGCGCGCAGGTCCTCGATGCGGGAGTTGGTGCAGGAGCCCAGGAAGACGACGTCCACGGGGATTTCCTTCATGGGGGTGCCAGCCGCCAGGCCCATGTATTCGAGGGCGCGTTCTGCTGCGACCTTGTCGTTCTCGTCCTCGAAGTCATCCGGGGAGGGAACGGCGTGGCTCAGCTGAATACCCTGACCGGGGTTGGTACCCCAGGTGACGAAGGGTTCGAGCTCGTCAGCGTTGATGAAGATTTCCTTATCGAAGACGGCGCCTTCGTCGGTGGGCAGGGTCTTCCAGTACTCGACTGCCTTGTCCCACTCTTCGCCCTTGGGTGCGTGCTGGCGGCCCTTGACGTACTCGAAGGTGGTCTCGTCGGGGGCAACCATGCCGGCGCGTGCGCCTGCCTCAATGGACATGTTGCACATGGTCATACGACCCTCCATGGAGAGGGAGCGGATTGCGGAGCCGCGGTATTCGAGCACGTAGCCCTGACCGCCGCCGGTGCCAATCTGCGCGATGACGGCGAGGATGATGTCCTTCGCGGTCACGCCGGGCTTGAGGGTGCCTTCAACGTTGATTGCCATGGTCTTAAAGCGTGCCAGGGGCAGGGTCTGGGTTGCCATGACGTGCTCCACCTCGGAGGTGCCGATGCCGAATGCGAGAGCGCCAAACGCACCGTGGGTGGAGGTGTGGGAGTCGCCGCAGACCGCGGTCATGCCGGGCATGGTCAGACCCAGCTGCGGGCCGACCACGTGTACGATGCCCTGTTCCTCGTCGCCGAGGGAGTGGATGCGCACGCCGAACTCTGCGGCGTTGCGGCGCAGAGTCTCGATCTGGGTGCGGCTGGTCAGGTCGGCAATGGTGCCGAAGATGTTGTCGGTGGGGGTGTTGTGATCCTCGGTGGCGATGGTCAGGTCGAGGCGGCGCAGGGGGCGGTTCTCGATGCGCAGGCCTTCGAATGCCTGGGGGGAGGTCACTTCGTGCAGTAGCTGCAGGTCAATGTAGAGCAGGTCGGGCTTGCCGTTTTCACCGGGGACGACAACGTGTGCGTCCCAGACTTTTTCTGCCAGGGTGCGCGGACGGGTGCCCGCAGTGGTTGCGTTCTGTTCGCTAGTCATGCTTTCTCCTGCTTGATGCGTTCCTACGGTGGATGCGTTCGGGGTGGTGCGTGCCGCTGATTTTGGGATTGAGAGGCGGATTATGTACCCGATGGGACCCTCAAACCGGTATTTCTCTGCGGCGTGTCGCGTATTTTTTCACGGATTCTTAGACTGTGAGACAGACTGGAATCACCCCGAGATGGCGGGTGATTTATTGTGGGTTTACACTCTGACTCCACGGTGATTTTGCGGGATTGCACGCATTTTCCTGCGGCTTTTTCGCATATTTTCACCCATAAACCCACATAAACACTTATTATGAAAAATTCATAATTTATCCCGTAGGGGGTGATTCTATATTCAGCTCTGCACCCCAAAGAGTCCACGAACTCCGGGGCATCTTTCATATTCTGAGATAGAATATAAGAATGACTCCTTCCGCCTCACGTTTTAACGCACACGGAATGCGTCGCCCCAACGCATCCACACACCACAACGCACCGATTGTCGACCCCGTCAAGCCGCCCGAACAGATGGCTGCCGACGAGCAGATGGTAGAGGTAAACTCCCACGGCTCCTCCGGCGTTGGCGTGCTCGACAAGGCGACCCTCATTCTTGATTGCCTCGAGGCAGGACCCGTATCCCTGGGTGACCTCGTCAAGACAACCGGTCTGGCGCGCCCCACCGCACACCGCCTCGCCGTGGCGTTGGCACACCACCGCCTCGTAGCCCGCGACGTGCAGGGACGCTTCATACTCGGACCCCGCCTGACCGAACTCGCATCCGCGACCATTGCTGACGAGCTCATCACCGTAGCAGACCCGATTCTGCAGAAACTCAGCCTCGAAGCTGACGAGTCCACCCAGCTGTACCGCCGCCAGGGTGACTGGCGCGTGTGCGCTGCGACCGCGGCACGCCCCTCCGGCATGCACGAATCCATTCCGGTCGGTACTCAGCTATCCATGCAGGCTGGCTCCGCCGCCCAGGTCCTGCTGGCTTGGGAAGATCAGAACCGCATTATTGAAGGCCTGCGCGATGCGCACTTCAGCGCCGCCATGCTCGCCGCTGTGCGCCGCATCGGCTGGGCGCAGTCCATGGGTGAGCGCGAGCGCGGTACTGCCTCGGTGTCCGCTCCGGTGCGCGCTCCCGGTGGCAAGGTGATTGCGGCTGTGTCTATCTCGGGTCCGATGGATCGTATGACCCGCCAGCCGAACCGCAACTACCCCGAGCTGGTCGTCAAGGCTGCTCAGGCGATTACTGACGGTTTGCGTGAGCTCTCTGCCTCTCACTCGGCATCGGATGCTGAGGAAAGCTAAGGCTCTGTTATAGATAGTTTTAATGACAAGAATCCCTCCCCGCCTCGCTTGAGGTGGGGAGGGATTCTTTTGTGTGCTCTTAGTCTGATTCGGCTTATCCCGATGAGGCTTATCCTGATGCGGTTTCGCAGGTGATATGCCGCTATATGTCCAGCGCCTTGCGGTAGGAGGTGAGGCGCTTAGCTTCCAGCTGCACCGGGGCGACCACGCAGGACTGCACTGCCTTCTCCACGCCGGTCTGCAGACGACCCCGCAGCTTACCCGCGTAGTAGCGTGAGCCCATGGCGGTGAGCAACCTGCCCACACCCGCCGAGGCGATACCGAGCAGTACACCCAGCAGCAGAAGCAGGGTCGGCAGGGGCACCGGGGAGCCTTCGGGGGTCGGGGCGGGCGGCAGTTGAATCTGCAGGTACGCCATGCCGGAGATGAGGGTCAGCCAGCCGACACCTACCAGGGCGCTCAGTAGCGCGATCCACTGCAGGGTGTTGAAGATGACCCAGGGGGCGCGGGTGCGGCTCAGACCGTAGTCGATGCGCATCATGTCGCGTTCGAGCAGTTCGGGTAGCTCCGCCTCGCGGGATAGGGCAGCTTCCTTCATGCTGCGCTTCCACGGTTCGTCGATGAGGACCGCCATCTGCTTGCTGTATTGGCGCACAGCGTTTGCCATGCCAGCCCTCTGCGCGGCGCTCAGCGGGGGCAGCGAGGAGGCCACCAGCTCGGGTGCGTTCTCGCTATCGGGACCGAGCATACCTGCAGACTTTTCAGCCTTAGATGCGCTCTTCGTTTCCTCTTGCTGCCCCAGGTGCAGGCGGCGCAGGGGGTCAGCTTTCAGGCGACTCATCCAGCGAGTGAGGATCCAACCGGTGTGCTGACCCGCGGCGCGACGGTAGGAGGCGGTTGCCGCCTCCAGAACCTGCTCTGCCTGGCTGGATGCGTAGCATGCCTTCACGAGCTTCTGTTCCGCTTCGAGGGCGTAGGCTCCGGCGAGCACGGTCCCCTCTCCCCCGGCGTAGGTACGCAGCTGGGAGGCGGTGGCGTGCAGCTGCGCGTCGGTTCGTTGCAGGGACAGGCTCTTGGCGGCGGCTACCTGGGCGAGCAGGTCGCGGAGCACGTCGACGCCCTCACCGGTTCGCGCGGAGACGGCGATGGGTGCGGCGAGCAGGTGCGCTTCGGTGCCCTCAGCCTGGAGCAGGCGGGTGAGGGATGCGAGCACGGCGGGCACCTCGGCGGGTGCGAGTTTGTCCGCCTGGTTGAGCACGCAGAGCGCCTGCGCACCGGATGCGGCAAGCGGCACCATGAAGTCGCGGTGGATGACGGCGTCGGCGTACTTTTGGGGGTCGACAACCCAGAAGAGTACGTCCACGTAGCGCATCATGCGGGCGGCGAGGTCGCGGTTGGTGGTGGTGACCGAGTCGAAGTCGGGCATGTCCAGCAGGATGAGGCCGCCGGTGCGGGTGAGCATTTCGCCGCGTCCGCCTATTGCGCGGCGGATGCGGTTGAAGAGTCCGGGTGCCGGTTCGGTGACGGCGTTGGGTGCCGCCGCACTCCCGCTTGCTTTATTGTTTCCGTCTGCTTCGTTGCTCTCGGTTGCGTCTCCTTCGGCGGCGAGCGCCTGAGTTTGCGGGTAGACACGCTTGTCGATGCCGAGCCAGTCAAGTAGCTCTTCGCTGCCTTCTGCCTCCCAGATTGCCGCCTGCACGGTGGAGGTGGTCGGGCGTGTGGGAGCGGAGAGGGCAATGTTCTGCCCGGCGATGGCGTTGAAGAGCGTGGATTTGCCGCTGCCGGTCGCACCGAAGAAGCCGATGACGGTGTGTTCGGTGGAGAGTTCGCGGCGTTGGCTGAGGCGTTCGAGGGTTTCGGCGGCGTCGAGTAGCACGGTTTCGGGGACTCGTCCTTCGCCGTAGCTGATGGCGTCCTTGAGGGATGCTACGGAGCGCGCGAAGGGCGAGGTCGCCACGGCGGGTGTGGCGCCTCGCTCGGTATGACGCTCAGCGGCTTTGTTCTCGAGTGTGTTCTTGAGTTTCTTCTCGGGGGTAGTCATAGTGCGTTTTTCTTCGTCTGTGGTGCGGGGTTCCTGTCCGGAGTGGTTTAGCGGGCAACCGTGCCGTTAGTGTGGGCAGTTTGGCTCTGCGCGCTCATTTCTGCGGCGATCGCCTGTACCTGCTCGGCGGCGCGATGAATGTCCTCGGCATCAGCCTGCGGGTCGGTTTCTTCGAGTACCACGGTGAAGGGCTGAGCGTGCTCGGTGAGCAGATCCGCCATGCGTTCGAGCAGGTCGGTGCGGGCGCGGGTTGCCATGCGGCGCACCGCGTCTTCACCGAAGATGGACTCGAGCAGTTTGGTGCCGACCACGCCGCTACCGCCGGCAATACCCACCTCAATACCGGTAATGCCGCCGGTGAGGCTGAACGCGGCGACCATGAGCATCACGGCGGCGGCGTTCACGCTCAGGGAGAGGAAGCGGGCGCGTTTGCGCTTGTCGGCGCCTTCTTCGCGGATCATTTCGAGGACGGAGCCCTGCCAGAGGCGAATCTGCTCGGCAACGGCTGCGGAGAAGATGTCCTCGGCGGACTGCACCTCACCCTTCACATCACCGTTTGCGCCTGCATTCTTTTCGGGCGCGGCGGAGGCAGTCTGCGGCACGTCCAGGCGCGCCAGCAGGGAGCGTCCGGCGCGGCTGGCACGCCAGCTGGTGCGGGTATTTTCGGAGGCGCGGGCAGCCGCATCCAGCACGACGGCGTGGACGCCGCTTTCGAGGGCGTCTTCTACCTTCTGTGCGGCGGCAGGCTGACCGCGCAAGGCGGAGCCGACGCGGTCGCGCAGGCGACCGATGGTGCTGTCGAGGGAGCGGAAGAAGTCGCCGGTTCCCACGAAGTCGTGCCAGCGCGAGAGCACTTCGCCGCGTAGCAGGGAGCCGTCGGAGAGGGCGCCGTCAATAGTGGTCAGTGCGTCCTTGTATTCTTCGGCAGCGATGGTGGCAAGCGACTGGTGCGCCGCCTGCTGGCGTGCCTGTTCGGCGGCGAGCACCTGCAGGTTTCCGGCGAGGGTTTCGACGGCACCGGCGAGGGTCTGCCGGGCGATGGCGGCGCGGGCGGGTGCGTCGGCGCCGAGTTCGCGAATCCACAGGGTCAGCGGGGCGAGGCTGACGGGGGCGAGCATGCCACTTTCGTCGCGCGGCTGTTCGGTGACGGTGTGAATCAGTACGGCGTGGATTCCGGCTTCGTCAAGCATGCGTCGCAGGTCGTTTTCGATAGCCTCTTCGTCGCCTTCGGGCACGCGGTTGAGCACCACGGCGATGGCAATGGAGCGTGCGGCTGCTTCGTGGAGCATTTCCCAGGGCACGGCGTCGGCGTAGCGGTTGGCGGTGGTGACGAAGAGCCACAGGTCTGCGGCGGAGAGCAGTTCCTTGGCGAGGGTGCGGTTTTCCTCGGAGACGGAGTCGATATCGGGTGCGTCAATGAGCGCGATGCCCTGCGGTAGCGCCGAGGTAGTAATAGGAATGAGGGCGCGCGCAATTTTCGGGTCGAGGCCGGGTAGTGCCTGCGATCCGGCGTTCATGCCGGAGGTTCGGGTGCGCGGCAGGGTGGGCAGGAAGCGTTCGGGCGACAGAGCCACCTCGTCTTCTGCGCGGTGCAGGAGTACGGGGTGGCGGGTGGTGGGTCGAATCGCGCCGGACTGGGTGAGAGGTTCGCCAAGTAGGGTGTTGACGAGGGTGGATTTACCGGCGCCGGTGGAGCCTCCGACCACGATGGTGAGGGGGTTGTCAACGCTGGCACTGCGCGGCAGGATGTAGTCGTCGAGTTGGCGTGCCATGGCGGCGAGCAGGGTGCGCGCGGTGGCGGTGCCGTGCTCGGCGGTGCCGTCGTGTGTGACGGTGTAGGGGGTGCCGGGGGTTTCTCCAGCCTCTACGTCGAGCGGTAGGGGGATTCGAGTGAGCAGTTCGCGAGCTGCTTTGAGCTGCGCATAGTCGGTGGTAGTCACAGCGCTATTGTCCCATAGGGTGTACCTGCTTCATGCCATGTGTGGGAGTTGGCGCGGTCGCGTTGTGGCTAGGTTGTGCGGATGGGGGTGCCAAGGCTGTGTGAGGGGCTGTTTTTGATAGGTGTTTGGACAACCTGAAGAGGTTGAGATACTACTTGTACATCGGGTGCAACAACTTCAATTTATGATTTATTCACAAGAAGAACAGGTAAGAAAATCCTTGATTTTCCGCAGGAAAGCGGCACATTTCAATGCGGTTATCCAGAACACATTGGTACGTTTTATAACCCACATAAAACGGGCAAATATTAAGATTTGAGAACTTTTTACCTTTGTGTGCATATATGGTTATTTTGAACCTGAAAGTACGCCTAGAATCTTTGAGCACGACAACCAGGCAGGTTATAACCCACACAGATTCCTTCAGGCGGCTTCTGACCTGCCTTTTCTATCGCATCCGTACTGCATCCGTACTCACCGCGGTATGCCACACCATCGGAAACGCTCACCGACCCCTCACGCAGTTGCAATCAAGAGTTACTGCTGTTGAGGTTCACTGCATCCGAGCTCCCCGTTACTGCCTGCCCGTCTTTACTCTTGCGAAAGGTTGCGTATGTTCGGTTCGCTGTCACGTCGCCATCTTCTTGCTCTTTCTTCCGGAGCAGCATTGAGTACATTCACAAGCGTCTGCAGTCCCAGCGCAGTTTCTCGCATTCAACCACTCGCTAACCCTTCCCTGCTAAGACTGGTCCTCAGAGCCCCCAGACCAAATCTGCAACCACCACGGGCAGCATTACGTACGCCGAGCCTCTACCCGCATCGGCTCTGGACGGTCACGGACCGGCTCTTCTGCCGGATCAGTTCTTTGAACGTTCCAGAAATTTCTCGACGGCGCCCTGAGCCATCGAGCCGTCAATGTCCCCCGCCCCACCATGCCCCCGCATGCCCCCCCCGGAAGCTAAAGAGGGTTGGCAGATGCTGGAGGAGCCGCAGTCTTCCCCGAGTGCTACCGCCACCCCTGCGGCTACCGCTGAACCGTCCGCGAATATTCCGAGCGCGCACCCGACCCCGAATGAGAGCACCTCTTCTAAGGCGGGTCGTTATATTCGAGGGTCAGCCTAAAGCTTCTTTACATCCATGCTTCAAAGAACCCGTCATATTGGGTGATATGAGGCACGGATGAGGGCTTTTATTTGTGCGCCACGCTTGAAATCTATAGGCTAGAGCTAGATGAGGTTCACCTATTTTTGTCTCAATACTCGTCTACCCACCCTGCGGGTGACTGCTTCGCGCCCTCTTGTAGGGGCGTGATGCTAGGCTGAAAATTGAAGCGAGAGCTCTTCACTTATCACTGACACTTCCGCATCACAGCACATTCAAGGGGATCCCTATGATTCACAGCCGCCGCCACTTTATTGCGCTTACGGGCACCGCCGCCCTGGGTGCGATGCTTGCCGCTTGCGGTTCAAAAAAGACTGCGGAGGCGACCGCCTCCCCCACTGCTTCCGCTTCGATTGCGGGCCCCTACGACAACCTGTCGGGCGAGCTGAAGTGGACTAAGTACGTTCCGGGCAACGGTGCATCCCCGATGAGTAGCATCGACCCGGAAACCGGTCAGGTGTACACGATTGAGCCGGCTGCCGGCCCGGCAAGCATTGATTCTAAGGCGAGTGCCGTGCCCATCCCCATTGAGGATGAGAGCATGTACGAGAAGAACGCCCGTAGCCTGCGCGCCACCTTCGCGTATTTTGCGGCGGCGGTGAACTATGCCCGCATGACCGGTGACCCCGGTCCTGCTCTGCAGGTGGTTCAGGCTCAGAACTCTACTGACCGTGCGGCGCTGGAGAAGCTGCGGGTGTTCTACGCGACCGGCACGAACTGGCTGGTGGGCGGCGAGTGGACGTTCCGTCTGACCGATAAGCAGCCGACGACCCGCGGCACTAAGTATACGTGGGCGTGTTCTGTTACTCAGGCGCACGGTATGCAGGTTGAGAAGGCGACTAATACGACCAAGCCTCTGGAAGACACTGAGGCCCCGGAGATTAAGGCTCTCTACGCTGAGTACGATGAGGAGGCGAAGCGCTGGGTCGTCATCTCGCCTCAGCAGTACGATCCCGCGTTGACCCCGAAGCCAACGCAGACTCCGCGTACACGTCCTTCCTCGACCTATACCCCGACGGTGACTGATGACAGCACCGTGGCAGCTAATGCTGGCGCGCGCACCGGCGCGAATACTTCGGGTAACGGCGCGGCTCAGGGCACTGGTTCCCAGAATGGTGGTGCCGGTCAGGGTTCTGCTGGTCAGGGTGGCGTTACCCAGGCGCCTGCGGCTACCACGCGGCCTGTGGCGACTCAGCCGAGCGTAGCGCCCGGTGCCCCTGATGCGGGCGGTCCAGCTGGCGGTGTAAATGCTCCCGGCGCTGAGGCACCCGGCGGTATTCCTGGTGAAGGCGCACAGTAGCCTATCCTCTAACAGATAATGAACGCGTCCTCTCCTTCACTATTCCCTGTGCCCCCTTTCGGTGCGCTGTTGCCGCTGATTGCGGTAAATTCGCTGGTAGGCGGTATATCACGCTCGTTTGAGCGGTGGTACACCCGGGTGTGATGGCGGGGGCGCGTTATACTTAGGACTGTCTCTAGAGGGATATCCGCGTGTGATATTCGCTCGTCGAGGCGCACTCTCACTCGTCTCTCACCTGAGATTCTCACTCGAAAGGTACTCCGTGGCGCTTTTCCCCATGACATCCGGGCTTCCCAGTTCCACTACCGGCATCAGCCGCCGTTCTGCTATGCGTTACGTGGGTGCGGGCATTGTGGGCGTGTCTTTGAGCGCCCTACTGGTTGCGTGCGGTGGTTCTTCTTCCACCAGCGAAAACACTGATGCGGATACCCCTCAGATTTCCCCTTCGGCTTCTTCGCGTACTGATTTTAGCGGCGAGGTCACCTTCGATAGCTACGAGAAGAAAGGTAATTTCGTTCCGGCGACCGAGTCTGCTCCCGCGCAGAACGTGCCGCTCCCGAAGCGCCCGGCGAGCGCTTCGGAGAACTCGGTGCAGGGTCTGTACGATTCTATTGCGTTCGTGTATGCGGCGATTAACTACCTGGTGCTGACCGGTGATGCGGCTCCGCTGCGTGAGTCGAAGGCTGATGAGAAGTTCGTTGCTTCGTTCTCTTCGTTCATGGATGAGTCGGATGAGAGCTCGCAGGTGCGTAACTGGTTTGTGTCGCCGAAGGTGACGATGTCTGCGTTCACTGCTGTTCCGACTCAGGTGAAGAAGAGCGTGCAGTGGACTTTTGATTTGGTGATTGATTTGGGTCCGACCGTTGTGGTTGAGGGCGCTCCTGCGGAGATGTCTGAGAAGGTTCGCCACACTGAGCGTGGCCTGGTGGTTACCGGTGTGCGCCACGATAATGATTGGACTCTGACGATTCAGGATGAGTATGAGGCACAGGCTTCGGCTCATCCTGAGATTGATGGCGCTAACGGTGGTAATGCTGGCAATTCCGGTGACTCCGGTAATGACGCCAATTCTAGTGGTGATAACCTTTAAGCCCTCAGATGGATGAGGCATCATGCCCTAACTCACACTCAGGTTAGGGCATGATTTGTTTTACTCTGGTAGTAACGAGCTTTCCTGGATTCAAGGTTTTTCTCTTATGTCTTCTTTTTCTCAGTCTTTCTCTCGCCGCTCCCTGCTGCGTTTGGGCTTGGGCGCATCTGCTGTCGCCGGTTCTGCGGCGCTGTTGAGTGCGTGCGGTTCGGGCGGCTCTAGCCAGAAGTCGGGTTCTCAGGGTGGTACCCTGAACGGTTCGAAGTCGAGCGCTAACCCGAATGGGTACAGTGATGATGGTCAGAACTATTCGGGTTTGGTGGAGTACACCCACTATGAGGGCACGTTGAAATATGAGCAGGGCACGGTGGAGCATCCGCCGCGTAATGCTCCGAAGCCGAAGGTGACTGATGCTCTGTCCGCGAATACGGTGACGGGTTTCCATGAGGCGATTGCTTATTTTGCGGCGGCTATGGATTATCTGGCGAAGACTGGTAGCACGGATGCGTTCTCGACCGGCATTCAGCTGTCGTCTAAGACTCGCTCGGAAGTGGATGCCCTGTCGGCTTCTATTCTTGCGGGTGTGGAGAAGGGTTCCTGGTATGTGAATCCGTCGGCTTCCTATGCGCTTTCGAGTGCGCAGCCGTCCATTATGAGTGATGGCAATCTGCTGTTTAAGGGCCGGTACACTCTGGACTTCGGTACGGAGGCAGTGGCTGAGGGTAAGATTCAGCCTGTGGTCGCCTCTGCGAGTGCTTCTGCTGAGCCTACTGAGCCGTCTGAGGATGCGCTGGTGTATGACGCGGCGTCCCCCACTGCTTCGGCTGCTGCGGGTCCGGCTTCTCAGGTGACGGTTCAGGAGTGCGATTTCCGCGGCCGCTACCACGCTGATTCTAAGATGTGGGAGCTGAACGTGGCGTACGGTGCCACTGTTCAAGGTGGTGTTTCCACCGCGAGCGCGGCAGCATCCGGTTCGGCTTCTGTACCCTCTTCTGCCGCCTCTTCTGCTGAGGCATCCGCCGCTTCTGCAGCGTCATAGTTCGTCATAACGCTTTTATCTGCGAGGCGCTTCTCACTCTTCGTCCACTCAACTCTGTATCCTGTTGGGTTTGCGGCTAAACTGGTTGCAATCACCGACTGACTGAAAGGTATCACTATGTCCGAGAACCTGACCCGCCGCGCGGCGCTGGGTGTACTGGGCGTCAGCTCCATGGCTTTGCTGGCGGCTTGTGGCTCCAAGGCTACTTCTGAGGCGTCTGCTTCCGCTTCTGGCTCTGAGAGCGCTTCTGCTGCTGCTTCTGGGTCTGCTACCGCCTCGCCTTCTGCGTCGGCTTCGGCGTCGGCTTCCGCTTCTGCTTCGGCTACCGCTGCAAGTTCTCCGCGACCTAACGACGATAAGGATTACAGCGGCGTAGCGAAGCTGGAGAAGATGGAGAAGCACGGCGAGTACCAGCCGGGTAACGCTGAGCACCCGCCGCAGAATGTTCCTTCCCCGATTGTTCCGGAGGCCATGCACCAGAACTCGGTGGCTGGCTTTGCGGTGGCTTTGGCGTACTTCGGTGCGGCGTTTGAGTACCTGCTGCGTACCGGCGATATGCACTACATGAACGAGGTCAGCACCGACCAGGAGACTCTGGGGGCGATGAAGAAGTACGCGGACTCCACCAAGGCAGGTATTGACGAGAAGAAGACCTGGTACGTGAACCCGACCGCTACCTTGACTATTGACACCAAGCAGCCGGTTCTGGCGCAGGGTGCGTACAACTGGACTGTGACTCTGAACGTGGATCTGGGCGAGAAGCTGTTCAAGGACGGCAAGGAGCAGACCGTGGCGGCTGATAAGCGTCACGTGAAGATGTTTGGTGAGGCTGTTGGCCGTTACCTGAACAACAAGTGGGACCTGCACATGGACATCAACTAGTCCTCTGGGCTGGTTTTCTCCCCCGCTTTTGCGTCTTTCCATCTCAGGATGCGATTTTTTACTGTTTTTTCCATACAGCAATAAAATTTGTGGCTCCAGCTTACGGTGAACAGAGTTCATCACTACTGTATATATACAGATATATACAGAGGTTGTCTTTTGGGTTACATAATGTTTCTAGAGAGCGCCGCACATTCATCATCCTTTGTCGAGCAAGGGTTTGTGCGGCGCTTTTCTGTATTCTCTTTCTAAACCTCGTTCCTTGAGGTTTTTCTCTGGCATTATTACGAACTGTGACAGCAGGCTTACCCCCGCGTCCTGTGCGTAGTAGAGTTGCCACGTAACGGATTATTCATTGCGGAGACCCCATCGCGGTTGGCCTCCCCCCAAGCTCATGAAGGAGCACCCCATGGCAAAGATTCTCAACAGCATTGTTGAAGCAACCGGCCAGACCCCCCTGGTTAAGCTGAACCGACTGGACGAGGGTCTTCCCGGTAACGTAGCGGTGAAGCTTGAGTTCTACAACCCCGCTGGTTCGGTTAAGGACCGTATTGGTCGCGCCATCATTGACGCTGCTGAGAAGTCGGGTGCGCTGAAGCCTGGCGGCACCATTGTTGAGGGAACTTCCGGTAACACCGGTATTGCGCTGGCTATGGTGGGTGCTGCTCGCGGTTACCGCGTCATCCTGACCATGCCGGAGACCATGTCTGCTGAGCGTCGCGTGCTGTTGCGCGCTTACGGTGCTCAGATTGTGCTGACCCCCGGTACCGAGGGTATGCGCGGTGCGGTGGAGAAGGCTAAGGAAATCGTTGCAACCACCGAGAACGCTATCCTGGCGTCCCAGTTCTCCAACGAGGCGAACCCCACCATTCACTACAACACCACCGGCCCCGAGATTTGGGAAGCAACCGACGGTAAGGTCGACATTTTCGTGGCGGGTATTGGCACCGGCGGCACCATCTCCGGTACCGGTAAGTACCTGAAGGAGCAGAACCCGGACGTGAAGGTTGTTGCGGTTGAGCCGAAGGACTCCCCGCTGCTCTCCGAGGGTCGCGTTGGCCCCCACAAGATTCAGGGCCTGGGCGCTAACTTCGTTCCTGAAACCCTGGACCGCGGCATCTACGATTCGGTGACTCCGGTCAGCGCTGATGATGCTATGCGCACCTCCCGCCTGCTGGCTACCCAGGAAGGTATTCTGGGCGGTATTTCTTCCGGTGCGGCTGTGTGGGCTGCTCTGGAGGAGGCTAAGAAGTCTGAGAACAAGGACAAGCTGATTGTAGCTATCGTTCCCGACTTCGGTGAGCGTTACATCTCTACCGCTCTGTACGAGGATATCCGCGGCTAATTGAGCTTCTGAGCCCCCGTTATCAGGATGGGCTTATAGCGCTACGCCCCGTCTGCCGGTTGCATACACGGCGGGTGGGGCGTTTCTATACCCCCTGCGAAATTAGAGACTCTGCGAACTGTACGGAGAGGAGCGGAACTGTTCCGCCGCTCCCCTGTTGGTCCCGGGCTGGTCTTTTCTGCTGTCCCGTGTGCATCCACCGCGGTTGAGCAGAGTGATACGGGCGGATGCGTCCATCATGTTGCTGATTGCGGTGGGAATAGCCGAAAGGGCACCGTTGTTGGTACCTTTGGAAAGGTCGCATACACAGAGCACGACCGATGAGGGAAAGGGAACCCATGAGTTTTATTGCGCGTCTGCGTGAAGATATTGAGAACGTCCGCCAGCACGACCCTGCTGCACGCGGCGCTGTCGAGATTGCGCTGAACTATTCGGGTATGCACGCCATTTGGGTTCACCGTCTGACCCATAAGCTCTGGCAGAAGGATGAGACGAAGGCTCTGGCTCGTACTCTCTCGCAGTTTGCTCGTTTTCTGACCGGTGTGGAGATTCATCCCGGCGCGACCATTGGCCGCCGTTTCTTCATTGATCACGGCATGGGCATTGTCATTGGTGAGACCGCTGAGGTTGGTGACGACGTGATGCTGTACCACGGCGTGACCCTGGGCGGTCGCTCCCTGGAGAAGGTGAAGCGTCACCCCACCATTGGTGACCGTGTGACCATTGGTGCCGGTGCTAAGGTGCTGGGTCCGGTGGTTATTGGCGCCGATAGCGCTATTGGCGCGAACGCTGTGGTGGTCAATGATCATCCGGCTGATTCGATTATTACCGGAATTCCGGCGAAGCACCGCCCGCGTACCCCGGAGAAGAAGAAGCCGCTGGTGGACGCTGTGGAGTACATTGACCCCGCCATGTGGATTTAGCGCTTGGCAAGCGTTTTGAGGCGGTAGAGGCGCGCCTGGTGGCTCCTCGCAAGGCTCCGCACTCCTCACCGGGCTCCGCAGGTCTTCTCCCCTGCTATGCCCCTCAAGATACCCCTGAGGCATCTCGGGGGTGCCCCATCAAGACATAACGCACAAGACATAACGAAAGCCCGCCTTCGGCTGGATGAGAATCCAACCGAAGGCGGGCTTTTACATATTCAGCTACGTGAGCTTAGTGAACGTGAATGTCCGCTGCGTTCACCTCGGAACGGTCACCGCTCCACATGGTGTGGAAGGCGCCCTCTTCGTCAATACGACCGTAGGTGTGTGCACCGAAGAAGTCACGCTGACCCTGAATCAGTGATGCGGGCAGGCGGTCGCGGCGCAGGCCGTCGTAGTAGGACAGTGCGGAAGCGAACACCGGTACGGGGATGCCCAGTGCGGTTGCCTTAGCCACCACGCGACGCCAGGAAGGAACGAGCTCCTCCATGAGGTTCTTGAATGCGGGTGCCAGCAGCATGTTCGCGGGTGCTTCGCCTGCGTAGGCAGCCATGATATCGCCCAGCAGCTCGGCGCGGATGATGCAGCCTGCACGCCACAGCGATGCGATGGTGTCCAGCTTCAGGTCCCAACCGTATTCCTTGCCTGCGCGGGTGAGCAGGTCCATGCCCTGTGCGTACGCAACGAGCTTGGAGGCGAAGAGTGCGCGGCGCACATCCTCAACGAACTCGGGGTCGCCTGCACCGATACCGGTGGTTGCGATCAGACCTGCGGGCAGTTCGCGCTGTGCCTGCTCGCGCTGCTCACGCTCGGAGGAGGAGAGGGCGCGTGCGAATACGGACTCTGCGATAGCGGAGACGGGGGAACCGAGGTCCAGGCCAGCCTTAGCGGTCCACAGGCCGGTACCCTTCTGGCCCGCTGCGTCAACGATAACGTCAACCAGGGGCTTGCCGGTCTTTGCGTCTACCTGTGCGAGCACCTCTGCGGTGATTTCGATCAGGTAGGAGCTCAGGTCGCCTTCGTTCCAGGTCTTGAAGATTTCTGCCTGCTGTGCCGGCTCAATGCCTGCAATGGAGCGCAGGATGTCGTAAGCTTCGCCGATCACCTGCATGTCGGCGTACTCGATGCCGTTGTGGACCATCTTCACGAAGTGACCCGCACCGTCGGTGGAAATCCATGCGCAGCAGGGTGCGCCGTCCTGCGGTGCCTTCGCTGCGATCTTTTCGAGCAGCGGGCCCAGGTGCTTGTAGGACTCTGCGGAGCCGCCGGGCATCATGGAGGGGCCCCAGAGAGCGCCCTCTTCGCCGCCGGAGACGCCAACGCCCACGAAGTGCAGACCCTTTTTAGCCAGGGCGTGCTCACGACGAATGGTGTCGGGGAAGTGGGAGTTGCCGCCGTCGATGATGATGTCGCCCTCATCGAGCATGGGGGTGAGCTGCTCGATAACTGCGTCGACGGGTGCGCCCGCCTTGACCATAATCAGGATGCGGCGGGGAGACTCGAGGGAGTCAACGAGTTCCTGCAGGGACTCGGTACGGATGAAGTCGCCGTCTGCGCCGTGCTCCGCCAGCAGTGCGTCGGTCTTCTCTACGGAACGGTTGTGCAGTGCCACGGTGTAGCCGTTACGTGCCAGGTTGCGGGCGAGGTTTGCGCCCATGACAGCAAGGCCGGTGACACCAATCTGTGCCTTCTTGTTTTCAGTCATGTATATAAGGATACGCGCTTAGGGCAGGCTATATATAGGTGGGCGGCAGTTTTATGCCCCGGGGACTGGCACTTCTGGCCGAATTTTCTTCTGAACCCTTGAGTGAGGCGTTTCTAGACCTTTGAGTGAAGCGTTTTTAAACCCTGAGCGAACCATTCTGGGAGCCGATACGAGGGTAAACAAAAACCCCGGCACCTTGCGGTACCGGGGTTAGCGGTGGGTCCTACCGGGATCGAACCGATGACATCCACGGTGTAAACGTGGCGCTCTACCAGCTGAGCTAAAGACCCGTAGTTCTCACTGATTCGTTTTCGTTTCAGTGGCGAACACAAGAGAAAACTATACGGGCTTCTGGGGTGGCATGCAAATCGAAAACATATGTTCTATGTCTCAATATTTTTTCCTTTTCGCAACCCACCCCACAGCAAGCCACATCAAGCCATGTTGGTTCTTGATCTTTTAGGTAGACCATACCCTTTTATTCCGCGCCATTCCGCCAACCCCACCATTCCGCGTTATTTAGGTACAAAAAGACTCTAACTAGTACTTTTGATGCGCATATTTTTTGCTTAGAGAGCTAAGCCGCGAAACCCACATCACAAAAACCTTCGTTTGATGCCAAGGAGCCCACATTTAGGTCTAAGATAGTAGAGATAAGTAGCGAAGTAGACCCCACGGATCTATGGCGCTTAAACACAGAGGTTGTTCGACAACGCAACATCGCGGCGAGCAATCTACACAACCGCACAGAAGAGAGGTTGGATTAGTTTGGCTAACGTACCGAACGAGCACTCCCTGAGCACCCTTCTTGATGGCCTGAAGGACATCGACGTAGAAGAGACCCAGGAATGGGCTGAGTCCCTCGAGGACCTTATCAAGACTCACGGCACCGAGCGTGCAGAGTACATCCTTCGCGCACTGCTCAAGGAGGCTGGCGCAAAGGGCGTAAAGGTCCCCACTCTGGTCAAGACCGACTACATCAACACCATCCCCGCAGACCAGCAGCCCGAGTACCCCGGTGATGAGGAACTCGAGCGCCAGTACCGCGCATGGATTCGCTGGAACGCAGCAATTATGGTTCAGCGTGCCCAGAAGAAGGGCATCGGCGTTGGCGGTCACATCTCCACCTTCGCAGGTGTGGCTGACCTCTACGAAATGGGCCAGAACCACTTCTTCCGCGGCCGCAACCACCCCGGTGGCGGTGACCAGGTCTTCTTCCAGGGTCACTCCTCCCCCGGTGTCTACTCCCGCGCATTCGTTGAGGGCGTCCTGACCGAAGACCAGATGGACGGCTTCCGTCAGGAGAAGACCAAGGGCGCAGACGGTATTCCTTCGTACCCGCACCCCCGTTGCATGCCCGAGTTCTGGCAGTTCCCGACCGTTTCCATGGGTCTGGGCCCCCTGAACGCAATCCACCAGGCATCCTTCAACAAGTACCTGCACAACCGCAAGGTCAAGGACACCTCCGAGCAGCACGTCTGGGCATTCCTGGGCGACGGCGAGATGGACGAGCCCGAGTCGCGTGGTGCACTGCAGCTGGCTGCAAACGAGCACCTGGACAACCTGACCTTCGTCGTCAACTGCAACCTGCAGCGTCTGGACGGCCCCGTTCGCGGTAACGGCAAGATTATTCAGGAGCTCGAGGCATTCTTCCGCGGCGCAGGCTGGCACGTCATCAAGGTCCTGTGGGGCTCCGACTACGACGCACTGCTCCAGAAGGACAAGAGCGGCAAGCTCATCCAGCTGATGAACGAAACCCTCGACGGTGACTACCAGACTTTCCGCGGTGCAGACGGCGGCTACATCCGCGAGCACTTCTTCGGCAAGTACCCCGAGACCAAGGAACTGGTTGCAGACCTGACCGACGAGCAGATCTTCAACCTGCGTCTGGGTGGCCACGACGACAAGAAGATCTACGCAGCCTACAAGGAAGCTATGGAGACCAAGGGCAAGCCCACCGTCATCCTGGCACAGTCCATTAAGGGTGCGGAGCTCGGCCCGTTCTTCGAGGCACGTAACTCCACCCACCAGATCAAGAAGTTCACCATGGAAGCACTGAAGGGCTTCCGTGACCACCTGAACATCCCCATCTCCGACGAGGAGCTGGAGAAGGATCTGTACAACCCGCCGTACTACCTGCCCGAGGCAAGCCACCCGGCACTGCAGTACATGCAGGCACGCCGTAAGGAACTCGGCGGCTACGTCCCCGGTCGTCCGAACGTCCAGCCCGAGATTACCCTGCCCGACGCTAAGGCATACGCCGCAGCCAAGAAGGGTTCCGGCAAGCAGACCGCCGCAAGCACCATGGCCTTCGTCCGCCTGATGAAGGATCTCATGCGTGTGAAGGGCTTCGGTCACCGTATCGCTCCCATCACCCCCGATGAGGCACGTACCTTCGGTATGGAAGCATTCTTCCCCTCGGCTAAGCTGTACAACCCCAACGGTCAGAACTACGTGCCCGTTGACCACGAGCTCATGCTCTCCTACACCGAGTCCCCCGAGGGCCAGATCGTTCACGTTGGTATTAACGAGGCAGGCGCAACCGCAGCGTTCACCGCTATCGGTACCTCGTACGACACCCACGGCGAGCCGATGATCCCGATTTACATCTTCTACTCGATGTTCGGTTTCCAGCGCACCGGCGACGGCTTCTGGGCAGCTTCCGACCAGATGTGCCGCGGCTTCGTCATCGGTGCAACTGCCGGTCGTACCACCCTGTCCGGTGAGGGCCTGCAGCACAACGACGGCCACTCCCCCATCCTGGCCTCCACCAACCCGGCGTTCAAGATCTACGACCCGGCCTACTCCTACGAGATTGCCCACATTGTGGAGCGCGGTATCGAGCAGATGTACGGCACCAAGGACGAAGATCACAACGTCATGTACTACCTGACCGTGTACAACGAGCCGATTCACCAGCCTGCTGAGCCGGCAAACGTTGACGTTGATGGCATCATCAAGGGTATCCACAAGATCAGTGAGTCCCCGCTGACCTCCGGCCCCAAGGCACAGCTGCTCGCTTCGGGTATCGCTGTTCCGTGGGCTGAGAAGGCTCAGCAGCTGCTGGCTGAGGACTGGGGCGTCTCCGCAGACGTCTGGTCTGTCACCTCGTGGACCGAGCTGCGCCGCGACGGCATTGCCGCTGAGGAAGAGGCTCTGCTGAACCCGAACCAGCCCGCTCGCGTTCCTTACGTGACCCAGAAGCTGGCTGGCGCTGCTGGCCCGATCGTCGCGACCACCGACTTCGCTTCGGAGGTTCCCGACCAGATTCGCCAGTTCGTTCCGAACGACTTCGCAACCCTGGGTGCTGACGGCTTCGGCTTCGCAGACACCCGCCCGGGTGCACGTCGCTTCTTCCACATCGATGCAGAGTCGGTTGTTGTCCGCACCCTGCAGATGCTGGCAAAGCGCGGCGAGGTTGCAGCAGACGTTCCCGCGAAGGCATTCGCTAAGTACGACCTGCTGAACGTGAACGCTAACTCCGAGCTGGAGCAGCACTAAGCATTTGGCGGTAGAACCTCGGTTCTGCGTTAGACGCTAAACGATGCCCCCGGTTGATGATTTATCAACCGGGGGCATTCGTGTTTTAACTCAACTGCATATTTTAACCGATGTAGCCCGCAGGTAACGACTATTACCTCCGGGCTACATCAGTTATAGGGGGTAGCTGGCGGAGGTGACCGGCCACTTCGCCAATTAGCCCGCTCTATCTGTAGAGTAATTAATAAATATAAAGGTCCCCGATTGATGATTTATCAATCGGGGACCTTCTTATTTATTGGTTTTTGAGAACCCACTCTTTATATCGGAGATAAACTTCTGATAGCTGCCGTCGCTGTTCTTCTAGTTTTGTTTCGTTATCTCGAATGAGCGGTTTTTGATACGAAGCTACAAGATTGGCAAGACCTTGAGCCATTCCTGTATCTTTACTGCATTGTGTTTCAATGACACTGAGTCGAATTTCTTCTTCCGATGCTGGGGAATTACTAGCACCGTCACTGCGGGTTACATTTGATAGTTCTTTTGTACCCCATTCTTGGTCGCCCCTTCGTGGCGTTAGACCTTTATCCGATAGGCATTTCCACCATGCTTCACGGTATTTTTTCCATTCAGGATGATTCATGGCAGCTGCATAGGATTGGCCGTGGATTCGACGATAGGCTTCTGTGAGGCCACTTTGCTCTTCGAGGCTGATGCCCGCAATCTCTTTCAACGTGGCTAAGATTTCAGGCATGCACTGTTCCATAATTTTTGTGTCATATCCCGCGGATGATGGTGCATTCCCGGATCGTTTGTAGCTTCCATATTTGGCGGCGTATTCGGGGTTCCAGCGACCAAACTCGCGACCGGACGAAACGAATTCCCTATCTTCTACATCCGGGATATATATTTCATAGGACTGGCCGTGTTTTGCGAAACAGCGCTGCCTAAGAATTTCCAAGGCTCGACCGTAATACTGGGAATTTTCATCTAAAAGGTCATTGTATTCTTCGAGCGGAGTAATGATTCGGTTGTTTTTATAGTCTAGAGTTGCTTGGGCCGTTTCATCACGTTCTAGTTGCGGGCCTGTAGAACAGGATGTGCACGCTAGCGTGAATGCAAACGTTAAAGCCATTGCGGGCTGAAAGAATTTCTTGAGGTTCATGATTTTTCCTTTCAAGAACAACAAGGGGATATATTTTACGGCCTGGTGTATACCAAGTCGTTCTCTTAGATACAATCCCAATCTATGTAATCGGAATCATATTTAAGAGGTGGCTACAATCTAGCACTCATTAAGGAGCCTTTTCAAGCAATGAGTGAGGTATGTGTCACAAAATTTAAGAGTGTATGTATAATAAGGGCTGTAAAATTTGGTATTTTACACCATTTGCGTACTGATAATTTTTTACACAAATATATTATGTGACTAAAATCATCTAAAAGATACTCTTTGCGATAATAAAGCAATGCCCCCGGCTGGTGATTCATCAACCGGGGGCATTCGTGTTTTAACTTTGTGCTGTAGCTGGACTGCATGTTTTAACTGATGTAGCCCGGAGGTAACGACTATTACCTCCGGGCTAATTCAGTTACTTGTGTGCGTTGGCGAGTTTAGCCAGCGAAGTGGCCGGTCACCTCCGCCAAACGCGCCGGATTCACCAAATCAGGGTGCGTACCCTCCAGCAGCACCGCACGGAACGACGACGCATGCGCCGACCAACCCGCCGCATCCAAATACGGCTGATCCTCATGCGGCACACCCACCAGCAACACGTCCCCTTCAAAGAACGCCTGCTCAGCACCACGCATCAACGCCGCCGAAGCACGCATACTACCCAGGCACACGCCCAACTTCTCCTCCGGCAGGTAACCCATCGCCGAACCCGCCCGCTGCAAACGCTCCAACGTACCCGGCAGGTCAAGCTGCTCATCAGCGGCAGGCTCCGGCAAACCGCCCATACGCAACAGCGCACGGAAGCTCTCCTGCTCATCCGGCGCAGGCACACCCTGCCACTGCTCCGAAGGATACGCATCCAACAGGATGACGCGCTCAACCTGCGCACCCGCAGCCTGCGCCAAAGCCGCCACCTGCACCGCGGCAGTACCACCCACAGACCAGCCCATCAACGCAAAACGACGCGGCAACGAACGCTCCGCCAGGGTCTTCTCAATCAGCTTCAGGTAGCCCTCAGCCAACTCCTGCAGGCTCGACGCGAACCCAGCCTGCGGGTCAGAGAACGCCTCAGCCTGCACAGCATACACACCCTGCTGAGCCGGAAGATGCGAGAGATACCCCGCATAGCACCAGCCCAAACCGCCCGCAGGCGGCAGAATAAACAGCGGCGCGGGGGCCTCGGTAGCGTCATGCGCGGTAGGTTGTTCTCGTAGCGGCAGAACCGGCGCGAACTCCGCACCCTCGCCACGCTCGCCCGCAATGGACGCCGCCAAAGCCTGCACCGTCGGATGCGCAAACAGCGCACCAATGCTCACGCTCAGACCCAGCTGCTCCTCCACCGCGGCAATCACCTCAAGAGCCGCCAGCGAATGACCGCCCGAAGCGAAGAAATCCTCATCCACGCCGAAACGCTCACGACCCAGCACGCCCGCAATAATCGAGCACAGCTGCTGTTCCAGCAGACCGTGCGGGCCCTCAGCGTCAGAGGTCTGCGGAGTCAGGTCGAGGGTCGCCAACAGCTTACGATCCGCCTTACCGGAGGGGCTCACCGGCAGAGCCGGCAGGGTGTGCCACAGGGTCGGAACCATGTAGTCCGGCAGAACCTGCGCGCAGTGCTCACGCGCCGTCTCCACCAGCTGCTCAGCACGCTCGGCGGACACATCGCCGACCTCCAGCACCGCCGCCAGGGCAGGCTCACGCAGGCCGCGGTACAGCAGAGCCACCGAAGCGCTCACACCCTCAACCGCGGCAAGAGCCATCTCAATATCGCCCAGCTCCAGGCGCTGACCGCGCACCTTAATCTGATAGTCCGTGCGGCCGCGGTAGCCAATGACGGCGCGACCATCGGGAAGAATCTCCCAGCACGCCAAATCGCCCGTACGGTACAGGCGCTGACTCTCACCGTTCAGCAGCGCGAGCGCACCGGCAGGAGCCTGCTCCACGAAAGCCGCCGCGGTCGCCTGCGGGTTGTTCTTGTAGCCGCGCGCCAGCTGCACACCCGACAGGTGCAGTTCACCCGTCACGCCCACCGGCACGGGGTGGCCGGTCGGGTCAAGAATCAGGGTGCCGGTGTTCCAGACCGGCTCGCCAATGGGCACGCTCTCGCGCTGCGGGTCAGTGGAGGTCTCCCAGAAGGTCACGTCCACCGCCGCCTCGGTGGGGCCGTACAGGTTCAGCGGGTACACGCCCAGAACCTCGCCCGCGGCCTGCACCTGGTCCTTCTGCAGCGCCTCACCCGAGCAGACCACATAGCGCAGGGGCTGCTCTCGACCCTGACCGAAACCGGCATCAGCCAGGATGCGGCGCGCCGCAGGCGAAGAGGTCAGCGCCGACAGCATGGTCGGCACAAAGTGCACCGCCGTGACGGACTGCCCGGCAATCACGCGCGCCAGGTAGGCGGGGTCGCGGTGCCCCTCCGGGGCGGCAATGACCACGGCGGCACCCTCAGCGAGAGGCCAATACAGCTCCCACACGTGCACGTCAAAGGAGATGGGGGTCTTGTGCAGGACGCGGTCGCCCTCCCCCACCGGGATCTGGTGCTGTTGCCAGCGCAGGCGGTTATCAATCGCGCGGTGGCTGATGGCAACGCCCTTAGGCCTGCCCGTGGAGCCGGAGGTGAAGAGCACGTAAGCGTCCTCGTCCAGGCCGGTTTTCGTGCCCGGAAGCTCCTCAGCGGCGGGTGCAGAGGAGTGTTCCCCGTTGGGTTCCTCGTCGCTCAGTAGGGGCAGAGTATGCTGGGGCAGGTTTGCGTGACGTGCAGGCTCCTGCGGGTTCAGCTCTTCCGCGCTCAGCGGCTGCAGACCGGGGCCGTGTAGCAGTAGCGAGCATTCGGCGTCCTCCATCATCACGCCCACACGCTCGGCGGGCAGATCCGGAAGCACCGGAACGTAGGTGGCGCCAGCGTACAGCAGGGCGTACAGCGCCACGTACTGCTCGGCGCCGCGGTGCACACGCAGACCCACCGCGTCGGAAGGGCGAACGCCCCAGTCCAGCAGCTGCGCGGCAAGCGCACGGGCGCGCTCGTCCAGTTCGGCGTAGGTGAGGGCGCGGTCAAAAGCGTAGGCGCGCTCCGACTCGGGGGTGAGCACCTCACCGGGCGCGGGGGCAGAATCCAGCACGGCGAGCGCCTGCGGATGCGCCACCACCGCGTCACGGAAGCGACCCAGCAGGGTCTTGTACTCCATCGGGTGATCGGTAAGCGCCGGGGCGGTCAGCTTGCGCAGGATCGCAAGCTCCGCCTCGGTCGCCAAGCCGAGGTTGTTCAGGGAAGCACCCTCACGCTGCGCCTCCGCCGCGTAGGCGGGTAGCCACTCGCTCAGGCGGGCGGCGTGACGTTCCAGATCCTCAGCGGTGTAGAGCGCCGGGTTCATGTCAATCTCGCAGGAGATGCTGTTGCCGCGGCCGGGCATGCCGCGCAGGGTGAAGGTCGCGTCAGCAACGGGACCGGCAGAGATATTGTGAATGCGCGCAGTCGGTACCGGCTGTACGGTTCCGGACTCATCCTTGGAGGGTGCCGCCAGCGGCAGCACCGCGTCAAAGGGAACCACGTTAATCTGCGCGCCAAACAGCCTGGACTGGGCGTTACGCGCGGTACGCTCGAGGTCTTCCTGACGAGCCAGCGGATGCTCCGCATTGCGGGCGTACTGTTCCTTCACCGACTGCAGGGACTCCGTGATGGGGCCGGTCGCCGCAACCTGCACCGGCAGAACGTTCACCGCGGTACAGCCGGTCTGCGCGCTCGCCGTACCCAGGGCGCGGGTCGCCTCCGGCAGGGTGCGGGCGAACATGCGGTTCATCTGCGGCACGCCGAACGAAGCCTGCGGGTAGCCGCCCACACGCGCCAGGTAAGAGCCGACGGCTGCGGTTGCTAGCACCGGCCAGGAGACGGCGTGCTGCTTTGCCGCATCCAGCAGGGTCTGCTGGGTGGGCACATCAATGCTGAACGCCAAGCGCACAGACTGCGCCGACGGGGAGGCGGTACGACCCGCCAGGGAGGTGTCTTCCTGTTCCAGGGCGCCGCTCGCCTCCCAGAAGGCGACGTCTTCGTCGCGGGCGGCGGAGGCGGCATCGTCGGCATCGAGCAGCTGCTGCAGGCTCATGCGGCGGGTTACCGGAACCAATTGACCGGCGGACAGGGCGCGGTATATCGCCGCCACGCGGGAGAGGCCGTTGAACGCGGCGAATCCGTCGGCAACCACGTGGGAGAAGGAATGGTACACCCAGAGGAACCCGCCGTAACGCACCGCTGCGCTGCGCACGGTCACGCCCTCATCGGTGGCGAGGGGCTGGGCGAGCAGGCGCTGCGCCCAGGCGCGTACCGGTGCGGGCAAATCAGAGTCAGGCAAGGCTGATTCAGGCAGGTCAGAGGCGTTCTCCTCCCCCGCCTTCGCGGTGTCGCTCAGCTCGCCCCCGTCCAGCTCCCCCTCATCCACGAGCAGGTCAATGCCCGCAAGGAACGCCTCCTCGGTCAGAATCTGCTGGGAGGCGGCACCATCGGCAATGCGGGTGCGCACGCGGAAGCCCTCGTTCTCACGGTAGAGCTGTTCAAAAGCCTCACGCAGCAGAGCGAGGTCGGTGTCTGCGGGGCATTGCAGAACCTCCGCGGTGTTGTAGCAGGGGTTCGTCGGGTCAATCACGGCGGCAAAGTAGATGCCGCGTGCGTTAGTGGTCAGCGGCAGCCAGGGGCTGTCAGCGCTGTGCTGTGCGGAGGGGTTCGCGGCGGTGGGAAGGTCGGAAGCAGTCCCGAAGCAAGCGGGTGCGGTAGTATCAGCTACGCCCATGGTGGCCTCTCAAAGGTCTGGATTAGGGGTCTGGATTAGGGATGATATGCGGTGTGTTAAAGGTAGGGGTGAAAGGTAGGCTACTGCCCCGCCGTTTCACGCTGGCAGAAGTGCGCTGACAGAAGTGCGCTGAGAAGGGTAAACGCAGCTACACAACACGGCGTAAAACCGGCGCACAGAAAAACGAGGCGAGTAGCAGACACCCCGGGCACCCGCCTGCATTCGCGGCTGGCGGGCGCTCGGGGTGCGGTAACGCTTAGCCCAGGCGGGAGGCGATAAACTCCACGGTCGGGTTCTCCACCAGCTCGGTAAACTCAATCACGGCGCCCTCAGCGGCAAGGTCGTCGAGCAGGGCGAATGCGCCCATAGAGTCCATGCCTAGGGAGAACAGGTCGGTGGTCGGCTCGTCAAAAGCGGTCTGCAGGGAGTCGGGCTCGATGATGTACTTCTCCAGGATTGGGCGCAGGGTCTCAAATGCGGACATTTTTCTCCTCAATTAGGGGGTGGGAATAACGGCGTACGGTTTAGCCAAAAATGGTCTAGTTCAAAGGGCTTAGCCAAAAATTTCGGCAAGCTTGGCGCGCAGCTCGCGGCGAGAAATCTTACCCACGTTCGTGGTGGGCAGCTCCTGCAGAACCTGCACGCGCTCCGGGATCTTGAACTCGGCAAGCTTCTTCGAGGTGAAGAACTCGTGCATCGTGCGGCGCGGGTTTTCGCCCAGGTCGGCGCCTTCCTGCGGCACAATGACCAGGCCCACGCGCTCGCCCACAGTCTCATCGGGGATGCCCAGGACCACGGCGTCAAAAACGTCGGGGTGGGTCAGCGCCAGCTCTTCAATTTCGTCCACGGCAATCTTCTCGCCGTTGCGGTTAATCTGGTCCTTCGCGCGGCCGGTCACCTCAAGATACTTGCCGGCAACCAGTCGCACAATGTCGCCAGTGCGGTAGAAGCCGTCCTCGGTGAATCCGTAGCGGTTCGCGTTCTCCTCCAGGTAGTAGCCGCGAATCGTGTACGGGCCGCGGGTGAGCAGGTGGCCGCTCTCGCCGCGCTTGACCGGCTGGTCCTGATCATCAACAATCAGGATTTCGTCGTCGGGGCTAATCGGGTAGCCCTGGGTCCTCAGACGCATCTCAATCGGGTCGGTCGAGCGGGTGTAGTTCACCAGGCCCTCAGCCATGCCGAACACCTGCTGAACGGTGCAGCCGAGCACCGATTCAATCTTGCCCGCAACCGCCGGAGCCAGCTTCGAACCGCCCACCTGCAGGGTCTGCAGGGACGGCAGGGACACGCCGCGCTTCTCCGCGGAGGCGACCCACGCCTGAGCCAGCGGCGGCACCAGCGCGGAGGTGGTCACACCCTCCATCTCAATGAGGTGGAACGCAGTCTGCGGGGACGGATCCGCCGCAAACACCAGCTTGCCGGAGGCGCACATGACACCCAGGATACCGGGCGAGCTCATCGTGAAGTTGTGCGCGGCGGGCAGCACCACGAGCATGGTCGTGTTGTTGTTCAGCTTGCAGATATCGACCGAGCCGCGCACCGAGTACAGGTAGGCGGCGTGGGTGCGAGGAATCAGCTTCGAAATGCCGGTCGTACCGCCGGAGAGCTGCAGGAACGCCACCTGCTCGCTCGCACGCAGGTTCTCGGTGTTCTGAATGACGCCGGGCACGAACTCTTCAGCGAGCTCTTCTTCGGTCAGCGGGGTCAGCGGCTCCGCAACGTCAATAGCAACCGGCGGCTCCAGGGAGTTCTTGCGTAGCTCTGCGGCAACGTCCTCGTGCAGGGCGGTAAAATCTGCGCCCGGGGTCAGCGAAGAGAACACGTGCGCCGCAGCGTCGGTGCGGGTCGCAAAGTGTACGAGCTCGGTGGTGCGGTGCTGCGGTAGGCAGAACACCGGCAGCGCCGCCGCCCAGAAAATACCCAGCAGGTACACCAGGTACTCGGCGGTGTTACCCAGCTGCAGCAGCACACGGTCACCGGGCTGCACGCCAGCCTGAACAAGGCGCGCCGCAGCGGCACGACCTGCCGCCTCCAGCTCACCGTAGGAGAGGCGAATCTGCTGGGGCTTGCCGTCCTCATCGAGCTGCGCGTGCGAAAGCGCCACCAACGCAGGGAAGTGCGGCTTCGCGCGGCAGGCATCCAGCAGGAACTCCGGGATGGTCTGGTCAATCCAGTAGCCGGCTTCGCGGTACTTCGCGGCAAAAGACTCGGGGATGAGCGGCGTGGGGGCCAGGGGGCTACGTTCTACGGTCATCTTCTCTCGATTTCTGTGTCGTTTGCGGTTTCTATAGCGCTCACGTGCTACATGCGTTCGCAGCGTGATGCCATCTCGTCAATGAGGGCGAGTGCGCAGCCTGCGCCGGGTATCATTCGGCACCCCTCGCGGCGCGGTAGTGTTGCACTTCTCTTAGGCTGTACTTCTCTAGGATACGGGCGCGGCGGTGTTTACCCTAACGGGGCACCCCGCACGCCCACCATGCGGGGTATGCTCTACCCGTGTAGGATCCCTAGGCGACCTCTCGCTACTCCTCAGCTAAGCTCCGCTCAGCGTGCTCAGCCTCCCGGCGGGCAGCAATAATACGTTCCAGGGTTGGCACAATCGCACCGCGCCAGCACGCATAATCGTGACCACCGTTGAAGGTCGTGCAGCGCGCATTCTTCAGGCCCAGCTTTTCCAGGCGCTCCTTCAGCTCGCGGTGAGGCGGTACCAGAACCCACTCCTGCTCCCCCACCTCAATCTCAAGGTACAGGTGGCGCAGGCGGTCGATCTCACCCGCCGCCTCAAGCTCGTCCAGGCGGTCCATGACCTGCGGCTGCCACAGCGACGAAGACTGCGCGATTGCGCCGCCAAACGCCTCCGGGCGACTCAGCACCGCCAGCAGGGAGGACAGCCCGCCCAGCGACTGACCGTTAATCACAATGTTCTGCGGCGCGGTCTTAATGCCGTGCACTGCCTCCAGGTGCGGGAACGCGATCTCTACCAGGTAGTCGGCAATCGGGTTGTCGCCGTTCAGCTCCTTCCAGCGGTTCTCACGACCGCCAGAGTGCAGGAAGAACACGTGCATCGCCGGAATACGACCGGCCTCGTGGGCACGGTTGAGGGTGTGCTCCATACCCTGGCTGAACCACATCTCACCGTCGAACTGGATGAACAGCGGCGCATCCGGGGCGGGGTCACCCACGCGGCCGAGCACATACTGGTGACCGTCAGAGGTCTGCATCCACTCGGGGGCGGGCAGCGCGTCAATCTCTTCCTGAGTCAGGAGGAACTCCTGCACCGGCGCGTGCTCAAGCTGCACCACACCCATGCAACGACCGATACGGTTGCACGCGGTCTCGGGGTTCAGCGGGTCACCCTCGCCGGAGTCCAGGGCGGCACGCAGGCGCACCTGGTCGTCATCACCCAGCCAGGCGGGGCGCTCGCCGGGCAGCGCCGGCAAGAAGTTGTAGGAGGCACGCCAGGTGGTTTCCATCTGCATGCTCAGCTGCCACCAGCCAGTGCCCTCGATGCGGGCCATAAGGGAACGGTCGAGGTTCTTCTCATCGGTCAGGCGGTTGATGAACATGAGCACCTGCTCCGCCTGCTCGTTGTGGTACAGGAAGGTAACGATGCGCTCGTTCTCACTGATACTGCCGTCTTCGCGGTGTACCGGCTCGATAATGGGGGTGCCTTCGGAGACGACCTCAAGGATGCGAGCGTTCAGCTCTTCGGGGCTGACCGCATCGGCGATAATGGCGCTGATGAGGGGGCTGTCCACGCGCGGTGCCGGTACGGGGCGCGGAGTCTTGGGAGGGGCCGGGCGCACGGCCGGCGCAACGGTACGCGGCTGCGCCAAAGTAGCCTGTTCAGAAGTGTTCTGTGCAAAAATACTCTGCGCGGGAACGGTCGCGGTGGGTTCGTGCTCGCCCAACGGTTCCTCCTTTGTCTGTGGAAACACTCAATCGGTGAAAATCGGTGAGGAGGCACATTATCGTTAGTTAGCCTCTACAACCTCACTCTATGGTATCCCTTACCCAAACTCCAGCCAAAGGGAAAAGCGAAAGAACCACAACATGACATTCATGACAGCGAGCACACGCTACTAAAACCCAAGCACAAAGCCGCCACAACCCCGCCCAGCCCAGACCCACCTAAGACCAGCCCAGACCCAGCCCAAAAGTTAAAAGAGATGAGGCACCGAGACCGTGCATCAAACCTTCAAACAGTGAAGGCCTCATGCGGCAGTCTCGGTGCCTCATCTACGGGTTCCCAAAATGGAACCTACCCAGTGCTCGGAGCCGTTCATGCGTCAAAGACGGACGAGCACCGGGTAGGCGCCCTACGCGCAGGGGATCCTGGGTCCCTCAGATCCTAACGTTCGCTACTCGGCGCAATGCCGAGCTTTTCCACCCGTACTGAGACGGTTGGCGCCAACTCCCACGCGGCTTAGGGGCGAAAACTATTCGCTTTCGCGGGCCGCCGAAATAGCGTCAGCGGCAATATGAATTGTTTGGTTCTCCTTCGGAATAACCAAAGGGGTTCCAGTGCATGGATCAGGAATAATGACCGATTGCAGGTCAAAAACTTCCTGGATAAGTTCCGGTGTAATTATCGCACGCGGATCGCCCTGAGCGATAATCCGGCCCTGCTTCATTAACACAACATGAGTAGCATACCTGAAAGCAAGGTTCAGGTCATGCAACACCACGGCTACCGTTCGCCCTTCGGAATGCAATTTCTTCGTCAGGTTCAGCACCTCAATCTGGTGCGTGATGTCCAGGTAGGTGGTCGGCTCATCGAGCAGAATCAGCGGGGTCTGCTGTGCCAGGGTCATGGCAATCCACACGCGCTGACGCTGACCGCCCGAAAGCGCCTCAATGGGACGCTCAGCAAGCTCCAGCACGTTCGCTGCCTGCATCGCCTCCACGCAGGCTCGCTCGTCCTCATCAGACCAGGAACGCAACAGCGACTGGTGCGGGTAGCGGCCGCGCGCCACCACATCCGCCACGGTCACGCCGCTAGGCGCCTCCGGGGTCTGCGGCAGCATCGCCAGGATCTTGGCGATAGCGCGGGACTTCATCTGCGGCAGCGGGGTGCCGTCCAGTCGAACCTCACCCTCCTTGAGCGGGTTCACACGGGCAAGAGCCTTCAAGGTGGTCGACTTACCGCAGGCATTCGGGCCCAGGATAACGGTCAGTTCCCCCTCCGGCACCTGAAAATCTACCCCGTTGAGCACCGTATGCTCACCGTAGGCAACCACCATGTTCTCGCCTTCAAGGCGGGTCGTCACACTAGCGTTCACTAGCTCTTCTTCCTTTCGAGGTAAATCAGGTAAATCAGGTACAGGCCGCCAATCGCGCCGGTCACCACACCCACCTGAATGATGCGTCCGGGAACAGCGAATCGGCCAATCAGGTCAGAGCCGAGCACCATGAGCGCACCCATAAGCGCCGCGGAGGCGAAACCCACCCCGCCACTGCGAGACAGGGTCTTCGCGATGTGCGGTGCCGCCAACGCGACAAAGGCAATCGGGCCGGTCGTCGCGGTCGCCAGCGAAACCAAAAGCACACCGATAAACAGAGCCGCCACACGGTACGCGTTCACGCTCACACCCAAACCGGATGCCACCTGGTCACCAAAACGAATCGCGCCCAGCGGTCGGACCAGCATCAGCAGCAGCGGAGTCACCACGAACAGCAGACCCAGCAGCGCGTAGGTGCGCTCCCACGTGATGTCATTGAGCGAACCGGCAAGCCAGGACGCCGCGGTCTGCGCCTGAGTCAGCGAAGCACGCACCACCAACAGCGCATTGAACGCCGCCAGGGTCGAACCCACACCAATACCCACCAGCACCAGACGGAAGCCATGCAGGCCCGTGCGGCGCGTCAACAGCCACACCAGCACCGATGTGGCCAAGCCACCAACCACAGCGCCCAGAGCAACCTCCACGGGGCCGGAATTGAAGACAATAATCTGCAACAGCGCACCGGTCGCAGCACCATTCGTGAAGCCGATAATATCCGGCGAGCCCAGGGCATTACCCGAAATCACCTGGAAAATCGCACCCGACAGACCAAGCGCCGCACCCACCAGAAGCGCCGCCACAATACGCGCCGCACGTTGCTGAGCGAAAGTCACAGCAATCTGCTTGCCCTCACCCAACAGCGCCGGGATAACCTTCTCCGGGGCGAGCTTATAATCACCCTGCAACATGCCCCAAAACGCCAGCGCCGCAATCAGCACCACCAACGCAACATTCAAAATCAGCACACGCCACGGCACCTGAGCACTCAGCGGACCGCGCACAGTCAACACCGGGCGGCCACCCAAATCGCGGCCACGACGACGCGCAGAACGATTAGCGGAGCTGGTGGCAGTCGCCGTCAAAAGAGCGGAAGAATTCGACATTAGAGAGCCTCCACCTTACGACGAGTCATCAAGAACAAGAACACCGGGGCACCGGCAAGAGTCGCCACAATACCCACCTGAGTCTCCTGCGGAGCCACCAGCACACGCGCCAACACGTCAGCACACAGCAACCACACCGGACCCAACAGCGCCGAACCATAATTCACCCAGCGCACATCATTACCGAGTAGGGCACGCACCACAAACGGCACCGCCAAACCCACAAAACCAATCGGACCCACCGCAGCAGTCGCCGCACCGGCAAGCACCGTCACCGCCAGCAACGTCAAATTCTGGGTCGTACGCACACTCACGCCGAGGCTGGTCGCCGCCTCCTCGCCCATGCTCAGAGCATTAATCGCAGGAGCCACAAAGAACGCCACCAGCATACCCAGCACAATCACCGGACCCACCGTCGAAGCGATATCCATACCGCGGCCCTCCAGCGAACCGGCAACCCACACACGGAACTCGTTATACGCATCCTGATCAGCCAAAATCAGGCCCTGCGCAATCGCCGACAGCGCCGCAGAAATCGCCACACCCGCCAGAGCGAGCTTCACGATCGACCCGTCACGGCCACGACCCAGCGTGTACACCAGCACCGCAGCCAACGCGCCACCAATCGTTGCAGCAACCATGTACTGCCAAATACCCATCACACCAAAAACCACCACGGAAGCAATCACAGCCACCGCAGCGCCGGCGTTCACACCCATCAGGCCGGGCTCAGCCAACGGGTTACGAGTCAACGACTGCATCAGAGAACCGGCAACCGCCAACGCCGCACCCGCCGCAAGACCCACCAAGGTACGCGGAATGCGCTGCTCCATCACAATCGTCTGCGCCTGCTCAGAAGCAGTGCCATTGAAAACAGCCAGAACCTGATCCGGCGGAAGATTATTCGACCCGAACAGCAAAGAAGCAGCCACAGCTCCCACCAAAAGCACCGCAAACAAGAACAGAAAAGCCAGGCGCTTACCCAACTTCTGCCCCTGAATCACAGAACCCTGACGGGACGTACTCTCCTGCTGAACATCTCGGGACAATGAGCTCGTGAAGGCCACTATGCTCCTTATGCTCGATACAAGAAAATAGGGAGGCACACCCGGCGCACCCACACCACACGAGGGGCACCCGGCACACCTGTAGATAACGAGGGAAACGCCGGAGCGGGCGGGATAGTCCCCCATCCGCATCCGACGTTAAGTCTTAGCGCTTACGGATCAGCAGCAGCGCAGCAGCACCCACAATGCTTACGCCCAGAACCACCACGCCAACCCACGGGAACGCAGCGCCGTAAGTCACGGTCTGAACGGTGGATGCGGTGTTAGCCGCGCCCGATGCCGAAGCGCTCGGCTTCGACACAGCACCGCGCGCAGCTGCCGAAGAAGATGCGCTCGCCGAAGCGGCCGCCTTCTTCTGGGCATTTGCGGAATCCGAAGCAGCCGACGCAGCGGAAGAGTCAGAGGTGCCGGAAGAGTCAGATTCCGCGTTCAGGCGGTCGTATTCCTCCTTGGTGATGGTGTTGCCGTCAGCATCGGTGTATACGGTCTCAGCGTCAGCTGCGCCACCCGCAGAACCAATCGAGGAGTCGTTCGAGCCACCATTTGACGAGGATTCGTTCGAATCGTTAGAGCCCTGAGCATTGTCTGCAGAGTCGGAGCTGTTAGAGTTCGAGCCGCCATTCGAGGAACCACCCTTGCTCTTCGAGCTGGAAGAGCCACGGTTCGAGGAGGAATTATCCGAGCCACCCTCACCTACCACGGTAAACTCGGGGCTACGGTTGCTGTACGCCTCGGTACCCAGGTACTTGCCGTCCTTGTCACGCTTCTCACCGGAAGCGAGGAAACGCAGAGTGTGGGTGCCAGGGCCTACATCCGGCAGCACGAAGGAACCGGAGACCTTACCGTTGCCATCGGTCTTCTGCTGATGCACCACGCAAGCGCCCTGAGCCGCATTGGAGGGGCACAGGTTGCCGTCGTCCACCTTCACGGACACCACAGCGTTCGCGGGGAAGCCGCTCACGCTAAAGGAAATCACGCCGTGCTCACTCACAGAGGAGGAAACGGTCGAGGAGGTGCCAGGGGTAGATGCCTTCGCACCACCCGGAGGCAGAGCGGATGCGGTGCCAACGCCCAAGCCCAGCGCCAGGGTTGCGGCAGCACAGGCGGTCAGCGCCTTAGAGGTCAGGGATGCCTTCGGGGCTCCCAAAAAAGGTGCACGCATGGTGGTCCTTTCAAAATTACCGGGGTCGAAGCTGAACGCTACCGGGTTCGTGGAGGTACAGTTCAGCGGGTCGTGACCGGAGTTGTTGGAGGCACCCGATCCACGCCCCTATTCAAGGGTGCAGGGTCAAAACTGTGGAGCGTGAACCGGTGCCGATGTGAATGTGTGGTCAGAAAGCTTACTTCTTGGAGGTGCGCAGCAGCAGAGCCGCAGCCAAAACCACCAGGCCAGCCGCCGAGAGCAGCAGGTTATTGGCGTTGTTGACCAGCCACTTGGTCAGACCGGTCAGCTGGGTACCCTCAACAATCGGGCCCTGCGCCTTCGTGCCTGCGGCGGAGTTCTGCGAGCCCTGCGTGTTCTGCGAGTTCTGCGAACCGGCTGCAGCCTGTACGGCCTTCTTCGCATTAGCTTGGGTCTTCTGCACGGTGGTTGCCAGGTTCTTCTGTGCGCTTTGAACCTTCGCCTTAGCCTGCACACGGTTCAGGACCGGAGCGGTGCTCTGGGAGAGCGCGGCGAGGGACGCGTCCACGTCAGTGGCGCGGGTGCTGATGCGGCCGCCCGCGTTACGCATGGGCACAGGTGCCGTGGAGGTTGCGGTTGCGGGGTTCTCGTTCAGCTCTTCGACCAGCTGGTCGGTGGCGTCCTGCTCATCGCGGGAAACCTCCCGACGAGGGGTAACAGCACGTTCCACGGTCATGTCAGCAAAACCAAGCACCGCGTTCTGCGCGCCCTGGTTGCCGTTGTGCACGACCACGCGGTAGGTTGCGGCGGGCATGCTCACGGTGGTTTCGTAGCTGAAGCTGCGGTTGCCATCCAGGCGCTTCCAGCCGGAGCCGTAGAGGGTCTGCGGGGAGTTGCCGAGGTAGGTCGCGGCGTACACCCAGGTGCCCGGTTCAGCGTTCGGCACGGTCACGGTCACGGTGGAGCCGTCACGGCTCACCTGCACGCCATTACCAGCGGTCAGTTCGGAGGCGTTGACCGGCTCGGGTGCGTCACCGGGGGCGTACTCACCGATGGTGAAGGTGGTGTTGATGCCGCCCTGGCTGTTGGCGCCGCCGTAGGTTCCGGATCGGTCGCCCTCACGCAGGCTACCGGTCAGCAGGCGCAGAGTGTGCTCACCGGAGGCGTACTTTGCGGCGTCTTCGTCATTCTTGAAGGCTGCGTTGTCGCGGGTGGGCAGGTCAATCCAGGCGTCAATGTGGCCGTTTTCGTCGGGGGTGACGATAGCCCAGATGGTGCGGTTGTCGTTGACCGCGGTGGCGTCGTTACGGGATACCTTGCCGTCGTCAATCTTCAGACCGATAACGGATGCCTTCTTGTCTTCGGGGTTGCACCAGCCGTCACCGGTCAGGTGCAGTTTGCCGCCCTGAACCGCCTTGGGGTTCTCGATGGTCAGGCGCGGGGTGAAGGAGCCATCGGCGGGGGCGCAGGTTTTCGAGTCTTCGCTGGGTGCGGGGGTCGGCTCTGCGGTAGGTGCCGGGGTGGGTTCAGCGGTTGCGCTAGGGTCAGCGGTAGGCTCGGCAGTCGCAGAAGGCTCAGCGGTAGCAGAGGGGTCTGCACTCGCGCTGGGCTCAGCAGTCGCAGAAGGCTCAGCGGTAGCAGAAGGCTCAGCGGTAGCAGAGGGATCCGCGGTAGCAGAGGGATCCGCGGTCGGTGCCGGGCTCGGAGCCGGGGCGCTCAACGTAATATTCTGCGACACAGATACACGACGGTCGTAAGTGTTACCGTCCGCATCCGTACCACCCAGGGAACCGGAAAGCACCTGAATACGGTGGCCGGTACCCTCCACGGTCCAGCCCTTGTCCTTCAGGTGCTCAGCGGTCAGACCGGTGTTTTCGGGGGTCGGCAGAGGCACCTCAAACTCGAAGGTGCCGTCCTCTTTGGCAGTTTCCATGAAGTTCGCGGGCGAGTTGCCGCCCTTCTTGGTAATCGGGTTAATCGCCTGGTGCGCTTCATCCGGCAGGGCGTCGAGGAACTTCACGGCGAACACTGCGCCGCGACCGGGTGCGGTGCTGGTAAAGCCGGTGCCGCGCAGCACGAGCTTACCTTCGCGCCACTTCTCGGTGGAGATGGTCACGGTAGCTTTAGCTTCCTGCTGGGTGGCGGCGGGAGTATCCGCGAATGCGAGAGTGGTGCCGGTCAGCACTGCTCCAGGGGTGATGAGTGCGCCGGCGAGAGCCACGACGGCACCGTAGCGGGCTGCGGTGCGTGCGGGTCGAGTTTCGGTCATGGTGGTCCTTGAGGATGGTGTGGTGGATCGTGCATCCCCTTCCCGCCGCGGTTTTCAGGTCGCGGTGGGAAGGGGTATGGCGGAAGCTTCAGCGTGTGATTGCTTCACCGAGTGTTCAGAACGGGATGTTTAGAGCGGAAGCGCCTTCTTGACGTCTTCGATAATGCCCTCGAGCAGCAGCGGGCCGCCGGTGGAGGTCCACTTGGAGCCGTCCACGAGAATCACGTGGTCGTCCTTGACTGCCTTCAGGTTGGTGAAGCCGGAGGTTTCCTTCGCCTTATTCAGTGCTTCTTCGGCGCCCTGCAGACCTGCGGAGCCCTGCGCGTTCGGGTTCTGCTGGCTTGCGCCGCCGAGGGTGCCCAGGAACATGTAGTCCGCGTCGATGGTTGCCAGGTTCTCCAGGGAAACGGGCTCGGAGTGGCCTTGGCCGTTGCGGTCCTGCGCCTCGGGGCGCTTGAGGCCCAGGTCGTTGAGTACCTGGCCGGCGGGCAGTTCCTTGAGGATCAGGGCTGGGCCGTTGCCTGCCCAGCGGACGATGGAGAAGGTCTTGTCGCCGTACTTGGGGGCGAGCTGGCCCTTCAGCGTTGCGGCGCTTGCCTCGTATGCCTTGATAACTTCTTCGCCCTTGTCGACCATGTTCATGGCGTTCGCGACGTTGCGGAAGTTGATGCGCCAGTCGCCGCCCGCGTAACCGCAGTAGACCACGGGGGCAATCTTCTTGAGGGTTTCGTAGGCGTCGGAGCGCTTGTCCACGCCGGTCGAGTCGACGAGAATCAGGTCGGGATCAAGGTTGCCGATCTGCTCGTAGTTGACCTGGGCGACGGTGCCGATGATCTGCACGCCCTTGGCGCGGTCGGCGAGGTAGTTGGGTACGCCGGACTGGCCGCGGCCGGAGACGGAACCGGCGGGGGTCACGCCGAGGGCGAGCAGGCCGTCGAGGGTGGGTTCGGACAGGACGATAACCTTCCGCGGGTTGGCGGGAACTTCTACATTCTCGTCGTCAATGTCCTTGATGATTCGGGTGCCGTTGTTACCGCCGGAGGCGGAACCGCCGGAAGTAGTGGTCGTGGTGGTCTCGCTGCTGCATGCCGCGAGGGCGAGAGCAGCCGAGGAGGCGAGTGCCAGGCCGAAGAAGGCGCGGCGGTTAACGCCCGATGCGCCGTGGTTTTCGGCGTCGGTCAGCTCGGTTCGGTTGAAAGACATAGTTCCCCCTAGATATGACTAAACTATACCTAACCTTACAGATATCTGAGTGTTACATCAAGATGTGTTCAGTTTGCTTTCTCTGACCGTCAGGATACCCCGTTTTGCCGCGGAATTGCGCGGGGTAACATATTTCACGCTTGCCATAGTCTTGCTGACACCATGTCACTTAAACAGGCACCTCTCCCCTGCTATTACCCTGCTATAAATCTGCGGTGATTGAGAAAGCCGGGCACGCAAAACGCCCCGCCGCGAAGAGCCGCGACGGGGCGCAGTCTTCACAACGGGGCGTTGATGTTTTATAGATGCTGGGGTGTCAACAATGCGGGGCACCGTTACCCGCATGCACCGCTAGCAGCCGCAACCGCATCCGGTGCCGGAACGCTTGACCGATGCGGCCGCCGCACGCAGGGAGGCGATTGCCGCCTCCGGACCACCGAGCGCTTCGTCCACACCGTAGACCGAGCTACCGGCAACGAAGCAGGTTGCACCCGCCTCCGCGGCACGCAGGATAGTCTCTTCGGTGATGCCGCCGTCCACCTGCACGGTCACCGGCAGGTTCGCACCCTCAATCGCCTTGGCGGCGCGGGCGATTTTCGGCAGGGTCACGTCCAGGAACGCCTGGCCGCCGAAGCCGGGTTCCACGGTCATGATTAGCAGCATGTCCAGTTCGCTGAGCATGTCCAGGTAGGGTTCCACGGCGGTTGCCGGGCGCAGCGCTATACCCGCCTTCGCGCCCTCAGCACGCAGGGTGCGTGCCAGCTTGATGGGGGCGATAGCCGCCTCCGCGTGGAAGGTCACCGACTCGCAGCCCATGCTGGCGTATTCGGGTGCCCAATGGTCGGCATCCTCAATCATCAGGTGCACGTCGAACGGCACCGGGGAGATTTCGCGCAGACGCTTGACCACGGGCGGACCCCAGGTGAGGTTGGGGACGAAGTGGTTGTCCATCACGTCAATATGCGCGGCGTCCGCGGTGGAAATGCGCTCCAGCTCGCGCTGCAGGTTCGCGAAATCCGCCGAGAGAATCGACGGGTTAATGGCAATACCCATGGGGTTCCTTTCAAATCCGTGCCGTATGGCGAGTGACGCTAGGTGGTGAAGCGGCTAGTTCTTACGCAGCAGGGCGAGGAACATGGCGTCGGTTCCATGCACGTGCGGCCACAGCTGTGCGGTGGTCGGGTTCTCCGAAGCCTTCACGACCGGTGCACCCTTCTTGACCTTGATTTCGGGGGTGTGGCCGGGGTCCTTCTCCCCCGCCAGCACGCTCACGGGCTCGCCGTTCGCGCCTTCGGTGTGCAGGGCGACTTCGCGCAGTGCGGCGGCGGAGTCGAGCAGGCTGACCGCGCCGCTTTCGAGCACCTCGGCAACAATGTTCTGGGTTTCTGCCGCATGAGGGGAGCAGGTCACGTAGGCAATGACGCCGCCGGGGCGGGTCGCCTCAATCGCTGCGTCCAGGAGCTGACGCTGCAGGGGCAGTAGCTCGGCAATATCGCGCGGGGACTTGCGCCAACGCGCCTCGGGGCGGCGGCGCAGGGCGCCCAGACCGGAGCAGGGCACATCTACCATGACTCGGTCGAAAAGCTGACCGGGGTCAATGGATCCGGGCAGGGCGGAGGTGTTCTTGCGCAGGGTTTCGCGAATCTGGCGGCCGTCGCCGGTGAGTACCGTGTAGCTGTCCTCGGGCAGGGGGCGCATGGAGGATTCCACGAGCTGCGCGCGGTGCGGTGCCGCCTCGTTGGCGACCAGGGATGCGCCGCGCTGAATACCGAGCGCGCCGAGGAGCGCCGCCTTACCGCCGGGGCCTGCGCACAGGTCGAGCCATGCGGTGTCGGTGCCGTCCAGGGGTGCTGCGGCGAGCGCGCGTGCCACCAGCTGGGAGCCGGCATCCTGCGCGCGGACGGTGCCTTCACGTACGGATTCCAGGCGCGCCAAGTCGCCGGAGGCGTACAGCGCCGAACCTTCAACCAGCTCGCCGTCGACGGCGCCCTGTTCGCGTGCCTCGTCGAGGCTACCCAGGCCGGGTAGCGCAACCAGGTTCACCACGGGGGCGAGGTTGTCCGCTTCGAGCAGCTGCTCAATTTCGAAGGCGGGGCGGCCGTGCGCAACGAGTGCCTGGCGCATGGAACGCACAATCCAGCCGGGGTGCGAGGCGAGCAGCGCCATGCGCTCGGTGTCGTCCTTCGCGTCCTCGATGATGAGTTCGTACCATTCTTCGGGGGCGCGCTCGGAGACGCGGCGTAGCACCGCGTTGATGAAGCTTGCCGGTCCCGCACCGATCTTTTCACGTGCCAGGGACACACTCTGGTTCAGTGCCGCGTGGGCGGGAACGCGCATGTTCAGCAGCTGGTGCACGCCCATGCGCAACACGATCAGGGTGGTGGTGCCAACCTTCTCGATGGGTCGGTCTACGCAGCGGCTGAGGATTGCGTCGTAGGTGCCCTGGTGGCGTAGCGTGCCGTAGGTCAGTTCGGTTGCGAAGCCTGCGTCGCGGTGGTCGAGGCGGTGGCTACGAATCGCCTTGGGCAGTACGAGGTTCGCGTAGGCGTCGGATTCCGCTACGGAGCGCAGTACGTCGAAGACGGTTGCGCGTGCGGTGTCTGCGGTACGTGAGCGTGCGGAGGGTGCCGCCGCGGAGAATTCGCGAGCGGACATGGAGCGGCGGTTGCGTTCGTGGCCGCTCTTATTGCGCTGGGAGGTGCCGCCGCCACCGCGTTTGGTGTCGTCGTGTTCGGTCTTGGTGCGGCGTGCGGCACGTTCGACGCTGGTCAGGCCGTCAAAGCGACGGCCGGTGCGCGATTCGCTGCGGGAGTTGTCGTCCCACTTCTGCGGGCGGCCCTGAGAACTTTGATTCTGAGTGCGCTGGTTCTGGGAACGCTGATTCTGAGCGCGCTGGGAGCTCTGGGACTGCTGGCGGTTCTGTTCGCTCACGCCAGAGCCGGAGCCGCTGCCAGCGCCGGAGCGGCGGCGACGCTTACGCTTCGCACCGCCTTCGCCCTGACCACTGCCCTGATTGAACTTACCCTGACCGCTACCCTGGTTGAACTTGCCGTTGCCGGCGTTACCGTGACCGGGCTTGCCGTGTCCTCCCTTGTAGGGGCGCTTTTCGTTGCTCATGCGAGTACCACCAGGCCTTCCGCCATGTCCTTACCAGCGCCGCGAGCCCACGCGGGCGCATCCATCATTTTCTTACCGGCAGGCTGAACCTGCAGCAGCATCAGGGGTTCGGTACCGGTGCCGACCAGTACCTTCTTCGCGTGCAGACGCACCGCGCCGGGTACGAGGGGGCCGCCGTTCGACTCGGTCAGGGACTGCACCAGGCGCTCGTCGGCAACCGCCAGACCACCGATCTTGAAGCGGTTTTCGCCCAGTTCGCACCATGCGCCGGGTTCGGGGGTGACGCCGCGGAAGCGTGCCAGGATCTGCTCGGCGGGTTCGGTCCAGGTGAGGCGGCTGTCGGCAATGCTCATCTTGGAGGCGTAGCTGACCGACTCGTTCTCGACCTGCACGGTGCCGCTCTCGCCCGCTTCGAGGCGTTCGAAGGTGCGTTCAAGTAGTGCGCCGCCACTGGTTGCGAGGCGCATCAGCACGGTGCCTGCGGTGTCGTCGGCGGCTACGGGGGTGGATTCCTGTTCGAAGGTGGGGCCGGTGTCCAGGCCTTCTTCGAGTAGGAAGGTGGTGGAGAAAATTTCCTGCTCACCGGCGATGAGGGCGCGCTGTACGGGGGCGGCACCGCGCCATGCGGGCAGCTTGGAGAAGTGCAGGTTGACCCAGCCGTAGCGCAGGGATTCGAGCGCGGGCAACGGCAGCAAGGTGCCGTAGGCGACCACGGCGGCTGCGTCAGCGTTCAGTTCGGCGATGGCTGCGGCGGCTTCGTCGTTCCAGCGGTTTGCCTTCACGATGGGCAGGCCGAGCTCTTCGGCGCGCTGCGCGACCGGGGAGGGGGTGAGCACGCGCTTGCGGCCCACGGGGGCGTCTTCGCGGGTGAGCACGCCAACCACGCGAACCTTATCGGAGTTCGCCAGGTAGTCGAGCGGGGGCACGGCAACGTCGGGGGTGCCTGCGTAAATGATGTTGAGCATGTGAGCCTACTTTCCGAAGCTACCGAAGGAGGGACCAGCAGAGCCTGCACCGAACGCGCCACCGCCGCCGAAGGCACCGCCCACGCGGGTTGCACGCTCAGTCACGGTCTTCGCGGCAACAGTGTTGTAGTCTGCGGCGCGCAAGGCACGCATCACGCGCTGGCGGTCTTCACCCACGAGGCGGTCGATGAACAGCTTGCCGTGCAGGTGATCGGTCTCGTGCTGTAGCATGCGTGCGAACAGGCCCTCACCCTCCAGCACGAGGGGTTCGCCGTGGCGGTCCACGCCGGTCACGCGAGCCCAGTTCTTGCGCGGGGTCGCGGACTTCTGACCGGGCACGGACAGACAGCCTTCGCCGCCTTCCTGGTCTTCTTCGCCGATTTCGAGCACGGGGTTGATGATGTACCCTTCGCGGTCGTCAATACCGCCGAAGGTGAAGATTTGTTTGGAGATGCCAACCTGCGGGCCGGCAAGGCCGACACCGCCCACGTCGTACATGGTTTCTAGCATGTCGTCAATAAGTCGTGCCAGGTCGTCGTCGAAGACGGTGATGGGGTCGCAGACGCTGCGCAGCACCGGGTCGCCTACGGTGCGGATGCTCAGAATGGTCATGGTTCTCCTTTGTCGGCGGGGTGCCGGGAATGTGCTTACGGATTTCAATATGGCGACAGAACTGCACCGATAGAACCTCGCGGGTGAAACTACGCTGGCGGGCTCTCTCGGCAGGCGCATTCTTCACAGCGGGTGCGCCGTTCTGCCTATGTTCTATTGTCGCCGATTCAGTAGCGCGAATCTAGAACGAATCGAGGCGCTGGGGGGGTGGAGACGGCAGGGTGAGGGCTGAGCCTCACCTCCCTGGGCTCACCTCCCCGGGCTTTTGGTGCCTCTCCCCTACGCCCGCTACTCCCCTATGCCGCAGGCGGGGGCACTACGGGCATGAGCGCGGGGTCTTCAAATTCTTGGACCTGACGGTCGAATTCCCATACGCGGCGCAGGGCGCAGAACTTGTACCAGTTGCGTTCAAGCACGGCGGGGTTCGCCTGCTGCGGCAGCACCTGCGTTTCGCCGAGAGCCACGCCCATGAGGACGGGGGCGTCGCCGTATTTCCAGGGTTCCCAGGTGCCTTCGTCGGGGTCGACAAGGTATTCTTCAGCTTTGAGTCCGGCAACTAGCTGCATGACGACTTTTTCGTCGAGTGCTTTGACGCGGCCGCGTTTGTCGGTGCCTTTGGTTTTGTAGTCGATGATGCAGGTTCGGCCTGCGATTTCTGCGACGAGGTCGAGGGTGCCCGCGTAGCCGACGGTGTCGTTCCAGATGGTGACTTCGGCGGCGAGGGGGCGGGGCTTGAAGGCTTCCCACCATTCGTCGAAGCGGTCGGCGTAGGCTTGTTCTCCGTTGATGATGAGCTGTTCGCGGCTTTCGTCGAGGTTGTGTTCGCGTCCCATGGCGCGTAGGGCGACGGCTTCGGCGTAGTTGTGTACACGGTCGCCTCGGGCGGCGGCTGCGTCGCGGTATCGTTCGGAGGCGCTGGCTGCGTCGCGGATGATGGCGAATTTGAGGCCGTGGGATCCGGTGGCGCGGTAGGCGCGCTGGTCTTCGAGGGCGGCTTTGGCGGCCATGTACCCGTGCCAGCCGCTGAGGTCGTTGGCGTGCTGCCCGATGACGGTGGTGATGGAGGGGACGAGGGGTTCTCCTCCGCGGATGCGCGCGTACATGCGTCCGTAGTCGGTGGCTGCGGCGAGTTCGGGTGTTGTCACGGGGTACCTCATTCTCGGGTGGTTGTGTCCGCGGCTGGGTTTGTACTGCTTGTGGGCACAAATACCGGTGGGCATAATAAAACCCCCGTTCCTTGAAACGGGGGTTATTGGTGCGTGATACTGGGTTCGAACCAGTGACCTCTTCGGTGTGAACGAAGCGCGCTACCACTGCGCCAATCACGCTTACGGATAAGACTATACCGAGGCTTGGCGTGAAGGTCAAATTTTGCGCTCCCCTTTTTCCTATCCCGCCGAGAAGCCACTTGTGTTTCGAAAAGCCACAAAAATGGTGGCTTCTCGAAACACTTGTGGCTTTTCGAGGAGATTCTTCTTCTCTGCTCATGCGTTGCTTCCTCTGATTGAGGGGGCTGCAGGTTCAGTAATGACTTATGGACTCTGGTCATGAGGTACGGACTTTGGGGCTGGGTTAGCGTCTTGAGGGATAGCTTTTAACCATGGCTGAAGTCGCTAAGTCATGACCGAATCTAAAACCAGTTTTCACCGGATAAACAAAGAAGCTCCCCAGTCTTTCGACTGGAGAGCTTCTTTCCTAGTGTGACCCCAACCGGTTTGTAACGGTGACGGAGGGGGCATGATGCCGAGCGCGCGAGGAATTCCATCATGCTCCGCAGTGCCGCGACGTAAGGAGCGGCGCCGTGAGAGGCTCACGGCGGCACCATAGAATCTAAAAGATCTTCCGACCGATACAGATATAAATAAAAAAGCCTGGCTTCCGAAGAAACCAGGCTTTTTTCCTAGTGTGACCCCAACCGGATTTGAACCGGTGTTGCCGCCGTGAGAGGGCGGAGTACTAGGCCGCTATACGATGGGGCCGCAACCTCCGTTAGGAGGTTAGCTGGGATACCAGGACTCGAACCTAGAACAAAGGAACCAGAAACCTTCGTGTTGCCAATTACACCATATCCCACTACTCTATTGAGTTACCGTTCCGTTTTTTGCCTTTCGGCTTTTCACCGGAACGAGTAATAACTATACGGGTCTTTCTGGAGGCGTGCAAGCCGAAATCTGGAGAGCCGCCTCACATTCACGGTTTTATGCCCGCTACTTCCGCGTATTTCCAGGATTTTTGGGGTTAAAAAGTTTTTTAATTTTCTTCAAAAAGAGGGTTTTGGGGCCGATTTTCACCCTTCAAAGCAGCTTCAAGGGGGCTCGGAGAGCAGTTATACCCTCTCCCCTGCACGCTTTGTGTCCGAAATTTTTTGAAGATTTTTTCCTACACCATCTTTTTCCTACGCAGCCTCCCGACAGTCAGATAGCCCGGCAGTCAGGTGACCCGGCAGTCAGGTCATTAGATAGCCCAGCAGTCAGATAACCAGATATAACCAGATATAACCAGATAGCCTAAGCACCCTGACGGCCAACCCACCCAAGCAACCGCCTCGGGAAAAATCGCAGGACCCCCGCACCTCCAAAAACTAAAACTCCCGGAGACAGCAAAAACCGGAGGTAATAAAAAACCAGGGACAACGAAAAAGCCCCGAGGCTAACCTCGGGGCTTGAGTGGAGCGGTTGACGAGACTTGAACTCGCGACATCCACCTTGGCAAGGTGGTGCTCTACCAACTGAGCTACAACCGCATGTTTTCGCTTTGAACTTTTCAGTTCGTCGCGACAACAGGTACTACTATACAACCCTTTGCCGGGGTGCGCAAACCAAATTCTCGCCACAATCCCCCAAATGGGGCCAGATTTACCCCCAAAAAACATACTGACTAGTAGTTTTACAGAAAATATCCATCACAAAAAATATTCTCAAATTTATGAAAAATCCCCTTATCCGTCGGGTTTCTTAGACCTTTCAGTCGTCTGATTCCCATTGGATAAGGGGATTCTCTTGAACGTGGGTTCTCGCCGAGCTTTCGCTCAGCTCTCACAGCACGCGCCGCAGACACCTAAGATGACAGGTACCTGCAATCGCGCCAGAAGTAGCTACACCGAGAGTGGCTAGAGCTTAATCGCTGCTACCGCCGGAATCGCCGCCGGAGTAGTCGGAGCTACTGTAGCTGCTGTAGTCCGAACTGCTGGAGCTTCCTGCGTCGAAGTCGCCCGCGTCCGGGTCGGGGCCAGGGTCCACGAAATCGTCTTCTTCCTCTTCTTCGTCCGAAGAGCCCGAAGAGCCCGAAGAGTCTGAAGAATCCACGACAGACGACGAGGTGCTCACGTCGCCGCTGCGAGCCGCGTTCTGCATGGCGCGTGCCTCCAGGAATGCGGTCACGTAGGCGAGCGCCGCGCCGGCAATAATGATGACAACCATCCACACGGAGCGGTCAAAACCGGCAATGTAGGCGAACAGCCAGATAATGCAGGCGTTGGTGAGCGCCATGATGGAGCCCTTCAGTAGCGCCTTCCCGAGGATCGATTGATTCATGGTTAGCTCAGTTCAGCGGCAAGCTTGCGCAGGCGTGCGAGGGAGGATTCCTTGCCCAGGATTTCCATGGATTCGAACAAGGGCGGGGAGATGCGCTCACCGGACACAGCGATTCGCACGGGGCCGAATGCGAGGCGCGGCTTGATTTCCAGGCCGTCGACGATTGCGGCGCGCAGGGCTGCCTCGATGTTGGCTGCGGTGAAGTCCGCGAGGGGCTCCAGAGCTTCGATTGCGGCGGCGAGGACCTGCGGTGCGGATTCTTTGAGCTGCTTGCGTGCGTCGTCTGCGGTGCTGATTTCTTCGTCAGCTTTGAAGAGGAATGCGAGCAGGCTGGGTGCTTCGCCGAGCAGCTGCATGCGCTCCTGGACGAGGGGTGCAGCTTCGGTGAGGACCTGCTCTTCACGCTCGGTGAGGGTTTCGCCGAGTACGCCTGCAGCTTGCAGGTACGGGATGAGGCGGTCGCGGAAGTCCTTGGGGTCGAGCGCACGGATGTGGTCGCCGTTGATGGACTCTGCCTTCTTCACGTCGAAGCGTGCGGGGTTGGCAACAACGTCGTGTACGTCGAAGTGCTCTACGAGCTCGTCGATGCTGAAGACGTCCTGGTCTGCGGAGAGGGACCAGCCCAGCAGGGACAGGTAGTTCAGCAGGCCTTCCTTGATGAAGCCGGAGTCGCGCAGCAGGAAGAGGTTCGACTCGGGGTCACGCTTGGAGAGCTTCTTGTTGCCCTGGCCCATGACGTAGGGCAGGTGGCCGAATTCGGGGATGAAGCTGGTCACGCCGGTGTCGATGAGTGCGCGGTAGAGCGCGATCTGGCGCGGGGTGGAGGAGAGCAGATCTTCGCCGCGCAGCACGTGGGTGATGCCCATGAGTGCGTCGTCGACGGGGTTCACGAAGGGGTACAGCGGGTCGCCGTTGGAGCGGACGACCACGTAGTCGGGTACGGTGCCTGCCTTGAAGGTGATTTCACCGCGAACGAGGTCGTTGAAGGTGATGTCCTCATCGGGCATGCGCAGGCGCCAGACGGGCTGGCGGCCTTCTGCGCGGTAGGCTTCCTTCTGCTCTTCGGTGAGGTTGCGGTCGTAGTTGTCGTAGCCGAGCTGCGGATCCTGACCGGCTGCCTTGCGGCGTTCCTTCACCTCGTCGGGGGTGGAGAAATCTTCGTACACGTAGCCGCCTTCAACGAGCTTTTCGAAAATCTCGTTGTAGATGCCTGCGGTCTTACGCTCGGACTGGCGGTAGGGCTCGTGGGGGCCGCCGACGCCGACGCCTTCGTCCCAGTTGATGCCGAGCCAGTGCAGGGATTCGAGCACCTGGTTGAACGACTCTTCGGAGTCGCGTGCTGCGTCGGTGTCTTCGATGCGGAAGATCAGCTTGCCGCCGGTGTGGCGTGCGTACGCCCAGTTGAAGAGGGCGGTGCGGACCATGCCCACGTGCGGGGTGCCGGTGGGCGAGGGGCAGAAGCGGACGCGGGTGTCTGCGGGGCTATTGAGTACGGGACCGTGGTATTCGGTCATGATGTCTCCTTGGCGGTGTGTTTCAGGATGTACGTTACGTTTTTGGGTGCGGGCGGCTTAGTCGCGCACGCGGGTGACGAGGGAGCCGATGCCTTCGACTTCGACCTCTACTTCGTTGCCGTCGCGCAGTACGCTGATGCCGGCGGGGGTGCCGGTGAGCAGTACGTCGCCGGGAAGCAGGGTGAAGATTTCGGAGGCTGCGGCAACCTGTTCGGCTACGGAGTAGTGCATTTCGGAGGTGTTACCTTCCTGCACGACGTCGCCGTCAACCCAGGTGGTGATGTTCAGCGAGTCGGTGTCCAGGTCGGTTTCGATCCAGGGGCCGAGCGGGGTGGAGCCGTCGAAGCCCTTGGCGCGGGTCCACTGGCGGTCTTCGAGCAGGTCGCGGGCGGTGAGGTCGTTGGCTACGGTGTAGCCGAAGATGACTTCGTGTACGCGCTCAAGAGGCACGGACTTGGCGATACGACCGATAATGACGGCGAGTTCACCTTCTGCGCTGACGGCTTCGGAGTACTCGGGCAGGGTCACGGGGTCGCCGGGGCCGATGACGGTGGTGTTGGGCTTGAGGAAGAACTGTGGGGAGGCGGGCGCCTCAGTTCCTGCCCAGTTTGCGATCGCTCCAATCACCTTGGAGCGGGGGATGATCGGGGCGAGCAGGCGCACCTGGTCGATGGGGTAGGTGGTGCTGGTCGGTTCGATGCCCGAGTAGAAGGGGTCGCCGGCGAGTACGCGCAGGGTTTCTTCGCCTGCGTCGCCTTCTACTAGCCCGAAGTGGAGCTCATTATTTACGGTAAATCGTGCAATACGCATACTTTCTAGGGTACCAGCCTTCGAGGGCGGCGGCGGGTCGGGTTTTAGCGCGGGTTTTAGCGCGGGTTTTATCGAGGGGCGGCGGCGGGGTGAGCCTCCCCTCCCCTGTCCTGACGCTATCAACGCCGCGCGCAATATTCGCCGGGCACAGCGAATCCCCGCGGGTTGCTCACCGCGCGACGTGCGGGGTCGGGCGGTAAGCATCCTGCGGGGATTTTCGCGGGTTACGTTATGTTGAACGTTTAGATGAGGCGGGTTAGCCAGCCGTGGCGGTCTTCGACTACGCCGGTCTGAATGCCGACGAGCTCTTCGCGCAGGCTCTTGGAGATTTCGCCGAAGTGCTCGGTGGGTGCCGGGATTTCGAAGTCTTCTGCTTTGAGCTTGCCGATGGGCGCGACCACTGCTGCGGTGCCGCAGGCGAAGATTTCGGTGATATCGCCGTTTGCTACGCCTTCACGCCATTCGGTGAGGGTGATTGCGCGCTCTTCGACGGTCATACCGCGGTCCTTGGCGAGCTGAATCAGGGAGGAGCGGGTCACGCCTTCGAGGATGGTGCCGGTCAGTTCGGGGGTGACAATCTTGTTTTCCTTGCCGAAGACGAAGAAGACGTTCATGCCGCCGAGCTCTTCGATGGCGTCGTGACGGTGCGGGTCCTTGAAGATGACCTGCTTGCAGCCGTGCTTTTCACCTTCGATCTGGGCGATCATGGATGCCGCGTAGTTGCCGCCGCACTTTGCCGCACCGGTGCCGCCTTCGCCTGCGCGAGCGTAGGTGGTGGAGAGCCAGATGTCTACGGGTTCGGGGGTGCCGAAGTAGTTACCCGCGGGCGAGCCGATGACGTGGTACTGTACGTGCTTTGCGGGGCGCACGCCGAGGTACGCTTCGGTTGCGATCATGAAGGGGCGGAAGTAGAAGGCTTCACCGTCGCCGGTGGGTACCCATGCTTCGTCTGCCTTGACGAGTTCACGTAGGGATTCAATGAACAGGTCTGCGGGCATTTCGGGCAGGGAGAGGCGGTGTGCGGAACGTGCGAAGCGTTCTGCGTTCTTTTCGGGGCGGAAGGTCCACACGGAGCCGTCTGCGTGGCGGTAGCCCTTGACGCCTTCGAAGATTTCCTGGCCGTAGTGGAAGACAGCGGAGGCGGGGTCTAGGGTCAGCGGGCCGTAGGGATGCACTCGTGCGTCGTACCAGGTGCCGCCGGTCTTGTAGTCGCCTTCCCAGTCGATGGTGACCATGTGGTCGCTGAAGTAGTCACCGAAGCCGGGGTTTGCGAGGATTTCGGCGCGGCGTTCGGCGGTGGCGGGTGACTGGTTTGCTTCGTGGCTGAATTCGGTTGCCATCGTTCTGCGTTCCTCTTCGTCTAGTTGCCTCTGTGGGCGTTCTTTGAGTGGCGGTTCTCGCGGCGGGGCGAGGTACCGGTGTGTGCCGCCGGGCGCTTTGTAGTGCGGGGCAGATGGTGCATCTAGCGGTCTGTGCTAGTCGGATGCATCAAAGCTAGTGGTGGATGGTGTCCACCGCCGAGGTGCCGGGCGGGTGTGCCTGACCTGTTTAGAGTACCGGAAAGATGCGTTTGCCGCATGCGCATCTTTTCTCCCATTCAGGATGTGAACAGGTGAAGCCCGGAAGGTGCGTTCCTTCCGGGCTTCACTAGCGTAGTTCACGTTTTAGCCGGGCCAGTTTTAGCCGGGCAAGTATTAACCGAGGCGTGCGAGCACGTCCGCGCCGACCTGGTCGGTTCCGCGCACACTCGCGCCGTTCTCGCGCATATCTGCTTCGACAGCGTCCTCAATGCGGGCTGCGGCGGCGGCGTGGCCGAGGTGGCGCAGCAGCATTGCGCCGGCGAGGATTGCGGCGGTGGGGTTTGCCTTGTTCTGGCGGGCAATGTCCGGTGCGGAGCCGTGTACGGGCTCGAACATGGAGGGGAACTCGCCGACGGCGTTGATGTTGCCGCTGGCGGCGTAGCCGATACCGCCGGTCACTGCACCGGCGAGGTCGGTGATGATGTCGCCGAAGAGGTTGTCGGTGACAATCACGTCGAAGCGGGCGGGGTCGGTGACCATAAAGATGGTGGTCGCGTCAATGTGCAGGTAGTCTGTCTCAACCTCGGGGAATTCAGCCGCGATTTCGGTGAAGTAGCGGTTGTAGAGGCGACCTGCGTGGGTGAGCACGTTGGTCTTGTGTACGAGGGTGACCTTCTTGCGGCGGGTGGACGCCAGCTCGAAGGCGTAGCGTACCAGGCGCTCCACACCGTGTGCGGTGTTGAGGGAGACTTCGGTGGCGATTTCGTGGGGGGTGCCGCCGCGGATGACGCCGCCGTTGCCGATGTAGGGGCCTTCGGTGCCTTCACGAACAACAACGAAGTCGATGTTGCCGGGGTTGGCGAGCGGGGAGACTGCTCCGGGGTACAGGCGGGAGGGGCGCAGGTTGATGTAGTGGTCGAAGGCGAAACGCAGCTTCAGGAGCATTTCGCGTTCGATGAGGCCGGAGGGAATCTTGCCGCTACGCGGGTCTGCACCGATGGCACCAAAAAGGATTGCGTCGTGCTGCTTGAGGGCGTCCATGGTAGATTCGGGCAGGGTTTCACCGGTTTCCAGCCAGTGCTCGGCGCCGAGCTTGTAGTGGGTGGGGGTTACGGTGATGTTTTCGAGCTCGCAGGCGCGGGTGAGGATACGCTGGGCTTCGGTAATGATTTCGGGGCCGATGCCGTCGCCGGGGATAACGGCAAGGTCGATGCTACGTGCTTCAGTCATGCCTCTACCCTAGTACACGCCGCGGGCGGGCGGTAGAGTGCGCGGGCGGGTTCTCAGAGTCTGGGCTAGATAGGCCCTAGACAGGCCTCAGTTAGACAGGTTCTGGGCTAGGTAGGTTTGCCGGTTAAAATGGTATTCCCCGGCTAAATGATTAGCCGGGGAATACCGTTATGAATTCTCACTTAGCGCGAGAGTACTGGCAACTATTAGGAGCGCTTGCAGAAGGTAACAGCCACGGAGCCGTTCTTACGCTGACCACGACCGGTCGGTACGTCCTTGCTTGCGGTAATCTCGGCACCGATGACAGAAGAATGGATGTAGGAACCACCGGCACCGCCGCCACCAGATAGCTGGCCAAAGCCAACAGGCTGACGAACACCCTCAGGGTTGTTGTCCCACTTCTGCTTCAGTATCGCAGTGATGGACACGGAAGCGCCCGAGCCGCCACCGCCGTAGCCTGCGCCGCCGCCGCCAGAGTATATAGACTGGTAGCCGGTGAACTGGGGAGCAGAAGCGGCGCGCGTATAGTACACCACGCGCCCATCGGGCTTCTTCTTGGGCTCACCAGCCGTGTTGTAGTCAATCAGGTAAGAGTAAGAGGAAACACCATCTGCACCGTTACCGGTAAAGCCATCACTACCGGCTTCGCCAGAGGTAGAGGAGCTATATAGCTCCTGGTTGTTGGTGCTGTAGAAGAGAACTTCACCATTCGGGGAGGCTTTAGTCGGCAAATCCGTCTTGAGGCCACCCTGACCGCCTTGGCCGGTTGCACCGCCCTTACCGGGTTCAACAGTAATGACCTGATCGTGGTCGGCGGTGTATGCACCGGACCCCTGCTTACCTGCGCCGCCGGCAAGGCCGGATGCGTTACCACCCCTTGACAGGAGGAAAGGCAGGTTCCAAGGGTAAGTGTTAGACTTCCACCATCCAGCGTCAGTTGCACCAGGGAAAACGTAGGCCGGATTAAGGTTAGTACCACCCGCGCGAATGTAGCCGACACCTCCACCGCCGCCTGCCACGGCAATAACAGTGCCGTCGACAATAATAGCGGAAGAGCCACCTCCGGATGACGCGAATTTCGGAGAGCGCAGCATCCAAGAGTTATTAGCCCACTCAGCCTTGACCTTATTGATAACGCTTTCCGGGATGGGGTTATCGCCCTTGGAGGAACCGCCGTTACCGTAGCCCTCGCCACCTTCTGCGGGGGTGTCCTCATTGTAGCCAATACCGCCTGCTGCTGAGACAATCTCAACAGTCTGACCTTCCTTCACTGCAATAGTGCCGGAAATCTGCGCCGCAGCACCGCCAGGGATTGAATACTGAGTACCGCCGGCGCCTCCCTTAATGACAAAGCTAATCTTGTCGACCTTGGCAGGGACAACGAACTTCTGAACAGTCTTGGCACCGGCATCAGTACCGGAGATGCTGAATTTAGGAGAAGATTCCCACTCACACTCAGTCGAGGAAGCAAATGCGGGAACAACTGCGGAAGCCGCGACAACCGGGGTAGCCCAGGCCGCACCCGCAACAACCTTGCGGCGAGAAATATTAGTAGACATGTTATGTCCTTAGAGAGTGATGTCAATTGAGAAATAAAGCTATCACCCGCCGTAGCGTTCGGCAATCGCTCACCCCCGGAAAGGTTTTGAGCGAGTGAGGCCGGAATAATAGTAGTGGATCCAGCCCCGGCGATAACACATAATGTTGTACCTGCCCTATATAGGCACTTCGCGGGGTGACCCTTGGTGCATAGTCCCCCGAGGCACAATTAGTGCACACGAATATGATACAGGTAAAACTATATCCATCATTTCACACTCCTTCAATAAGGCGTTAATTACAGTTGACAAACAATTTCACTCAACCCTTCCGCAATACTTGAAGGTTTTTCACCAAAATCGATTACCTGGGGGAGCCCCAAATCTCTTAAACCCAAATTCAAACCCCAAATGACCCCAAAGTCTCAAGTAACACTTGAGAAAAAGAAGAGCCATCCATGTGGCAAATCTCATAGAATGAGCAAGGTTTAGGCGTGTCATACTCACTCAAACCCACAAAATATCCCTGCATGTGAGAGTAAAAAAGAGGCTCCCATCCCAGCCCCGTCATCCCGATACACTGGAACCATGCCCCACAAGCACGCAAAACCCCAGCAGAACCCACAGCACAGCACAGAGGCAGCCAAATCAGGCTACGCCGTAACGCATACCCGCCGCAGCTCAGAAAACAGCGACCTACCCGCCGACGCAATCAGCGCCTCCAGCCGCGTGCAAAACTACCTCAGAGACAAACGCGGCTGGATGAACTTCATCGTCGTCGCGCACATGCAGTTCTTCTGCTGCGTACTCTCCGTTGCCTTCATCAACGGCTACGGCTGGATCCCGGTCATCTCCGCGCTCTGCAGCACCACCGCGCTGTACTTCCGCTACCGCTTCCCCTACGGCAGCATCTACGTGATCATCGCGTCGCTCTGCCTCACCCTCGTGACCCCCTTCCCCGACTCACTCGCCATCACCTGCTACCCGCCCGTCAGCCTCGCCGCCTACCATATCGGCAGGCATTGGACCCGCCGCGCCCGCTTCCGCGGCCTCATTCTCGGCTGGTTCGGCGCACTCGCCGTCACCGTGCAGTCCTCGCTCTCGTTCCTCTACCGTTGGGACGACATACCCGCCCGCATCTTCATCTCCCTGATGCTCGGCGTGCTCTGCGGATCCATCTTCACCGTCTTCTGGTTCCTCGGCGACTCCCGCCGCATGCGCGAACTGCGCAGCGAAGAGTTCAAAGAACGCGCCCGCCGCCTCGAATACGAGCAGGAACAGGAACGCCGCCTCGCCGCGCAGGACGAACGCACCCGCATCGCCCGTGAAATGCACGATATTGTGGCGCACTCGCTCTCCAGCATTATTTCCCAGGCGGACGGGGCACGCTACGCCGCCGCGAGCGTCCGCACCGCACGCGCCCAGCAAACACAACAGGCACAGCAGGCAGAGCAGTCGGGCCAGGCTCAGCAGCAGAGCGAACCGGATATTGCCGAGCAGACACTCGAACTCATCGCAGACACGGCACGCGACTCCCTCACCCAGATGCGTTCCCTCCTCGGGCTGCTCCGCACGGACGAGGCAACCACCTACGCACCCGTGCCCACCCTCAGCGATATACCCGCCCTCGTGGAGCAGAGCCGCCGCGCCGGGCTACCCGTCACCTTCACCGGAATCACCGGCACCATGACGCGCACCCTACCGCAAGGTGCCGAGCTGGCGGCGTACCGCACCGTGCAGGAGGCACTCACCAACGCGCTCAAGCACTCCCCCGGCGCGGCAACCACCATCACCATTCACTGGGGTAAGGACGGTCTGCAGTTGCGGGTTCAGAACGACCCGGTTTCCTCTACCGCGGCTCAGCACATTGCCCGCCCGGTACCCGGTAGTGGCAACGGTCTGCGCGGCATGAGCGAGCGCATCGCCCTCTACCACGGCTCCCTCACCTACGGTCTGCAGCCTGACGGCGACTGGCTCGTTGAGGCGGCGCTGCCCTACCGCGACCTCTAATACCCCTGCCCTCTGCCACCTCGTAATCTAGGATTGAAACTATGTACCCTTCTGAACCACAGACCACTCAGCCGATCCGCGTGATGCTCGTTGACGACCAGCGCCTAGTGCGCGGCGGCTTGAGCATGCTCGTCAACTCCCAGCCAGACCTGCAGGTCGTCATGGAAGCTGATGACGGCCTGGCGGCCATTGACGTTTTTGACCGCATGGTCTCTGAGGGGCGGGCGCCGCAGGTCATCCTCATGGATGTGCGCATGCCCCACTGCGACGGCCTGGAGGCGGCGCGCCGTATTCTGGAGTGTGACGGCGAGCGTGAAGTTTCCGAAGATGAGCGGGTGCGCATTATTATGCTCACGACCTTCGATATTGATGAGTACGTGTATTCGGCGGTGCGTGCGGGTGCGAGCGGTTTCTTGTTGAAGGACACCCCGCCGGAGCAGCTGCTGGAGGCGATTCGTACGGTGTACCGCGGCGATGCGGTGATTGCACCATCTGCGACTCGCCGCCTGTTAGAGCAGATGATTCCGGTGCTGGACTCCCCCGCTCCTGTTGTTCCTACCGCTCCTGCCGATTCTGTTCCTAATACTCCCCCGGCTGCTGGGTCTGAGCTTCCTAAGGCGACGTTTATTCCGGCTGAGCATGCAAGCCTTGCGCCTGCGCAGGATTATCCGCATCGTGAGTTGATTGAGCAGTTGTCGCCGCGTGAGTTTGAGGTGCTGGGCCTAATTGCGCGTGGATTGTCGAATGCGGAGATTACGCGGGAGCTGGTGCTTTCGGAGGCGACGGTGAAGACGCATGTGTCGCATGTGTTGGCGAAGTTGGGTGCGCGTGATCGTGTGCAGGCAGTGATTATGGCGTATGAGGCGGGTATCGCCCACTAGTGCTCCCCTTATATAAGGGCACAGCAGAATAGAGAGCACGGCAGACTAGAGGACACAGTAAAGCCCCGGTAGGCACCTCCTGCTCGAGTGAACTGCGCCCCAAAACTTGGACGCATTAAATACTAGCCGTTACACGGCCTCCCGCAGGGCCTGATCCCGGTACTCTACCGGAGTCAGGCCCCTAAGCTTTACCTGACGCCTTACCGTATTCCAATGCATGATATAGGCATCAAGGTCGGCTTTAAAACTCTCAAAGGTCTGCCAGTCCTGGCCACGAAAAAACT
>NZ_JANCOC010000003.1:0-52103 GCF_024294905.1 Rothia gullae
CCCCCCCCCCCCCCCCCCCCCCCCCCCCCCCCCCCCCCCCCCCCCCCCCCCCCCCTCCCCCCCCCCCCCCCCCCCGGGGGGGGGGGGGGCCCCCGCCGGGGGCCAGTCCTTCACTAAGTGTACTCGCGACCTCAAGAGTGCAGAAGTGTGAGTTGAAGTTCCAGATTTGCGGAATATTTGCAGAATTCGACTCGAATGACCCTCAGCTCGTGAGCTACGGGTTCAGGTGTTGTATTCTGAGTGCATATGCACCGGAGTGTGCGAACCCTGCGTTTAGGCGGGTGCCGCCCGGTGTGAAACCAAGAAGGCAACGACGCCCGCATCCGACGCGGACGCATCAGCGCTACAAATACACGCTATTCATAGCGCCACACGACCAGAAGGAGCATATATGTTCGGTTTCGGCAAGAAGAAGAAGGAAGCTGCCGCACAGGAAGCATCGTCCGCAGACGTCTACGTCGCACCTGCTGCCGGCGAGTACCTGCCGCTGAGCGAAGTCTCCGACCCCGTTTTCTCTCAGGGCGTTATGGGCGACGGCTACGCAGTGAACCCCACCGCAGGCACCATCGTCGCACCCGTTGCAGGCACCATCGCACTGATTCAGGACACCCTGCACGCATTCATGCTCCGCACTGAAAACGGCGGCGAGGTACTGGTCCACATCGGTATCGACACCGTTGAGCTCGGTGGCGACGGCTTCACCAAGCTCGCTAACGTAGGCGACAAGGTTGAGGCAGGCGCACCCATCATCGAGGTCGACTGGGCAGCTATCGAGGGCCGCATCCCCTCCAAGGAAACCATGGTGATGATCACCAACACCGCAAAGTTCAACATCTCCAAGGACTCTGAGGCACGCCGACCCGTCGCAGCCGGTGACCGCGTCGCTCAGGCATCCAAGAAGTAAGCTGAACCAGCGAAAATAGCTCAGCTTCAACAGCGGTAAAAAACCCGCGAAAAATATTTCAATACAAAAGGTCGCGTCCTGCAGGCTCAATCGGGCTGTGGGCGCGGTCTTTTTCGTTACACGAGAAACTTTTTAACGCCGCATGAAATGCCGCTAATAAAAGCGGTGGAAAAGGAGAAACACATTCACCCGCATTACACTGCGGGTAAGAATGAGGCGCATATAATACCCTATTTGCCTGTGAATGCAGTGAATTACCGATAAAAAAATCGTTATCCTACATAGAGTTGCAGTTTGAGTTGAGAGAATCGGGACCCTCAGCTATAAACCAAAACTTCAATGACCAACCACACACATTACGCTCAACTCATAAACGAAAAAGAACCACTACGGTGACTGCATTCCCGAAGATCTCCAAGAATCTGAGCCGCCGCGGCTTCATCGGTGCCTCCGCACTGGCACCCGCCGCCCTCATGCTCCAGGCAGGCGAACCCCACGCCCCAGCCAGCACCCGCGCACAGCTCGCGGCAGTACACAGCGGCTCCCCCGCACATCAGCTGCTCTACAAGACCTATGAATTCTTCATAGCCCACCGCGGCGCCGGCAACATCAGCCCCGAACACACCGCCTACGCTTACGCAGAGTCCGTAAGCAGCGGCGCCCTCGCCGTCGAAATTTCCGTACGCACCACCAGCGACGGCCGGTTCGTCTGCATGCACGACACCAACATCAAGCGCACCACCGGTGCGTCCATGGACGTGCGCGGCCACACCCTCGAAATACCATGAAGCTGCGCCAGAAAGTCACCACCGGCCAGGTAGTGAACTGCAAGGTGGAGAGAGCGGGCGAGGGTGCGTAGGGACGCTGGGATGTGTATGTGGGCGGGGAAGGTTCGCAGGGTAGGGGAGCGCGCGGGACTAGAATTAAAAGCGTCAGAGTCGACCGTACCGGACGCCCCAACCCGAAAGGCACGCCATGACCACCTCACCCGAAAGCTCCGCCGAGAATCCCACCGCAAAGACCGCTGCGAAATCCGCCCAGCTACGAGGCCGCACCGAACCGCACATGCAAAGCATCAACATGCCGCAGCGTGAACCCATCGACCCCTACGAACGGCCCTCCTCCCCCTTCTTCTACGTGCCCACCGACCTGCTCATCGGCGGCAGCTGGGTCACCGGCGACAACGGATCCTTCCCCGTACACAACCCCTCCTGCGGCCAAATCCTCACGCACGTCGCCGACGCCAGCATCGAACAGGGCATCGAAGCACTCGACGCCGCCTGTGACGCCCGCACCTCATGGGCGGCAACCAGCGTCCGCGAACGCGCCAACATCCTCAACCGCGCCTACACGCTCATGACGCAGCGCACCGAAGTCATCGCCCGGCTCATGACCCTCGAAATGGGCAAGCCCCTCGACCAGTCCCGCGGCGAAGTCGCCTACGCGGCAAACTACCTGCGCTGGTACGCCGAAGAAGCCGCCCGCAACTTCGGCCGCACCGCCGTCGCCCCCGAATCCGGGATGCAGATCACCACCGTACGCCGCCCCGTCGGCCCCTGCCTGCTGATTACCCCCTGGAACTTCCCGCTCGCCATGGCGGCACGCAAGGTCGCCCCGGCGCTCGCGGCGGGCTGCACCGCGGTGCTCAAGCCCGCCTCCCTGACTCCGCTCAGCTCCCTGTACTTCGCGTCCCTGATGCGTGAGGCGGGCCTGCCGGACGGCGTGCTGAACGTGGTAACCACCTCCCGTACCGGCGAGGTTGTCTCCGCGCTGATGGCTGATGAGCGTCTGCGGAAGGTCTCGTTCACCGGCTCCACCGCCGTGGGTCGCACCCTGCTCGCGCAGGCCTCGCAGAATGTTCTGCGCACCTCCATGGAGTTGGGCGGCAACGCCCCGTTCATCGTCTTTGAGGATGCGGACATCCCTGCCGCCGTGGAGGGCGCCTACGCGGCGAAGATGAGAAATATGGGCGAGGCGTGCACCGCCGCTAACCGATTCATTGTGCACGAGGACATTGCGGAAGAGTTCACGGCCGCCTTTGTAGAGCGCATGGAGGCGACCGTCGTGGGTGACGGAACCGTCAACGGAACCGAATGCGGACCGCTAATTCAACCTTCAGCGGTTGAATCCATGCTTTTTATGGTCGAAGACGCCCTGGGCAAGGGTGCGCTCCTCGCCTGCGGCGGGTACATTCCCGAGCTTGAGGAGAACGTTCCGAGCGATACCGGCGGCATGCCCAAGAACCTGAACAAGGGCAACTTTGTGGCCCCCACCGTGCTGACCGGCGTGACCGATTCGATGCGCGTGTGGCGTGAAGAGATTTTCGGGCCCGTAGCCCCGATTGCCACGTTCGGTGGCTACGGTGAGGAGGGTGAACGCACCGCCCTGAAACTCGCCAACGACACCGAGTACGGCCTGGCGGCGTACGTGTACACGAGCAACCACCCGCGCTTTACACGCATGGCGGCTGGTCTGGAGTTCGGGCTAATCGGTTACAACTCCGGCGTTATCTCGAACGCGGCAGCCCCCTTCGGCGGCGTGAAGCAGTCCGGCATGGGTCGCGAGGGCGGCCCCGAGGGTTTGGAGGAGTACACCGAGCTGCAGTACATCGGCGCGCCGAACCCGTTCGCCGGATAAGCCTGTTTGCCGGGTACGGCGGGATACCGGCTGCGACGAACCCTGGACACGGCGAACTTTGGATACAGCGAAGCTCCGGCGGGTACCCGAGAAGGTGCCCGCCGGGGCTTTACGCTGTCTACATCATGCGCGGGTGCTAGAACTGGCTCTGTCTAGAGCTGGCGCAGTGCGAGCAGCTCGCGGCTGAAAGCATCTGCGGGACCCTTGCCGCACGAGTTGGGGCGCGGCTCAAGGGTGACCCGCTCAAAGAAGGTGACCCAGGTGCGTCCGTCGGTGTGGGAGGTGAGCGCCACCTCCATGGTGGGGTGTTCGGCGGTATCTGCCGGGGGCTCAATGCCCGCCTCGCGGAGCGCAATGAATGCCTCCCGCCCCGATGTTTCACGTGAAACCAAACCTCCAGAGGTTACTTCTTCACCTTTTTTCTCCAGTTCGAAGCGTACGGCAACCTCCGCCGCCTGCTCCACCGGGGTATCCGTGCTGCGGCCTCGCAGGCCGTGCAGCGACGGAATGGAACGACCCGCCAGCGACAGGTACGCCGCCAGCGCCGAAGGCTCCGACAGGCGACCGTAGGTGTAGCCGGTGGGCAGCATAATGCCGACCGGGGCAAAGCGGTGACCGCCCGTATGCGAGCACTCCCAGACCACATTACCCGGCAGGATATCCGCCAGGTGCGCCGCAATGGGGCGACCGCGCAGGGCACAGCAGCGGTCACGCTTGGAGTGGGCGCACACGAGAATGGCGGGGGAATCAATGAGCTCCGCGCCGGTCACCTGAATCAACTCCTGGGGGTTGCCCAGGGGTAGGTCGAGGAGCTGTTCGGGGGTGCTCACGCTGAACGAGTAGAGCTTCTCCTCGCCCGGGGTGCAGAGCGCGTAGAGCACCCGGTGGGTCGGGTTGCCGGATGCATCCGGCGCACCGTGCAGCACGCGGCCCGCCCTGCCCGTCTGGCGGATCAGCAGGAACTTCAGCCCCGCCTGTGAGACTGCCTCACCCAACGCCTCCGAAAGCTCCTCGCCGAGGGCGGAGCCGTCCAGCACGTCGCGGCCCCACTGGCCCACGTGCTCGAGAGCCAGCCAAGCGGTGGCGCGTCCGGCGGTGCCGCCGAGAGCCTCGTCGCCGTAGAGGGAGCAGGAATCCGTCGGGATGCTCGTGGCGCGGGTGCGTGAAGAGAGCTCATCGGCGTGTGCGGCACGCAGGTTGTTCAGCTCGGCGGGGTTGGTGGCGCGCGGCTCGGGGGTTGCGGGGGTGCAGGATTCAGTCATGGTTCCTTGATTCTACGCCTGCAGGATGTGAATGACCTATGTTGCCCCTGTATGGTCTAAATGCTGAAAAACAACCGCACAAGGGTGATTTTTGGGGGCTATCGGGGGGGGGTAACTACTCAGGAAGAAGTGCTGAGGCGACGCGGTAGAGGCGGTCCTTTTCCTTGGGGGTGCCGAAGAAGGAGCGGAGCATGTACCCCTGGAAGACCATCATGAAGGCGTCTGCAGTGTCGCGGGCGTAGTCGGCGATGAGCGCCTCCTGTTCGGGGGTGCGCTGCGCCGAATTGGGGTTGATTTCGTGTAGAACGCGCAGCTGTTCGGCTGCCCAGGGGGTGAGGGTCTTTACGATGATGCCCTGCAATAGAGGCATGATGTCCGCGGTTGCCCTGGCGATTTCGGGTGCGTGGAGCGATTCGGCGCGGATGCGCAGCATGGCAGAGAAATTGTCGTTTACCAGCTGGTTCGTGTGGATGGTTTCGAGAATATCCTGGGGGCCTGCGCCTTCGGGGAGTGTTTCGTAGAGCTCCTTGACGTTGTTGAGGCGCTCGTTGATGGCGGTGATGAGGATGTCTTCTTTGCCGGAGAAGTGCGAGTAGATGGACCCGGAGGACAGTCCGGAGGCTTTGATGATGTCGCTCATGGAGGTGTTGGTGTAGCCCTTTTCGAGGAAGCAGCTAATGGCGGCTTCGATGATTTGGGCTCGGCGTGCGGCTTTGGTGGCGTCTGTTAGTCGGGGCATGGTTCCAGTCTAGGGGGTGGGGCTAAAGAACGCGTAAACACAACACTGATTCTTTTTGTGACTTTACAAACAAAATAGCTATTTTGTTTGCACTCGGTAAAAATCGAGAGTAGAGTTCTGACTCGTAAACGAAATAAGCATTTTGTTTGGAGATTGTCATGAACAACGAAACCACCACCGCAGTCACCGCAGAAGCAGTGACCGCCGCAGCCACCCAAGCTGCCGCATCCCAGAAGATCGCGGCAAAGAGCATTGCAGAAACAAGCACGCAAGAAACCACCGACCGTTCCTCCTGGCTCAAGGTCGTCACCACCTCCGTACTATCATCCTTGGTGGTAGCACTCATCGTCCTAGCCTTCACCTGGCCCACCAAGACCATGGAAGCAAAGAACCTGCCCGTCTCTATCGCAGGCCCCGAGGTGACCGTCAGTCAGTTTGAACAGTCCCTCAAAGACCAAGGTATTGAAACCTTCGACTTGAAGCAGGCATCCTCCCGCGAAGAGGCTGAACAGCAAATCAAGCAGCGCGAAACCTACGGCGCAATCATCTTCACCGAAGGCGCCGCCCCCGAAGTGCTGACCGCACCAGCCGCAAACGCCGCAGCAACCCAGATGCTCAACAGCGTAGCCACCCAGCTGAACGCACAAATTCAGCAGAAGGCACTCGCCGCCAAGACTGAGGCCCTCACCCAGGCGGTGCAGGCGGGCGGTGAACAGGGTGCGCAGGCTGCCGCCCAGCTGGAGCAGATGAAGGTGCAGGCCGAGCAGGCATCCGCAATGGCGGTGAAGACCACCATCGTAGTACCCCTGAATGATGTTGACACCTCCGGCACTGGTATCGCTATCTCCGCATTCCCGCTGGTTATTGGCGGTATTCTCGGTGGTTCCTTCTCCGTACTGTGCGTGAACGGCACCTGGCGCCGCTTCGCCACCGCAACCCTGTACTCCGTCATCGGTGGTGCACTGACCGCCCTGATTCTGAACGTCTGGTTCGGTTTCATCCCCGGCGACTTCGCAACCCTGTGGGCTGCGTTCGGCGCTACCTACCTGGCGACCGCCTTCTTCATTGTGGGCGTGGGTGCGCTGTCTTCGCCGCTGGTTGGTCTCGCTGTAGGCGCGGTCATCACCATGTTCATTGGTAACCCGATTTCGGGCGCAAGTATGCCGAGCGTGTTCCTGCCCGGTGCGTGGGGGCAGATTGGTCAGATGATGGTGCCGGGTGCTTCCTCGACTCTGCTGCGTTCGATTGCGTACTTCCCGGAGGTTGCAACGAGCGACCAGTGGCTGGTGCTTGGTTCCTGGATTGCGTTCGGTCTGCTGACCGGCGTGATTGGCTGGGCTCTCAAGGAGCGCCGCCCCGCACGGGGGGCGGCATACCCCCGGGGGGTGGCATACCGGGCGAAACGTCCCCGACGAAATATCCCGGTAAAAAGTTAAGAGGGGTGTGGGCGGGGTCCAGTCAACCCGGCACACACCCTTTTCTGTCGGCCAACCGGCTGTTATTCGCTGTTATTGGTTGTCGAGGACGTACTGCTTGAACTGCTCGTCCCGGCGCTTGAATTCTTTAAGCTCATTCTCCAGGGCTGCCTGGTTCTTGGCGACGAGCGGCTTCTGGTACTGCGCCTCCAGGTCGTAGAGCTTCTGCGAGCGGCCTACATCCTGATTGCACTGTGCCTGGATGGTGGCCATTCGAATTTCTTCTTCGGAGGCGACGGTGCTCTGACGAATATTCTTTTCTTCCTTAACGGTCACCTCACTATCGGGGGTGAGGCCCTTATCCTTGACGCATCGCTTCCACTCGTCGTCGAGAGATTTTTTGAGTTGCCTATCGCCTGCGGCATTTCGGGCGTCGGTCTCCAAACGCGTAAACGTGCTGCTTCCGAAGGGTATCTCTCCAATTTGCTTCATCTCATCGACGGCGCGCTGATAGCATTCGGTGCGGACATCCTTCCCAGGGTCGGATGAGGCGGCAGGGGAGGAGAGGTCCAGCGTATTTGAGTCTTCGCGCTCGTGGAGGCCGTATTTTTGGGCGTGCTCAACGTTCCAGATCCCGTAGGTTCTGCCGAGGTTCCTGCCGGATCCTTCGGTGGGGACGAACATCTCGTAGTGTTGCCCGTGTTCGGCAAAGCACTTTTTGCGGGCGAGCTCAAGGGCTTTGGTGAAGTATTCGCCCTTGCCGGCGGTGTTGTATGCGTCCAGAGGCAGGATCACCCGGTCATTTTCTGTGTCGAAGATTGCTCGGGCGCTTTCATCCTTCTCCAACGTGGGACCGAAGGAGCAAGAAGACAGCACAGTGCTGATGAGGGCAGCCGCCAGAAGCTTTTTCAAAGCTGACATGGTGCTCCTCCAATCTATAAGATTCGTTGAAGAGAGCTGATGCGGTCGTTCCAATCGAACGGGTCCCACCACTCAAGTCCTTCGCGAACACCCCTTAGATTATTGAAATCTCGTGCATTCGTAGTAAGGCATGCCCCTCGGTACCCCTCGTGTTCACAGACGCGGTAGTTCTCACCGTAGCTACGAATCGAGCTAATCGAATCGTTGTAAGTTCCGTACCCCCACCACACGGCAAGGTTTTCGACGGAGTGTCCCTTGGTATCCAGGGTAAGGAATCCCTGCCATTGGGCTTCGGTAAAGAACTGAGCGGAATGACTTGCAGGGACATTAATCCCTACCAACGTGGTAGCAACCAAGCCGGTTGCCAACAATTTTCGCAGACGCATTGAGTGTCTCCAATCTGTCTCAGGGGCTATAGACGTCGCGGTCGTTGCCCTGTAAAACCACATGGTTTATGTGGTTTTTGAAATACTTCTCAAGAAGTATTTTAAAGATACACCAAGTCAGGAGTGATTTGCATGAAAATTAGACATGTGTTTTGGTGAAAATTTCACACAAAACCCTATGTGGCTGATCTTGTAGTCGCTGACGTGGTTGGCTGGTTCGTCTTGGCTGGTTCATCAAGGAGCGCCGCCCGGCACCGGGGGGAGGTATAAGCGCCTCCGCAATAACCACCATGTGAACCCTGCCGATAGGCTCGGGGAAAGCGATAGGCGGGCGGGCGCACCTGATTTGGCGCCCCGCCCGCCTCGCGCCACAATGAACACATGACCGCAGAAGACACCAACGCACTAACCAGCGCCAGGCTCGACCTCTGGCTCTGGTCAGTGCGCATCTTTAAAACCCGCTCCCTCGCCGCCGACGAATGCAAAGGCGGCCACGTGCGCGTCAACGACGCCCCCGCCAAACCCTCCCAAAAACTCAAGAAGGGCGACGTGGTGCGCGTGCGCTACCCCGGCTGGGAACGCGTCTTCAAAGTCGAAAAACTCCTCGTCAAACGCGTAGGCGCACCCATCGCCGTCACCTGCTACGAAGACCTCTCCGGCCCGCGCCCCGCCTACCTCTCCATGCCGCCGGTCGCCAAACGCGAACGAGGCAGCGGCCGCCCCACCAAGAAGGAACGCCGCGCCCTCGACGAACTACGCGGTCGAGGCGCCTAACTGCGCATCTCGCACGCCCATCTCGCAGAGTGCACCCCGCCCCGCGCGCAGGCACCCGCGGCGGCGCCGGGGAGTAGCCTAGAAGGATGAGCACACAGAAGCACCCGAATACCGAACCCGCTGCGAACACCACCGAGCCTTCGCTGAACCGGCGCATCCTCGCGCTTGCCGTACCCGCCTTCGGCGCGCTCATCGCCGAACCCATCTTCGTGCTCACCGACTCCGCCCTCATCGGCCAACTCGGCAAGGCAGAACTCGCCGGCATGAGCATCGCCGCCACGCTCGTCACCACGGTCGTGGGCCTCATGAACTTCCTCGCCTACTCCGTCACACCCGCCGTGGCGCGCGCCTTCGGCGAGAAGAACCTGCGCCGCGCCTGGCAGATCGGCGTGGACGGCGTGTGGGTCGCCTTCGGCCTCGGCATGCTCCTCATGATCGCCGGATACGCCTTCGCAGACCCGCTGCTGCGCGGCCTCGGCGCGACCGACGAAACCATGAGCTACGCCCTCGACTACCTGCACCACTCACTGTGGGGCATCCCGCCGATGATGATTATCCTCGCGCAGGTCGGCACGCTCCGCGGACTGCAAGACACCGTCACCCCGCTCAAAGTCGCCACGGTCGGCACGCTCGTAAACATTGTGCTGAACTGGCTACTCATCTACCCGGTCGGCTGGGGTGTTGCCGGTTCGGCGACCGGCACCTCCCTCACCCAGTGGGGCATGGCTGCCGCGCTCGGTGTGGTCATGATGCGCGGCACCCGTGAACACGCCGTCCCCTGGGCACCCGATGTCGCCGGCATGCGTTCGGTGCTCTCGCTCGGCTCCTGGCTCATGCTGCGCACCCTGTCCATGCGCATCGCCTCCCTGCTGACCGTGTTCGTCGTGGCACGATTCGGCACCGAACACACCGCTGCCTACCAGCTCGGCATGGGCGTATTTAACCTTTTCCTCTACGCCCTGGACTCCCTCGCCATCGCTGCCCAGGCGCTACTCGGCAAGGAACTCGGCGAACGCGACCTCAACGTAGAAACCGAACGTGCGAAGGTGCGCCAGCTGAAAAACCGGCTGCTCCGCATGAGCCTCATCTACGGCGTCATCACCGGACTGATTTGCCCGCTCATTGGCTTCTTCGGCTCCTGGATCTTCACGCAGGATGCGCAGGTGGCGTTCCTCTTCACCATCGCAACCGTCATCATTGCGCTCGGCCAGCCCATCGCCGCGTACGTGTTCACCCTGGACGGCATCCTCATGGGCGCGCAGGACGTGAAATACCTGGCAATCGGCTGCTTCATCATGCTCGTCATGTACGTGCCCGTCATGCTCGGCCTGCACTGGGCTGTCGGCGCCGGTGCCATGGATGCGCTCGCCGGGTATTGCGGCTTGTGGGCGGCGTATATTCTGTACTTCCAAGGAATCCGCGCGGTCATTTTCGGTCGCCGCGCCCGCTCGGATGTGTGGATGAAAGCCGGTGCCTAAACCCTTCGAGCCTGACTGCTTTGGAACATGCGTGCTCTGGGCGTAATGGTTCACAATTAGACCGCCCGCACCTTCCGCAGGTGTAGCACGATGGGGTATTGAAACCCTCATGTAAAGGATGAAACCGTGACCGTAACCCGCGAAGAAGCCCTCAAAATTTTCGCCCGCCGCCGCTCCATCGAGGACCTGGTCACCTGGGCGTAAGGTGCATGCCGGGCTCTCGGCGAGGTTTTCTTGCCGCCGTCCGTGAAAACTAAATATAAAGAAATGCACCTCCTTTACACGGGCGGTGCATTTCTTTATATCTTTTACCGCGCAAAAAGCAGGGTGAGATGCGCTTTTGAATTTTTCGTTTAGGCTATTGAGGAGCTAATTTTCGGATAATTTCGCGCTATACGCTCAGGCAATTTCTCGCCGTATTTCGCTACTTTCTAAACGCCGTCAGACGCATAGAATTCAGCACCACAAATACCGAACTAAACGCCATTGCCGCAGCCGCAATCATCGGGTTCAGCAGACCCGCCACAGCGACCGGAATAGCCGCCGAATTGTAGGCGAACGCCCAGAACAGGTTCGACTTAATGGTGCGCAGCGTAGCGCGGGAGAGACGCAGTGCCGTCACCACCGAAGCAACATCCGAACGGGTCAGCACAATATCGGCTGCCTCCGCGGCAACATCCGTGCCCGAACCCATCGCAATGCCCAACTCAGCAAGAGCCAGCGCCGGGGCATCATTCACGCCATCACCGACCATCGCCACGCGGTGACCGGCAGCCTGCAACTTCTCAATCACCTGCGACTTACCCTCCGGGGTCACGCCGGCGTACACGTTCTCAGCCGAAATACCGACCTGCGAGGCGACCGCCTGCGCAACCTGCGGGGCGTCACCGGTGAGCAGGATTGGCTCCATGCCGAGCTCACGCAGCTGTGCCATGGTTTCTGCCGCCTCCGGCTTGGGGATGTCGGCAACCGAAATCATGCCGACCGGCTGCAGAGCGGAGGTGCTGTTCGGGGTGTCATTCGGGGCCTCATCAGGGGCCTCGCCGCGGGCGACAACCACCGTCGTTAGACCCGCCCGGCGAGCCTGATCCAGCAGGGCCAACTGAGCCTCGCTCAGCTGCGCACCCGCCGCCTGCAGGTACTCGGGAGTACCCACAACAACCAGCTGGGAGGTACCATACTCGGCGCCACTCTCAGTGCCTTCACCCGCGCCGCTCAGCACGCCGCGCACGCCTCCGGGAACACCCTCAAAGCCGCTCACACTCGGTGCCGAAGCGCTCTCCGCCAGCACGCCCTGCTCACGGGCAAAACCGGCAATCGCGCGGGCAATCGGGTGCTCACTCAGCGCCTCCACGGCGGCGGCATCACGCAGAACAGACAGGGAACGCTCGTTCTTGGAGTCGGCAGAATCCGGCGAAATACCGGACAAATCACCCGCCGACTCATAGTCACCAAACGTGCCGTAGAATGCCACAGACATCTCTCCGGTCGTCACCGTACCGGTCTTATCCAGCACCACGCGATCAACCGTGCTCGTCGCCTCCAACACCTGCGCATTACGAATCAAAATGCCCAACCGCCAGCCGCGACCCGTACCTGCCAGCAGCGCCGTCGGAGTAGCCAAACCCAAAGCGCACGGGCACGCCACCACCAGTACCGTCACCGCCACTGACACCGCCGTCGCACCGTCACCAGAAACCAGCCACCAACCGACCAGTGTCAGCGCCGAAATCACCAAAACCACCGGCACAAACACCGCAGAAACACGATCCGCCAAGCGAGCAATCGGAGCCTTCGTCTCCTGCGCGCTCGCCACCAGCTCACCCATCTTCGCCAGAGTCGTCTCAGCGCCCACGCGGGTCGCACGCACCGTCAACGAACCAGACGTATTCACCGTCGCACCCGTGACCGCATCACCCGGATGCACCTCAACCGGCACAGACTCACCCGTCAACAGGGACGCATCCACCGCCGATGAACCCTCAACCACCACACCATCCGTGGCAATCTTCTCACCCGGGCGCACCAAGAACAGATCATCCGGCATAAGGTCCTCCACCGGAACCTGCACCTGCTTCGTCACGCCCTGCTTATCGGTGCGCAGCAGAGTCGCCTCCTTCGCACCCATACTCAGCAGGGTGCGCAGCGCCTCCGAAGAACGATGGCGAGTACGGTGCTCAATCGCGCGGCCAATCAGCAAGAACAGCGTCACCATGGACGCCGAATCAAAATACAGCGGCGCATGGTTGCCGGTAAACATCGACCAGAAACTACCGCCCGCATGATGCACATGCGCCGTCAACGCCGGGTTCATGAGCAGCTGCGCCAGCGAATAGAAATACGCCAACACCACGCCGAGAGACACCAGTGTATCCATCGTGGACGAGCCATGACGCGCATTAATAAGCGCCGCACGGTGGAACGGCGCAGCACACCAAAATGCAACCGGCGCCGTCAGAACCGCCACAACCCAACCCCAATTCGGGAACTGGAACGACGGGAACATCGAAATCAAGAAAATCGGCACACCCAAAATCGCCGCATAAATAATGCGGTCAGTGAAGTCGCCATTCATGCTCGGAGTGCTGTGATGGTTGCCGCCGCCGGATGCGCTCGCGTTCGTTCCAGCGCCCGCGCGCGGCCCGTTCTTAAGGTGCGCCGCGTAGCCGGCATTGTTGATGGTCTCAACGATCTGTTCGTCGCTCACGCCCTCAGGTACGATGACGCGCGCCGACTCCAGCGGCAGGTTCACCGCCGGGTCAACGCCGGGGATTTTGCGGAGCTTACGCTCCACACGACCCACACAGGATGCGCAGGTCATACCCTGAATATCCACGTGAATGATTCGGGTGGACTCCGTTGATTTTACGGTTGTTCCGGCAGGATTAAAAAGAGAGCGCTCACTCTGTGATGAGGGTTCACGGGTGGTTGGTGAAGGCTGTGTAGAAGACACAATACTTCCTTAAACTCAAAAAAAAGGGGGGTAGAAAAAGGTACACCAAGCCGGGGGAGGGGCCCCGAAGGACCCCGCCCTGGACGGTGTGTGGTGCAGTGTTTAGGGTGCAGTACTGAGGGTGTCGCGCGAGGGCGAAAGCTGCGGGTAAAACAGCGAGGCTGTAAACGCGGCGGCGGGAGTAATGCTGCGGCGGCTTAGTGGTCGCCGGGCAGCTCATCCAGCCTGCTCGTATGCGGGCGAATACCGGTCACCTTCGCGCCACGATCAGACACACCGTAGGCACGTTTCACGGCAGCCCGCGGGAACGGTGAAGCGTTCGCCTTCTCGCACGCTTTCACGCCCTGCTCGTGCTCGGCGGAACGTTTATTCGCGCTCGTGCCGCTACGTCGTGCCGCACCGGGTGCATCCTCACGCGCCGTATATTCGGGGCTCTGCTTCACCCACGAATCGACCAGCGCCGCATCCAGATTCATCTGCCTGGCCACGCGGGTGATCGCGTCGCGCAGGTGCATGTTTTCGGTGCCGACAAGGGTGCGAACCGCGCCAACAACCATCGCAATGTACTGCGGAGGGTAAGCCATGATGACTCCTAATCGAGCCGGCTACCGCGCTAGACGGCAGGGGTGTAGCCAGCCTCCACGATAGCGTCTGCAACAGCCTGGGTGCTGAGGGTGCCCTCGTGCTCAATGGTCACGGTGGAAACGCCGTCCTTGACGACGTCCACGGTCACGCCGGTCACGCCGGGAACTTCGCTGACCTCTTCGCTGACGCTCATAGCGCAGTGGTTGCAGGTCAGGCCGGTTGCCTTAACGGTGGTGGTGCTCATGATGATTTCCTTTCGATAATGGGTTGAAAACTTGGGCCCGCCCGGTGTTTAGGTGCGGGGCGTTTAGCTGCGCATGAGGCGGGAGATCGCGGCGGTTGCCTCTTTGACCTTGGCTTCTGCGATGGTCGGGTCGCCGGTGCGTTCGGATTCGACGGCGGCGCCGGTTACGCAGTGACCGATGTGCTCTTCGAGTAGGTTCAGAGAGACTGCGTGGAGCGCCTTGGAGACCGCAGCAACCTGGGTGAGGATGTCAATGCAGTATTTATCTTCGTCGACCATGCGGGCGATGCCGCGAACCTGCCCTTCGATGCGGCGCAGGCGCTTGAGGTGCGCCTCTTTGTTGGAGGTGTAACCGTGCTGGGTTTTGGGTGCCTCGCCGCTGCAGCATGCGCCGGTGTGCGCCTCGGTGGGTTCCTCAGTGGGGTTTTCAGTGGGCGTGCCGGATGCGGTGCTGACCTGGGTGGATGTGCTGTGACAGCACTGGTTGCTAGTGGTTTCCATGGCTTCATTATATACCCTAGGGGGGTATGCCACAAGGGGGTGTTACGGGTTGTTACGCGGTATGGGTGTGGGGGCTCGTTGGTACGGGGATTCTTCGATAGGTTACGGCCCTGTCGATAGGTTAGTGACTTTAATGCGGGTTAAAGATCCACCGCGAAGACACTAACCTATCGAAAACCTCGGTCTAAAAAGCAGGCGACCCTGAATGTTCAAACATTCGGGGCCGCCTGCTGCGGTTATCTATATATTGGGTCAGAAGTGGTTTACATGTCGGGCCAGTCACGGTGCAACGAATACTCCGTGTCCCCATCGCCACTGTCATTCAGATGCCAACGCTGACCGGTACGAATATCGGCCTTGCGTAGGCGCGGGTTCGGGTTATCCTTCTTACCCATGGTGGGATCATTCTTGCAACCCCAACGAGTGTCGTCTTCATCGCAGGTGCCGCCGACACGGCCCACATCAACCCACCACACACGAATTAGCAGCGGGTCACTGGTAGCCTGCGGAGTCACCTCCATCATCTGCCACGGGCCACCATCCACACGGAAACGAGCCGTGTAATGCACGGTCGCGTACGCATGGAAGTTACCGGAACGCTGGTAGGCGTAGCTGGTATCCGTCTGCCTCGGACGCTGACGAGGGTAGGTGGTGACCGGTTTGCCCGCGGTGTAATTGGTGTCTGTATCACCATTGCCGTACTCGATGACATAGGAGGAGGGCATGAGCTCAATTTCGACGTGCCCGGCGAGCATATCTGCTTCGAGACGGTAAGGGCCTCCGTCATCGACGTAGAAGTTGATCTGGTCGCCCTTGTAGATGTTCGGGTCGCCTTCTGCTCGGCCGGTTCCTGCGGGGTTGTTGTAGGACTGGTGCAGGGTGGGCTTGCCCGGCTCTAGCGACTCTGCAGCATGGCGAATTTCCGTCATAACTTCTTCGTAGGTCGGGCCGGCGGGACCTGGGCTGTCGGCACTGGTTAAGGTGCGGGTATCGTCGGGGACGCAACTAGCAGAAGAGGGGCTTCGAGGACTTCCATGGTCTACAGGAATGCCAGATTCAAGTGACATGTTTGTGAACTTGAATGTTCCTATTCTTCCGTCTTTGGTTGTGCATGACATAATATTGGGATTTTCGTTGGCGTAGGTAACTTTTACGCCATTTCCCTGATTTACTGTGGAATAAGTATATTGTTGCTGAATTTCCTGGTCAGCGGCACCAGAATTTCCGTGTCCATCGTGATGCCCATCGGTTCCTCGTCGCGTAGTCGATTTTTTGACTTCGACTTGACATACCTTAGCGGAAGTTTCAGAGCAGGAGGTAGTAACAACATATGCGTTAGCTCCCGATACGCATTCTAAAACAGGTAAGAGAGCAATAGCAGCAGTGTAAGTGACTTTTCGTAAATTACGCATATTAGTCATCTACCTGTTCGCAGCCAACAATCTTCCAGGAAGAATCGGAGTACTTAAACTCAAACTTCCACGTATCGTTATCCTTCTGGATATTGACGTCTCTGTGCCACTCGCCAGTAGGCTCCACAAGAGTTATATAATTCCACTCGCGATACGCCTTCCAGAAATAGTTTTCCCCATCTTCAGACCACGGATTTCCATCAGCAACATAGTTGTCAATGCCATCAATAATCCATCCACCGCGCTTATACAAATCTTCAAAACTCTTATACCCTTCCAATTCCTCCGTAAAATCACTGGAAATATACTTTCGAGATTCCGTAAAATCGCCTACCTGAATTCCATAATTAGTCCATTTAACCCAAGCGTCCATCGTCTTACGGATACCTTCAATAGACTTCTCACGGTAGCCCTCTTCAGGGGCATTAGGTTTAGGGACGTTCTGGGCAGGACCGTAGCCGTCAGCTTTACGGTATTCGCCGTCGGGGGCTTTGGATTGTCCAGAGTAGCCGCGGACAGTAGACGGGGTCGCACTCGCCGAGGGCGACTCAGATGCCGAAGCCGACTGGGTCGGCGTTGCAGTCGAGGTGGCTACCGCCTCGTTGTTGGCCTGCTGGTCACACGCCGCAAGCAGGGCCCCCAGGCCCATAAGTGCGCCGCTACCCAACAGGGTACGGCGATTGAAAATGGTCGAATCCATAGAAGATACGCTCCTATCGTCGGTGATGGTGTGTTGTTTAGTTACTAGTCGGGCCGTTATTCACAGGTCAAGCTGACTGCCGGAAGGAAAACAGCCCCGTAGTGCACCCATTAAGCGCATCGGTGCGCTATTGAGTACTACAGTTACCACCCTACCGCATGTTTGCCGTCGTTTGCATTCTTTTGAGGGTTGTGGCGGTGGTTGGTCATTATTCAGGCATTCTCAATGCTTTATGTATCAAATATCTTTGTGCCCGCGGAGGTGCCGCCCCTGCAGAAATTGGACCATAGGTTAGTGTCTTCGACCATGGTTTTTAACTACGACTAAAGACGCTAACCTATGGCACAAATCCGCAACTCATGACCGAATCTCCGGCTGCGCCAGGTAGGTGAGAGCTGGTTATGGGTTATGACTTAGCCTTTCGCCGATAGGTTAGTGTCTTCACTGCGGGTTAAAGACCCACGGCGAAGGCACTAACCTATCGAAAACCTCGGTCTAAAAAGCAGGTAGCCTCGGACACACACGCATCCGGGGCCGCCTGCTGCGGTCATTCAGCGACTACGAGGCAATCTTCGCGATCTGGAACATGGATGCCGGCATCGGCCGGTCCAACGCCCAGCGAATATGCATCGGCTTAGAACCTTCGTGAGAAATGTATTTCACGGTGCCCAGGCACAGGTAGGGTTCGGGGCCGAGCCTATTCTCCCTGTGCTGGCGGGCGAAGAGCACGATGCGTCGGCCTCGCTCCTCGTGGTGTTGGAAGAGCTGACCCGTCGGACTTTCGGGGGTTGTCGCGCTCTGCGAATCCCACGCGAACTCGTCAGTGCTGATGGCGTAGTCCTTGTACATGGTGGCCGGGGAGAAGTGCTTCTCAGATTTCTCCAGCGTCACCAGTAGCGCGGTGGTATTCGTCGGGTCGAAGGGTACAACACCGTTGACCACGCCGCCGGGTACCTTGAAGTTCTCCTCCTGACCACCCAGACCAGCAAATAGTTCCTCGCGGGAGTAGAGGGCGTGAGTGCGCAGGGGGATACCTTCGCCTTCAAAGAGCGGCAGGGTGGAGGTGGTATCCATACCGGAGTTGAAGTTCCAGACGCTCTCCATCTCCTGCAGCATGCCGCGGTTCTTACGCAGAGTTGCCAGGCCCTCGTCGAGGCTGAACTTCTCAGAGGAACCGTCCCACTTGGCCTTCGGCCAGATGGAGAACAGGAGCATCCATGCGTGGCGGCGCTGTTCATCGGTCATGTCCTGTTCCAGGATGCCCGTGTTCAGTAGCTCCAGGTATGCGTTAATGCGGAACGTGTCGTGCACGTGCGTGAGTGCCTTGACGCGCTTATTCGTCTCGACGGCCACGTTGTCCTGGAAGGGAACCACCAGGTCGGGGTACAGTCCACTTGCAGCCTGGAGGCTGGTCCAGGTCGTTGCGACGGGCTTAGCGACACCGGGCAGGGTCACCTTGCTGCTACGGCCGTAAATCTGCGGCAGCCCCAACCCGTAGCGGTTGATGAAGTCAATGACGGTGGGGCGAATATCGGGCTCCGTGGAGTTTCGGCGCATATCTTCCAGGTAGCTCTTTGCGGTGTCGATGAGGGCGCTCTGGTTCATGCGTAGGGACTCGCGAATCTTCTTGATGACCTGCTTCTGAGTCAGCTCGTCCAGGTGGAAGTGGCAGCCGGCCGGCAGCTTGGGGCTCTCAATGTCCTGCTCGGTCAGGGTACCCTGTCGTGCAAAAGCACGGTACTTGCTGTGAATCATGAAGTTCTTGTTCTGATGTCCCACGAAGTCGAGGACCGTCAGAACAGACTTCAACGGTGCACGGCGCAGACCGCGGCCCAGCTGCTGCAGGAAGAGGGTGAGCGACTGGGTGGGGCGTAGCATCAGGAGAGTGTCGACGCTCGGAATGTCGACGCCCTCGTTGAACAGGTCCACGGTGAAGATCGTGGTCAGCTCGTGCGCTTCGTCTGCAAGGTTCTTCATGACCTCGGCGCGGCGCTCGGCGGAATCTGTACCGACCAAGAAGTCGGCGGGAATACCCACCTCGTTGAATTTCTGCGCCATGTATTCGGCGTGCTTCACGCTCACGCAGAACCCGAGCGCCTTCATGCGCAGGGGGTTGTCGACCTTCTCGCGTAGCTCCTCCACGATGATGCGCAGGCGGCGTTCAGCCTCGCCCTTGGTGTACAGGTTCTCCAAGGCGTTTTCGTCGTATTTGCCGCCTCGAACGTTGATGTGGCGCAGGTCGGTGCCGTCGGCAATACCGAAGTACTGGAAGGGTACGAGGAGGTGGTCTTCGAGTGCGTCCCACAGGCGGATTGAGGTTGCTACGTAGCCGTCAAAGTACTTGTCGGCGATGTTTACCCCGTCTTCTCGCTCGGGGGTTGCGGTCAGGCCAATAAATTCGCGGGGCTCGAAATAGTTGAAAACTTTGTCCCAGCTGGCGGCCTTAATGTGGTGGCATTCGTCCATGATGATGACGTCGAAATAGTCCGGCGCGTAATTTTCGAGGGCGGCACCTGACAAGGTTTGAATGGTCGCAAAAACAGCCTCATTATATTCGGGCTTTTTGGCGCCGGTCAGGAGCTCACCAAAATTACCTTTAAGCATGACGTCGCCGAAAGTGCGGCGTGCCTGGTCAAGGATTTCTTTTCGGTGCGCAATGAAAAGCAGCTTCAGCTTTTTGCCAGACTGTTCGCAGAGGCGCCTGTAATCGAGAGCCGAGAACACGGTTTTGCCGGTGCCGGTTGCGGCCACGGCGAGGTTACGGTGGCGGCCCTTAGAACGAGCGTTCTGCATCTCTTCGAGCATGCGCACCTGATGTGGGAACGGATGCACATCAAGCAGGGACGAGTCGATATCGTACTCCAGGCCCTTGCTTTTACGGCCGGTAATATCGGCCTTGGCTAGGGCGGTGTCGAGCTCCTGCTTCTCCTTGTCAGAGGCGGTGTAAGAGGTGAAATCACCGCTCTTCCAGTAGCTTTCAAACAGGCCTTCAAACTGGCGGATCAGGCCGGGCGTAATCGGATTAGAGATGCGAACATTCCACTCCAGGCCGTCAGTGAGCGCGGCACTGGACAGGTTCGAGCTACCTACATAACCGGTGGACATGCCGGTATTGCGGTGGAACAGCCAAGCCTTCGCGTGCAGGCGGGTACTGTCGCCCTGGTAACTGATTTTTACCTCGGCACCGTACTCTTCGACGAGGCGGTCAATAGCCTTGCGGTCGGTTGCGCCCATGTAGGTGGTGGTAATAATGCGGAAAGGGATACCGCGATTTTTAATAGCTTTAAGTTGCTCACTCAAACTATTAACGCCAGACATTTTAAGAAATGAGCAGAGCAAATCTACACGGTCTGCACTTTCTAATTCTTTCTGAATTTCAGTGTTGAGATTCAGGTCTTTAGAAGTATTCGTCATTAGAGCAACATCGCTCAGAGGAATATCGGGGCGCGTAGTTTTTGCGTCAGTGAGGGCAATCTCGCGCATCTGAATTACGTTGCTGTCATCATCGGTCAGCAACGAATCGTTCTGCTCCTCGGCCTCCTGCGGCAGGAGCTCCATCATGCGGTTGACGAGTTCCACCTGGTCGGCAGGGGTTTTGAGGCTTTCGAGGGCGGGAGCCAGCTGGGTGGCGAAGAACTGGGTGAGCAGTTCGGGGATGTTGTAGTCGTCCTTTTGGAGGATTTCTTCCTGCCATTGCGCGCCTTCGGGGATGGTGCGGCCCATGAGTGAGGTGCTCTTGAGGTGTTCGTAGAGTCCCAGGGGGAGAGTTTCGTCAGTCGTGTCCATAGCAGCAGCCTAGCAGCCCGGGCGGTTTGCCGCTGCCTGGGCGGTCACCGGCTCACGGGGTAGGGGCGGCGAAATTCTGTAATTACAAAAACCGGGCGGCTCCTGCATGCATCCCTCCTTAAAAAGCCACATGTGTTTCGAGAAGCCACCAAAAATGTGGCTTTTCGAAACACATGTGGCTTCTCGGCGATTAAACTCGGCGCACCAAACACCCCGCCCCGCACGCAGAACACACCAGCCCAAACGCTATTGATTCGCATCACACGCCGGTGTTCTTAGGTATCCTTGGAGTAATACTCAGACAGAAGCCCTCCTCCCACCTCAAAAGGGGCCGCATGAAAACCTTCTGGACCAACCTACCCCTCACCATCCGCGCGGCTGTCATCTTCTGCTACGCCTACGCCGCGGTGCGCATCCTCAACCTCTTCGCTGAGGCAGGCACCGCACCGCTGACCCCGCGCACGCTCCTTGACGGTGCCCTCACCGCGGCGGTTGTCGTCGGCGCCCTCGCCCTGTACCTGGGTAACGCCCTGGGTGCCGCTCTGCGCGCCCGACGAGAAGGCTACGAGCCCCGCCCGGTCGGCATCATCGTCGCCTACGCCCTCTTCGTGGCGGCGTGTGCCTACCTTGCCTACCGCCTCATCGCTTACACCGTGGAGGCGGGGCTCACCTGGCTCTTCCCGCCCGCCCTCGGCCCGGTTCTGACCGCCGTGGGCATGGCTGTTCTTGGTGTGATTAACTATGTGCGCCTCCGCCGCACCCGCAAGGACTAACCGGGGAATGGCACTACAAGAAACCCTGTAATTACAAAAAATCTCCCGCACCGGGTAGAGCACACCTCCAAGGCATGCCCCGCCCAGTGCGGGAGATTTCTATATCAACGGAACGCCGTAGCCTTCACGCTACAGCGCCGCGTGCACCTTACAGGCTCTGTGCCTGAATTGCGGTGATCGCAACGGTGTTGATGATGTCCTCAACGGTGGTACCGCGCGACAGGTCGTTCACGGGCTTACGCAGACCCTGCAGAACCGGGCCCACAGCGGCAGCACCCGAAGACTGCTGAACAGCCTTGTAGGTGTTGTTACCGGTGTTCAGGTCGGGGAAGACGAACACGGTAGCCTGACCAGCGACCTCGCTGCCGGGCAGCTTGGTCGACGCAATGGACATGTTCGAAGCAGCGTCGTACTGAATCGGGCCCTCAACCGCGAAGTCGGGGTTCGATGCGCGCACGAGCTCGGTTGCCTCACGCACAACGTCCACATCTGCGCCAGCGCCGGAGGTGCCGGTCGAGTAGGACAGCATAGCAACCTTGGGGGTCACGCCGAACTGGCGTGCAGTCTCCGCGGATGCCTTCGCGATGTCGGCGAGCTGCTCTGCGTTGGGGTTCGGGTTCACTGCGCAGTCGCCGTAGACCAGAACACGGTCTTCCATCAGCATCAGGAAGACAGAGGAGACGATCTTGGTGCCGGGGCGGGTCTTGATGAACTCGAGCGAGGGGCGGATGGTGTTCGCGGTGGTGTTCACAGCACCGGAAACCATGCCGTCGGCGATGCCCTTGTAAACGAGCATGGTGCCGAAGTACGAGGGGTCGGTCATGCGCTCGCGAGCAGCCTCAATGGTGACGCCCTTATGTGCACGCAGCTCAGCGTAGGTTGCTGCGAAGTCTTCAGTGTACTCGTTGTTTTCGATGTCGATGATACGAACGGTGCTGGGCAGTTCGATACCTTCGGCCTGGCAGATCTCTGCAATCTTGGCGGGGTTGCCGAGCAGGATCAGGTCGCAGAAGTCGCGGCGTGCAATGATTTCGGATGCACGCAGGATTCGCACGTCGTAACCCTCGGGCAGGACCACGGAGCGGCGGTTTGCGCGTGCGGTCTCGATGAGGTTGTGCAGGAAGCGCAGCGGGGTCATGGATGCGGGGCGCTCAATTTCAAGGCGTGCGAGCAGTTCGTCCTTGTTGATGTGCTCGTCCCAGCCGCCCATTGCTGCTGCGAGCTTGCGCTGGTGGCCGCTTTCGAGGGTGCCGCGGACTCGGGAGACTGCGCGTGCAGACTTGAAGGTGTCCTTGGTGGTGGACAGCACGGGGAACGGTGCGTTGTCGATGAGGGAGCCGACTGCGGTGTTCTTGCCGGGCAGTGCGTCCAGGCCGCCGGTGAGCAGCACGCCGGAGGGTGCGGGGAAGGTCGGTGCTAGTGCGGATGCGAGGGTTGCTGCGATGATGTCTGCACGGTCGCCGGGGACGATGACGAAGTCGCCGTCGACGAACTGGTTGAGGAAGTTGGAGACGTTCATTGCTGCGACCTTGATACCGTGGATGTCGCGGCTGAGGTCTTCTGCCTTGATGTCTTCGGTGTCGAGCTTGAGGGCTTCGGCAACTTCACCGACGGTGGGTGCGGTCAGTTCGGGGATTTCGGGCAGTACGTAGACGGGCAGGTTTGCGTCGCCGCGCTTGACGGAGTTCTCGATTTCGTCGCGCAGTTCGGGTTCTGCGCGGCCGACGATGATTGCGAGCAGGTCTACCTTGGAGGCGAGCAGTTCGGTGCGTGCCACGTCGACTGCGGTGACTGCTTCTTCGACGGTTGCTTCGTGTGCGCCGACGATGGCGACGACGGGCAGGCCGAGGTCGCGTGCGACCTGGACGTTCAGGTCGAATTCGACTGCGAGCGCGTTGGCGGGCAGGTAGACGCCGTCGACGATTACGACGTCGCTGTTTGCTGCGACCTTTTCGTAGGCGGAGACTGCGCGTGCGGAGATTTCTTCGGTGTCGCCTTCTGCGATGAGTGCGAGTGCGTCGGTTATGGAGACTGCGCCGCCGACCTGCTCTTCGGCCAGGCCGAAGTGTTCACGGATGAGGCGTGCCATGGGGTCGTCGGTGATGGTTGCGCCGTCGAATACGGGGCGGAAGAAGCCGACGCGGTCTGCGCGCTTGATGAGGGAGTCTACTAGGCCCAGGGCTGCGAGGGACTTGCCCGAGTTCTGGGACATAGCGGAGAGGTAAAGACCGGTGGTCATTGTTTTACTGTCCTTCTATGCGATGTTCGGCGCTGGGTCCCGCGGTTGCGCAGGGGTGTATGTGCTCCTGTGCGCGGGTGCGTCGAGCTTATAGGTCTCTTCTATCTTAAGGCGTTGTGGGGATGGTGCCTAACAGGGTGTGCGGTGCGCTGCGTCATGTGGGCGGGCTGTTTCCCTGTTGTGGTGTGCCGTTTAGGGGTTGAGGATGCGCGTGTATCGTACGCTGCGTCCGGGTTCCCAGGAGCCGCGTGCTTGGAAGTACACGCCTTCGTTGCGGTAGCCGAGCCGCTCGTAGAAGGAGAGTGCTCGTTCGTTTTCTGCCATGACCCACAGGTAGGAGTTTTCGTCCGGGTAGATGATGGATTCGTAGAGCGCCTGACCGAGCCCGGTGCCGTGGGTGTGGTTGAGGGTGTACAGGTGCGTGAGTTTGCGGGTGCCTGCGGGCAGTTCGGGGAGGTTGTCGGCGCGTTCGAGTTCCCAGGAGGAGGGTTCGCACAGGGAGAGCGCCAGGCCGACCGGCTTATCCCAGTCGATGCGGGCGCCGATGGAGCAGGAGAGCCCGCCGTCGGGGGTCCAGCCGGGTACGTCGTAGGCGAAGAAGCCGCGCACGGTGGGGGAGGAGAGGTGGCGGTGGAAGTCTTCGAGGTATTCGTTGCGTTCGGCGCGGTGGCGGGCAGTGAAGCTTTCCCCGAGCGCGTCGAAGTAGAGCGGGTCGTAGGTTTGCTCCATGCAGTCCAGCTGCAGGTTGACGTATTTTTCGGCGTCGGTCGGTTCAATTGGTGCGAGCGCGTAGCGGCCCTGACATACAAATCCCATGGGTTCTAGTCTACTCAGCCGACCCCTGTGGAGGCGGTTCCTTGCGGGTGCGTACGCTAGGGGCGTGCGGGGCTGTCGGCTAGGCTAGTGGGTATGGCGAAAAAGAGCAGGGCGCCGAAGAAGTCCCAAAAGGCGCAGAAAGCCCAGAAGTATCAGAAGAACCGCATCGACGATACTGAGAGCACCCCCGTGCAGGGTGCCACCGCTGGCGTGTACCCGATTTCTACGGGAGAGGCGGAGCTGGTCCCTGACGGCTATCACGTTGACGGCTGGTTGCTGCTCATTAATGGTGTGCAGTCTTCCCACGTGATTGTGGGTGAGCCCCGCCAGCTGGATTTTGAGTACATGCGCTGGATTGCGGCGGTCGTCTCCTCGCATGTGGAGGAGCACCTGGACGCCGCGAAGCTGCGCATCACCCACCTGGGCGGCGGCGCGTGCTCGATGGCGCGCTATTTCGCTGACCTGTACCCGACCAGCCGCAACACCGTCGTTGAGCTGGATGCCAAGCTCGCCGAGTATGTGCGCGCATGGTTCGACATCCCCAAGGCGCCGCGCGTGAAGATTCGCGTGGGTGAGGCGGGTGCCGTCACCGCGACCTTCGCGCCCGCATCCCGCGACGTGCTGATTCGTGACGTGTTCGCGGGGGACACCACCCCCGAGGCGCTCACCACCGTCGAGTTCACCCGCACTGTCGCCGAGTCGCTGGCACCCGGTGGCCTGTACATCCTGAACTGCGGTGACGGGCCGGCCCTGACCGGTGCCCGTGCGGAGGCGTCCGCCCTGCTTGAGGTGTTTGAGTACGTGTGCATTGTGGCAGATTCGGCAATGTTGAAGGGCCGCCGCCGCGGCAACGTTATTATTGCCGGTTCGCACGCGCCCCTGCCGGAGGCTGGTTCCGTGCAAGCTGCCGCTATCGCCCGTGAGCTCATGGGTGGAGGCGTGCCCGCCCAGTACTGGGACACCGCGCGGGTGCGCCAGTTCGTGAGGTAGCGGTTTTCAGTAATGACTTAAATTTTTTCGACCATAGGTTAGTGACTTTGGTGGGGGCTTTTAACTACCGCCAAAGTCACTAACCTATCGCCAAATTCGGCGCCCTCTCCACAGCAGACGCTACTATAGTGGCATGCGATACACCTACCTTGGCCCATCCGGCACCTTCACTGAATCCGCCCTGCTGAGCGTCCCCGGCGCATCCGACGCCGAACGGATCCCCGCCACCAGTGTGCCCGACGCGCTCGCACGCCTGAACGCGGGCGAGGCGGACGCCGCCATGGTGCCCATCGAAAACTCCGTGGAGGGCGGCGTGAGCGCCACCCTGGACGCTATCGCAGCCAGCGAGGGTGTACGCATCATCCGCGAGGTGCTCGTACCGATCCGCTTCGTGCTGGTCGCTGCAAAGCCCATCAGCATTGAAGACGTCAAGACCATCTCCACCCACTCGCACGCCTGGGCGCAGGTGCGCGGCTGGGCGCAGGAGAACGTACCCGCCGCCGCCTACCTGCCCGGCTCCTCCACCGCCGCGGCGGCTGTCGGCCTGCTCGAAGAGGGCTGCACCTACGATGCGGCAATCTGCTCCCCGGCGCTGCTGAACTACCACCCGGAACTGCACGTGTTGCAGGACAACATCGGCGATAACAAGAACGCCGTAACCCGCTTCGTGCTGCTCTCCCGCACCGCCGACATCCCCGAACCAACCGGCTCCGATAAGACCACCCTGACCGTGCCGCTGCCCACCAACCGCGCCGGCGCGCTGCTCGAACTGCTCGAACAGTTCTCCGTGCGCGGCGTGAACCTCTCCCGCATTGAATCGCGCCCGACCGGCGAAGGCATGGGATCCTACTCGTTCAGCATCGACGCCGACGGCCACATCTACGAGGCGCGCATGCGCGATGCACTGCGCGGTCTGCACCGCGTCTCCCCGACGCTGAAATTCCTCGGCTCCTACCCGCGCGCCGACCACGAAAACACCGAAGTCGACAGCATCCACTCCGACGGCTCCTTCGACGCCGCACACGAATGGGTTGAGTCGCTCTTCCCGAACGGCCGCCCCGCACAGCTGCAGCGCCACTAGCCGCCCGCCGCTAGACACCCCCGCACCTACCCGCGCCCCACCAGCGCAAACCCCGCCCACAACCCACCGCAAGATTAGGTAGGATAAAACAGTGATTGATATTAACCTCCTCCGCGAAAACCCCGACGTCTTCCGCGCCTCCCAGCGAGCACGCGGCAAGGACGAAACCCACGTCGACCGCATCCTCGAAGCCGACACCGCACGCCGCGCACTCATCGGCGAATACGAGACCCTGCGCGCCGAACAGAACGCCTTCGGCAAGACCGTCGCAAAGGCACCCAAGGAAGAAAAGCCCGCCCTCGTCGCACAGGCCAAGGAACTTGCAGCCCGCGTCAACGAAGCAAAGGCAGCCTCCGAAGCGAAAACCGCCGAATACGAGGAACTGATCAGCAGCATCGAAAACCTCATCATCGACGGCGTACCCGTCGGCGGCGAAGACGACTACGTAGTCGTCAAGGAAGTCGGCACCCCCCGCGACTTCACCACTGAAGGCTTCGAACCGCGCGACCACCTCGAAATCGGCGAACTCGTCGACGGCATCGACATGGCACGCGGCGCGAAGGTCTCCGGCGCACGCTTCTACTTCCTCAAGGGCCAGGTAGCACGCCTCGAACAGGCACTCATGTGGATGGCGCTCGACCTCGCAACCGAGCACGGCTTCACCATGATGACCACCCCCACCCTGGTACGCCCCGAAATCATGAACGGCACCGGCTTCAACGTCAAGCACGACGACGAAATCTACCGCCTCGAACGCGACGACCTGTATCTGGTCGGCACCTCCGAGGTGGCGCTCGCCGGCTACCACACCGACGAAATTCTCGACTTCGAGAAGGGTGCGAAGAAGTACCTGGGCTGGTCCTCCTGCTACCGCCGCGAGGCAGGCTCCGCAGGTAAGGATACCCGCGGCATCATTCGCGTACACCAGTTCAACAAAGCTGAAATGTTCGTCTACTGCCCCGTCGAGCAGGCAGAAGAGATGCACGAGAAGCTGCTGTCCCTCGAAGAGGAAATGCTGCAGCGCTGCGGCCTCGCATACCGTGTGATTGACACCGCCGCAGGCGACCTGGGCACCTCCGCAGCCCGCAAGTTCGACTGTGAGGCGTGGGTCCCCACCCAGGGCACCTACCGTGAGCTGACCTCCACCTCGAACTGCACCACCTACCAGGCGCGCCGCCTGAACATCCGCGAGCGCACCCCCGACACCGTGGATGAGGCAGGCAACGTGCGTAAGGGCCGCACCCGCTCCGTAGCGACCCTGAACGGTACCCTGGCGACGACTCGCTGGGTGGTTGCCATCCTGGAGACTCACCAGCAGGCTGATGGCTCTGTTGTGATTCCGGAAGCACTGCGCCCCTACATGGGTGGCGCCGAGGTTATCCCGGCAGTAGCTGCTGAGTAATCTCACAACCAGCTGAAAAACCCGCTCACCGCGTAAACGGTGGGCGGGTTTTCGCGTATCCCGGTAGTCTAAGAACTATGCCTCTATACCGTAAACTCCTTGGTGTTTCTGCGGCGGCGGCTCTGACCGCCTCCGTCACTCGTGCCCGCCGTGAAGCGCGCCGACGCGCTATCGAACTGGGCGCGCCCTTCGGCGTTCTGCCGACCCTGCCTACCGGTGAGGCGCAGCGCGTGGGCGTGGTGTACAACCCGAGCAAGCCCGGCGCTGCGGCGGCTATCGAGATTCTGGAACGCACCCTCGCGGCGAACGGCCACCCGCAGCCGCTGGTGCGCACCACCCGCGTGGACGAGCCCGGTTCTGAGGCGGCCCGCGAGCTGATTGCTGAGGGTGTTGACCTGCTGATTGCTGCCGGTGGTGACGGTACGGTGCGTGCTGTGGCGGCGGCGCTGGCGCATCATGAGGGGCGCAAGCCGCGCCTGGGTATTCTGCCGATGGGTACCGGTAACCTGCTGGCGCGTAACCTATATATTCCGGTCAGTGACGTGGCGGCGTGCGTGAATATTGCGCTCAACGGTGCAGGTCAGAGCGTTGATGCGATTGAGATGACGACGACGAGCACCCCCGGCGAAGAAACCGAACACACGTTCTTTGTGATGAGTGGTGCCGGCTTTGATGCGCTTGTCATGAATGATACGAACGAGGAGATTAAGGCGAAGTTCGGCTGGGTGGCGTACGTGCAGTCCGGCATGAAGCATATGCTGGGCAGGTCGCACCCGGTGAGTATCAGCGTGGATGGTGGGGTGCCTCGTATTCTGCCAATGCGTTCGGTGCTGATCGCGAATTGTGGCCGCCTGCAGGGTGGTATTCGTCTGGCGGATATGACGGATGTGAATGACGGCAATCTTGAGGTGATTGTGGCGTCGCCGCGTGACTTGGTGGAGTGGGGTCTGCTGATGGCTAAGGTTACGCGCCGCACGATTTTGGGTTCGCCGCGCATTGAGCTGCCGGTGATTCGCCATTTGGTGGGGTCTGAGGTGGTGTTGGAGTTCCCGGATGGTGCGCAGCCGGTTGAGGTGGATGGTGACCCGGCACCGTCGGCGTACCGTATTAGTGCGCGCGTGCTGCCTGCCGCTGTGGAGGTGGCGGTCCACCCCGAGGTGCTTTAGCGGGCGTGGTGAAGGGGCTGGGGGAGAAGCTGGCACCCCAGAATCACTTATATGTGACCTGGATTATGAAAAAAATCGCCGATTTTTTCACTATTTCCTGAAAATTTTAGGAATAATGAAAAAAATCGCGGTTTTTTTCACTATCAAGGAGGACTAGATGAGTGTTGCCGGTCACGGATACCGAACTCTTAAAAGTATTTTCCATGAACGAGGCGAAGCTGCCGTACAGGAGGAACTGCAGGCACGCCGCAACGGCCACTCCACTTACCTCCTTGACGAATTCGCGGTAGGGGAGCACCCCCTGTTCTACCTGGCAGACCGCACCGTGCTTGCACATTATGACCGTATTATGGTGCGGGAGCGGAATATCGAACAGCTGAGTTCTCGCTTACCTGGTGTCGCGATGAGGAGCTACCTATCTGACCTGGCAGTACGTAGCATCGTGGCCACTGACAGCATTGAAGGTGTGCATACAACTCGCCGGCTGATTTCTGAGGCACTTGCATCTGGTGACAGTGAAGATCCTCGCGCTAAACGTGCTGTGGAATTTATGAATCTATTGAACACACTAGGAGAACGTCGGCCGCCTGATACGGTCAAGGAAGTGCGCAATCTTTATGACACCCTGCTTGAGGGGCATCTGGATGATGAAAATCGTCTAGACGGAGCACTTTTCCGTGCCGGTCCTGTCCATATCACTAGTGGTACTAAGGTTGTGCATAAGCCCCCGATGGGCGAGGAAGCTATCACCGCTAACATTCAGGCAGCACTCAACCACGCCCTCGACCCGAACGTGCCGGCGTTATTCTCCGCGATTGCCGCGCATTTTATGGTGGAGTACACACATCCCTTCTACGACGGCAACGGACGATTTGGCAGGTACCTCCTCGCTTCCCATATGGTGTGGGTACTCAGCCACCTGACGGCGCTTACTCTGCCGAGCACACTTAACCTCCATAAAGAGCGTTATTACAAGGCGTTTTCTGATGCTGAGGAGCGACTCAACTACGGTGAAGTAACTACTTTTCTGCATGCCTTCCTTGAACTGATTGAGAAGGCGCAGGAATACCTAGAAAAGGAGTTGGCGACCCGCTACGAGGCGCTAGTATCGCTGAATAAGCGTATTAATAAGTTGCATCAGGATCGTGAGTGGTTGAGGGATAAAGCAGAGAAAAGTCAGAAGAAGGTGGGTTACATGCTTGAGCTTCTGCATCTGTTAGGGCAAGCCAGTATTTTCCGTGCGCCGGTTGCGCCTACCTCAAGCGAGCTACAGGAGGTGTTGGGTGTTACGGCGCCGACTCTGCGCGATAGGCTCAAACTGCTGCGGGGGCTTGGCTTTGTTGAGGGCGTGAAGGCTGGCCGCACGATGCGCTGGTCCCTCACCGAGGCGGGAACCGCCCTGCTGGACTTGCCCGCCGTTGATGACGACGAAGAATAGCCCACGAGCATAAGAAACAGGGGAGGGGCCGCACCAGAGTGCGTCCCCTCCCCTGAGCTGTAGTTAAACAGAAAAGGCACCCTTGCGAGTGCCTTATGCGTCAGGAGCGCTAAGTTCGGCCGGAGTCCTCCAGCTTGCCCCTTAGAGCCTTCATCCCTGGGCCCGTAGGCGGTAATCCGTCGTTTTATCCTGACAGTCCTACTATACCTAAGCAACGGACAAGCTACTAGCCGATAGGTCACGCCCTAAAACCTCACCGCGGACCACCCGCAGGGGTACCCGGCTGCGGTCTGTGGCTAAAACACGGTCTGGGCCGTCTCGCACGCAGGCTCGAAAAGTGCGAGAATGGAGCAGAAAAGAAAACTACGAAAGAAGATACTTTCATGCTTATTCTCGTTGTGAACGCCGGTTCTTCCTCCCTGAAGTACCAGGTGCGTGACACCTCCCTGCCCGAGGCAGAGCAGATGCTGACCTCCGGCCTCGTTGAAAACATCGGCACCGACGTGCCCAACCACGAGGTCGCATTCGACATCATGTCCGAGAAGCTTGAGCCCGTCCTGCACGGCCGCGAGCTGCAGGCAGTCGGCCACCGCGTGGTGCAGGGTGCAGAGAAGTTCACCCACCCCACCTTGCTGACTGAAGAAGTTGTCCAGCAGATCGACGACCTCTCCCCGCTGGCACCGCTGCACAACCCCGCACACGTTCAGGGTATGCGCGCAGCAATGCACAAGTGGCCTTCCCTGCCGCAGGTTGCTATCTTCGACACCGCGTTCCACTCCACCATGCCCGAAGAAGCATGGCGTTACGCAATCCCCTACGACCTGGCTGACAAGTACAGCATCCGCCGCTACGGCTTCCACGGCACCAGCCACGAGTACGTCTCTCACGTTGCAGCTGACATGCTCGGCATTGCACGCGATGAGTTCAACGGCGTTGTCGCACACCTCGGTAACGGTGCGTCCGTGACCGCTGTGAAGGGCGGTAAGTCCGTCGACACCTCCATGGGCTACACCCCGCTGGCTGGCCTAATCATGGGTACCCGCTCCGGCGACATCGACCCCTCGGCACTGACCACTATCCTGTCCCGTGAAGGCATTGATGGTGAACGCCTGGACACCATCCTGAACAAGGAGTCCGGTCTGCTCGCACTGGCTGGCTCCAACGACATGCGTAAGGTCGTTGAGGCTGCACAGTCCGGCGACGAGCGTGCACAGCTCGCACTGGACATGACCTCCTACCGCCTGATGAAGTACATTGGCGGCTACAACCTGGTTGTTGGCGGCGCGCAGGCACTGATCTTCACCGCAGGTATCGGTGAGAATTCCGGCGACTTCCGCAAGCTGGTTCTGGACCGCCTTGGCGCTCTCGGCATCAAGTACAACGAGGAAGAGAACGCTAAGCGTTCCCCCGAGCCGCGCGTGATTTCCACCGAGGATTCCGCAATCAAGGTGCTGGTCATCCCCACCAACGAGGAGAAGGCTATCGCTGAGGCTACCGAGGAAATCGTCAAGAGCCTCTAAGCCCTACGCACCCCGCCGTGTAGGTGGCTGAATATAGGCAGTCCGCTGCAGTTCCCGTTCCGTACGGGCGTTGCAGCGGATTTGTTTTTGAATATCCAATAAAGTAAATGCATATGATTCAAGTCACTTTACAACACAATATTACGCCAAGGCAGCACGTATTATATATGTGTCATACATCACATTAAAAACAAGAATAAAAATCGATTAAAAATGTGGGTTTGGGTGCTGTATAGGGTGTAAATTTTTTTGCTTGCTTGGGAAAATTGTGCAGGGGGGTGAGTGTATCGATTCACAACATTCCAATATTGATGGCAGTCAAGGTTGAAGGTGAAAAAGGTTGATAATCCTGGATTAATTCTGTTAGGAATGATCTATCGACCCAAGTTGTTGCACAATGTTGAAAAATAAATACAAATTTTTTGTGCTTTCATATAACGAGTGTTCATCGAAAAGAACTGAAGCGGATTTATAGCCGCAAAAGAATTCTGAGAGCGCCCTCTGAATTACACGTTAAACACATACTGCGATAACCTTTATATCTGTATTTTCTGTGCAGAAATAAAGTGAATCAATGTACAAAACTCATTCCAATTGAGAGAGATTTGGTAATGGATATTGACTCGACTAAGAGCCACTCCGAACAAAGTGGAAAGTTGATGGGCCGTCGCGCCCTGGTCAAGGGTGCAGCATGGGCAACGCCCGTTGTGGCAGCAACCGCTGTAGTACCCGCCTACGCTGCATCCAAGAACTCTTGCGAATACGGCACCATCGTATCCGTGCCCTGGGGTGAACGTGCCGAACGTCGCCGCTACAAGGGTACCGTGAATGAAGAGTACGAATGGGCAGTGATGCCCACCTCCAACTGCAGCCCCCAGCCGCAGACCTACTTCATCGACAACACCACCCCCGAACGTAAGCTTGCTTACCCCTGGGGTCGTTACGAGGGTGTGAGCGACTTCCCGCCGATTTATCCCCCGAACGGCAAGGACACCCCTGACTACAACTCCAAGGACGGCGTTGGTGGTGTTGGTGGCGGCGTTATCATCAACGTTCGTGTTGAGAACGTTGCAGGTGACGTCTCCTATGCACCGACCCCCACAGGTGAGGACCGTTTCGCATTCGGTGAGTCTGACGCAAACCGCAAGAACAACATGTACTACGCCGAAGGTTACAAGGGTAAGGGCGCAAACCCCCCTGTTGTTCGCCTCAACGACAACTACAAGGGCAGCCGCTCTACCTACGTCGCTCACGGTAAGTACAACTACCTGCACTTCCCGGATGGTCCCCGTCCTCCCAAGGAAAATAGCCCCCTGTGGACTTACGCATACGGTAAGCACTACACGACTGCTGAAGGCCGCGACGGCTGGTCCTGGGACATTCAGGTGATGGCTAACATTACCCACCCCAATGCCGGTCAAGACGTTGTGTCGTACATGACCTACCTGCGTAGGCACACCTACGGTGACGCCGCGCATCAGTCGGCAAAGGTCATTCCGGTGCAGTATCGTATTATTGTGACTTCCCCCTGGGGTACTGTCACTTATCTTTCGGCAGCTGTTTAATATCAGCTTGCATTAGGTTTGAATGGAGTAGCGACCCATTCAATCTATTTCAATCTTAGATTGAGATATATATGTGATGTTTATTTGAGTATAAAGTTGATAGATTTTTAGTGTATTAGGGAGTGGTGTCCCTAATAAGTAGACGCTATTCTTCTGTCAGCTTTTGGAGGGGCCGGGGGGGGAGCCCCCGGGGGGCGGGCCCCCCCCCGCGGTTTTATATTGGTCGTCAGATGCTATTGCGTAGCCAGATGCTCTAGCGCTTCAAGAAATCCTGACCCGCCAAAGAACGACGCGCCACCTCACCGGACTCCGGCGAAACCACCGTCGTCTGAGCCACCGCGTACTCGGTCGCCGGCGCCGGCGAACCATCGGGCAGGAAGTCTCCGCCATCAACCGCACGCAAAGGCGCCTGCGGATCAACGCCGCGCTTGATAACAGCCAACGCAATCGGGCCCGCCTCATAATGTAGCGCCACCGAGGTAATACGGCCGACCGGGCGGGACTTACCCTCCACAAATAGCTCACTACCTGCCGCCGGAAGGGTATGCTCCGAACCGTCAATATCCAAGAACACCAGACGGCGCGGCGGGCGGCCCAGGTTATGCACACGAGCCACCGTCTCCTGACCCTTGTAGCAACCCTTATCGAAATGCACCGCGGTACGGGTGTAATCCAGCTCCTGCGGGATGGTCTTATCATCAGCCTCAGTGCCGTAGCGCGGGCGCCACGCCTCAATACGCAGAGCCTCCGCAGCCCATAGACCCGCAAAACGCGCGTCCGAAGATTCAGCCAGGGCGGGCAGAACAGAGCGCGGCACGATGCTCAAGAAACGCACGTATTCCGCACCCGGGTGAGCATCGCCCGCCTCATCGTAGCGGTAGCTACCCGGTTCCGGAGTGTGCCAAGGGTCCTCCCACACCAGCGGCTTGCACTCAGCGAGCGCCGGATGCACCGAACCATCCTGCAGGATCGGGTTGCGGGCACTCTCCAGTACCGCGTACTCGCCGCTGAGGTTCTGCACCTCAACGCGCATCATGAACTTCATGCGGTTTAGGTAATCGGTCAGCAGCTGTGCCTGGTTCCCCTCCACGATCAGCCAGAGTGCCTCGCCGTCTTCAATTGCGGCGGGTGCGTACTCCACGCGGCCCTGAGGGGAAAGCAGCAGGAACTCGCGGCTCTCCCCGGCGGTCATACCGGTCAGAATCTGCGAGGCAATGGAGGTCAGCCAGGTCTGGCGGTCCGGCCCCTCAACACGCACTACACCCAGGGAGGAGCGGTCCACCAGCACTAGCGGCTCATCCGCGCTGGCGGAGCGGTCGAAGCTGAGGGCGCGCTGCTCCAGCATGGGGTTGCCGTAGTGTGCGGCGACGCCGGCATCCAGCCCGGAGGCGGCAAAAGCGCCGTGCAGGCCCAGCAGGGGGCTTGCGGGCGCCGCCTCAGCGGCAGTGCTCGTCGATTCAGTCACGGGGTTGCACCTTTCACGGTAGTGCTCAGCGTGCAGGAGACTGCACGGAACGTAAAGAAAGTAGAAGCGGATGGGGCGTTGGGGCTACTAAGCCTCGGGTGCCTCATCGTCAAAGGAGCCGAACATGCCGGTGCCCAGGGAATCACCGGTCATCGAGGAGGTCTTGCGCAGTTCAGCGGAGGCGTGCTTGTGTAGCTTACCGTCAGCGTCTGCAACTTCCCAGTCCCACATGAGGTTGCCGTTGACGAGGCCCCACAGTCGCACGGAGCCGGCGTAGTCGTGGGAAATATCATCGCGCAGCAGGTTGCCGGTCTGCATGCGAATGACCGGGCCCTTGACCATGCCCACGTAGTTTTCGCTAATACCGCCGGGGTGCGCAATGGTTGCCAGCAGGGAGAATCCGTCGTCGGCGTTGCGGAGAGTTTCTACGCTTGCCGCGTCAGCGAAGGCGGGCACAACGTCCTTGGGGACGATACCGAAGCCGCCGTCAGCGTCGGTGAGGGGGCGGTCAATCTGCCAGAAGCCGGTCTCAACGGTGATGGGGCGCAGCTTCTGACCCTCATCGTCGAGCAGGAAAGACTCGGCGCGGTATTCAATGAAGGGCAGGCCTTCCTGCTCAAAAGTAATGATCTGGCCGAAGGGGGTGTTTTCCTGGCCTTCGTACCACATGGTTCCGGTACCTTCCCAGGTGCCCAGCAGCCAGGAAAGGGGAACAAGTTCGGGGGTTAGATTCGTCGGAATTTCAATAGCCATACCCACCATTTTAGTGCCTGGCTCCTGACAGGCGCCCGTTGTGTTCGCCCGTTCGCTCACGGCACGGGGTAGCGCCGCCGTCTGCAGAGTAAACGGTACGGCGGGCAGCATTAAGAAAACCCCCAACCGGAAGGGACCGGTGGGGGTTTACGCCGTCATTGGCGAGGCGGTACGAACCGTATGGGGACACCGCCTAAGCCCTGTGTGGGCGATGCTTCTGCTCTGTGTGGGAAGACTACTTCTGACCCCTGAAGAGGCCACGCAGTACTGCGAATGCACCGATACCGATGCACACGGAGATAATAGCCATCAGCGACATGAAGAGAGCTTCGAGAGCCATAAGATTGTTATCCATGCCTTAAACCTACCATAGACTCCCCCTGAAAAGGGTGCAGAATCGGTGCTAAAGACATACTGGACAGACCTATCGGCAGCGAGCTGCGCAGACGGGCGAGTAAACAGTCCGGTATACGATATCTGCATCTGCTCTTTACCGCCTCCACAGCTGCAGCATAGGCAGGCGAGTACACTAGAAAGAGCCTATTATTTTACCGGGAAAGGAGAGGGTGTGTACCGTATTGCGCTTCTGAGCGATACCGCCGCGCAGGATATGATTCCCTCGCTGAGTCTACTCAGCCACAAGGTACACGTTTTCCCCCTCGACACCGCCCATACCGCCCTTGAAACCGAGACATTCGACCTGCTCATGGTCGATGCCCGCACCGCCCTTGTTGAAGCACGCCATTGTGCCCAGCTACTGCGCGCCGCAGGTGTGCAACTGCCGCTCATCGCGCTCCTGAATGAAGGCGGTATGGCGGCTGTTGCCGCCTCCTGGCAGGTGGACGATATTGTCTCTGACCAGGCCTCCCCTTCCGAGCTGGATGCGCGCCTGCGCCTCGCCATCAAAAGGGAAGCAACCACCGAAGAAGAAAACCAGCAGGAACGAGTGGTACGCGCAGGCAACCTTGTGATTGACACGCAAGCATATTCGGCGCATCTTTCCGGTACCGCATTGAACCTGACCTTCAAAGAGTTTGAGCTGCTCAAATTCATGGCTCAGCACCCCGGACGGGTCTTCTCCCGCGCCCAGTTGCTCTCCGAAGTGTGGGGTTACGATTCCTACTACGGCGGCACCCGAACCGTGGACGTGCACGTGCGCCGTCTGCGTTCCAAGCTCGGTACCGAGTACGAGCAGATGATTTCGACCGTGCGTAATGTGGGGTATTCCTTCAATAGCACCCGCTAAATTTCGCGGCGCCAACCCCTCATTTGGTGTACCCGCTCTGCGAGTTGCCTCGGTGTTGCGCCGAGTACCAGAATGCGTAAATGTTCCGGTTCTTGTCATATTCGCCCAGAACGGAGAACAAACTCTCTAAAGAGCAACTATCCCCGGTAGAGTTGAATCAGAAGGCTACGAAAGAAGGCGATGATGGTACACAGTCAGACACCCGAAACCTCCACCCTGCCCGCAGCAAGCACCCCAATCTACGCAGAACCGCAGCTCACCGAAGAGCTGCTGGAACGCTTCGATTCCTTCGCACAGAAGGTTGCCCGCCACGACAGTGTCTCGGCGTTCTCTGAGCAGACCCGCATTGAGCTGAGTAAGGCACTCCATGAAAGCACTCTGACCCCTCCGCGTTTCTTTGTCGCCGAGGATAACGGCACCCTCGCTGCCGTCTTTGTGGCGCTCACCCCCGCCAGCAACGAAGACACCGGCGTGATTGAGGCAGCCGTCGCCCCCGAATACCGTGGACGAGGCGCAGGTAGCGCATTCTTCAACCACGCCGTCCGCCAGCTGGGCGATGACGCGACCCGCTACCGCCTCTGGGTTCACGGTAGCCCCACCGACACCGGCATTGAAAGCCCCGCCCACGCGTTCGCGACCCTGCACGGTTTCGAGCCGGTGCGTGTGCTGTACAAGATGGTTCTGCCCCTAGACGCGCAGACCCGCGAAGAGCTCGTGGAACGCTCCGATGCGCGCACTCTGCCGGAGAACCTGCGGATGCGCACCTTCACCGGCGCGGACGATTTCCCCTGGCTGCGCGTGAACGCCGCCGCTTTTGCGCACCACCCGGAGCAGGGCAAGCTCACCCTTGCTGATCTGCGCGAGCGCACCGGCTCCCCCTGGTTCCGCCCCGAGGGTTTCTTCATCGCTTCCGAGGTGGATGATGACTCCGCCATCGCGGCATTCACCTGGACGAAGATCCCGACCGGTCAGGAGCAGGGCGAGTTGTCCCCCTCCGGTGAGATTTATGTGGTAGGTGTGAGCCCGCAGGCTCAGGGAGGCGGCTTGGGTCGCACCCTCACTCTGCGCGCGCTGGCATACCTGGCATGCGCTGAGGATGAGAACGGCGAGCCGCTGCGTGCCATTGACCTGTACGTGGACGCCGATAATGATGCCGCCTACGCCCTCTACACGTCCCTTGGCTTTGGTGTAGCGACGGTTGACCGCATGTACGCTCCCGCACAGCAGGACGCGCCTGCCGTCTAGTTTTCTGTACGCCGTCTCTGGCGTGCTTCTTCACGACTTATCCCCAATCAGAAAGGCAAGTACAGTATGGTACCCGCCCCCAATGGCCTGAATAAGGCGCCTAAGCCCAAGCCGTCTGAGCCTGCGCCCATGACCGGTGTCATTCACATTGGCCACGATATTTCGAAGATTGAGCGCGCTGATTCTCGCGGTGACCGCATTGAGAAGGGTGAGAAGCGTTCCTACTTCAGCCTTGAAGAGGAGTTCGGCCCGGATCGTTTCTTTGACCGTGAGAGCAGCTGGCTGGACTTTAACACCCGCGTGTTGGAGTTGGCGGAGGACCCGAACCTGTTCCTGCTGGAGCGTCTGAACTTCTTGTCGATTGTGGCATCTAACCTGGACGAGTTCTTCATGGTGCGTGTGGCGGGTCTGAAGCGTCGCATTGCGACCGGTCTGGCGGTTCCTTCAGCTGCCGGTCTGAGCCCCGAGGAGCAGATGGAAGAGATTGCTGAACGCGCCCACCAGCTGCAGGCTCGTCACGCTGATGTGTTCCACAACCAGGTGCTGCCGGCTCTGGAGGAGCAGAACATCCGTATCGTGGGTTGGACCGACCTGGATGCGGACGCTAAGCAGCGTCTGCGTCAGGATTTCATGCGCGATATTTTCCCGATTCTGACTCCGCTGGCGGTTGACCCGGCGCACCCTTTCCCCTACATTTCGGGTCTGTCGCTGAACCTTGCGGTGCTGGTGCGTAACCCGCAGACTGGCAAGGAGCTGTTCGCGCGCGTGAAGGTGCCCGATCAGCTGGACCGTATGGTCTCTGTGGATGGTTCGCGCGCCGCTAATACTGCGGGCCGCGAGAGCCGCTACATTGCTCTGGAAGACATCATTGCTGAGCACCTGGACACTCTCTTCCCGGGCATGGAGGTTGTGGAGCACCACGTCTTCCGCGTGACCCGTAATGAGGATCTTGAGGTGGAAGAGGACGATGCAGAGAACCTGCTGAAGGCTCTGGAGAAGGAGCTTCTGCGCCGTCGTTTCGGTCCGCCGGTCCGTCTGGAGGTTGAGGACACCATCAACCCGACTATCCTGGATCTGCTGATTTCTGAGTTGAACATCAACGAGTCTGAGGTGTACCGTTTGCCGGCTCCGCTGGATCTGCGCGGTATGAGTGCGATTGTTCGTGCGAACCGCCCGGCTCTGCACTACCCCAAGCACATTGCGCACACTTCCTGTTGGCTCAACGCTACCGAGACTGCAAAGGCTGCGGATGTATTCGCTGCCGCCCGCGATCACGACGTGCTGCTGCACCACCCGTACGATTCGTTTGCGACCAGTGTGCAGGCGTTCTTAGCGCAGGCTGCTGCTGACCCGCGTGTTCAGGCGATTAAGCAGACCCTGTACCGCACCAGTGGCGATTCCCCCATTGTGGATGCGCTGATTGAGGCAGCTGAGGCGGGCAAGCAGGTTGTGGCGCTGGTGGAGATTAAGGCTCGCTTTGATGAGGAAGCCAACATCTCGTGGGCTCGTAAGCTGGAGCGCGCTGGCGTGCACGTGGTGTACGGCATCGTGGGTCTGAAGACTCACTGTAAGCTTTCTCTGGTGGTACGCCGCGAGGGTAACCACCTGCGCCGTTACGCTCATATTGGTACCGGTAACTACCACCCGTCGACGGCTCGTTTCTACGAGGATTTGGGCATCATCACCTGCGATGAGCAGATTTGTGAGGATGTTTCCCGCCTGTTCAACCAGCTGTCTGGTTACGCGCCGAAGACCAACTACCAGTCGTTGCTGGTGGCGCCGCGTACTCTACGTAGCGGCCTGATTGAGTGCATTGATCAGGAGATTGAGAACCATAAGGCGGGTCGCCCGGCGAAGATTCAGTTCAAGTGCAACTCCATGGTGGATGAGGCCGTCATCGATTCGCTGTACCGCGCTTCGCAGGCTGGTGTGTCGGTGGATGTGGTGGTTCGCGGTATTTGCGCTCTGCGCCCGGGTGTTAAGGGTCTGAGCGAGAATATTCGCGTCCGTTCGGTGCTGGGCCGTTTCTTGGAGCATTCGCGTGTGTTTGCGTTTGAGAATGGTGGCGATCCGATTGTCTACATTGGTTCTGCCGATATGATGCACCGCAACCTTGACCGCCGCATTGAGGCGCTCGTGCCGGTGAAGGATTCGCGCCATGTGAAGTATCTGCGTGATATGTTCACCACTTATATGAGTGATTCTTCGCGTACCTGGCACTTGGATTCTGAGGGTAACTGGACCCGCCACGACACCGACGACCAGGGTAATCCGCTGCAGGATGTTCAGTCGTACTATCTGCGTTCGCGTTCCCGTAAGAACGTGGTGGATAAGGTCTAAGGAATTTCCTCTGGTCTGCCAGTGATTTCTGCTTGTGAGCCCCGTCTGCTCTCACGCTTTTTGCTGTGAGGGCAGGCGGGGTTTTCCGCGTGTCGTGCAAAAACGTGCGGTGGACTAGCGCGCTTAGAGCAAAAGTGAACAACAGGTTACGTTGAGATTACAACTTGCCGCTTCTCTCCCCTACAATTAGACGCGGAGCATGGTGCCCGTTGGCATTGTGCGCAGCCTAGCGAAGAGGATTAGAGAGAGATATGGCACCGCTGGATTCCCCCTCCATCTACTACTCGGCACGACGTTTTGATGCGGTCAACAGCATTGACCGCGCCCCCGCGAACACTGCGGATATTGTTGCTTCTGGCGCACTGATTTGGCGCATCCGCGATGGTGCGCTTGAGGTTCTGATTATTCACCGCCCCCGCTACGATGACTGGTCCTGGCCTAAGGGCAAGCAGGATCCAGGCGAGTCCCTGGCAGAGACCGCTATTCGCGAGATTCGCGAAGAGGTTGGTCTGCAGGTTGTTTTGGGTGTGCCCCTGGCGGTAACTTCCTACCCGGTGGGCGGCCGTCCGAAGGATGTTTTCTACTGGGCTGCTGAGCTTCCCGAGGGCGCCCGCGCCCTGGCGGATGAGGGTGAAGTGGATGAGTTGCGCTGGGTGAGCACCGAGGTTGCTCGCGCTCTGCTGACCAACGAGGACGACCTGGCCCCCTTGGAATCCCTGGAAGCTCTGGCTGAGGCGGATGCGTTGCGTACCCGCCCGATTCTCATTGCCCGCCACGCGAAGGCTAAGCCGCGTTCGAACTGGGCTGCTGCTGAGGATGACCGCCCGCTCGCGGCGACCGGCAAGCGTCAGGCATTGGCTTCTAGCCGCCTCTTTGCGGCGTGGGCTCCGAGCCGTATTATTTCTTCCCCGTGGCTGCGTTGCGTTCAGACCGTGACCCCGTACTCGGTGGATTATGGTGTGTCGGTGAAGGAGAAGAAGTCCCTGTCTGAGGCTGGCGCTCAGCGTCACCCGGCGCGTGTTGCCCGCACCGTGGCGTCGCTGTTCGATAAGGATTCTTCCTCGTTGCTGTGCACTCACCGCCCGGTACTGCCCCAGGTGATGGATGTTCTGCGTGAGTACCTGTTTAAGGGTTCCGCGGAGGTTCTTCCGACTGAGGATCCGTACCTGGAGCCTGGCGATGCCCTGGTTCTTCAGGTGACTGAGGGCGATAACCCGCGAATTGTCTCGGTGGAGCGTGTACGCGTGGCTCTGGACTAACATCCATATATTTATCTTCTAACGGCAACCGCGCTGGGCTTTATGCTCAGCGCGTTTGCTCTACCTGCGCCCATTCGGGGGTTTTACAATAGAGGGGCGGTTGATTTGTGACCGTCTCTCACGTCTACTGACAGGATTCAAGGTTTTTCTTATGACTCACGCGATCCCCACTCCCTATGAAGATCTTCTGCGCGAAATCCTCGAGGAGAACAAGGATGCCATCGCGGCGGATGCACAGCGTTCCGACCGTACCGGCACCGGAACTTTCGGCGTGTTTGGCCGTCAGATGCGTTTTGACCTGCGTGAGTCATTCCCGCTGATTACCACCAAGCGCGTGCACTTCAAGTCTGTTGCCATTGAGCTGCTGTGGTTCTTGCGCGGTTCCTCGAATGTGCGCTGGTTGCAGGAGCGCGGCGTGACCATTTGGGATGAGTGGGCTGATGAGAACGGCGATTTGGGTCCGGTGTACGGCGTGCAGTGGCGTTCGTGGCCGACCCCCGACGGTGGCACGATTGACCAGATTGCTAAAGTTATCGATTCGTTGAAGAATAACCCGAGCTCGCGCCGCCATATTGTTTCGGCCTGGAACCCTGCCGAGGTGGACAACATGGCGCTTCCGCCCTGCCACGCACTCTTCCAGTTCTACGTGCATGAACGCGCGGACGGTGTAAGGGAGCTGTCCTGCCAGCTGTACCAGCGTAGCGCGGACATGTTCCTGGGCGTGCCCTTCAATATCGCCTCGTACGCGCTGCTGACCTACCTGATTGCACAGGAGGTAGGCATGGAGCCGGGCGAGTTTGTGTGGACCGGCGGCGACTGCCATATCTACTCGAACCACTTGGAGCAGGTGAAGAAGCAGCTGGGCTACGGCACCGACCCGGAGGGTAAACCCTACCCGCCGCGCGAACCTTACCCGTACCCGAAGCTGGTCATTAAGACCAAGAAGCCTTCTATTTTCGATTACGAGTATGAAGACTTTGAACTGGTGGATTACAAGCACCACCCCGGTATTGCCGCCCCGATTGCGGTCTAACCGCAGGTAACGAGGAGGAATGATGTTTCATCTGGCCGCTATTTGGGCTCAAACTGATGCCGGCATCATTGGTCGTGACGGGGATATGCCCTGGTACGCGCCGGAGGATTTGGCGCACTTCAAGAAGGTGACGCTGGGCGCTCCGGTGATTATGGGTCGCCGCACCTGGGAGTCGTTCCCGCCGCGTTTTCGTCCCCTGCCGGGCCGTACAAATATTGTGATTAGCCGTTCGGTCGCCGAGGCGGAAGAACGCGATGGTGCACTGTGGGTTCCTTCGCTGGATGCGGCGCTGTACGCGGCTCGTGACGCCGCGGGCGCGCCGGTCGAAGCTACCCGGGCAGATACCGCTACAGATACTCCCGCGGTTAATGCTTGGATTATTGGTGGAGGCTCGGTCTACGCGGAGGCGCTCTCCCGCACCGACCTGCCGGCCTTCGGTCGGGTGGAGACGGTGGAGCGTACCCTCTTCTACTGCCAGGAAGGCAACGAGATTACCGGCGATACGCGAGCGCCCGAACTACAGCTTGCAGATTCTGCGGGTAACTGCGAGGTCAGCTCCCCGAACGGGTGCTGGCGGGTCACCTCCGAGAGTGCTTGGGAGAATAGCGAGAAAGGCTACCTGCTTGATGAGTCGGGCACGAAGAACCCCATGTACTTCTCGTTCCAGCGCCTGGAACGTCTCTCCTAAAGAACGCCTCCCATAGATACCTCCCCCGGACAATCAGCTCAGAAAGACAGCTCAAGCCTGCGGCTACTCCCCTGCCGGAGTGCCGCAGGCTTGAGCGTTTAACGCACCCTATTGCGGCCCCTGCTGGCCCGTCTGTTCATCTCCATCTGAGCGCCCCTATTGCAGTGGGCGTCTGCGCAGATTATCCCGTTCCGAATATCAAATTTTTTGTACGGTGTTAGTCCACACCCGCCAAGCTACGAGTACACTTGGAACCATGAACTTTAATCCCGGTGACTCTGTAGGTTTTGTTGGCTGGCGCGGCATGGTGGGCTCCGTCCTCATGAAGCGCATGGTTGAGGAAGGCGACTTCGAGGGCATTACCCCCGTCTTCTTCACTACCTCTAATGTTGGTGGCGTTGCGCCCACCTTCGACGGCGTAATTAAGCCGTCCGAGCTGAAGGACGCATACGACATTGATGAGCTGCGTAAGCACTCGATTATTGTGACCGCTCAGGGCGGTGGCTACACCGAGGCTGTGCATCCGAAGCTGCGTGCAGCCGGCTGGGACGGCCTGTGGATTGATGCCGCTTCCACCCTGCGTATGAACGATGACTCGATCATCGTGCTGGACCCCATTAACCGCGACGTCATCGACCGCGGCCTGGCATCCGGCGTGAAGGACTTCGTCGGCGGTAACTGCACCGTCTCCTGCCTGCTGATGGGTCTGGGCGGTCTCTTCAAGAATGACCTGGTCGAGTGGGCTACCTCCATGACCTACCAGGCAGCTTCCGGCGGCGGTGCCCGCCACATGCGCGAGGTGCTCGCGCAGTTCCGCGACCTGGGCAACGAGGTCTCCGAGGAGCTGAACGACCCCGCATCCGCAATTCTGGACATCGACCGCAAGATCCTTGCTAAGCAGCGCTCCGGTGAGCTGGATTCCTCCCAGTTCGGTGTTCCGCTCGCCGGCTCCCTGATTCCCTGGATCGACTCGGATCTGGGTAACGGCCAGTCCCGCGAAGAGTGGAAGGCTGAGGTTGAGACCAACAAGATTCTGGGCCGTTCCAAAGACGACAAGATCACCATGGACGGTCTGTGCGTCCGCATCGCTGCGATGCGCTCGCACTCTCAGGCGCTGACCATCAAGCTCAAGAAGGACCTGCCGATTGAAGAGATCGAGCGCATCATCGCTGAGGACAATCCCTGGGTTCGCTTCGTGCCGAACCAGCGTGAGGAGTCCATGGAGCAGCTGACCCCCGTGGCTGCTTCCGGTTCTCTGGAGATTCCGGTTGGTCGCGTGCGTAAGCTCGCGATGGGCCCCGAGTACATTAGCGCGTTCACCGTGGGTGACCAGCTGCTCTGGGGTGCTGCTGAGCCGATTCGCCGCATGTTGCAGATTGCTGTTGGCAAGCTCTAAAGCTCACTGACAAGCTATATAAAAAGCCCTCGCTACCATTCTTATCGGATGGGAGCGAGGGCTTTTTGCGTCTGTCTATAGCTGGTGTGGCTTAGCGCGAGCTGGTTTAGCGCTGGTTCGCGGCGGCGGCTTTGCGTTCTGCCTTGCGTGCAGCTTTGCGTTCCTTGCGTTGCTGTCGCCAGGCGCGGTAGCGGTACCAGGCAGTGAGCACCACGTGCTTCATGAAAATATTGGCGCGGCGTGCCCAGGTGAATTCGGTACCCCAAATGCCCAGGCCGATGAAGATGAACAGCCAGCCGGGGCCGGGGGTGACGAGCATAATCAGTCCGGCGATAAAGCAGAAGGCGCCCACGCCGATGACGAGGGGCTTGTAAAGATGACGCATGACCGGATGCGCGTGCATACGCTCCTTGCGGACTTCGAGCCAGCGGTGAAAGCGGCTGGTCTCACTTTCCTTGACTTCATCTTCAATGGTTTTCAGGGGTGGTCCTTCCAAACGTGCCGTAGGTGAGTTTCACCGGGCGGCGGTGGTTAGAGAATAGCACCTACCGCTGGATGGGTGCTGTGAAAGATTTCTTCATATTGAGATTTTTCCGTCATCTTCAAAATTTTTTCGTTTCAATAGTGTTCAAGTCGAAAGTACCTTTATACACTGTAAGGGAACAATTCGCCCGGCACTACGCCTAAACACTAAGGAAGCGACCCACTACCGTGTCCTCCCCTCGTCCCGTATCAACGGATTCACCCCGCACCAACGCTGCTGCACCTGCTGGTACCTCTGCGCCCGCTGCTGAACGCAACACCGCACCGACCCTCAACGAACGCCTCGAAAACCTGCCCTTCACCCGCGCCCACGGCAAGCTCCTGGGCATCTCGGGTCTCGGCTGGGCTCTGGACGCCATGGACGTCGGCCTCATCTCCTTCGTCATGGCGGCACTCATCAAGGAATGGCAACTCACCCCCACCGAGGCCTCCTGGCTCGGATCCATCGGATTCGCAGGCATGGCGCTCGGCGCAACCTTCGGCGGCCTACTCGCCGATAAGCTCGGCCGCCGCTACATCTTCGCCCTCACCCTGCTGGTATACGGTCTGGCGACCGGCGCCTCCGCCCTGGCCACCTCTCTGGGCGTGCTGCTCGTCTTCCGTTTCCTGGTCGGTCTAGGTCTGGGCGCGGAACTTCCCGTGGCATCCACCCTAATTTCTGAGTTCTCGCCGCGCGCTATCCGCGGCCGCGTCGTGGTCGCTCTGGAGGCTTTCTGGGCTCTGGGCTGGATCCTCGCCGCTCTCATCGGCACCTTCATCGTTCCGCAGGCAAACGGCTGGCGCTGGGCACTTGCCATCGGCCTGATTCCCGCCATCTACTCGCTCGTAATCCGTATGGGAACCCCCGAGTCGGTGCGGTTCCTCGAGTCGGTCAGCAAGCACGATCAGGCGCGCCAGATTGTTGAACGTTTCGAGTCCTCCCCCGCACTCTTCTCCCAAACCGGTAAGAATCAGACCGAAGACGCTTCCGTACACGGCGCGTCTGAAAGCGCCGACAACGCAGAATCCGCGAAGATTCACTCCATCTGGGCTGCAGGCCAGCGCCGCAAGACCATCGCCCTGTGCATCATCTGGTTCTGCATCAACCTCTCCTACTACGGCGCGTTCATATGGATTCCGGCGTTGCTGAACGCCCAGGGCTTCAGCCTCGTGAAGTCCTTCGCGTTCACGCTCATCATGACCCTTGCACAGCTGCCCGGCTACGCGGTCGCCGCCTACCTCATCGAAAAGTGGGGCCGACGAGCAACCCTGGCGACCTTCCTGCTCGGCTCCGCCCTCGCAGCGGCTGGCTACGGCATGGCACACGCCGAGGTATTCATTATCCTCGCCGGATGCATGCTCTCCTTCTTCAACCTCGGCGCGTGGGGTGCCCTCTACGCCCTGAGCCCGGAAATCTTCCCGACCCACCTGCGCGGAACCGGCACCGGTGCCGCCGCCGGTATCGGTCGTATCGCCTCCATCGCGGCACCGCTCATTGTGCCGCCGCTGGTCGCATTCGGTGGAACCCCGCTACTCTTTACGCTCTTCTCCACCGCATTCCTGGTAGCGGCAACCACCGTGTTCCTACTACCTGAACGCCGCGGCGAGTCCCTCTAACGAGCCGCCCAGCCTACATGATGGGCTGTCCCTCCTGAACGCTCTTTCCGAGCAGTCAGAAGGGACAGCTCATTTGTCATTTAAGCCCCCTATCCATGCGCCACAACCTCAAACTATGAGAGGATACGTTCTATGCTCGATTCCTTCCTCTCCAGCCCCTACCACACGGAGTTCAGCCCCTGGCCCGTGAGCAAACACTACGCCACCGAACGTGCCGGCGGCGTGCCCGAAGCCATGCTACTACCGGGCGAACTCACTGTGCACCGTGGCGACGGGGCAAAAATGAGCTACTACCTGGATTGGCCCGAGGAATTCAACGAATACACCCGCGCAATCACCCTGCGCCCGCGCACCAAAAACGGCTACCCGCAGGACTTTACGCTCAGCGTCGCCGTACGCGACGGCCAGGCTGTCTTCACCGCAACCGCTCTCAGCTTCTGGGAGCAGCGCGACGGCCGCCCCTACGACCGCGAGCCCATCGCCCGCGGCTACGTGGACATCGCCTCCTACGAATCCTACGAGGAATACGCCAGCAATTCCGCCGCGCCCGCCCTCATCGGCTGGGATATCGCAGACCTCTACCCTGCACGCATGGCGCTCATCCGTGCCCTCTGCGAAGGAATCGCCAGCAGCATCACGATGGGCGCCCGAATCCTTGCGGACGGGCAGGTACAGGTCGACCACAAGGACGGGGATCTGCTCGCCCTACACGTGAACGCGGTCAGCACCGTAGGCGGCATGGTCCGCGCCCTTATCATCGAGCAGGACAGTCTGCCCAGCGGCGTATCTACCGGCACCTCCGAACGTGCCGACCTGCAGACGCGCGCCTACTACGCCAACGTGCTTTCCCCCGTTCCCAGCGAGTTCGGCAACCTTGTCTGGTCCCACAGCGAGGACGCGGAATACTACCCGTACCGGCCCACGCGCCATAAGCCGATTTTTCACGCCCCCAGCCCGCCGCATAAGCTTCCCCTGGCGGTTCAGGAGCTCATAGAGCACCTGCCCACCGCTCCCCTTGCGGCAACGCGCACAGCGCCCAAACGCAGGCCCTACCTGCCGGGGCAGGTGCGTATCTCCTCACCTTGCCACTAGCTCAGCGGGTCGATACAACGCTTCGGGCGGCCTCTTTATCAGAGACCGCCCGAAGCGTTTATTCTATGCGTCCTCGCGCTACGAGAGGCGAGAAGTTGAGCGTTTAGATTTCGCCGTTGACCACGACAGGCTCAGGAACCAGAGTCACGCCAAAACGTTCACGCACGCCGTCGCGCACAGCGCGGGCGATAGCGGAGATGTCCTCAGCGGATGCGCCGCCGCGGTTCGTAATCGCCAGGGTGTGCTTGGTCGACAGGCTGGCACGACCCTGAGCAATCTCGCGAGAGTCACCCTCCAGGCCGAAACCCTTCTCGAAACCGGCGTGCTGAATCAGCCAAGCAGCCGAGAGCTTCACGTGATCGGGGTCCTCGACACCCGCGGTGAACGGGGAAGTCTTCACGACCACCGGGAAGTTCGGGACGCCCTCCGGCAGGGAATCCAGGGTCGAGCGCGGAACAATCGGGTTGGTGAAGAAGGAACCGGTAGAGAAGGTGTCACAGTCCTCGGGGTTGAGCACCATGCCCTTGGAACCGCGCAGCTCCAGCACCTTTTCGCGCACCAGAGCGGATTCGGCGCGCTGACCGGGCTCAACGCCCAGGCTCTTCGCTAGCTCAGCGTAACGAATAGGGGAGGACAGGCTACCGAGGGTGAACTGGAAATCAACGGTCAGCACCACGTAGCGGGGCGAGCCGTTGACGGTTGCGCGCTTGAGCACCGAGTCGCGGTAGCCGAAGCGCAGGTCTGCGCTCGCGAAGGTCTTCCGAGTGTTCTTTTCGCGGTCCCAGGTGCGTACGGAGGCGATGAACTCGCCCACCTCAACGCCGTATGCGCCGACGTTCTGCACGGGGGTTGCACCCACAGTACCGGGAATGCCGGAGAGAGCCGCGGGGCCGACCCATTCGTTCTCGATGCTGAGCTTCACGAAGTCGTCCCAGATGGTGCCAGCTTGCACGCGCACGTTCGCGCCACCGCATGCGGGGATGGGCAGAACCTCTACGCCTTCGGAGGCGATGTGCACGACGGTTCCGTTGAAGCCTTCGTCGGAAACCAACAGGTTGGAGCCGCCGCCCACGATGAGGACGGGTTCGCCTGCGGCGTCTGCAGCGGAGACTGCTTCGATAATTTCTGTTTCGGAGGTGGCGCGGACGTAGGTCTTAGCGGGGCCGCCTACCTGGGCGGTGGTCAGTTCGCTCAACAGCTTTTCAGTCATAGGTTAAGAATACCGGTCGTTGTGCGGGGTCAACACCCACCACGTGTTAAAGTCACGAAAACCTTATGGTGATTTTGCCTTCATTGTCCGGCGCACCTCCCCCAAAAAGAAGCGCCGCCATCTGCACCGGCGAGCGCGCAGCCGAGCATGCATAAGCCCCGGCACCACCGCATCGGGTAGCGCCGAGGCTTTCACATAGTTGCTTTCACACGGCTATATGCAAGCGCAGAAACTCTATGCCGAGAGACGAACCACAGCCTGGCTCTTCATCAGGACCTTCTGCTCCTTGCCCTCCTCATCACGAGCGGTGACGGTCAGGTCTATGCGGACGGTGCGCGCCTCCTCATTCAGGGCACCCACCTTACCGCTGATGGTCAGGGCGTTCGTGGGGGTGTCGGGGTTTTCGCCGCCGGGCGCATCCGCCACGGGAACGGGCTTGGTGAATCGAGTCTGGTAGTCCACGATTGCGCCGGGGTCACCCACCCAGTCGCTCACGAGCTGCACGGCGGTACCCATGGTCAGCATGCCGTGAGCGATCACGCCGGACAGGCCCACCGACTGAGCAAAACGCTCGTTCCAGTGAATCGGGTTGAAGTCACCGGATGCACCAGCGTAACGCACCAGCGAAGCGCGGGAGAGCTCCACGGTACGCGAACCGATATCCTGGCCCTTTTCAAGATCTTCAAAACGCACCATTAGTTCTCCTCCTCAGCACGAACCAGTAGGGAAGAAATGCAGGTAGTGACCGGCTCGCCCTGCGCGTCAACAATTTCTTCGCGGGTAGTCAGCATTGCGCCGGCACCCATGACGCGCACGGAGTCCACGTGAACTTCGGTGCGCAACTCATCACCGGCAACGATGGGGCGGTGGTGGGTGAAACGCTGGTCGGCGTGCACCACGCGGGAGAAATCAATACCGGCGGAATCGTCATTGATGAGTGCCGCGTCGGCTGCCTGCGCCAGGATAATGGCGAAGGTCGGCGGGGCAATCACATCTGCGTACCCTGCCGCACGGGCTGCCTCAATATCGTGGTGGAGGGGGTTTTCTGCGTGAACTGCTCGGGCAAATTCGCGGATCTTTTCACGACCGACAACGTAGGTATTCTCGGACGGGTAGACCCTGCCCACAATCTCAGGGTTAATGCTCATGATTTCAGTCTACCGTTCTTGTGCACAGTGTTCAGCTCAAACGCACAGAGTGGACAGACCGCTGTACAGGCGACCAGCTTTCAGGTGCAGGCGTGCAGTATTTCGTCGCATTTTTTACCTGCTAGCGAAGGTGTCCGGCGCACCCCTACCCGCACAGCCCAAGCAGGCGTAGGCTGGACGAGTACCAGCAATCAATCAAGAAGGAAAAGTTGTGTCTTCCAACGTAAAAATTTCGGTGCTTGACCTGATGCCGCACCGCCCCGACCAGAGCCAGCACCAGACTATGCTCAACACCATCGATGCCGCCCGCGCGGCTGAGTCCTACGGCTACGAGCGTTTCTGGGTCGCCGAACACCACAATGCCGGCTCCCTGCTGTCCTCGGCAACCGTCGTGGTCATGGCTGAGATTGCTGCCGCAACCGAGCGTATTCGCGTGGGTTCGGGCGGCATTATGCTCCCCAACCACGCACCCTACGTGGTGGCGGAGCAGTTCGGTACCCTCAACGCATTCCACCCCGGTCGTATTGACCTGGGTGTGGGCCGTGCGCCCGGCACCGACCCGATGACCGCCGCCGCTCTGCGCCGCGACGATTCTGCCGCCATGAGCTTCCCCGCCGAGGTGCAGCAACTGCAGCGCTTCCTGGGCGAGCCCTCCCCCATGCACCGCGTACACGCCATTCCCGGCCAGGGGTCGAAGGTGCCCCTGTACATTCTGGGTTCTTCCCTGTTCGGTGCGCAGCTTGCCGCCCAGCTGGGTCTGCCCTACGCGTTCGCTTCGCATTTTGCGCCCGCAATGTTGCAGGAGGCAGTAAACACCTACCGCGCGAACTTCAAGCCCTCGGAGCACCTGGAGCAGCCCTACGTCATGGTGGGTGCAACCGCAATGCTCGCCGATACCGACGAGCGAGCTCGCTACCTGTACACGAGCCAGCAGCAGCATTTCCTGGGGGTGGTACGCGGCAATCTGTCTTTCGCACCTCCCGTGGAAGATATGGACGCCGTCTGGACCGACGCGGAGAAGATGCACATTGACCGCATGACCGCCGAAGCAATCGTAGGCTCCCCCGCCACCGCGCAGGCTCGTATTGAGGACCTGGTGGCGCGCACGGGCGCTGACGAACTCATCGTTATGACCGAGGCCTGGGAGCACGAGGACCGCCTGCGCTCCTACGAGCTGCTGGCCCAGCTGCCGGTGGTGCGCCGCGCCTCCTAACGCTTTGATCAGAGCGTAAAGATGAAGCCCCCGAGTATTTTTCTCGGGGGCTTTGCTATGCCCGGTATCGAGCCATGCGCTGAGCGCATGCTGACCGGGCTTCAGGCAAAGAAAATAGGCAGATAAAATAGGTAAACAAAAAAGCCTGCCTCCGAAGAGGCAGGCTTATCTGAGCCCCGACCGGGAATC
>NZ_JANCOC010000003.1:52203-209965 GCF_024294905.1 Rothia gullae
GATCCCGGGACCTCCATCTTACCAAGATGGCGCTCTACCACTGAGCTATCGGGGCGTAGCGGTGGACGGGCTCGATCCGTCGACCTCACGATTATGAGTCGTGCGCTCTAACCAGCTGAGCTACACCGCCACATCATTAATACGTGCTCTTGCATGAATTAATGAGAGAGCCCCGACCGGGAATCGATCCCGGGACCTCCATCTTACCAAGATGGCGCTCTACCACTGAGCTATCGGGGCAACAGGTAAAACTATACAGGTCTTCAAGAATGCTCGCAAGCAGAGAAGCTATGGCATGCACCACATTTGATGTTTTCCTGTTCTCCGCACTGCCGCATGAGAGCCCAGCTTTGACCAGGAGCCCCAACGACTACCAGGCACCATCGCAACAGCTGATGCAAACACATATCAACACACAAATATATAAAGACCGGCAGGAGAGCTCATCGCTCCCCTGCCGGTCTTTGACTCATATGCGGATGACAAGGCTGCTAGCCGATAGCCTCAGCAAGCCTCTCCTACCGCAGATCCAGGCTTAGCCGGAATCTTAGTAGCGCTTGCCGCGGCCGCCGAAGTCACGGCCACCGTCGCGGTTACCGCGATAGCCGCCATCGCGGCGGTTATCACGGCCGCCGAAATCGCGACCGCCAAAGTCACGGCCACCCTCACGGCGGTTATCACGGCCGCCAAAGTCGCGACCACCGAAGTCACGGTCATTGCGCTTGCCCCCGAAATCGCGGCCGCCACGCTTGAAGTTGCGGTCACCGCCGAAGTCACGGTCACCGTCACGGTTGCCGCGGTAGCCGCCTTCACGACGGCCACCACCGAAGCTGCGGCCACCGCCGCCGCCCTTGGGACCGTTGTCCTTGCGGATGTTGATGAACTCGCCAGCAATCTTGGTGTCGCGCAGGCGATCGAAGAAGTCGCGGGGCAGGTCCTCGGGCAGGCCAACAATGGTGAAGTGCTGGCGAATGTCGATGGAGCCAATCTGGGAGCCCTTAATGCCACCCTCGTTAGCCAGTGCACCCACAATAGCGCCTGCAGTCACGCGGGAGGAACGGCCAACGTTCAGCTTGTAGTTGACCATACCCTCGTCGTTGTGCGCGCGCTTTGCCTTGCGGCCGCCGCGATCCGACTCCTCGTCAGAGAAGGGGCGGGACTTGCGGGCGATATCTTCGCTCTCATCGAGGAAGAAGGGTCGACCCTGCTGGGCGATAACAGCCAGTGCAGCTGCAATGTCCTCAGCGGTGGTGTCGTGCTCGTTCTCGTAGTCCTCGATAATCTCGCGGAAGAAGCTCAGGTCCTCAGACTCGATGGTCTCGGTAATCTGCTGTGCGAAGCGCTGCTTACGGGTCTCGTTCACTGCCTCTGCGGTGGGCATGTGCATCGGCTCGACCTTCTGGCGGGTTGCCTTCTCAATCTGACGCAGCATGTACTTCTCACGCGGGGTGACAAAGAGGATTGCGGCACCTTCACGACCTGCACGGCCGGTACGACCGATGCGGTGCACGTAGGACTCGGTGTCGTGGGGGATGTCGTAGTTGACAACCAGGGAAATGCGCTCAACGTCCAGACCGCGTGCCGCCACGTCGGTTGCCACGAGGATATCGATGCGGCCGTCACGCAGCGCGTCGACGGTGCGCTCACGCAGCTGCTGGGGGATGTCACCGTTAATCGCTGCTGCCGCGAAACCGCGCGCCTTCAGCTTGTCGGCAACTTCCTCGGTTTCCTTCTTGGTGCGCACGAAAACGATGATGCCGTCGTAGTTTTCGACCTCGAGTACGCGGGTCATTGCGTCCAGCTTGTGGGAGTGCATGACCTGCATGTAGCGCTGGGAGATGTTTGCGCTGGTGGTGGTCTTAGCCTTGACGCGAACTTCGGTGGGGTCGTTCAGGTACTGCTGAGCAATCTTACGGATCGAGTTGGGCATGGTTGCAGAGAAGAGCGCAACCTGCTTGCTGTCGGGGGTACCTGCGAGAATCTTTTCCACGTCTTCGGCGAAGCCCATGCGCAGCATTTCGTCTGCCTCGTCCAATACCAGGTACTGCAGGTTGGACAAATCCAGGGAGCCCTTCTCCAGGTGGTCGATCACACGGCCGGGGGTACCGACGACGACCTGCGCACCGCGGCGCAGACCAGCCAGCTGCGGGCCGTAGGGGGAGCCACCGTAGATGGGCAGGACGGTGAAGTCCTCCATGTGGGTTGCATAGGAGGAGAAGGCTTCTGCAACCTGCAGAGCCAGCTCGCGGGTGGGTGCCAGGACCAGAACCTGGGTGTCGCGGGAGATGCCATTGATGTCGGCGAGTTCAGCCATGCGGGACAGCGCCGGCAGTGCGAATGCTGCGGTCTTACCGGTACCGGTCTGTGCCAGACCGACTACGTCATGGCCGTCAAGCAGCAGGGGGATGGTCTGTTCCTGAATGGGGGACGGCTTCTCGTAACCGACCTCTTCCAGGGCTGCCAGGACGCGGGCGTCCAGGCCCAGGTCGGTGAAGCGTACGCCCTCTTCTTCTGCAGTGGTTTCTGCAGTAGCTTCTGCGGTGATTTCTTCTGCTTCTACAGCAGGGCTCTCAACGATGTTCTCGGTGATGTTCTCAGTGGTCATAACGGTCTCTGCCTCGGCGTTCAGTTCGGCCGGGGTAGCAGTATTCTCAGTCAATTTTTCCTCTATACGGTAGGGGTGGAAGCGCACGCTTTTCGGCGCTTACCGGGTGTCCCCTTCACGGCCCAGCCACACATCATCCCCTGGGGAGTAGAACGTCCAGGGGTCCTCCATTACCGGCGCATTCTGCAGAGGTGTTCTGCGGATGCTGCGGGTAGCGGCTTTTGCTGGGGGTGGTCTTGAATTTCTCGGCACATTATCCAAACGCCTGTTCGTACTCTACGCTTGGCGCACAGTAGTCCCTGTGGATCAGGGGGTGTACAGGGTGGGTAATGCTCACATGCAATGTCACGTATTTCTGGTGGTTCGCCTTCCCGCTTACACAGCGGTGGTGTGTCTGTTACAGCAGACGCAGCAAAGACGCTGGACCAGAGATCGTCAAAAGAAGCCCGCGTGTACGGTGTAAACCGCAAGTTTATGGGGCGTATCAATCGGTGATGGTGAGTACGGCGCACCTACAATTCCAGCACCACCTTGGGTGCCGGGTGCGCACAAGACCTTCATCGGGGGTTCCCGTGTTCTACCTAGTCTACCTTAGCGGCACCCTTTTAACCCCAAAAGGTGCTTAAAACCTCATCCCTTAACAGCGAGCGCCCACCCTCACAGCCGGAGGGCGGGCGCTTTTCAGGCACGTATCGTGCCTATGTAGTCCTCGGATTAATCTACGCGACGCACAATATCAATCGTGCCAACGGTCGCGTACTTAGCGTAGGAGCGGCCGTAACGGTCAGCTGCGTACTGCGCGGCGTTGGTCGGAGGGTTGCCGCCCCAGGAGTTGCTCATGCGGTCGATGACCACGTAATCGGGTGCGGGCTTGCCGGTGTGTCCAATCCAGTAGACGGTACGACCGGGAATTAGCTGGGTCAGAATCGACAGGTCAGATGCGACCGATGCCCCTTCGGGTACCTTCTGCAAGGCCTCCTGCTTCATCTGGTCAGTCGTAGTCAGCGCGGAGGCGGTGAACTGCGCATTACCCAGGGATGCGAGGGGCTGCTGGGGGCCGGGCACAAAAATCACGGACGTGACAAGGAAGAGCGCCGCGGCGGGTAGAGCCCATACGGGCATGCGGCGTGCCATGGCGGTGAGGCGGCCAGGCTCAGCCGCTGTATCGGTCTCCTGCACGGAGGCGCTATCGGCTACTCGCGCATCCAAACGCACCGGAATCGTGGCGGGAACCACGCCGTAACGTATCCGCATGACGGCGTCGAGCAGGGCGAGGAAGACGACGGGCATGAGCACGAGCGAGTAGTGCCATGTGCTTGCCCAGTAGGATTCCATGGTGGAGAGCAGACGCCATGCAAGGGTCGGCAGGGCAATTGCCGCGAGCGGAGAAATCACCCAGAGGACTGCTCCGGTAATGAGCAGCAGGCCGAGGGTTGCCAGCTTGGTGTTGTTGCTGAGCATCTGCAGTGCTGAGCCGAAGGGGTCGCCCAGGGCCGCGGAGAAGTTCACCTTGTCAGCGTAGTCGAAGTTTCCGCCGCTATTGAAGTAGGGCAGGATCACGTAGACGGCAACAACCGACCAGAACACACCCCACATCATGACCATGGTGGATTCAGCGACGGCGGGGGTGCGCGCCCAGGAAGAGTAGAGCTGATGCACGCGGACTCGCATGGCGGCGGGGGTGCCAGCGGAGAGGCGCGGCATCAGAATGTCTACGGCGGTGCTCAGCCAGCCGGTGCGGATAAAGATGATGAGGCCGATGGCTGCAACAGTAATACCCATATCTTCTTTGACGAAGGCAATGGGTAAAGCCCACCAGCAGGCGTAGGCGAGGTAGCGTGCGCGTTCGGTACCGCTCACTCGCGAGGCAAGCACCAGGTAGCCGAGGCTCATGGCGAGCAGCGGCACGGCGAAGGCTACTTCGTGGAATTGGGCGGCGATAGCTTGCTGAACGCCGAAGCTGAGGGCGAATCCGGCGCCGAGTAGCAGACCGGTGAGGGTCGGGATGACACTCTGCGCAGGTTCGTTCTTCTGCGCGTCCTCAGTTTTCTGTGCACCCTCAGTCTTCTGGGCGAGCGCGAAGGTACGCTGAGTGAAGCGCACAATGGCGAAGCTTGCGAAGGCGACCAGGGCGTTCTGCACGACCAGTAGCGTGGTCGGCGAGGGCAATAGCGCGTAGACGGGTCCCAGGAGCACCAGAATCGGGTGGAAATGGTCACCCCAGAGGTTAAAGTCGGGCCCCTTAATGGGCACGATGGGCACGGAGAAGTGCGAGTACGCCTGCGCCATCTGGGTGAAAATCGCCAGGTCCCAGGAGGGCGTAATCCAGTGCTTCACCTGCTGCAGCGAGTAGTAGGTGTACAACGCCATGACGGCGGCGGCAAGCAGCAAACCGGGTAGTAGTTCGAGGGGGCGGATACTCTTGACGCGCTCGGTGAGGGACTGACGCGGCTGTTTCTTGGAGTGCTGAGTACGGCCCGCACTGGCGGCGGCGCTGTTCTTCTGTTCAGGTGCGTCAGTATTCGAGGATGCTTCTTGTGCTTCCGCTGCCATAGGCGTCCTTCTCTCAGGGTGTGTCCGGGCTACATGCGCCCTTGTGAACGAGCGGAACGCATAGCCTGTGTTGTGCCGGTGGCGGAGTTTACGTTCGTTCTCGCTCTACCCTTTAGGGTATCGCATTAGTGGCGTGCCTGCCCTTCCTGCACTTTTTGTATCTTGGTCCGCAATTATCTGCCCCGGATACTACTGCCCGGTTCGGGCGCATAGACTGGTGTGGTGAGTACGTTTCCTTCCTCAACCCCCGGTGGTACGACCCCCAATGGTACGATCCCCGGTAGCCTCCCGGTAGCGGGTGTACGGCGCATCCGGCACCCTTTGGCGGCAGCTGGTGTACCCTATGCGCCGGCGCTTGCGGATGTTCTTCACGAACCGCGCGTTCAGGTTCGTACTCTCTCCCCCGCCGCTTCTCACCTTCCCGGTGCCCTGGCTCCCGAGGCGTGCGAGGTTGTGATTGAGCCGCATGTTCCGGTGCAGCTGGCACAGACTTTGGGGTCGTTGCGCCGCGGCGCTCAGGATCTTTCGTATCGTGCGCTGAACCGCGCGGATGGTGCCGAGAGAATCTGGTTGACGGCTCATACGCCGTTTCACGAGTTCCCGGTGGTGCTGTACGCCGAACGTTTGGCCCAGCCAGCCGAGCTTCCCGAGGCTCTCCCCTGCCTGCATCGCCTGCTGATGCGCCCGGTGCGTATTCGCATCTGGGTTTCTTATAGTGCCGCAGATCAGCAGATGCAGGCTCGAGCCGATCTTCAGGCACTGGCACAGGAAATGACATATTGGCTGGGTTTGCACGACCCCGCAGAGCAGTTCGGCGCTCTGCCTTCTTTTGAGTCTCTTCCGCCGCGTGTTCAGCAGGCGTGGCGACAGAATCCGGGGCTCCGTCTCAGCGCCTCGGGGCAGCTGGACCGGCAGATGCTCAACGCCATTGTGGAGCAGCGCATCACCCAGACCGAAGCGTTCAGAACCCTGGGCTGGGTTCTGCGAAAGTACGGCTCCCCCGCCCCATCGACCGGGTTGGGGCACCAGCCCGAAGGCATGCGCGTCTACCCAAGCGCCCGGACCCTGACGACGATTCCTACCTGGGATTGGCATCGGGCGGGCGTTGATAAAAGCCGCTACGATGCCGTGTACGCTTACGCTCGTTCCGCCGAGTCTCTGAAAAACATTGCAGCAGAAGGCGACGTGGCGCTACTGGCGCGGAGCCTACACACTGTGCGCGGCGTGGGCCCGTGGAGTATTTCCGAGGCACTGCAACGCGTGTGCGGGCACCCGGACGCCATCAGCGTGGGCGACTACCATCTGGCGCACGCAGTCGGTGAGCTGTTCACTGGTCAGCGCACCGATGATGTGGGAATGCTCGCCCTGCTGGCACCTTACAGCCCCCATCGGCAGCGCCTGGTGCGGCTCATGCACGCTTCAGGCTTTTCGAAGCAGCGCTACGGGACGCGCATGACCATTGAGGATCACCGCGGCCGCTAACGCTCCCTCACGAGGTTAAAAAGGAACGGGGCGCCCCAGCCGGTTGTACCGGCAGGTGCGCCCCGTTCAAGCTCTTTGGTGGTGGTGAGCTTACTTCTTCTCTGCAGAGCCCTCTGCTGCTGCGATTTCTGCACGGACCTTATCCATGTCAAGCTCGCGGATCGAACCGATCACGGTCTCCAGCTGGTCTTCGCGCAGTGCGCCAGCCTGCTGGTAAACCAGGATACCGCCACGGAAGCCCATGATGGTGGGGATGGAGGTGATGCCAGCTGCCTGAGCGAGCTGGCCCTGGTCCTCGGTGTCAACCTTGCCGAAAACGATGTCGCCGTGCTTCTCCGAAGCCGCCTCGTAGACGGGGGAGAACTGCTTGCAGGGACCGCACCAATCTGCCCAGAAGTCCAGGAAGACAATGTCATTGCTCTCGACGGTAGCAGTCAGGTTCTGCTGAGTAATTTCAATAGTAGCCATGAGATAAAGCTACACCCTCAAGACCCCAATCGCTAATTGTTCGCCCTGGGATTCAAACATTGTGAAAGATATGACAAATTGTGGTCATAGTAAATACTGTTTGCGGCTTTTTCAGCCGGTTCACGGGCGTGTCGCGAATACTCGGGCGAACACCCCTGCATCTGATTCTGGAGGCGCCCGACCCGGCAGGCGAAAGCCCCCGCATGGAGCTCTCCCTTCCCTCCCGCAGGAAAGCCCCTCGCGAGCATCAGGAAAATACGGGTGCAACCACGGAAGACCGCTGCGGGAGCCACCCTGAAACTGGTTTTAGATACACAAAAGCCCGGTTACTTTCGTAACCGGGCTATTTGTGGCAGGTGAGGGATTCGAACCCCCGTAGGCAGTGCCAGCTGATTTACAGTCAGCCCCCTTTGGCCGCTCGGGTAACCTGCCGCCTAGCTAGGTGCCAGTTGCTCGCTCAAGCGAACAGAGACTACTCTACAGCACTTTTAGGGACTTGTACACTTCACATAGGGTTTTGTGATGAAGGTTATATATCTGGTTATATTTATCGTCTTTTCGTCACATCAGAGCGTCGATGCACGCTCACCGCGCATCCATATCTATCGCGCATATCTATCGCAGCGCCCGCGCCCTCATCCTAATTGAATAAAACCCTCATGAATAAAGCCGTGAATAAAGCGAACGCCTGCAGCAGCCTTAGAAGGAGCGGGACGGAATGTCGCCATCCTGCTCAAGCAGAAGAACAATCTCCAGGTGCTCCAGATAGCGGCGCGCTTGCTCCACAGTACACATGTCACCGGCAATCTCACGCTCCAGGTCACGGCGAACGCCATGGAAACGTGCCACCAGCGAAGGCTCAGTCAGAGTAATACCAATGCCTTCAAAAGAAGAATGCATAGACTCTTCCGCATTCAGGTCAAGATAAATATCGTGGTGGTCAGACTCGTTGAGGCGCTCAGCCTCAGGAATACCTTCGGGCTCAGCCCCCAGAGAGGTATGCAAGTCAATGAAGAGCATGGTTTGCAGGTCGCGAGCTTCCTCGCTCGTGCGTGCATCCGTTGCAGACAGGTTATGAATAGTCATATCTCTATTGTCCTCTTTTTAGGTTAGTAACACCTGTAAAACAGGCCTGTATTTCTGTTAGTTAGCTGTGAACAAGAGCCCCAACCCGGTAGGCTAGTACTAACCGGTGCCAGTAGCACCTCATTCACGAAAGGAAAGCCCATGGCTAGCGAATCGTCATTCGACATTGTGTCCAAGGTGGACAAGCAGGAAGTTTCCAACGCACTGCACCAGGCGCAGAAGGAAATCTCCCAGCGTTACGACTTCCGCGGCGTTGGCGCAGAAATCGACTACTCCGGCGATAAGATCCTCATCAAGGCAAACGCCGAAGAGCGCGCACTGGCAGTGCTCGACGTTTTCCAGTCCAAGCTGGTCAAGCGCGGCATCTCCCTGAAGTCCCTGGACTCCGGCAAGCCCTACGCATCCGGCAAGGAAACCCGCATCGAGTGTTCCATCAAGGAAGGCATCGCGCAGGATCAGGCAAAGAAGATCTCCAAGATGATCCGCGAAGAGGGTCCCAAGGGCGTAAAGGCGAACATCCAGGGCGACGAGCTGCGCGTCTCCTCCAAGTCCCGCGATGACCTGCAGGAAGTCATTGCAATGCTCAAGTCCGCTGACCTTGAGATTGACCTGCAGTTCGTCAACTACCGCTAAGCCCATGCACCCCCACCCCTGATGGGCGAGGGGAGGCGACTATAAGCCGAAATGTAAAAATCCTCTACACAAAAATCCTCGGGGTTGGCTACTTCCACAGTAGCCACCCCGAGGATTTTTGTCTGCCAACCCGTCATCGCGGGTCACAATCGTCACGTCTGGTCATATTCGTACATCGTCATATTCGTACAGCGTCACATGCATACAGCGACACACTCGCGCTCGGATGATTCAGCGAAGAAAAAGACTTAGTACTGCCCCATCTCACGAGCCTGCTGCTGCAGACGCGCAATACGCTGATCCATCGGCGGGTGAGTAGAGAGCATGTTCTTCAGCGAGCCGAAGGGGTTCGCAATCATCATGGCGCTCGCCGCCTCCGTGTTGCGGTTATTCGGGTCCATCGGGTACATGGATACGCCGCTCTCCAGCTTGTGCAGTGCCGAAGCCAGAGCCAGCGGGTCGCCGGTCAGACGTGCACCATCCTCGTCGGCATCAAATTCACGGGTGCGGCTAATGGCCATCTGAATGACCTGCGTAGCAATGGGAGCCAGCATGGCAACCACAAACATGGCAAGGGGGTTGGAACGTTCACCATCGCGGTTGGAACCACCGAACATCGCACCAAACGAGAGGAACTGAGCGACAGTACCGATAATGGAGGCGATACCCGCCGCCACCGAAGAGGTGAGGATATCGCGGTTGTACACGTGCATCAGTTCGTGACCGAGCACGCCGCGCATCTCGCGCTCATCCAGCAACTGCAAAATACCCTCAGTACAGCACACCGCCGCATTCTGCGGGTTACGACCGGTCGCAAACGCGTTCGGAGTCATGGTCGGTGCCACGTAAAGGGCAGGCATGGGCTGACCCGCACGGAAGGAAAGCTCCTCCACGATGTCATAAAGCACCGGAACCTCTTCACGGCTGACCGGGTAGGCATTCATGGAGCGCAGGGCGAGCTTATCTGAGTTCCAGTAGGTGTACGCAACCGAAGCCAAACCGAACAAACCCATAATCCAGATGAAGATGGAGGAGCGGAAGCTCACCGAGAGCAGACCACCAATGAGCAACATCATGCCCACCATGGAGCCCATCAGCAGGGCAGTTTTAAATCCATTGTTATGACTGTGCATGGGTATCCTCCTAGACAAATAGGTCAGCGTGTACTTGACTCTATAGAATACGGGCAAGCACCCGCCAGCGCACCATATGGCGCTCGGATTCACCCAGAGCGTCACCGGCGCACTGAACTATGCGGGAGGGGTTAGGGAATAGCACCAGGGATATTCACTAGGGGCACTTGCTCCATCACCTGCGCCGTAGCAGTCGGGAAAATACCGAGTAGCAGAATCGTGCCATAAGCGCCCAGGAAAAGGGTGAAGAGCAGACCAAGCATCAACTGCCCCTCCAGATCAAAACCGGTGGTAGTACTGCGGTATTGACCGTAAATCACCGGAGTCACAATGGGTACGCCAAAGAGCAGAACCATCAGCAGAATGTAGATGGGGTTTGTAAAGTCGTACACCATGACCCTATCCTCCTTGATGGTGATCGCCGGTGCGGGTTACTCTAGGTTCTTTGATTGTACGGCATCTTTTCAGGCCCTCAGCAGGGGTGAGGAGAAGCGCCACAGAGTGGATGAAAAGGACGCTCCATCGGCTTATTATGAGTTTTTCATAAAATAATTATGAATTTCTCATAATAAGGTGTAGACTTATACCTATGACCGACGCAAAAACAACCCAAGAAGCAAAGACAACGCAGCTCCACGAGCATCAAAATAACAGCCCCGGATGCGCCCACACCATCGGCCTGCCCATGCTCTCCGCAATGAGTCCCGAACAGCTCGAAGAAGCATGGACCACCGGTCTGCGCACCAAGGGCCGCCGTGTCACCAAGCAGCGCCTCGCAGTACTCCACTCAGTGCAGGAGCACCCGCACTCCACCGCCGAGACCATCGTGCAGGCAGTCCGCGAGCGCATCCCCGCCATTACGGTTCAGTCGGTCTACGTCATCCTCACCGATCTGACCGATATCGACCTGCTACGCAAGTTTGAGCCGCCGGGAACCCCCGCACTCTACGAAACCCGCACGGGCGACAATCACCACCACGCCTTCTGCGTACGCTGCGGCAAGGTCGAAGACGTGGACTGCGCGGTCGGCTCCGCGCCCTGCCTCACCCCCAGCGATTTTCACGGCATGGCGCTCTTCAGCGCAGACGTGCTCTACCAGGGCGTGTGCGTAGACTGTCAAACTGAGGCAGAAGCAGAACTGGCGAACAGCCAGGTGCAAGCCGCAGCGAGCGTTCAGCACTAACGAACCACATTCCCACACCTTACTCCGGGCGTGAAACAGCGCCTTGGTGTTCGTTAGCTGCACCCTAAAACAGGAAGAATGCTCGTCGAAAACCACATAGCATCACCAAAAACACAAGGAGAAGCAAATATGTATCAGACCCCGCAGAACCCCATTCATCCCGGTTCTTACACCACCACGAGCACTGGCACGCCGGTAGCTTCAGATGATCATTCGCTCACCGTGGGCGCCGATGGTCCCATCGTTCTGCACGATGCTTACACTGTTGAAAAGCTCGCTCAGTTCAACCGTGAGCGTGTGCCCGAGCGTGTGGTGCACGCAAAGGGAACCGGCGCATACGGCTACTTTGAAACCACCGAAGATGTTTCGCAGTACACCCGTGCGGCGCTCTTTCAGCCGGGCGTTAAAACCGAGCTACTGATTCGTTTCTCGACCGTGGCTGGCGAATCCGGTTCCCCCGATACTTGGCGTGACCCGCGCGGTTTCGCGGTGAAATTTTACACCACCGAAGGCAACTACGACTTGGTAGGTAATAACACTCCTATCTTCTTCATTCGCGATGCCATCAAGTTCCCCGACTTTATCCACTCGCAGAAGCGTATGCCCGGTTCGGGTCTGCGCGATAACGACATGCAGTGGGATTTCTGGAGCCTCAATCCGGCATCGGCGCATCAGGTAACCTGGCTGATGGGCGACCGCGGCCTGCCCCGAACCCTGCGCCATATGGATGGCTTCGGCTCGCACACCTACCAGTGGATTAACTCCGAAGGCGAGCGCTTCTGGGTTAAATACCACTTCAAGACCGAGCAGGGCAACGAGTTCTTCACCCCGGCTCAGGCCGATGAAATGGCGGGCAAGGATGCTGACTTCCACCGCCGCGACTTGCGCGAGGCTATCGAGCGTGGCGACTACCCCGCCTGGACGCTCTACGTGCAGATTATGCCCTACGAGGACGCGAAGACCTACCGTATTAACCCCTTCGATCTGACGAAGATTTGGCCGCACTCGGATTACCCGCTGATCAAGGTGGGCCGCATGGTGCTGGATCGCAACCCGCAGAACTTCTTCGCCGAGATCGAGCAGGCGGCCTTCTCCCCCTCGAACTTTGTGCCCGGTATCGCGGCTTCACCCGATAAGATGCTGCTCGGTCGTATCTTCTCCTACCCGGATGCGCATCGCTACCGCATCGGCACCAACTTCGCGCAGCTGCCGGTGAACGCACCCCACGCGGCGCCGGTGAACAACTATTCACATGACGGTTCGATGCGCTACAACTTCAACGACCCCTCCGTTCCCACTTACGCACCAAACAGCCTGGGCGGTCCGCATGCGGATGCGGAGCGCGCTGGCGAAGGCAGCTGGGAGTCTGATGGCGAGTTGGTACGCACCGCCTACACCCTGCGTCCGGATGACGATGATTTCTCGCAGGCACGCACCCTCTACGAGGTAACCATGAACGACGAAGAACGTGAACGCCTGATCAGCAACATCTCCGGTCACGTAGGTGCTGTTCGTTCCGACGAGATTCGTGAACGCGCGTTCCAATACTGGGATAGCGTTCACCCTGAGCTCGGTTCTCGCGTTCGCGAGGCCGTAGCAGCCGCCGCATCTGGTTCGTAAGATACGGCAGCGTCTGTTCCCCTGTAGATTCAAGAACATGACGCACGGCTGCAGCATGGGGCCGGTGACTTTCAGTAAGGTGGAGTCACCGACCCCATATTTTTAACCCGTTTGCAGGATTACAACCCTCTCCAAACACAAAATCGCCCGGAAGAGATAACACCGTATGGGTGTTTCTTCCGGGCGATTTTAGCGTGACAGATTTTATGAACTATGCGGGTGCACTAGCACCAGCGGGAGAAGCGCCGAAGACCGCTTCCTGTTCACGCACAATCTCCAGCAGCTCACGAATCTGCGCCGCGCTCAGCACGGCGGAGGGGTTAATCGCGTTCACCTTCACGCTCGGTGCACCAATATCCAGGGCGTAACGCAGAATATCCAGGGCGTTCGCCAAACGCACCTCAATATGCGGGTCCAGTGCCGCAATTTCAATGGCGGAGGTGAACACCAGCAGGCTCTGCGGGTTGCCGTTCTCATCCGGGTCAAACACGAAGGAGGTACCGGACGGGTCGGCGGGGTCAACGCCCACCAGCAGCACGGACGCCGGGGACACCAGCGAGCCGAGCAGCATCTGCATGTTGTCCTGCACCAGCGCCATTTTCGCGCCATCATTGCGGGGAGAAGTGACAATCCACTGCACCTGAGCACGCTCAATGTAGCACTCGTGATCGGTGCCGGGGTCAACCACAATCAGGTCCAGCGCCTCATTGTTGAGGAAATCAATGAAGACTTTCATCGCCGGTTCGCGCAGAATCAGCTCGTCGCCCTCGGATTCCTGACGGACGTAGCTCTTACCAATGTGCTCGGAGGAGGAGAATACGCACAACGCCTGCATGCCGGTCTCAGGCATGCGAATGACCTGGTGGGCCAGCACGGATTCGGGGCCTATTGCATCCGTCTCGGAAGGAATCAGCAGGGAGCCGGTCGCATCGAGCAGAACGTCACCACCGAGCATCGTGCGGACCACGTTAATGAGGGTTCGCTCCTGCACATCGTTACGGAAGGTCTCCAAGGCAACAACCAGGTACGGGTTCGGAATCTCGTGCTCGCTCGAAGACAGTGACTCTGCGGCAGTATGGCGTGCACGGCCCTCCATACGCTCACGAGCCCACTGAGGTATACGTGAAGCATCGCGAGGGAACTCAGCCAGGTGCTCACGCACGTCAGTTGCGGTCAGGGTGCCTTCATTCTTCCAGCTGGCGGGCTGATCGTCACGGTTGTAGGAGGCACCCACGCTGAACTGCGGGTTGGGCCATCCAGTTGCCGCCACCACGATGGAGGCGGTAAACCAGGTGCCGCGGTTACCGTCGTAAGCGGCACGCTGCAACTTGCGGACCTCAGCAATGATGGGTGAACCGTCCTTGAGTGGGCCGATAGTGCCAATGAACTCTTCACCGTCACGGAATTCACGCACACGCACAAAAATCTGACCTGCCAAAGGCTTGACGTCCAGCACCATTTCGCTCCAGCCGGGGTCAACACTAACGACGTCCAGCAACCAGCTTCCAATGTTGTTCAACGCATCCTGGATGCGCGCGGCACGGCTACTAGTCTCGGCGAGGCGGGGTTCAGTCATAGTTCATACATCCTTGAGTGTGAATACGGCGCGGCTGGAAGCATCCGTGTTCGGTCGTAGTGTCGGCTTACAGGGTGCCGGAAGAAGCCGTCCCTTCGATTCTAACGAACACGGGCACTCCACGCAGATAGTTTACGCCGAAAGATATATGCTCCATCTCTCTTTCCAAGCTCTTGGACACAGCTCAATCAGGCACCTTAAAGCCCAATACGTCTAAAGCGCACGCTAAAACCGGGTATACACGGCATAGTGAACGCTAAAAGGTTGATAATCTTGAAGCATGACGAATTCTCTGCAGGACCTTATCGACGCATCAATCTTTATCTCCACCGAGTACCAGGCTCGACTCGCCGAGCTCGTGGGTACCTCCGAGTGGAACGTGGATTTCACCTCCCAGTCTCTGGATTTTGAGACCACTCCCCCGCTCTCGCTCAAGCCGCACCTGCTGGGCACCGAATCCGAGAACCGCGGTACTTGGATTTGGTCTTGGCAGCAGCTGGGCTACTTCCCCGACTCTGTTGTTTCTGCCGCTATTCAGGCGCGTGAAACCGGTGAGCGTGACGGCCTGGTTGAGCTGACCACCGACGAACTGCCCCTCTCCGAGTCTCTGGCACGCCGCCTGACCCTGGCAACCAAGACCATCAGCGGCCTGTACGCACACTACCCGTTGCCCGCAGGCGCTGGCGTGCGCGCATGGACCCTGTTGGAGGGTGCCGCACTAACCCTCGAGGCACCGACTTACAAGGGTATTGGCCGCGTCATTGCTAAGACCCTGCAGAGCGAAGAGGTACACAACCAGGTTCTGGCAGTGGACTCCTACGCTCAGCAGCGTGGCTTCCACATTGCCTGGGACACCGAGGCAACCGCCGTGCTGACCGCAACCGACGGTGCCCTGCGCCTGTGGTTCGACGAGGGCCGCATCAGCGGCATCGAGCAGGCTGAACCTCAGGTTGGCCCGGAGGTTCTGGAGCAGTGCGCAGCCGCGGCCGCACAGCGTCGCGAATCCCTCGCCGCACTGCGCACCGAGATTGAGCGCGTGGCAGCCGCAGAGGCAGCCGCTCAGAACGCACAGCGCGAGCAGGAGGCAGCAGAACGCGCCGCCGCACGCGCCGAGGCTGAGGCTGAGCGCGCCGCACAGCCCGAAGAGGCTCTGGCAGCTCAGGAGGCACCCGTTGAGGTTGCCGGCGTTGAGAGCACCGAGGACCTCTACCCCGCCGACGAGGCTCCCTTCGGTCAGGATCCGGCAGAGCACACAGAGCCCGGCCTGGTCACCGTGGATACCCTGCCCCGCGAGTACGAGGCAGAAGAGACCGATCAGGTTCGCGTCTACACCGACGACTCCATCGGTGCCGAGCAGCCCGAGTACGAGACCGTTGAGGCTTCCGCAGAATACGCTGAGGAGCCGGTCACCGCTGAGACTGCAGCTGAGCAGCCCGTCGAGGTTGAGCAGAAAGCAGCAGAGCAGGAAGTAGCAGAGCAGGAAGTAGCAGAGCAGGAAGCAGCAGAGCAGGAAGCAGCAGAGTACGAGGAGCAGCATGTGGAGCCCATCCGCAACGCTGGCGCAGCTCCCGACCTGCAGGCAGAGCACGAAGAGGCAGCCCGCCGCGAGCAGGAAGAAACTGCACGCCGCGAGGCAGAGCAGCCCAAGAAGAAGGGCTTCTTCTCCCGCTTCTTCGGCCTCTAAACCGAATACGCAAAATTCCTCAGGCGCGGTATCCTCGTGGTACCGCGCCTGAGGCGTGCCCGGCAGGTAGAGTCCTCGGTGCGCATCAATGCCCCTGCTGGCACATCCGGACGACTAGCATTAGAAGAACTTAACCGAAGAACTTAGCTCAGAAGAAGAAACTATGGCAGAAACACAGAAGCACACCACCCGCAACGGGTTTATCACCATCATCGGCACCTACATTATTTGGGGTCTGCTCCCCCTGTATTTTGTGGTGATGGCACCGGCAGGTTCTATTGAGATTGTCGTGGCGCGTGTGGTCTTCTCCCTCATCTTCTGCGCCCTGCTGCTGCCGATTTTGAGGGTGACTGCGGACTTCCGCCGCACGCTACGGGACCGCCGCATCATGCTGGTGCTAACGGCGGCATCATTCCTTATCTGCGCGAACTGGCTCATCTACGTGATGGCAACGACCAGCGGCCACACCATTGACGTGTCCCTGGGATATTTCATTAACCCGTTGGTCTCCGTGGTGCTGGGCGTCATCTTCCTGCAGGAGCGCCTACGCCCGGCGCAGTGGGTATCCGTGGCGATTTCCTGTATCGCGGTGCTGATGATGAGCCTCATCTACGGTCAGGTACCGTGGACGGGTCTGGGTGTAGCGTTCTCCTTCGGCATCTACGGTCTGCTGAAGGCACGCGTCGCCCACGATGTCAGCCCTATTATTTCGCTGTCTCTAGAGACTTTCATCCTGGCGCCTCTGGGCATAGCAGCGTTGCTTGTGCTGAACGCGCAGGGGCAGATGACTCTCTTCAGTGAGGGTCCCGGACATTTCTGGCTCCTCGCCTCCACCGGCGTGGTCACCGTTGTGCCGCTCATACTCTTTGCCGCGGCAACCAAGCTTCTTCCGCTATCCGTCATCGGCATGGTGCAGTACCTGGGTCCGACTATCCAATTTGTTCTGGCGCTGACCATTCTGCACGAGCAGATGAGCGCCGATAAGGTGCTGGGTCTGAGCCTCATCTGGGTCGCGCTCATCATTTTCACTGTGGATGCGGTGCGTTCCTCCCGCGCCTACCACGCCTCCGCGCTGTCCGACCCGGAAACCGGCATGATCCCGCTCGTGCAGGCTGAAGACGTACAGAGCAAGTAGCTCTCCACAACCCGGATAAAACACAGCCCCGCACAAAACAAAGTGATGCTCCGCAGACGTTAGCCTGCGGAGCATCACTTTATATCGCGTTCACACTCTAAAGCTCAGACCCCTGAGCTTCAGCAGCAGCATCGAGAGCATCCAGATCCGGATGACGGTGCAGGTTCAGCAGGGCCAAACCCAGGCCACCCCAAATGATCAGGATTGCCACAATGAGCATCACAATTGCGGAGATAGACATAAGGGCTCCTAACGGGTAATGGTCGAATCAACGTGGCCGTGCTCCACCTGACCGGCAATCACCGGAGGTGCCGGAGGCTCTTCAGCCGCACGAGACTTCTTCGACCAGGGCAGAAGAGAAACAATAATCGCACCAACCAGAAGCAGTGCGCTCATGCCCCAACCGAAAATAGCCAACATATCTGCCGGGTAACCCTCATAAGGGGTTGCCACAAGCTTAATGACGCTCTGAATCAGGGAGTAGCCCAGAACCAGCGGGGTCACAACAGCCAGCAGAATCATCCAAATCTTACCAGCCTTGATGGAGGAGTAACGGTTCAGGTGCTCAGCCAGAGCGGGCAGTGCACGCACCACGTAGGAGACCACGATGATAGCGCACAGACCAGCAGCCAGAATGCCGAAGAGGTTCACGAAGTTATCGAGAATATCCAGCACGTACAGACCGGTGGTGGTGGGCATCAGCAGCAGCGAAATCAGCGCCATGGGCACAACCACCAGGATGGTGGAGAAGACACGGGAAGTCGCGAACTTATCCTGAATACCGGCAATAATCACCTCAAGAATCGAAATGAGGGAGGTGAAACCAGCAAAGAGCAGGGAGCCGAAGAAGAGGATACCAATCAGCACGCCACCGGGAGCCTGAGAAATAATGGTCGGGAACGCGATGAACGCCAGACCAATACCGCTGGTCGCAACCTCGCTGACCTGGGTGCCAGCTACGTGAGCCATAAAGCCCAGAGCCGAGAAGACACCAATACCAGCAAGAAGCTCAAAACCGGAGTTCGCAAAACCAACCACAGCACCGGAACCGGTCAGGTCAGTCTTAGGCTTCAGGTAGGAGGAGTAGGTAATCATAATACCGAAGCCAATGGACAGGGAGTAGAAAATCTGACCGTAGGCCGCAACCCACACATTCGGGTTAGCCAGGGAGTCCCAGCTGGGGGTGAACAGAGCATTCAGGCCGTCCACAGCACCGGGCAGGGTCAGGGAGTAAATCACCAGACCAACGAACATGATGAGCAGAATCGGCATGAAGACAACGTTGGCGGCGCCCACACCCTTCTGAACACCCAGAGCCATCACAGCGAGCAGCACACCCCAGATTAGCACCATGGGGACCAGAACATCCATGTTGAAGTCCAGTGAGACACCGGGGGTCTCTGCAACCTTCAGGAACTCACCCTGGAAGAACGCCTTCGGGTTATCGCCCCACGCATTGGTGAAGGAGAAAACCATGTAACGCAGCGACCACGCCACAATAGCGGCGTAGTAAATAGCGATGACGAAGTTAATACCCATGTGCCACCAGCCGATGAACTCAGTCTTACGGTTCAGACGGCGGAAAGCCAGCGGGGACGACGCACGCGCACGGTGACCGATAGCGTAGTCAAAGAAGAGGAAGGTCAGACCGGCGGTCAGCAGGGCGACAATGTAGGGAATCATGAAGGCGCCGCCACCGTTATCAAATGCGATGTAGGGGAAACGCCAAATATTGCCCAGACCGACAGCAGAACCGATGGCGGCAAAGATAAAGACGCGACGGCTAGAGAAGCCTTCGCGCTTCGTGGGCGCCTTAGGGGTAGATGCTCCCATAGTTGTAAACCTCAAATGTGTGGGGACGCGGATGGTTGGTGCGAGAATAACCCGTCGGGGTGGTGGGCTCTGCTCGCGTCCAAAAATAGTAAACGGCTCTCCAACACGGGGTGAGTGTGGGAGCCGGCAAGCGTCGAAGGAGTGGATATACACCTCGACACGCCTATAAGGATTACCTTAAAGGTAGGGGCCGGTCAAGAAGACCCCAGCATGCGGAAGCTTTCGGAGGGTGAGGGCAACCCCAACCCACCCCAAAAACCGGCACTGACTAGCCATAATGCATAAAATCCCCGCCGAATCAAGGTAGATTCAGCGGGGGTTTTTGAAGTATGAGACACCCGGAAGTAGTTAGACTCGGGCACACGCTACACGGCGGGTTTTAGCCTTCGCGGTGAACCACAGCGTGAGCGAAGGACTCCAGCGCAGCCTTCGCGGTGGACTCGGGCAGCGGAGCAATCACGGCGATTGCGCGGTCCGCCCAGTCGTAGGCGATCTGCCATGCTTCCTGGGTGACCGGGTGGGCGGCGAGCGCCTCCACAGCGGTTTCCAGTGCCTCATCGGAGCTCAGGTCGGTATCCAGCAGGGCGCGAACAGCAATAGCGGATTCGTCGCCGGCGACTACCGCACGGTCCAGCAGGATGGTCGGCAGGGTCGGCACGCCCTCGCGCAGGTCGGTGCCGCGGGTCTTACCGCTCGTCTTACCATCGCTCACAATGTCAATCACGTCGTCAGCCAGCTGGAACGCCACGCCCACCAGCTCGCCGTACGCCTTGACCATGGAGATAACATCTTCAGAAGCGCCCGAAAGCAGAGAGCCGTACTCGCCAGCCGCTGCAATCAGGGAGCCGGTCTTGCCCTCAATGACGGCAATGTAGTGGTCGAGCAGATCCTGGCCCTCACGGGGGCCGGTGGTCTCAAAGAGCTGACCGAGCACCAGACGTTCGAAGGTCTGGGACTGAATCTTCATGGGGCGGGTACCCAGCTCAGAGACCAGCAGGGATGCGCGGGAGAAGATCAAGTCGCCGGTCAGAATTGCGACGGAGTTACCCCAAATCATCTGGGCGCTGTCCACGCCGCGGCGCTTGGGGGCGTCGTCCATCACATCGTCGTGGTAGAGGGTTGCCAGATGAGTCAGCTCAACGACCACGGCGGCTTCGATGACGTCATCGTTGATTTCGCCGTCTACAGCTGCGCAGAGCAGCGCCAGCAGGGGGCGCACGCGCTTGCCGCCCGCGGAGAGCAGGTGGCGGGATGCGACATCCGCCAGGTGGTCGGTCTGTGCGATGGCTTCTGCCAGACGCTCCTCAATACGTGCGAGGGAGGAGAGAATCTGCGGACCCAGCTTGGGGTCTGCGGCGATGAGTTCGAAGCCTGCGGGAAGCTTCAGGTCGAGGTCTCCCAGCAGGTCGGTTACGGCAATGGGCTGCTCTGCGTTGCTCACGGTGTCTTCTATCTTCTTGGTGTTGGTGTTTTCAGTCGTGTGTGAACGCGGTGTTTAGGCGTTGTGCGCTTCGGGCTTGAAACCGCGGTGGATCGCGACGATACCGCCGGTGAGGTTGCGGTACTGTACGGAGGTGAAGCCCGCCTCCTTGAACTTCTGCGCCAGTTCCTGCTGGTTGGGCCAGGTGATGATGGATTCGGCGAGGTATTCGTAGGATTCGGGGTTGGAGGAGATTGCGCGGGCAATCGGCGGGATTGCCTTCATGATGTAGTTCTTGTAAACCGCACCGAAGGGGGCGAAGGTCGGGGTGGAGAACTCGAGGATGACGATGCATCCGCCGGGCTTGAGTACGCGGTAGATTTCGCTCAGTGCCTTGGGATAGTTGGCAACGTTGCGCAGACCGTAGGACATGGTCACTGCGTCGAAGGTTTCGTCGTCGAAGGGTAGGGCGGTGACATCTGCCTGCACGAAGGTCATGTCGGGGCGACGGCGGCGGCCCACGTCGAGCATGCCTTCGGAGAGGTCCGCTGCGATGACATCCACGCCGGCGTCGGCGAAGGGTTCGGAGGAGACGCCGGTGCCTGCGGCTACGTCCAGCACTTTCTGGCCGGGGCGTGCGTCTACGGCGGCAACTGCCTGCTTACGCCAGTAGATATGCTGGCCGAGGGAGAGGATGCCGTTCATGAGGTCGTAGCGTTCGGCTACGGTATCGAACATGGCGGCGATGTCGCCGGTTTTCTTGTCTAGGGTTGCGCGGGTTGCGCGGGTGTTCTTCTCTGCGTTCACGCTCTCAATTGTGGCATGGAGGTTACTAGATTCGATAGTTGGGTAAACCGTAGTAGCGTCGCACGGTGCGTTAGGGTGCGTTCTGGAGTGGTTTTCGAGTTGCTAATTCGGGGTTTTATTCAGTTTTTAGGGGTATGAATTATGAATATTCAGCAAAAATTTATGAATATTTATGTATGTACTTGAATTTTTTAACATAGGCGCGCACAATAGACCGTAGATTTCATAGAGCACACCCTACACAGGAGCATCCCAATGAACACCGCATCCCTCAAGAAGGCATCCTTCAAGCCCCTCGCACTACTGGCAGTACTACCCCTGGCCCTGACCGGCTGCGTCTCCACCGCCAACGAGAACTCCGACGCCAACGGCAAGGTCAGCCTCGTCAAGTCCGGCACCCTCAGCGTCTGCACCAACACCCCCTACAAGCCCTTCGAATACGAAGAAAACGGCACCATCGTCGGCCTGGACGCAGACATCGCCAACGCTATCGCCTCCGACCTGGGTGTGAAGGCTCAGCTGACCTCCATCAGCTTCGAGGGCCTGGACTCCGGTACCGGCCTGGCCACCGGTCAGTGCGATATCGCCCTTGCCGGTATCGGCGTGACCAATGAACGTAAGAGCAAGATGGAATTCACCACCGTCTACTTCGACGACAACCTGGCAATCCTGGTTCCCAAGGGCTCCTCCATCACCTCCGCCGCAGATTTGAAGGGTGTCAGCGTTGGTGCGCAGCAGGCAACCAGCGGTGAAACCTACGCTAAGGAAAACGGTGCAGAGGTCATCCAGTACGAAGACACCTCCCTCATGTTCTCCGCCCTGAAGACTGGTCAGGTCAAGGCAATCGCGGCGAACCTCTCCGTGGTTTCCGAGGCGCTCACCAACGACCCGGACTCCTTCAAGATCGCATACCAGGATTCCGAGAACACCGAGCAGATTGCCGCAGCAGTTTCCTCCAACAACAAGGCGCTACTGGCCAAGGCAAACGCTACCATCGCCAAGCTCAAGGAAAACGGCGAGCTCGACAAGATGAAGGCCAAGTGGGTTGGTGCCGCTTCCTCCACCTCCGCGAGCGCCTCTTCCTCCGCTTCCTAAGCATCTAGCCGGTTAGCCTCTCCCCCAATTCAGGAGTACCCTTATTACTTTTGGGTTGGGGGATTCTCCGGCCTTTTACCCCTTGTGAGCGTGTAGAACGCTCTTGACCGAACAGCACCTGGATAAGAAAGCGCATGTCCTCTAAACTCTCACCCCGTCAGAAGCAGAAGCTCTTTCGCTACGCACAGTACGCCCTTCTGGCAGTTATCGCCCTGGCAGCCATTCTTTTGGCTGACTGGAAGACCCTCAGCCAGCAGGTATTCAACCTGGACGTTGCGGCTCAGCAGTTCCCCGACGTCATCACCGTGGCGTTGAAGAACACCCTGCTGTACACCACCTTGGGCTTCATCGTGGGCCTCTCCGGCGGTCTGTTGCTGGCACTCATGCGTATTTCCTCTATCGCCCCCTACCGTTGGATTGCGACCCTGTACGTGGAGCTTTTCCGCGGCATCCCGGCACTGTTGGTCTTCTTCGCGTTCGGTTACGGTATTCCTCTGGCGTTCAAGATTCGCTTCGTGGATAACCTGATTCCGGTGACCCTGTCCCTGGGTATGGTTTCGGCAGCTTACATTAGTGAGGTTCTGCGTGCGGGCCTGCAGGCGATCCCGAAGGGCCAGATGGAGGCGGCACGTTCCCTGGGCATGTCCCACACTCGCGCGATGATTTCAATCATTATTCCTCAGGCGTTCCGGGTGGTTCTGCCCCCGCTGACCAACGAGGTTATCCTGCTGACCAAGGACTCCTCCCTCGTGTACCTGCTGGGCATGACGGTTTCTCAGTACGAGCTGGCGAAGTTCGGTCGTGAGGGCCTGACCGCCGCTAACGCAGGCCTGACTCCCCTGGTGGTTGCGGGTTTGTGCTACCTGATTATCACTGTTCCGCTGGGCCAGCTCTCCACATACTTTGAGCGCCGCACCCAGCTTGCGGGCCGCAAGTAAGCGCAACGACAGATACGGATTACGGAAGATACTATGACTGCTTCAATTTCATCCATGGCCGCCTCCTCGGTGCGCATTTCTAACCTGCACAAGTCCTACGGCAAGGTTCAGGTTCTCAAGGGCATTGACATGCAGGTCGAGCCGGGCGAGGTCGTGTGCCTCATCGGCCCTTCGGGTTCCGGTAAGTCCACCTTGCTGCGTTGCGTGAACCTACTGGAGGAGCCGAACGACGGCACCATCATGGTGGGCGATACCGAGGTCACAGACCCGGACGTAGACATTAACCGCGTGCGTACCCACATGGGTATGGTGTTCCAGCAGTTCAACCTGTTCGGTCATCTGAACATTCTTGATAACTGCACGATTGCTCAGATTAAGGTTCTGGGCCGTTCCAAGGCTGAGGCGGAAGCGGTTGCCCTCGAGCAGCTCGCCAAGGTTGGTCTGGAAGGCAAGGAAGACCGCTTCCCGGCTCAGCTGTCCGGTGGTCAGCAGCAGCGTGTGGCTATTGCGCGTGCGCTGTCCATGAACCCAGACCTGATGCTCTTCGATGAGCCGACCAGTGCGCTCGACCCGGAGATGGTCGGCGAGGTTCTGAGCATTATGCGCAATCTTGCTGACGAGGGCATGACCATGATTGTGGTGACCCACGAGATGGCGTTCGCCCGCGAGGTCGCCGATAAGGTCGTCTTCATGGCCGACGGCGTGGTCGTGGAGGAGGGTCCCGCCGATCAGGTGATTGGCAACCCCCAGCACGAACGTACTCAGGCTTTCTTGGCGCGCGTGCTTGATCCGACCCACGCCGTAGTAGACTAGTACTAGCTCTTGAAAAACATAGCGGGTGGTGCTGTACGAAACATTCTGTTTCGCGCAGCACCACCCGCTTTTTAATGCTCTAGTTCGCCGCTATTTCGGTTCTAGAAGATACGGCGTGCCACCTTGTCAAAGAGACGGTCCGGCAGCACGGTATGCAGGAACACGGAGGGCTTAGCACCGAAACCTACCAGGTAGCGGGTCTTGGGGCGGCGCGCCTCCAGGGCTCGCAGAATAGCGTTAGAGATAATCTTGGGCTCTGAGAGGTTGGAGGACGGCGAGTAGAGCTTACGCATATTGGCCGCAACCCGCTGCGCCTGAGCCGCGTAGACACCGTTTCGGGAGGATTCCTCCAGGTGGTCTGCCGCGATGAGTCCCCAGGGGGTTTTGATGCCGCCGGGCTCGATAATGACCACGTCAATACCGAACTCTTCAACTTCCATGCGCAGTGCATCGCTGAACGCCTCGAGGGCGTACTTGGTGGCGTGGTACCAGGCGCCCAGGGGCGAGGTAATACGCCCCGCCATTGAGGAGATATTCAGGATGCGCCCGCTACCCCGTGCACGCATATGCGGTAGCACCAGCTGGGTGAGGCGCGCGAGGCCGAAGAGGTTCACCTGGAACTGGCGGCGCACCTCGTCGATGGGGACGTCTTCAATGGCGCCGTAGGATCCGTAGCCTGCATTGTTGATGAGCACGTCAATGCGGCCTTCTGCGTCAATAATCTGCTGTATGGCAGCTTCCATGGATGCTTCATCGGTAACGTCCAGGCTGAGCGCTTTCACGCCCTCGGAGGCGAGCTCTTCAATCTTCTCAACGCGGCGGGCGGCACCGTAGACGGTGTAGCCGTAGCGCACCAGTAGCGGCGCCACATCGTAGCCGATACCGGAGCTGGCGCCGGTGAGAAGAACGACGGGGCGTTGCAGTGACTTAGGCATTGCGTATCCTTTCGGGTTGCTCCCTGGAGTTGGAGTATTAGCGGGCGTGTACTTCTCAGGGTACGCTCGCGATGGGTCAACCGGCGCACCAAAAGCTCAGGGCGTAGCGTGAGGGCATTCTCGCCGGCATATGTGAGGGCAGGCAGACATGCAAAAGCTCGCCGCGGCATCCTGTACAGATGCGGCGGCGAGCTTTTTGTTTTAGGGTTAGGGGTTTTGGGGTCGGGGTTTAGACCTCTTCGACGTCAATATTGACCTTGGGTTCGGGGTGCGATTCGCCGGTCAGCATGGTCACCAGCAGGGTGGAGTCCTTCACGGCGCGCAGGGAGTGCAGCAGCTTAGCGGTCACGTGAATCGGCTTGCCGGGCACCAGGGTAATATCGCGGTCCTTCACGTGGAAAATCACCTCGCCCTTGAGCACCTGCACAAAGATGGGGTGCACGCTGTGGTGCTCGTGCCAGGACTGGCCTGCAGCCAGTTCCATGAGGGTCAGGTTGCCACCGTCGGCATCAACAATCTTGCGGGCCTGGGGCTTATCTTCAAAGGGGGTCAGCGCTTCGGTGAGCTGGGGGAATACGAGGACGCGGCCTTCATGGGTACCTGCCATGGTACGCACCTTTCTCTTTAGAGGTGAGTGAAAGGGGGCGCGCACCCCCTCCCTAATATTGGTATTAAAAATACTAAATTATTTATATTGTATTCCCCTCCCCGCAACAGGACAAGGCCTCAGCTCACACCGAGCCAATGCACCCCGAGCAGGGAGGGGAACAACATCTACTGATAACTCCACACCTTCGAATAGGCGGAGCGATTGCTATTACGCGGACGCAACAGGTTCACCATCAACGCCGTCGTACCAAAGCTCACCGCAATAATCATGCAGGTCGCCGCGGTAAACGCACCACCGGGAATCGGCGCAAAAATCGCAATCAGATACAGGATGACCGCGCAGAACGACAGGAACAACGTCGCAATCGTCATCAACGGCACCAACACCAAACCACCACGCGCCGGCACCGCAAAATCTGCCGGACGCACATAACGCAACACGCCCATACCCACAACCGTCCAGATGGCGGTGACCAGAATAGCGGTCACCACATCCGCCGGGCGGTGCCAACCGTTAATAATCGTGGAGGCACCCGTCAGGCAGGTCGCCAATGCCGCGCAGAGAGCTACCGTGGGCCGCAAGAAACGAGGCGCCGCCAGGAAGAGCGCCGCACCAGCCGCCGCCGCGAAGGTCGTGTGGCCACTGGGCGCCGAGTTGCTCAGCGCCTCCTGAACACCCAGGTCGGGCTTCATGATCAGATAGTGCTTAAGCAGATACGTACTCGTCACCGCTGCCGCCGCGGCCAGCACACCAATTAGCGAAGGCAGGAACCGGTGCTTCCAAATCAGCACCGCAACCATACCCAGCACGGCAATCACGCCGACAACCGCAGGAAGAGAATCCAGCGCCGTCAGGGTCGGACCGCGGTAACTCTTAAACTGGTTCGCGTACTCGGTGTACGCCTGCTCATCAACCTGCTGGCCGGTCGTCGTGTAAATGAAGAACACAAACGCACCGTAGAGAGACAGACCCAAGAACAGCAATGCCATCACGTGACGCATCAAAATACCGGTACTCGGAAGATGATGCCCCTGCTCTTCGCCGGGACGATTCACCGGGCGACCCGAAGCATCCACGGGAACCTGACCGGTCTGAACATAGGCACCGTTCGGGTAGGCAACGGCAGGATACGCCTCGGGAGGATAAGCCACCGGCTGCGGAGGTGCCTGCGGAGGCATCGCACACGTGAGAAGAGGCTGCTGCGCGCCCATCTGAGGCGCACCCATTGGGGAGGCACCCATCTGATTGTTCAGCGGGAAACCGCTCACCGGAGGCTTCGGCGGATCCAGACGGCGCGTAGCTTGCATCGGTTCATCCGCACTGTAGTTCCCCTGCGAGGCGCGCTCCTGCGGCAAGGGAATCGTCTCAGAAATCTTAATGGGGGCACGGTAAGCGCGAGGCAAAGGACGGGTCGCACCAATAACCTCTGAAAGTTCGGGATACGAAGAAATAACTTCGGTGTTCGCCGATTCAGCGTTCGCGGAACCTGGATTCGCGGGACCTACAGGCGCAGCTTCATGAGCGGGCGATGAACCGTAATCCGTCAAAACTTTCGTACGGTCATCACTGTGCGCAGCGGCATGGGTAGCCGTCTGGTAGGAGGCGAGCACCTGGGTAGCGTCCTGATAATCAGAGAGCACCGCAGTCTCATCAAAGGAAAACACCGTAGTGGGCGCGTTGTCAGCAGCGGCTGCATGCACATCAGCGGGGTGAAGCACACTGGTAGCATCGAGGTTTTCGGAGCTCTCCCAACCGGAGTTTCCCGAACCCGATGTATTTGCCGGTGTTTTCTTCTTCATAACCCTTCGTACCTTCTTGCCCTCATGCCTGTTGGCCATACCCGAGCCCGCCGATGCCAGCCCCTCAAAACGGTAGCCCCCAAGCTGCCGTTTTATGCGCAGCACCGTCCGAGTTCTCGGGCGAATAACTACCTACTATCCCAGGTTAAGCTATGAAAAACTAAAGTTTTTCCGACCACAACCTGAGAATTTCCAGAGAATGCGTGACAGGGTGCGAGCGCACCCGCCCGCCCCCAGAATGTTATGGTGAGCTCATAGCGCATCGAAGAAGGGCAGATACCTTGAACACCAGTATGAGCGTGCCGCCTCTCGGCTACGGTTTTCACCTCACGAACACTCCCCTGCCGCCCCTGCAGGAGGTTCTGGAGAACCTGTTCACGGTCGAAATTCCGATGACGGTCACCTTCCGCGGGGTCAATAGCCGCCAGAGCGCGCTGATTCGCGGCCCGCACGGCTGGGGCGAGTTCGCGCCCTTTCTCGAGTACGGCGCGCAGGAGTCTGCCGCGTGGCTTGCCTGCGCGCTGGAAGCGGCGTGGCTACCCACCCCGGAGCCGGTGCGTACGCGCATCCCGCTGAACGCGACCCTGCCCGCGGTACCGGCAGATCGTGTGCCGGAGGTACTCGCCAAGTACGAGGGTGAGATTCAGGAACTCAAAATCAAGGTGGCTGAGAAGGGGCAGAGTCTCACCGACGATATTGCCCGCGTGGCGGCTGCACGAGATGCCCTCCCGCATGCACGCCTGAAGGTGGACGCGAACATGGGCTACACCCTCGCCGGTGCCCTTGATGCGCTGCGCAAGCTCTGCGAGTACGGCATTATCTACGCCGAACAGCCCGTGGCATCCATTGAGGATATGGCTGCACTCCGCTTCGCCGTTGCCAAGGAGGGACTGCCCGCCCGCATTGCCGCAGACGAGTCGATTCGTAAAGCGGAAGACCCGCTGAAGGTGGCGCGCGCGAACGCCGCGGACCTCATGGTTATTAAGGCGGCGCCGCTGGGCGGTGTACGCCGTGCGCTCACACTGGTGGATCAGGCGCAGCTTCCGGCGGTGGTGTCTTCTGCGCTGGAGTCTTCGGTGGGCATTGCCACCGGTGCCTCTCTGGCGGCCTCCCTACCGACCCTAAAGTACGGGTGCGGTCTGGGCACGGTCTCCCTCATGGCTGAGGACGTCACCGACGAGCCGCTCATCGCCCGCGACGGGTTCATGGACCTGCGCACGATCACCCCCAGCCCGCAGCGCCTGGAGCGTCTTGCCTCCGATGAGCAGACCCGTCAGTGGTGGGTGGAGCGCGTCACCGCCTGCTACCGGGTCCTGGAACGCACCTGCGGATTGTGAAGACTGTAGTTATCAAGGTCGCGTCTGTGAAAGGGTAACCATAACTGAATGAAAAACCTTACGGCATTAGAATGGTACGGTGACTGAAAACCGCTCAACCCCCGCCATGCTCACCGCAGTATCCGTGCTCGATTCTCTGATTCGTGCCGGTATGCGGCATGTTGTCGTGTCTCCGGGATCCCGTAGCGCACCTCTTGCGTACGCTATTGCCGCCGCCGCTGAAGCCGGTGCCCTCATTGCGCACGTGCGCGTGGACGAGCGAAGTGCAGCCTTTACCGCCCTGGGTATTGCCAAGGCGTCCGGTCAGCCCGTGGGTCTGGTGTGTACCTCCGGTACGGCACTGGGCGAGTACATGCCCGCGGTCATGGAGGCGTACCACGCCGGCGTACCCCTGGCGGTGCTGAGCGCGGACCGCCCGGAGCCTCTGCGCGGTAGCGGTGTGAATCAGACGACCCGTCAGGCGAGTTTCTTCAATCATTTTGTGCGCGCTGAAGCCGATCTGACCTCCTACCCCGAGCAGGTGGAGGGCGAGCAGACTCAGGCCTTTGCTGCCTGCCTGAATGCGCTAACCGGTCGTAGCGCCGAACACTGGCGCAAACACTCTGCGGAGCCGATTGGCCCGGTGCACCTGAACATTTGTTTCGATACGCCGCTGACCCCCTCTGGCCGTTTTGCGCAGATGCTGCCGCAGTGGGCGCAGAGCCTGCTAGAGGATTACGACCCGCAGGCTGAGGGTCGCGCCCGCGCCGCTCGCGCTGAGGGTTCCGGGCTCTCCAGCGCCGAGCAGCGTTGGCTTCTGGATTCTTTGGAGGCGCAGGCGGACCTGGCGGAGTTCACTCCTGCGCACCGCACCGTGGTGGTTGCTGCTGACGGTGCCGGCGAGTTTGCGGCGGAGTTCGCGCGCGTGCTGAACCTGCCGCTGTTTGCGGAGCCTTCCTCCGAGGCGCGCCACGGCGCAACCTCCATTCCTCACTACCCGCAGCTGCTCGCTGATGATTCGTTCGCCCCCGCCGCCCAGATTGAGCGTGTGGTGCTCTTCGGCCACCCGACGCTCTCGCGCCCGATTACGGCGCTGCTGGAACGCGAAGATACTCAGTGCGCGTTCTATGCCCCGCGCCACGCCAGCTGGTATGAGCCGGGCGCCCGCTCCTTCGTGGAGCTGTCGACCCCGCACGAGCTCGCTGAGTTTGCGTGCGCATCCTCTGCTGCCGCTGATGAGCTGGTGGATGAGCTGAACTGGCTAGAACAGTGGGTTGATCCCGCCCGCAAGCGGCAGGATGAGTGCCTGCGCGCCATTGCCGTCTACGAACACCCCGGTGCTGAGAGCTCGGTTGACTACACCGATTACCGCAACCGCACCGCAGGCCGCTCCTACGCCCGCCGCGTCTGGCAGGATGCGGTGGCTCAGCGCCGCCTCATGATGCTGGGATCCTCAAACCTGGTGCGTGATTTGGATGCGGCAGCCCCCGCCCTGGGGGAGCCCGCCCCCGCGCGCGTGTTTGCTAATCGCGGTCTTGCCGGTATTGACGGCACGATTGCGACTGCTATTGGCGTGTCTCTGTCGGGCTACTACCCTGCCGGTGTGGATGAAAACTCCCGCCCAATCATTGGTGGTGCCGCTCTGCCGGTGACCCTGCTGTGTGGTGACTTGACCTTCCAGCACGATGTGTCGTCGCTGAACCTGCCGAATACTGAGCTTCTGCCCGAACTGCGCGTTGAGGTTTTTGATGATGCCGGCGGCGGTATTTTCACGACCCTTGAACACGGTGATATGGCTCGTCAGGAGCAGTTCACTGCCGCTGTGGATCGTTTCTTCACAGTGGCTGCCGCCCCGAACACTGATTTGGCGCGCATGGCTGCCGGTTTTGGGACCGAATCGGGTGTTGAGGTGCGCATTCACACACCCTAAAGCCGTTTTTAAAGGCTGCTGGCTAAGCCCCGTGCGCAGGGTTGAACGATATACTGAGAATTACCTGTGCCGTAGCCTTCCGTGGCTGAAAGCTAGCCGATCGTAGCGGTTTCATTCGCCGCTGCATTCGCGTTTTTCTGCGCGCCTGCTAACGCAAAGCGCCCTATCTATCATTTATTGACATTCACGCTCTCGCCGCCAATGCACACCGCCCGCGACCCGAGGTTTTACCCCGGCGAGCCCGGTACATGCGGCGGACGTCGCTCCCAAGGATTCTCATGAGCTCACTCGATATTATTGTTGCTGTCCCCTCCGGAGCCGGTTGGGTTCCCTTGCACGCCATGGCAGAGCTTCTCGCCCGCTACACCGGCGGTACCGTACACACCGTGGATGTGGGCGCATCCCTCAGCAAGGAAACGAAGCTTCTGGCGCGTCTGCCCCGCCTCAAGGGCGGCTCCAAGCGTTGCCTGGTGATTGCTTCTGATCCCGGTCAGCTTTACGCCATTTCGCAGCGTTCCTTCGCGTTCCGCCGCTACGGCGCAATCTACGGCTGGGTAATTGATAGCTTCTGGGATGACCGTATTCCCGCGGTAGCTAAGTCCTCCACCTACGACCGTATTTTTGTTGCGGACGTTGACGACGTTCAGCCTTGGACTGCCGCGGGCGTGAAGGCCCCCGGGGTTCTGCCCTGGGGTGCGGATGTTTGGGGTGCTTTCTCTGACCATCTGGATGCGCTGGGCTCGAAGAGCACCGACCTGCTGCGTGTGGGCCGTCAGCCCGCCGCCTACGAAGATGATGAGGCGACTGCCGTTCTCGCTGGCGAGCTGGGTCTGAGCTTTGAGGGCCGTCCGCCCTTCGGCGCAAGTGACCGTGAGTCGGCTCAGCACCTGCAGGATTCTCTGAACCGCGCGAAGTTCCTGCTGGCGTTTTCCACTTCGGTCAGCCCAGCACCGTACACTCACCCGACTAAGGAGTACATTACCGGCCGTTGGACTGATGCTCTAGCTTCGGGTGTGACCGTGGTCGGCAAGGTTCCAAATACCACCACCGTACGTGAAATCCTTTGGGACGGCGCGACCATCGACATTGATCACGCGGATGCACGCGCGGGCCTCGCGCAGGTTGCCGATGCGGTCTCCCGCTGGACCCCCGCACAGGGGGAGCAGCAGCTTCGTCAGGCACTGCAGCACCTGGATTGGCGTCACCGTTTCGTGAAGCTTTGCGAGGCAATGGGTGAAGTCCCGGCTTCTTTGACGGCTGATTGCGAGACTATGCGCGCCCAGTACGTTCAGCACTAAATACGTGCCCTAAGGTTATGGGTATATAAAAGGTGAGGGCTGGTTTCTAATCCTAGAAACCAGCCCTCACCTCTATTTATGCCCCATGAGGCATATTGCATACGGGTTTTTAGTACGAAGCCTGACCCAGAGTAATCGGACCCGTGAAACCACTGGTATCCGGGTGATCCGCTTCGAGATACGCCGCTACCGGCGCACCTTCAAGCTGAGCCAAACGATCCAGCAGGAAGCGAGTAGCACCCGGCGCATACGGTAGCTTATACATTGCCGCGGTCGTCGCCTCGTCATCACGATTTAAAGTGGAGGAACGAATCGACTCAATAGCGGTCACCATGGTGTTACGCTCACGCTCCACGAAGGTGCGGTCTACCGGCTCACCGTTACCGGGCACAAACACGCGGTAGCGATCAAATTCGAGCACGGCACCGAGAGTATCAATCCAACGGTCGGGAAAAGAATCCTCAAAGTAGGGGTCGGTACCCTCTTCAATCAGACCGCCCATGAACAGCACGTCCTCAACACCGACCATAATGTCACCGTCGGTGTGGCCGGGCCCCATGTACATGAGGGTTGCGCTACGCTCACCCAGGTCGATGGGGGTGAAAGTGATACCGTCGCCCCTATTGGCGACCAGGCGGTTGGGAACAACAATATTAGTGGCGGCACCCTGATTGTGTGCCATTTCCGGTTCCAGCGTCTCGACGTAGGGACGCTGCGCCTCACCGTATTTACGAATTGCGCGTGCGGCACGAGGATGCGCCCAGAATTCTTCGGCACCCATTGCCGCGAAAACATCGTTACCGAAGAAACGCTCATAGTGTCCATGAGTGTTTACAACGGTAATAGGAAGGCGCGTGAGACGGCGAACCTCATCGTAGATTTCGGTTGCCTGACGGGGACCTGCGCCGGTATCTACGACAAGTGCACGCTCCAGTCCGAGGACCAGCCCGGTGTTCAGTCGGTAGTTGTCGGTCGCAATGCGGTACACGCCGTCTGCGAGTTCAATAGTACGAGCCATAGATACAACCCTACTGTAATTTTTGGTACTTGCGGGGCTATTCGGGCTTCTGGAGAACATATTTTTGCACTATTGCACATCACTAAGGGCATAAAAGTGCATCATTCCACATAATTACGCCTCTACGGGTAGGTGGGCGTGAGGCTTGACAACCTCTGCAGATTGATAAGCCGGGTAGCACGTTCTCCCAGCTAGTTCAGCTCTGATTAGGGTCTGAGCAAGAACCAGAAATCGCGCCCTATAGGATAGGAGTATGACTTCTTCCCCAACCTCGTCTTCCATTCCTTCGAACATGTCTTTTCCCAGCGGCACCGGACGCTACGCCCCCTCTCCCTCGGGGGACTTGCATCTGGGTAATTTGCGTACCGCTATTTTGGCGTGGGCGATGGCTCGCCGCGGCGCGAAGCCCTTCTATCTGCGCGTGGAGGATTTGGATCGCGTACGCCCGGGTGCTGCGGAGCGTCAGATTGCCGATTTGGCGGCACTGGGTCTGGATTGGGATGTAAGCCCCGGCGCCCCGACAGAGCGTGTTGAGGGTAGCGAAAGCGCCGAAGGCAAGGAAGCAGGTGTGCTGTACCAGAGCACACGCCTTGACGCCTATGAGCAGGCGGTTGCGCAGCTGCGCGAGGCAAACCTCGTCTATGAGTGCTTCTGTACCCGCCGCGAAATTCAGGAGGCGTCAAGCGCCCCGCACGGTGCGCCGGGCGCATACCCGGGGACATGCCGTGAACTGAGCAAGGCGCAGCTGGAGGAGCGCCGTGCTCAGCGTCCACCGGCTCTGCGTCTGCGCGCCGAGTACACGAGCTACACGGTGCAGGATGATTTTTACGGCACCTACACCGGCCTGGCGGATGATTTTGTGCTGGTGCGCAATGATGGCACATACGCCTATAACCTGTCCTCGGTGGTGGACGATGCATTTGTGGGGGTTGAGCAGATTGTGCGCGGTGATGATCTGCTCCCTTCGGCGCCCCGCCAGTCGTATTTGGCGCAGCTTTTGGGTTTGACGCAGCCGCGTTACGCTCACGTGCCGCTGGCACTAAATGAGGAAGGTAAGCGTCTGGCGAAGCGTGACGGGGCGGTAACCCTGCCGCAGCTGCGTGAGGCGGGTGTCGAGATTCCGACGATTTTGGGTTGGATTGCCGCGTCTATTCCGGTGTATAACGCTGATGGTTCTGCCCATTCATCGGATGTTCCGGTGCCCAATGCAGCGGCGATTTTGGAGCGTTTTGATCCGGCTCGTATGGCTTCTGAGCCGTGGGTCGTGAGGGATCTCTAAGTCTCTGTGACATTGTTTTGTAACAGTTCAACACTCCGAACGGCTTTTAAATTTTTCGTTTAATTCGTTTTAGATGCATATGCCGTTGAGCGTTTGTGTTGCTTTTCAGCTACATATCTTTCACTCAAGTGCCCGAAACCTTGAAATCCAGAGATTTTTCGGGCACTTTTTCGCACACGCCCCCACAGCACCCCACTTGTACGACCACAAAATTTACACAGCAAATACATATTTATTCCACAGCTTCTCATCCCTAGACGTCAAATAGACTTTATTTTCAGCCCCTCAAAGCCTAGACTGTATCCTATGCCACTCATAAAGTTATGGGGTAGCGCATAAATACACACAACTGCACACTATCACCAGGAGAGAAGGAACATTATGGCCGCAAATACATACCAGGTCATCGCGCTGGCGATTTATTTTGTTGCTATGATCGCGATTGGCCTATGGGCAAATAGCAAAAACAACAGCCTCGACGACTACGTGCTGGGCGGGCGACAGCTCTCCCCCACCGTCGCCGCCCTCTCAGCGGGCGCCTCCGACATGTCCGGTTGGCTCCTCATGGGTCTGCCCGGCGCCGTCTACCTCAGCGGTCTCTCCCAGGCATGGCTCGCCGTCGGTCTGACCATCGGCGCATGGTGCAACTGGAAGTTCGTGGCACCTCGACTGCGTAGCTACACCGAAGTAGCAGGCGACGCCGTGACTGTCCCCGTCTTCCTGAGCAACCGCCTCCATGACACCAAGCGCGTGCTGCGCATCGTCTCCGGCGTCGTGATTCTGGTGTTCTTCACCTTCTATGTCTCCTCTGGCATGGTGTCCGGCGGTCTGTTCTTCAAGTCCTCCTTCGGACAGGAATACCACACCGGTATGCTCCTGCTGGCAGGCATCACCGTGTTCTATACCTTCTTCGGTGGCTTCATGGGCGCATCCTACACCGACATGGTTCAGGGCCTGCTCATGCTCGCAGCACTCATTGCCGTTCCCGTCGTCACCATTATTGACCTCGGCGGCGTGGGCCCCGTGGTTGAGTCCATCAGCCAGGTACGTCCCGACGCGCTGAGCATCTTCGCAGGCACCACCTTCGCCGGTATCGTTTCGTCCCTCGCGTGGGGTCTGGGCTACTTCGGCCAGCCGCACATTATCGTACGATTCATGGCGATGCGCACCCCCGCGGACGCTAAGTCCGGCCGCCGCATCGGCATCAGCTGGATGGTCCTGACCGTGTTCGGCGCACTGAGCGGCGCGTTCATGGGTATCGCATACTTTGCACGCCACCCCGAGGCCTCCCTCACCAACCCCGAAACCGCTGAGTCGGTCTTCCTGGACCTCTCCCAGATTCTGTTCCACCCCCTCGTTGCGGGCCTGATTCTGGCTGCAGTTCTGGCGGCAATTATGTCCACCCTCTCCTCGCAGCTGATCGTGTGCTCCTCCGCTCTGGTTGAGGACCTCTACGGCATCTTCTCCTCGAAGAAGCTCAGCGCATCCAAGTCCCTGTGGCTCGGCCGTGCAGGCGTGGCAATCGTGGCGCTGGTTGCAGGTGCCCTGGCGTGGAATCCCAACAGCTCCATTCTGCAGCTGGTCGCATTCGCTTGGGCTGGCTTCGGTTCGGCATTCGGCCCGACCGTTCTGCTCTCCCTCTACTGGCGTAAGCTAACCACCCAGGGTGCACTCGCCTCCATGATTACCGGTGCCGTTGTGGCATTCGCATGGGGCCAGAGCCCAATGAAGTCCGTGCTCTACGAAATGGTTCCCGGCTTCGCTTCGGCAATGCTGGTCGCAATCATCATCTCCCTGGTCACCTACAAGAAGAACCAGGTCATTGACGAAGAGTTCGACCGCGCGGTAGAGCTCGCAAAGGTCAAGTAACCCCTAGGTAACCAAGACTGGGTAAGCTTCCTTACCCAACTTCTAAGGCCCGGGCCGTACACACGCGGTCCGGGCCTTCTTATATGCTCGGCAACCTGGTTCACAGCCTTCACGTAGCGCCCGGGCAACGTAGAATAGGGTCTATGACTGCACAACTTCCCGAAAAGGTCTCGGACATCTTCAACCCCGCCGACTGGCGCGTCGTTGAAGGCTTCGAAGACTTCACCGACATCACCTACCACCGCCAGGTTAAGCGCAACGAAAACGGCGAAATCCTACGCGATCTGCCCACCGTACGCATCGCATTCGACCGCCCCGAGGTCCGCAACGCATTCCGCCCGCACACCGTGGACGAACTCTACCGCGCCCTCGACCACGCCCGCATGAGCTCCAACGTAGGCACCGTACTGCTCACCGGCAACGGCCCCTCCGCCAAGGACGGCGGCTGGGCATTCTGTTCCGGCGGCGACCAGCGTATCCGCGGCCGCGACGGCTACCACTACGCCAGCGGCGACACCGCAGAAAGCATCGACCCGGCACGCGCAGGCCGACTGCACATCCTGGAAGTGCAGCGCCTCATCCGCACCATGCCCAAGGTCGTTATCGCCCTCGTCTCCGGCTGGGCTGCAGGCGGCGGCCACTCACTGCACGTAGTAGCCGACCTGACCATCGCCTCCGAAGAATACGGCAAGTTCAAGCAGACCGACGCAACCGTCGGCTCCTTCGACGCAGGCTACGGTTCGGCGCTACTCGCACGCCAGGTGGGTCAGAAGTTCGCCCGCGAAATCTTCTTCCTCGCCAAGGAATACGACGCACAGCGCATGTACGAAATGGGCGCAGTCAACGACGTCGTCCCCCACGCAGAGCTCGAAAACAAGGGCCTGGAATACGCGGCGCACATTGCCCGCCAGTCCCCGCAGGCAATCCGCATGCTCAAGTACGCCTTCAACCTGCCCGACGACGGCATGCTCGGCCAGCAGGTCTTCGCCGGTGAGGCAACCCGCATGGCATACATGACCGACGAGGCGGTGGAGGGTCGCGACGCGTTCTTGCAGAAGCGTGACCCGGACTGGTCCAACTACCCCTACTACTTCTAAGAGATACTACTTCTAAGAGACGGCCCCTTCTACAGAAGTAGTTTCAGATGCATAGGCTCGGAGCCGGATTCAACCCTGATAACCTCAGCTAAGAATCCGGCTCCAGCGCATTTGATGCTGCCCCAGCATATGACACCGGCGCATAACAGCACGCAGCCGCTACAAACAGCTGCTAAGGATTTAGCCATGGTAAACACCCCCGTACCCGGGCTCATGCCCTCCCCCGCCCCGCAGGAGGCTGCCCTGCACCCGCAGGCGGTACAGGTTCGCGCCGATCAGCCCGCAGACCCTCACGCCATGTTGGGCGTCTTTGAGCAGCTGCTGGGCGGATACGCGGCGGGTGCCAATGCGGGTGCTGATGCGGCTGCGGAACCTATAGCCCTGGTGGTGAGCACCTCCGGATCCACCGGAACTCCCAAACGCACCGCACTGACCGTGCGAGCTCTTGCCGCCAGTGCGGCAGCCACCGAGCGATTCTTCGGCTCAAACTCCGATGCCGCCTCGCAGTGGCTCCTGGCTCTTCCTGCGCACTATATTGCCGGCGCGCAGGTACTCGCCCGCTCCGTGCTCGCAGGCACCGACCCGGTCATTGCCCGCTCCGTCATTGAACCCGTGCGCTTTAGCCCCGAAGTTTTCCTGCAGGCGGTTGAGCACATGAGCTCGGCACGCCAGTTTGTCTCCCTGGTGCCCACCCAGCTCCATAAGCTGCTCGAAAGCGCGGACACCGATCCGTACCTTGGCGCTGAAATTCACGAAGCGCTCGGCTCCTTCACCGGCATCCTGCTCGGAGGCGCCCCCGCCAGCGCCGACCTGCTCGCCGCCGCCACCGCCCTGGGGCTGAACACGGTGACCACCTACGGTAGCGCCGAAACCGCCGGCGGATGCGTCTACTCCGGCTCCATACTGCCCGGCGTGCGGGTAGAGCTCGTCCCCGAAGAAGGTATGCCCGCCGTACCGGATACCGGTGGGAAGCCCGCGCAGGTGGGCCGTATTTGGATCAGCGGCGCGCACCTCGCCAACGGCTACATTGGCGACACCGCCCGCACCGCCGAGCACTTCTTCACCGCCGCCGACGGCACCCGCTGGTACCGCACCGACGACTACGGGCTGCTGAGTCCTGCAGCAACTCCCAACAGCAACAAGAACTCTAGCGAGCAGCGCCTGCAGGTGCTCGGCCGTAGCGACGACGTACTCATCAGCGGAGGCGTAAAAATCTCCGCCCGTGCCGTGGCGACCGTCCTCGAAGAGCACCCCGCCGTACGCGAAGCCTGCGTAGTCGGCCTACCCGATGCCCGCTGGGGCACAGCCATTGCCGCTGCGGTCACGCTCGTACCTTCTGCCGGTGCCGCGGCTGCACTGGTACCTTCTGCCGGTGCCGCAGCTGCACCTACCGAGAATCGCCCCGCCCTGAACGAAGAACTCTGCGCCCTGCTGCGTGCCCGCTGCGCCGAAAAGCTCGGCGCCCCCGCCGCACCCAAGCAGCTGAGCATCCTGCCGGATTTCCCGCTCACCAGCACCGGCAAGCCGGACCGCGCAGAAATATACAGTATCCTGGACAGAGACTATCGTCAGGGCTAAAGCAGGCTTATCCGCGGGTTTTTCGCCCCGCACAAGCAGCCGCCCGCACGCCCTGACCGTCCCGCACAAAACCCACACATCATATGCATTTAGACCCGGAAGGAACCCCCGTGGCAACTGCCGCCCAATGGATTGAAGGCGCTCGCCTGCGCACCCTGCCGCTCGCCGTCGCCCCCATTATTGCCGGCTCAGCTGCCGCCTACGAGGTCAACGAATTCAAGCCGCTCTACGCGTTCTTGGCGTTCCTCGTCGCGTTCTTCCTGCAGGTCGGCGTGAACTACGCCAACGACTACTCCGACGGCATCAAGGGCACCGACGAAGACCGCGTGGGTCCGCTACGCCTCGTTGGTTCCGGCGTGGCAAGCCCCCGCTCCGTCAAGTACGCCGCCTTCGCCTGCTTCGGTCTTGCGATGCTTGCCGGTCTTGCCCTGGTGGCTCTGGCGAACCAGTGGTGGTTCCTGGCGATTGGCGCCTCCAGCGTCTTCGCGGCGTGGGGCTACACCGGTGGCAAGCACCCCTACGGCTACATGGGCCTGGGAGACGTATTCGTCTTCGTCTACTTTGGTCTGGTTGCGACCCTGGGCACCCTCTACACGCAGGCGCACACCCTGACCCTGCTCGGCTGGGTTGGTGCTATCGGCATTGGTCTGATTTCCTGTGCGCTGCTCATGGCGAATAACGTGCGTGACATTCCCACCGACATTGAGGCTGGCAAGCTGACCATGGCGGTCCGCCTGGGCGAACGCTGGTCGCGCATCACCTACATCGTGGAGATGGCGCTGGCACTGGGTCTGGGCGTACTCCTGCTCGATGAGAACCCCTGGTTCCTGCTGATCTTCCTGCTGGTCGGCCCGACCATCCACTCCTGCGTGACCGTGTGGACGCGCGGCGGCCGCGACCTGATACCCGTGCTCAAGCAGGCAGGTATTGTGGCGCTCGTGTACTCCGTGATTCTTGCCCTCGCCGTGTGGCTGGGCTCGTTGGACATTATTAGCCACGAGGTTCAGGTGTTCACCGGTTACTAAGACCGAATGCTAAGACTGGCTACTAAGCCCCCGTACAAATCTGTGCCGGATTGCCGCGCCATTACGCCGCTAGCGGGCACCCGGTTCATAGTTCCGCAATAACGCGGCGGTATGTCATAGTAGTGCTTATGATTCGAGCCATGCTGATTATTGGCGGCGCGCCCTCATCGTGGGGCTGACCCTCTACACCCTCTTGGACGCCGTCCGCACCCCCGCACACGAGGCGCGAACCCTGCCCAAGTGGCTGTGGGTTCTCGTCACCCTGCTCTTCCCCGTGGTGGGCCCGCTCATGTGGCTTATCTTGGGCCGTCCCAAGGCACAGCCTGCAGCAGGTGCTCCTCGTCGCGGCTTCGGGCAGCGACGCAACACCCCGGCACCCTCGGTGTCCTCCCCCGACGATGATGAAGAGTACCTGCGCTGGCTCAAAGCAAAAGCAGAACGCGAACGCCGCAGCCGCGAAGCAGAATCGACCAACAAGCAGGATTCCGAACGTAAGGATCCCGAGCTTAAGGACCCCGAGGAGGGCACTCCGGATCAGGGTAACGGGCAGAACTAGTCAGGACAGCTAGGTTGGCAGCTCGTGCGCCCCTCAAGGTTTACAGAAAGAGGCTGTGAGCGCATCCGTAACGGATGGGCTCACAGCCTCTTCTCTATGCTCAAAAACAGCTTCAGGAACTAGCTACCGGATGTTTTAGCTACCGGGCAGCTGAATCACGCCACCGTACAGCGGTGCAGCAGGCTCCGAATACCCCACAAAATGCGGCATCTCATGCTTAAAATCAGTGGTGCTAAATGCCAGAGTCGTAATCGACGCCAGGTTGCACTCACGGGCACGCGGGTCATGCTGCAACATGCGGCCCTCAACGCCCAGGCGAGTAATCCAAATCGGCAGCTGGTGCGACACAATAATCGCCTCCGCACCCTCGCCGCCGCGCTCGTAGGCGGTACGCGCCGCATCCTGAACAGCCGCAGCCATACGGCAAATCTGATTCAGGTACGACTCACCCCAGGAGGGGCGCGCCGGGTTGTACAGCTTAGTCCAGTGACGCGGATTCCTCAGCAGCTCCTGGGCGTTCACGTGCAGACCCTCAAAGTAGTTATCCGCCTCAATGACGCGCTCATCCGGCTGCGCGGTCAGACCCAGCAGCTCCTCAACCGGGGCGGCAGACTCACGGGTACGTTGCAGCGGCGAACAGACCAGATGCACGAAACGGGCACCTCGCTCAGCACGAGCCGCGAACTCCTCAGCGCTCAGACGCACCATCTGCTGGCCCTTATCGGACAGACGGTAGCCGGGCAGACGGCCGTACACGATACGCTCGGGGTTGTACACCTCGCCGTGACGCATGAGGTGAACTTTAATGGTGGAAGTTTCAGTCATGATCCCAGTCTCTCAGATAGCGTGCCGCACCCCAAACAGGTGACCCGCACATACCCTCTACAAAATACAAAACCCGGCCCGCAAAAACTGTAGGGACGCAAAAACCCCGCCTCTCCATACGGAGGGCGGGGCGAAAGAAGTCTATTTACTTCTTGTTGCGGCGCTGGTGGCGGGTCTTACGAAGCAGCTTGCGGTGCTTCTTCTTGGACATACGCTTGCGGCGCTTCTTGATAACGGAACCCATAGGATTTCCTCACTTTACTCGTACCCGGCCGAGCCATTCGACTCGGTAGCTACCCGGGGATATTCATACCGGTATAACCGATCCAAAACGCATTTTTGGGCACAGAAATACCCTTGCGTTTTAGAGCGCTACCTACCTAGAGTACTAGGTTTACCCCTATTTTCACCATTCGAGAGCGGCTTTTCAGGAGTTTTTCGCTGAATTTCCGCTTTTCTCACGGGTATATCGAGGATATCTCGGGGCGAAAACGGGGATTCGGTAGCCCTAACGGCGCTTCTTCTTCGACTTCTTCGAGCCCTTAGCGCGGCCATGAGACAGCACCGAACCAGAAGAAGCTACAGCAGCATCATGCGTGCTCTCCTCAGCCGAGGAGGCGGTCTCCACCGATTCCTCAGCCGATTCCTGCGCGGGATCAGAAGCCTCAGCGGGTTCTTCAAACGGCTCTTCTACCGAAACCTCTTCAACGGCGTTTTCCTCAGCCGCCTCTTCCTCAGCTATCTCTTCTTCAGCCGCCGTGTGCAACCCCTTCAGACGCTCAGCACGCTCAGCCTCGGCACGAGCCAGTGCCTCCTCAACAATGACGGGCTGGGGCTCAGGCTGGGATTCGGGCTTCGTTTCAGCCTTCAGAGCCTGCTCCTTCACAGCCTGATCCTTCTCAGGGCTCTCCTGCGCTTCGTCATGCTCAGGTTCGTACACATCCACACCGAAGAAACGCTTCATCTTCGAGAAGATGCCGCGGCGTTCCTGCACCGGCTCCTCATGCGGAAGCTTCTCGTAGGTATCGTGAATGGTCGCAGCCGCTTCAAGACGGGTAGGCTCAGCAGGTTCAGTAGCGGGCGCCTCCTGGCGTGCAGGGGCACGCAGAACCTTCTCAGCCGGCTCAGGCTCCGCAGGCGCCGCGGCAATCACAACAGTCGCAGGACGGGCGGTAGCGGCAGGCGTAGTCAGCACCTTACTGCGATCCACCGGCTTAATGATGGTCGCACGCACCGGAGAAATAATCTGACCGCTACGACGACGCGGAGCCGCCGTGGAGGCGCGCAGAACCTTCGCGGGGCCCTCAGCTTCTTCCTGCGTGTACGCGGCAGGAACGCTCTGTAGCTGACCGCTGGGAGTCTGGGAACTAAGCGTCTGGGAATTGAGGGCCTGAGAGCTGAGAGTCTGGGATGCTGACGACTGGACAGCAGATACCGGAGCCGCAGAAGCAGCGGGGGTTGCCTGCGCTACCGGGGTGCTGCGGCGCGGGGTGGCGAAGCTCAGCGGCACATCCGGGCTCACCGAATGAGCGGCAGGCTGAGCGGCAGCTACGGAAGCCGCAGTAGGTGCGGGCTGAGACGCAGCGGGAATGGAACGTTCCATCTTGTCAGAAGCAGAAACATTCGCACCAGTTGTAGTCTCAGCAGAGGTATCAGCCAGCTCGGAGGGAATATCAGACGCCGTCTCCTCAACGGGGGCAGCCTCAACGGGGGCAGCCTCGGATTCAGGCTGCTCATACTCCACGTCAGCAGACTGCGCAGGAACCGGAGCAGGCTCAGCAGGTGCCGCAACAGGAGCATCCGCGGCAGGAAGTGCCCCCACATCAGCGAAGGACAGGTCATCCTGCATCAAATCGTCAAAGTCATCAGCTTCAAAGTCATCAGCTTCAAAGTCATCAGCGGCAAACTCATCCACATCAACCGGCGCAAACTCAGAAGCAATCGGCTCACCCGGCAGACCATTCGCAGAGGTTGCCGCCTGCTCCAGGTCAATACCGGCATCAGAATACATGCCGCGCAGCTGACCAATCACCATGGCACGCGCAGTCGCGGCGTCACCGGCCTTCAGCGCCTCCGCAATAGCGCGACTCTCAGCACGCAGACGCTCCACAGCGCTACTCCACAGCGGCATGCGACTGACCAGCGACAGCATCGACTCAAAGCTAGGCTGACGCACCGATGCAAGCAGACCCACCAGCAGCTCGTTACCACCGCAACGCATCACCTGGTGGTGGAACGTCAACAGAAGCTCCAGGAAGTCACGAATCGACAGATCGAGATCTTCCATCTGCTCCAGGACCTCGTCCATCTCCGCGAAGGAGGCGGTCTTCGGGTCGATACGCGCAATCGCCCAGCTTTCCAGCAGAATACGAGTCTGCACCAGGTCACGAGTCGGATAACGCGAGCTGGACATGTGCAGACGCAGAGCAGTGCTGGCGGCAGCGGCAGGCTCATCGCTCAGGTGCACCAGCATTTCCTTGCCGCGACCGTTGTACAGCTGCACTAGATCCATATCTTCCAGGGTGCGCAGAGCCTCGCGGGTGCGGAAACGGCCCACACCAATAGCGCGCGCAATCTCGCTATCGCTGGGCAGATCCTGACCCAGCTGAATATTGCCTTCGAACAGTTCGTTCTCGAGCCAGCGCAGAATTTTACGATGAATAGCCACGTGAATGCATCTTTCGGTCAAAAAGTGAGTGAGAGTGTGTATTTTATACAGAGTTATGCCGGAGGTTGAACGGCAGAGAGTCAGGGGGGCCTTAGCGGCGGCGGCCACGCAGGAAGCCGAAGAGACCACCACGGTGGGCGTCCTTCGCCTCGGTGCTGGTCATCTCAGGGCTGGGGCGGTACACCGAATCGTAAGCGGGCATGGTCTGATACTCGGTCTCCTCAGAGGAAGTCTCAGACGTACCTTCAGCCTTGTCAGGCTCTTCTACAGCGGCCTTCTCGGGGGCAGATTCTTCAAATGCAGGCTTCTCAGCAACTACGGTTTCTTCACACGGGGGCTTCTCCTCAGCCTTTTCTGCAGGCTGTTCGTTGACAGTCTTCTCAGCCACCGCGAGCTCCTCAGCAGCAGGAGCTTCCGGGGTCACAGCAATAGGCTGGATCGAATCACCCACAACCGCAACCGGGTCAATACCGTAAGACACCGCAGCCGCAGACTGAGCGATTACCACCGGCTTTTCCTCTACGACAGGCTTCGCCTCAGCAGGTACCGCCGGGGTAGCGGGCTGAGCGGGGGTTGCCGACGCCGCGGGGGTCACCCCAGCATCGCAGCCGTACGATGCGGGTGTGAAGGGGCGCATCGGGGTGCTATCCGCTGCCTCTTCCTGCGAGGTGGACTCAACAGCGGTCTTCTCGATAGTCGATTCGGAGGCGGCGCTTTCAGCAGCATGCTCCGCCGGGCGCGAGTAGATGCGTACACTCGGGGTCAGGTACTGGGCGCGTGCGCGCTGAATGCGAGCCTGTTCGATTTCCTCAGCGGAGGGAGCCTCAACGGTAAGAGTCTCAGAGTCGGTCGCCTCGGTCTTTTCAGCGGTTGCACTCTTCTCGGATGCAGCAGGTGCAGTTACAGTCGGAGCCACTGCAGCGGGTGCAAGCTTCTGAGCGGGCTCTTCGACTTCTGGGTTCTGGGCGTTCTTCTCAGAGGTCTTCTCGACCGGCTTCTCCGCAGCCTTCTCGACTACATTCTCAGTTACCATCTTTTCAGCCGTCGCCTTATCCGAGGCAGATGCAGTCACGCCACCGGGCAGTAGTGCCACGGGTACATGCGCCTCATTGGACTGGCGCATAATCTGAACGGTCTCGTTGATCCACTCGGTCACGGTGGCGAATACATCCGGTTTCAGGGAGTAGAGGCGACGCTGCCCCTTCACGGTCACGGAGACCACATCTGCATCACGAAGGACTTTCAGGTGCTTCGAAATGGTTGGCTGGCTCATGCCCAGCTTTTCAACCACAGCACCCACCGTGTGGGTTTGCTCAGCGAGAATACGCACAATTCGGCGGCGAGTCGGATCCGCGATGACAGAAAAAACATCAGAATGCATATAGCGATTATGACATATAAAGTGACCCTTCAAGCTTAGAATGAGGCTGATACGAAAATTACCTTCAAAAATTCTGAAAGAAGCCTGAACACTAACTCAAGATGAAGCATTGAAGGGTATAAAAGCATGAAGTGTCCATCACACATGGCGCGGAGTTTATGTATCTCATCCCTGGCATATGACCACCCTTAACCCTCCTCAATACTTATATAACAAATACAGAATATATAGTTTTCGTGGCTCCACCCACAAAACCAACAATGCTTCTTCTCAAAGCCCACATATTTAGCTCCAAGCCACCGCAACTACAACCCCCTCCGCACACATTAGGCGCGATACACTAGAAGGCGTCAAAATAGGCACATATCCGCCGCCCAAAACACCAACCCAAGACACCCACTGAAGGAGGCGCATGGGACACATCATCCGCCGTACCCGGCGCCGACACCACCACCCCCAGGGCCAGCTCAACCGCCGCTGGGATACCCTCAGCGGTGTCACCTCCGAACCACAAAATCACCAGGTCCACCGTAGCCGACGCGACCGTCTCAAGGCCGAAAACCTGAGCATTCTCACCAGCGTGCCCGGCATTAAGCTCGACCGCATGCCCGCCCTGCGCGACCACACCCACGAGAGCCCTGATGCTCAACACAAACACAATCCGCTAGAGCTCAACCGGAAAACCCTCGAACGCTTCCGCGACTTCATCGACTCCTCCGTTCTGGCGTCACCCTCACGCACCGCAATCAGCGTCTTCATCCTGGTCATCGCTTTCTTCACTATCATGCTGTCCCTGCCGATTTCTTCGGCAGACGGACAGCGAATCGCGCTACACCATGCCGTCTTTACCTCTACCAGCGCGGTGACCGTGACCGGTCTGACCACCGTCTCCACGGCGGGTCAGTGGTCTACGTTTGGTCAGGCGATGATTCTTCTCGCCTGCCAGGTGGGTGGCCTGGGTACGCTGACCATCACCTCACTGTTGGCGCTGGCTATCGGCCGCAAAATGGGTCTGCGCACCAAACTCATTACGCAGGAAGACCTGAACATCAGCAGGCTCGGCGAGGTCGGTGGCATCGTCAAGGCCGTGGCGTACGCGTCCTTCTCGGTTGAAGCGCTCATCGCCCTGCTTCTCACCCCTCGCTTCCTTGCGCTCGGTGAAGCACCGCACGAGGCACTCTGGCACGGCATCTTCTACGCCGTTTCCGCCTTCAACAACGCCGGATTCACCCCTCACTCCGACGGCATCGTACCCTACGGTCACGATCTGTTCATCCTCGGCCCCATCTGCGCCGCCGTGTTCCTGGGCTCACTAGGCTTCCCCGTATTTATTGCGATTCAGCGCAACCCGTTCCACCCCTCCCGCTGGCAGCTGACCGCAAAGCTGACCGTGGTCACCACGACCTTCTTCTTCGGTTTTGGCGCGTTCTTCTGGGGTCTTTTCGAGTGGAATAACCCCGCAACCATCGGTTCCTATTCCTTAGGCGATAAGATTCTGAACGCCATCTTTGCCTCCGTAATGATGCGTTCAGGCGGTTTCAACCTAGTCGACATGGATACCATCACGCCCGTCTCCACCCTCCTCACCGACGGGCTCATGTTCATCGGTGGCGGCTCCGGCTCGACCGCGGGCGGCGTGAAGGTCACCACCATCGCCGTGATTACCCTGTCCATCCTCGCTGAGGCGCGAGGCGACCAGAAGGTCGTCGCGTTCAACCGCACGATCCCCGAGTCGTCCCTACGCATTGCTATCTCGGTGCTTGTTATGAGCGCTACCATGGTGTGTATCGGCGCGGCGACCCTGGTCATGATTAGCGGCGCAGACCTCAAGGAAGTTATGTTCGAGGTCATCTCCGCCTTCGGCACCTGCGGCCTGTCCAGCGGGCTCTCCTCAAGCCTGCCACCTGCAGGCGTGTACGTGCTCAGCGTGCTCATGCTCATCGGCCGTATCGGCACGACCACCGCCGCAACCGGCCTGGCAATGCGTTCACGCCGCCGCCTCTACAAGTTCCCCGAAGAAAGGCCCACCATTGGCTAGTGCACATAACGCCCCCGTCCTTGTGATTGGTTTGGGTCGCTTCGGTGCTGCTGTTGCCGCGCAGCTGCGCGTACAGAACAAAGAGGTTCTCGCCATCGAAAAGGACCCCGAACTGGTGCAGAAGTGGTCCGGCGTGCTGACCCACGTGGTCTCCGCCGATGCGACCGATATCGACACCCTGCACCAGTTGGGTGCGGACGAGTTCGGCTCCGCCGTGGTGGGTGTGGGCACCTCCGTGGAGGCATCCGTGCTGATTACCGCGAACCTCGTAGACATTGGTGTGGAGCGTATCTGGGCGAAGGCTATCACCCCCGCACACGGCAAGATTCTGGAGCGTATTGGCGCGCACCACGTGGTCTACCCGGAGGCGGATGCCGGCCGCCGCGCCGCGCACCTCGTCTCGGGTCGACTGCTGGACTACATTGAGTTTGATGACGACTTCGCGATTGCGAAGATGCGCCCGCCCAAGGAAACCTACGGCTTTACCCTCGCCGAGTCGGATATTCGCTCCAAGTACGGTGTGTCTGTGGTCGGTATTAAGTCCCCCGGTGAGGACTTCACCTACGCGGACGCGACCACCCGCATTCATTCGCGTGACATTCTGATTGTGTCCGGTCAGGTGGACCTGATTGAGCGTTTCGCAGCGCGGCCCTAAGCGCAGTTTTCCTCGCTGCCTTGAGCAACCCGCGCTTGAGTAGCCCGCGATTAGACATAGAAAAACAGCCTCTTCCCGTTCTGCCGGGAGGAGGCTGTTTTTCTGTATTTTTACCTAGTCAGAGGGACGCTACCGGGCGGTATTAGCCCCGCTGATTAGTCCCCGCTGGTTAGTCCTCGTCAGCGGTGTACAGCTGGCTCATTTCCGCCGAACGTGCCGCACAGGCGCGCATCGCGTCCTCGGTCAGCTGGAAGAGGCCACCGTCCACGAAGGTGTTCAGCGCACGCTCGGTGGTGCCGTTCGGGCTGGTCACGGCGCGGCGCAGGGCGGGCGCATCCGGGTTGGTGTCGAGCAGGAAGCCCGCACCGGCAACGGTTGCGCTGGCAAGCTTGAGGGCGGTGTCTGCGTCCAGGCCGAGCTTCTCACCGGCGGTTGCCATCGCCTCCGCAAGCAGGAACGCGTATGCCGGGCCGGAACCGGAGACGGCGGTGACCGCATCCATCTGGTCTTCGCGGACCTCAACAACCAGACCAACGGTGCCCAGGACCTCTTCGACGAGCTTCTTCTGCTCGTCCTTCACGGTGTCGGTAGCGGAGATGGCGAGCACGCCCTTGCCCACGGAGGAGGGGGTGTTCGGCATGCAGCGAACAATGGGCTGACCTGCGGGAAGGCACTCGGCGAGGGTTTCGAGGGTCACGCCAGCAGCAACGGACACCACAACAGCATTAGGCGCGAGGGCGGGTGCGATATCGCGGGCGAGCTCGACGATGCCGTAGGGCTTCACGCCGAGCAGCACGACGTCTGCGTGGGCGGTTGCCTTGTGGTTGCCGTCAGCTTCGCCGCCGGTGGTGATGATTTCTACCTTGTCGCCGAGGCGCTGGGCGAGGGCGGCGCGAGATTCTTCGCTACGCACGGTGGCGCGGATGTGGGCGGGGTCGTGGCCTGCAGCGAGCAGACCTGCGGCGATGGAACCGTTCATGGAGCCGGTGCCGAGAAAAGCAATAGTTGCGGTCATCGTTGATCCTTCCTAATGGGGTGCCTGCGCCGGGTGCCAGCAGGCGTGCCGCCGGTGTGTTCCGGGGGCTACTGTTCGGTGCGCGGCGGGCGCGTGGAGGTGTACCCTTCCAGCATAGCGGGTGTGGCTACGGGCATGTGACCTGGCTCGTGTTTCTCCCGCGTTTTCTGGGCGGCGGCTTCACCTCATGCTCCGCAACCCAATGCGCAGGGCTCCGCTTCTCACGTTCTGGCATGCCAGGGAGGGCGTAATTCTGCGGGCGTAGAATGAAAACAGCTTCACCCGCGGCAGTTTGTGCCGGGCATGAAGCCTCCAACACCGCACAGCACGCAACACACAAACCCCTTTTTCTATGTCTTCTCATACTGGTTCTTCCTCGAATTCTTCCCCGAATAGCCCGCAGAACCCTGCGGGTTTCCGTTCTTTTTCATTTCGCCTCCTGCTGGGGCTGACCCTTGCCGCGCTAGTCACGGGCGTGTTCAGCGGCTTGGGCGCGATTGCTCTGCATTATGTTCTGGATTTTATGCAGGAGCTAACTTTCGGTCAGGCTGAGGGGCACCACCCGATGGTGACTGACGGTGCCGATCCGGTGCGTCGTGCCCTGGTTTTGGCGGCGCTGGGCCCGTTTGTGGCGCTGGTCTGGTATTACCTGCAGTCCGGTGGGCGGCGTGTGGTCGGCGTGAAGTCGCAGATTGCCGGTGCTACCGAGGAGGCCCGTACCCCGTCGCTGTGGCGGCAGATCGCCCATTCGGTGATTCAGATTGTTGCGGTGGGTGCGGGCTCTCCTGTGGGTAAGGAGGTTGCGCCTCGTGAGCTGGGTGCTTTGGCGGCTGGCCGTACCTCGAATCTGCTGGAGCGTCTTGGTTTTGTGGGCGCTGATGGTGCCCCGCTGTTGGGTGTTCGTGAGCGTAGTCTGCTGGTGGCGGCGGGTGCGGCGTCTGGTTTGGCGGCGGTGTATCAGGTGCCAATTGGTGGCGTGGTGTACCTTGTGGAGGTGATGGCTGTTGGTCTGAGCTTGCGGTCGCTGTATGTGGGTGCGGTGACGGTGTGGACGGCGACGGTCACGGCGAATCTGGTGATTGTCAATGAACCGACGTACCCGGTGCCGCAGCTTCCGTTAGATGCGACGACGCTGACGGTGGCAGCGCTGACAGGTATGGTGTTGACTCCGTTGGCGTTGGGTTTTAGGGCGTTGTCGCAGCGTGCGGAGAAGTTGAAGGCGAAGGATCGTTCTCTTCTGTGGCGTATTCCTGTGGCGTTTGCGCTGGTCGCGGTGGTTTCGCTGTGGCTTCCGGAGATTCTGGGTAATGGTCGTCTGCTGACTCAGCACACGTTTAATGTGTCGTTGGATGCGGCGGCGGGCGGTTTGACCGCGGCGGCGGCTGTGTATGTGTTGGCGTTGGCTGTTGCGAAGGCTGCCGTGGTGGTGTTGAGTCTGCGTTTCGGTTCTTATGGCGGTACGTTGACGCCGGGTTTGGCGTTGGGTGCGGCGGCTGCGTTTTGTGTGGCTGCACTGGTGCTGTGGGCGTTCCCTGCTTTGTGCGGGGTGCCTGGTGGCGCGTCTATGGTGTTGTATGCGGCGGCGTTGACGGGTACGGCGGCGTTTTTGGGTGTGTCGATGAATGCTCCGCTGTCTGCGTTGACGTTGTTGATTGGGTTTACGGGTCAGGGTGCAAGTGCGTGGCTGCCGATGGCGGTTGCGGTGGGTACGGCGGTGCTGACCCGCTGGGCGTGGACGCGACTATTCGGCGCCAAGAAGTAGATTTCAGAAATAGGGGCGGCCCCGGATGCGTGTGTGTCCGAGGCTGCCTGCTTTTTAGACCGAGGTTTTCGATAGGTTAGTGCCTTCGCCGCGAGTCTTTAACCCGCAGTGAAGACACTAACCTATCGACGAAAAGGCATAACCCATAACCGGCTCCCGCCCACCTGGCACAGCCGGAGATTCGGTCATGGGTTAAGGATTTCTGTCATAGGTTAGTGTCTTTGGTCGTAGTTAAAAACCATGGTCGAAGACGCTAAACCGTGGCACAAATTCTGGAGGGGTCATAGCCCCCTAGCGAGAAGCCACATGTGTTTCCAGAAGCCACTTATGATGTGGCTGTTCGAAACACATGTGGCTTCTCGCTATTCAGCGAATCACATACTTATGAAATTTAAGAAACCTACAATATCATCAATACTATAAGAATTTCAAAATCATTCAAGGCTAGGGCATTCAAATAATATCAAATCTGATTTGAAAATTTTACAAATAAAGTCAGTCTTTAGCATCAGACCCAGATTCATATTCAGAATATATTTCACCACTATTTTTCACCAGGCAATATATGTATGCAACCAATACATAATCTACACTACCTTCGGGAAAGCTCCCCCCATCACCCCTTATGAGCATTTTCATCTCATTCGAATAATTATCAGAAATGAAGCTTTCAATAGCTAGAGCGAGACTCTTTCGAATCGTGTTATTTACATAATAAGTAATAAGACAAGCAATAATCAAACTAATCACAAAAAACACAAAGATTGCTAATCCACTATGAGATTCCCAGAAGATTTCTTGCCCCTCAATCAACTGAGATATCTCCACGACAAAAGCTTCGATTACATCAATAGATATCTGAGAAACTAGCACCCACACCGTTACACCCTCAAATATCCTAAAAAAGTAAAACCTAAAAAATTCAAAGATTTTTTGCTTACCCTTCCTAATATTAAGTACATTAAACTCATATATCTCCTTAAATAAGTAGGTTGCAGAACTGAGGCCAGCACATACGCAGAGAATGACAAGCAACGTAACAAAAAATATGAATATAAAACCGTGCTCCCTCGGCATAGTTTGCGCAAAGAGAAGCGAAGCCAACCAGGGTACAGTAATCTTTACCCATTCAACACCAGAAAAATAAATCCAAAAGGCGCCTTTGATGTCGAACCCAGTGTAACCCCTATTTCGAGAAACTATACGGTTAAATTCATAGACCGCTTCTCCACCAGACCTGGAAACGTCCAGCTTATTCACACTGACCCCTTGATTTACAAAGCCTAATTCACGCTTGCTACCTACACGTTCTTGATCAATAATTCTATAAGCCAACTCAACAGATGCACCTTGAAGCTCAGAAACATTTTTAACTCTCTGCAAAATTGATGCATACTTTATCAAAATATCATTTTCGTTATACGTTAACATCAAAGAAGATGACAGGGTAAACCATGCAAAAAATATTAATGTCCACAAAGGAATATCAGCATATCTTTCAAGTTTTATATCCGGTGGAACAACTTGCTTTCCCCAACCTGGACCATTAGCCCAATCACCAAAAAATTCAGGCGCGTAAGATACCCCTTGGAAATACCCAGCCAGAAGACCATGCCAAAAAACAATTACAAATACAGCAAAAACAATATAGCCCACAATTCTAGCAAACTGCCTATATGCTGCACGTCGGGCTTCACCATTAATACCGCCCGCACCATCCGCAAACTTCCCAACACTAACAAAAAGGCTCAGAAGCAAACTCGCAATTGATGTAATAATACCAATCCTCAAATCGAAAATATAATATGGGGAATTGAAAAATGCCCGAATTAATGCCCATAAAACACTATCTACCTTTTCCGGCGATTTAATGATAGTAGGAAGATTAACAATAAATGGAGAAAAATATATAATGGAAAATCCCAGAAATACTCGAAATGGAATTCTCAAAACATTCCCCCAGAATATTTTCTTTCGTTTCTCCTCATGGTTTTCTCCCCATATTTTATTTACTTTATCGATATTATAAGAAGCATTAACTTTGTCGATTATTTCTTGCTTTTTCATCGGTGATCGTTCCTTTCCTACATCGTTGTCAGCGGGTTATTTTCGTTATATGTGTTGACCCCGCAGGCCGGTGCCCATTACGCACCAGCCTGCGGGGTTCATCATCATGTTCTACTCACCCAGGAGGGTCTTCGGGTTGACCGGAGTACCCGTACCCTCCGCCAGGTGCTCAATACGCTTCAAGATCAGGCCCTCACGCAGCGCCCACGGGCACACGCGCATCGTCTCAACCCCGAACGCCTCCATCGCCGCCTCCGCAGCGATAGCGCCCGCCAGTATCTGCTCCGCACGCGCCTTCGAAACACCCGGCAAATCGCTACGCTCAGACACCGTCATCGCCTCCATGCGACGAGTCCACAGGCGCAAATCCTGCAAATGCATCTCACGCTTCACATGCGGGCCCGCCGAATACGGTGCCGCACCACAAATACGCGCCAACGAACGGAACGTCTTCGACGTACCCACCGTCATATCCGGCGCACCATAACGCAACAGATTCTCCGCCACCGGGGCAATCTGCTCACGCACATACTTACGCAGACGCTTCACCTGCTTCGGGCTCGGCGGTTGCTCATCAAAAAACTCACGCGTCAAACGGCCCGCACCCAACGGCACGCTCATCGCCGCATCCGGCAACGCATTCGTACCCGTCGAGAACTCAAACGAACCGCCACCAATATCAAAATCAAGGATGCGGCCCGCACCCCAGCCCTGCCAGCGGCGCACCGCAAAGTACGTAATCGCCGCCTCCTGATCACCCGAAATACCGTTCAGGCTCACGCCGGTCTGCTCACGCACCTGATGCAACACCGCCGCACCATTACCCGCCTCACGGATAGCGCTCGTGGAGAACGCCAGCAGGTCCTCCGCCTCATTCTCGATCGCGAAGTCGCGGGCGCTGGTCACGAAGCGGGTCAGCGCGTCTGCGCCCTCCTGCGAGATATTGCCCTCAGCGTCGAGGTACTGCACGAGCTGCAACGGAATCTTGTGCGATGCGTACGGTTCGGGGCGCGCTCCAGGGCGGCCGTCAATCAGTAGCAGGTGGACCGTATTCGACCCGACATCCAGAACTCCCAGGCGCACGATGCGCTCCCCTCCCCCACCGCCCGGCGGGATATCGTCTGCGTGCGGTACCGCAGGTGCGGCGCCTCTTCCAGTCTGTCAGAGGCGCGGCTCACTCCGCAAACAATCCGGGCGGATGCCCAGCATCAGCACAGCGCAAGCCTAAGAAACACAGCGCAAGCCTAAGAAACACAGCGCGGGCACAAAAATGTGCCGGACATGTACTCTTCCGGGTATGCAAAGCCCGAGCACGCAAAAGGCGCAGGAGGCGCCCCACCCCGCTAAGGGGTTCGGGACGCGTCCTGCGCCTTCAGGTAGAAGAGCTACTCGGCGGTCTTCTTCGCCGCGGTCTTACGAGTGGTCGTCTTCTTCGCGGTAGTAGTAGACTTCGCAGTCGTCTTCTTAGCCGTAGTCTTCTTAGCAGTGCTAGTTTTCTTAGCCGTAGTGGTCTTCTTCGCGGCGGTCTTACGCTTGACCGGGCCCTTCGCACGCTTGTCAGCAAGCAGCTGCACCGCACGCTCGTGGGTCAGCGACTCGACCGACTCCGCACGCGGAACCGTAATGTTCGTAATGCCGTCGGTAATGTACGGGCCAAAGCGGCCGTCCTTCACCACAATCTTCTTCTCACTGACCGGGTCCACGCCCAGCTCAGCCAGCGGAGGCTTAGCCGCCGCACGACCGCGCTGCTTCGGCTGGGAGTAAATCTCCAGCGCCTGCTCCAGCATAATCGTGAAAATCTCGTCCTCGCTGCCAATCGAGCGGGAGTCCGTGCCCTTCTTCAGGTACGGGCCAAAGCGGCCGTTCTGCACGGTAATCTCCACGCCCTCAGCGTCGGTACCGAGCACGCGCGGCAGGCTCATCAGCTGCAGCGCCTGTTCCAGGGTCACGGTCGCCAGGTCCATGGACTTGAACAGGGACGCGGTGCGCGGCTTGGCGGGCTTGGGCTTCTTCTTCGGCTTGGGCTTGCCGTTCTTGTAGTATTCGGTCGGCTGCGCGTCCAGGTACGCCTGAATCTGCTCCTCGGTCATCTCTTCGATGACTTCGGTGACGTAGGGGCCGTAGCGGCCGTCGCGTGCCACGATCTGGTTGCCGGAGACCGGGTCCACGCCGAGCACGCGGCCGTCGGATTTACCCTGTTCGAGCAGTTCGCGTGCCTTCGCTTCGGTCAGTTCGTCCGGTGCCAGGTCGGCGGGTACGTTCGCGCGGATCGGTTCGGTCAGTTCGCCGGTTTCGGTGTCAAGGGTGCCTTGGGCTTCCAGGTAGGGGCCGAACTTGCCCACACGCAGCACAATGCCGTCCGCGATCGGGATGGAGTTGATGCTGCGGGCATCAATCTCGCCGAGGTTGTCGACGATGGGCTTCAGACCGCGCTTGGAGCCGCCTCCGAAGTAGAACTCACCCAGCCATTCGACGCGGGATTCTTCGCCGCGTGCGATGCGGTCGAGGTCTTCTTCCATCTGCGCGGTGAACTCGTAGTTCACGTAGGGGCCGAAGCTGGATTCGAGCAGGCGCACCACGGAGAACGCGATCCAGGACGGGATCAACGAACCAGAACGAACGTTCACGTATCCGCGGTCCATGATGGTCGAAATAACCGCCGCGTAGGTGGACGGGCGGCCAATGCCCAGCTCGTCCAGGGTCTTCACTAGGGAGGCCTCGGTGTAGCGCGGAGGCGGCAGGGTCTCGTGGCCGGCGGGTTCAATCGCCTCGGCGGTCAGTGCCTCGCCGGTGGTCAGGTTCGGCAGGCGCTTCTCAGCGTCCTTCGCCTCACGCTCAGCCACGCGGGATGCGTCAACGCCCTCCTCGTAGGCGGCGAGGAAGCCGCGGAAGGTGATGACGGTACCGGATGCAGCGAACTCGGCGTCCTGGCCGTTAGATGCCACGGCGCCCAGGCGCACGGAGGCGGTGGAACCGGTCGCGTCAGCCATCTGGGAGGCGACGGTACGCTTCCAGATTAGCTCGTAGAGGCGGAACTCATCGTTGGACAGGGAGCCGCGCACAGCGTCCGGGGTGCGGAAGGTGTCACCGGCGGGGCGGATTGCTTCGTGGGCTTCCTGCGCGTTCTTGCTCTTGGAGGTGTACACGCGCGGTGCGGAGGGCACGAATTCTGCGCCGTACAGCTCGGATGCCTGGCGGCGTGCGGCGGAGATTGCCTGCTCGCTCAGTGCCACCGAGTCGGTACGCATGTAGGTGATGTAACCGTTTTCGTAGAGGCGCTGCGCCACCTGCATGGTCACGCGGGAGGAGAAACGCAGCTTACGTGCGGCTTCCTGCTGCAGGGTGGAGGTGGTGAACGGCGCTGCGGGGCGGCGCTTGTACGGCTTGGTCTCAACGGAGCGTACGGAGAACGCGGCGGACTGCAGGGCTGCGGCGAGCGCGCGGGCGGCTTCCTCGTTCAGGTGGGTGACCTTGGAGGTGTTGAGGGTGCCGTTGTCGGCGAAGTCCTTGCCGGTGGCGATGCGGTTGCCGTCTACGGCGACCAGCTTGGCGTCGAAGCCTTCGGAGGCTGCGGTCAGGAAGCGTCCGGTCAGGTCCCAGTAGTTGGCGGCGACGAATGCCATGCGTTCGCGTTCGCGTTCGACGACGAGGCGGGTTGCGACGGACTGCACGCGGCCTGCGGAGAGGCCGCGGCCAACCTTGCGCCAGAGTACAGGGGAAATTTCGTAACCGTAGATGCGGTCGAGGATGCGGCGGGTTTCCTGCGCGTCGACCAGGTGCAGGTCGATGTCACGCAGTTCGCCGAAGGCACGCTGAATGGCTTCCCGGGTGATTTCGGGGAAGGTCATGCGGTAGACGGGTACCTTGGGCTTGAGGACTTCCTTCAGGTGCCATGCGATGGCTTCACCTTCGCGGTCACCATCGGTTGCCAGGTAGAGCGCGTCTACTTCTTTGAGCTTGCGCTTGAGTTCGGCGACCTTTTTCTTTTTGTCGGGGTTGACCACGTAGTAGGGGTCGAAGTTCTCTTCAACGTTGACAGCGAACTTGCCGACGGGGCTCTTTTTGAGGTTTTCGGGTAGTTCGGAGGGCTGCGGAAGGTCGCGGATATGGCCCATGGACGAGTCGACAAGGTAGTCCTCGCCGAGGTAGCTGCTAATGGTTTTGACCTTGGAGGGAGACTCCACAATCAGCAGGGCTTTTCCGGTCTTTGCCTGAGCGGGCACGGCACTCCTCTATCTGTATGTTGAAAAGCTACGTATTCAACCATAACCTACGCTGGCGCTTGTGGGCGCCGGCGGGTTGTGGTGTACGTGAGGTGAGGTGATTGGTAGGGGTGTAGTTTATGTTGGGTTGATGTGGTGCGCTCGGTGCGTTTCATGCGGCGAGCACGCGGGGGACCGGCGCGAGGCGAGCTGGCCCGGTTCTGGTTGATGAGGACCGGGTTTGTTGAGCTTGCGTGAGTGCGCAGGGTACTCGGTACATCATACGGTACCGGAGCGGTGGTATGTGTACAGGGGTGTGTGTACAGGGCGGGTGTGCGGAACTCATGCAGGGTATAGCACTGGGATGCACCGCACCCGCTCACCTGCGTTTCTAGCTGGTGAGGGTATCCGAGTTGGGGTGGGTGCCGTCCAGGTATGCGGGTAGCAGCGGGTATTCGCGGCCGTACACGGTCTGCGGCGCGATGCGCACCCACTGCATTTCGTGGGTTTCGGAGTCGGGCAGGTCGAAGGTACGCACGATCTGCGGGGTCATTTCCGGCGGTAGCCAGTGGGCGATACCGACCACGATGACGGAGCGGATGCCATCTTCGAGGGTTTCGTCAATTTCGAAGGCGACGCGGCGGCTGACCACCACGGAGGAGAACTTGTTGCCGCGGGTGGTGCGGATGTAGATTTCCTGCTTGTCGTCTTGGCTGGCGACGGCGTAGAGCACGGGCAGCACATCGACGTGCTGTCCGTCAGTGAGGATGAGGCGGCCGAGAGTGTTTGCGTGCAGACGCTCCCAGCACTTGTCGACGCTGATACTTTCATCGGGGTACAGGTTACTCATGGTTTCAGTGTATGCGATGGGGTGGGCGCTCTTGCGCAGATGACAATTTTGGTCAGTGGGTGGGTCGGAGCTGTGTCATTGCGCTGCCATCTATATGCGGTGGGCGCGCCCGGGCAGATGCGGCGGGTGCGTAGAATGGTGTGCATGACTATTTCTGCCGCCTCTTTCGCTCCCGAGTACGCCGCCGTTGCAGATGCTCCCCGCAGCGATAATTACGCCCGCCTGACCCGCATCCGTGAACGCCTGCTGGCGTTGAACTACAGCTATGACGCTGTGCAGGAGCTGCTCGGTGTTGAGGCAGCTGAGGCGATGGCTCGCGACCAGGTGGTTCCGGGCTTGTGGCGTGTGGAGCATATTCTGTGCGGCGATTACAGCGCGGGTGAGAAAAACCTGGCGCGTCTGCTGGCGTTTTTCCTGCTGGCTCGCCCGCTCACTGAGGCTGAGGCAGCCGAGGTTTTCGGCAATGCCCTGGTTGACTTCGAGGATGCCGCGCTGATTGAGCGCGATGCCGCGGATTCTGCCCGCTGGTCCGCGAGCGTTGATTTGCGCCCGCACGCCGCCGATGACGGCACCGAAATCTTTGTTGCCGCCGACCTGGGCGCGCATCAGCGCCCCGGCGTGCTCCGTAAGGATCACGTGCTCGGCATTGGTCATGCCTCACTGACTCTGGCGCAGATTACCGAACGCACCCCCGTCAAGCGTGCCCTGGATGTGGGCACCGGCTGCGGTATTCAGACCTTCCACCTGCTCGCCCACGCTGAGCACGTGACCGCCACCGATATTTCGGAGCGTGCCCTGGCGTTCACCCGTTTTAACCTGCTGCTGAACGCGCAGGCACTCAATATTGATCCGCAGAACCCGCAGGCGCGCGTGAGCCTGCGTGAGGGTTCCCTGCTGGAGCCGGTTGCCGGTGAGCTTTTTGACCTGGTGGTGTCGAACCCGCCGTTCGTGATTACCCCGCGTGTTGCCGGTGAGAGCGCCGAGGAGCAGTTCACCTACCGCGACGGCGGCCTGCCCGGTGACGAAATTGTGAGCGCGATGGTGCGTCAGCTGCCGTCGGTGCTGGTGCCCGGTGGCCGCGCGCAGATGCTGGGCAACTGGGAAATTATTCGCGATTCTGCAGGCCCGGAAGCACTGAGCCCGTGGGATGAGCGTCCGCGTGCATGGGTTGCCGACGGCGGCGCGGAGGCGTGGTTTATTCAGCGTGAGGCGCTGACCCCCGCCTCCTACGCGGAGACCTGGTTGAAGGATGCGAGTGAGAACCGCGACCGCAGCCACTACGAGCAGACCTACGTGGCGTACCTGAACGACTTCGCTTCCCGGAACGTTCATTCTATTGGTTTCGGCATGATTTGGCTGCGCCGCCCGACAGTGGCGACCGCGGCAGGCATGACTGAACCCCTGCAGCGTTTCGAGGAGATCACCTACCCGATTCAGCATCCCATCGCCCGCGCCCTCACCGAGTCCGTGCGCCGCTATGACCGCCTCGCCGCCATGGACGATGAGGCGCTCCTTACCGCGCATCTGGAGGTCGCCGAGGACGTCACCGAGGAACGCCACGGCCGCCCCGGTGCCGAGCACCCCAGCGTCATTTTGTTGCGTGCAGGTTCGGGTCTGTGCCGCACCCAGTTGCTCTCCACTGAGACGGCGGGCTTTGCCTCGGCGAGCGATGGTGAGCTTGCCGTGGGTCAGATTGTGGCGGCTCTTGCCATGCTACTGTCATGGCCTGAATACGACGAGGCTGCCGCCGCGGCACGCGGTACGCAGGAGCAGCATCCGCGCGACACTCTGCTGCACGCGGTGCGTGAGCTGGTGCTCAAGAGCTTCCTGCACTTTAGCGACGAGCACGCGGGCGCAGAATCGGCTGGCGAAAATGCCGCTGAGGTATATGCGGCAGAAGTGCAGGGCTAGGCGTGCGTATTTGGTCCCTTCACCCCTGTCTGCTCGATCGGCGCGCCCTGGTCGCTTGTTGGCGTGAAACCCTGCTGGCGCAGAAGGTTCTGCGGGGTCTGACTCGCGGGTACACGAACCATCCGCAGCTGATTCGTTTTCGCGCGCATCCCCAGCCGCTAGAGGCGGTTGCCGCCTACCTGTCCGGACTGGCGGATGAGGCGGATGCCCGCGGCTACTCGTTCAACCGCGCACTGATTGGTGCGGGCGAACACGGTGCGGGCGAGAACGGTGCCGACAAGACAGAAAGCCCGTACGCTTCGGTCGCACTGATTCCCGTTCCTTTGGGTCAGTTGGAGTACGAGCTTGCCTTTCTGCAGCACAAGGTGGCGGGGCGCGACCCCGAGTGGGAGCACCGGTTGAACAAGCGCCTGGCGGCGCGCGGCGAGCTGGCGGCGTGTGCGCATCCGCTGTTTGAGGTGGTTCCGGGCGCTATTGAGCCCTGGGAAAAGACGAAGGACTTTTAGACAGAAGGATTTCTAAGAAGGTGAGCATAGTAATGCCCCGGCGGAACCCTTGCGGGTGCCGGCCGGGGCATCGCTGTATGTGTGGCTCAAGCTGTATGGAAACAAGCATCTCAGCGCATTACAGAGCGCTGGAAACAGCTTGGCACGGGGTCTACCTCAGGGTCTTTACCCCAGGACCTTCACCTCAGAGTCTTTACTTGGTGGTCAGCGCGGGCTTAATCTCCTTCACGATTGCGTCAAGCATCTTCAGGTTGAAGTCCACACCCAGCTGCAGTCGACCCGCCGCAATGAGATCGGCCATGGCGGCAAGTTCAGCCATGTAGAGCGGGTTTTCGTAGCGCATATCTGGGTTGCAGCACTGGCTCTTCATCGTCGGGTGACGGGTCAGTCGTCCTCGTCTTCGAGGTCCTCTAGCACTTCGAACGGCGACTCGACGTCGCCGCGCCAGGCCTCCAGGCCTTCGCGCACCGCGAGCACCGCCACGACCAGCGCCGCGACCGAGTCAGCCCACCACCAGCCGAACAGGCTGTCGAGGACGAGGCCGATGAACACTGCACCGGAGAGGTAGATGCACAGGATGAGCTGCTTGGCGTCGGCCATCACGCTCTTGGAGCCCAGCTCCCGCCCGGTGCGGACCTCAATCCACGCCAGCAGAGGCATGACGACCAGGCTCAGCGCGGTGATACCGAGACCCAGCGGGCTGTGGTCGGGGCCCTCCCGACCGACCAGGGCCAGCACCGCGTCGATCGAGACGTAGGCCGCCAGCGTGAAGAACGCGATGCCGATGGCCTTGACGGTGACCGTTTCCCACCGCTCAGGGTCCTTGCGGGTGAACTGCCAGGTGACGGCCGCGGCCGAGAGTACCTCGACAACCGAGTCGAGCCCGAAGCCAATGAGCGCCGCGGACGAGGCGAGGACGCCTGCCCAGACTGCGACGATTGCCTCGATTACGTTGTACGTGATCGTGAAGCCGACGATGAAGCGGACGCGCCGGTGCAGCATCGCGCGGCGTGCGGTGGTCAGGGTCTCGCTCATGCTCCCGCCGCCGTTCCACAGCAGCCCGACACCGAGCATGCCGGGTCGATGCACGGCGCGGCCTCGTCCACCGCGAGCGTGACGTCGATCAGGGACGTCAGTGCCGCAGCGAGGTGCGGGTTGGCGATCTCGTAGCGCGTCTGGCGGCCCTCGGGCTCGGCGACGACGATTCCGCAATCGCGCAGGCAGGTCAGGTGGTTGGACACGTTCGAGCGGGTCAGCTCCAGCTCGCGCGAGAGCACGGCTGGATAGCTCGGGCCGCCGAGGAGGGTCATCAGAATCCGGGAACGTGTCGGGTCGGCCATGGCGCGGCCGAGCCGGTTCATGACATCAAGGCGTGAAGCAATAGTCAGCATACGATAACTATACAGTGATGACTGACCAATCGTCCACTTGTGCGGGCTGCCGCACGCGCTCCGCGCCCTTGCCCTCGGGAGGCGGCAGAGTTCGCGTTCATCAGCAACCACCGCCCATCACGGAAGCGACGGCGGCGAGCTGGCGGCGTGTGCGCATCCGCTTTTTGAGGCGGTTCCGGGCGCTATTGAGCTCTGGGAAAAGACGAAAGATTTTTAGACAGAGGGATTCTAGAACTTCTGCATCTGAAAACACTTGCGCCTGAAAACCTCTGCGAAAGCTTTTAACGCGCGGTAAAGCCCCACTCCCATACTATGGGAGCGGGGCTTTACTGATGTGGCCGAGGGCTGTCTTCTACACCGGGTAGCGCCGTGGTAAGTCGCATAGTGCGCGCGATTTATCCCGGATCCTATCGGCTGAGTTGAAGGTTACGGGACCTGAAAACCATCACGTTTGCGCATGATCTGACAGATCCTGAAGGTGCATAATGAGGCCGGAGCGAGGTTTATTCTTCCTTTAGCTTCCGCATCCCCATTTCATTCAGGGTGTCAACATTCGGGGCACCAAACACCGTCTGCTTGCTTTGATATGCTCCGTGCGGTCACTCTCATCCACCGGGTGCAACCTCTGCAAGCGCGATGTGGATACCGTCATCCGCGTCGCACTCAGTTTACTGTCTACGCCGAACGTCGGCTCCAACAGAATCCCTGTTTTCTTCCTCTCAGCTCCCTAATGTAGAAGATGTCTGCATTAGCACTTACGAATAGTAGAGGTGGCCTGCAGCTCGTTATTCAGCTTAAGGTTCGGCACCTCAGCACCCGAGTAGTTGATGGTAGCCGAGTCTACCTGAGAGGTCAGGGTGAAGCTCTTAAAACCGTATCCCCCGAAAACTTCAATCACACCGGGCAGAATAACGACCTGGGCGTAGTACTTAGTACCGGACTGGGTCAGGGTGTAGTCCTTGCTGGTGGTGTAGGTAATGGTGCCGGTAAAGGTTGCGGTACCGTCGCCGTTATTCTTGATGGTCGGCTTAGAAGCATTCCACGTGCCAGCCACATTCTCGGTGGCCAGGTACGGAGCGGTAGCATTCAAATCTTGCAGGCGGCCGGTGAGAGGCTTAGTCCAGTTCTGATTAGCTCGCGCAAGGGCAATATGTTCGAGAGTATACTTCCAGTTGGAGGTGGTCGGGACAACTACGGTCACCTTGGTGCTAAAGCGTGCGCCTGCCTTCAGAACCGCCTTAGAACCGGGCACGTAACCGGTGCCAGTCTTTACTGCGGTGGTGGGTACGGAGAACCAGAAACCGGTCGAGCTAACATAACCGCCGTTAGCACCGGTACCAGAGTTGGTCACAGGAGTGTAGCTACCCACACCAACCTTCGCCATGCCACCGGTGACGCAACCTTCAGAAGTAACGCTCATAGTCGGGGTGTAGGTACCACCGTTAGCCCAGTATGCCTGGGGGCTGGTGGGGCCATCAAAAGGACCGCTATCACTCTGGGTATAACCGATAAAACCACCATTACAAATGGTGGTCACGAAGAGACCGTATTCACTACCGGCAGTGTTACCGGTGCTGGCTGCGTATGCCGGAACTGCGGCGGATGCAGCAATAACGGGGGTTGCCCAAGCTGCACCGGTGGCCAGCTGGCGGCGGGTCAAACCGGGCTGCTGAGCCTCGGTGGACGACTTTTCAATAGTCATGAGGACTAGTCCTTATCTTATATATTGAACGATAATTCACGATGCGCTACCGAAGATACTCCAAAGGGTTGCATCCGGAAGAAATGCCCACCTAAAAGAACGTCTTGTTCCTTGAGCGAACCACTGGCTTACCCTATCTGCGATGCTTAATCATTATTGGAAAATCTCGGTCAGGGTGTTAAGTATAGTGAGAACCCCAAGATATTGAAAATGCATTATGGTGCATTAAGATGCATTAATAAAAATAGTTTATGATACGCCCCTTGAGTGATTTGTTTTCAACGGAGGAAGACTCGTGGTTTTAATATGTCGTACAATGAATAATACCCTCTGACCAGGAGCTTAAACCCAAGAAGAGCCACAAAAACCATGTCCCAGCGCTCCAAAAACCAACATCAACCTCTAGAGAAAGAAGGAACCCACCCCTACTTCTATGATGTTTATCACATTACCACTTATTGAGGTCACATATCATTTGATAACCCTGTCTTGCCTCACTCAATCACCAAGCCAGAGAACTTTGCAGAGCAAACTTACTCCCCCGTCTTTGAAGGATTCAGGACTACACAAGAACACGCAAGCCGCCCCCGGCAGTACGGCTCCGAGGGCGGCTTTCATTAAGAAAAATTCACTCAGGATACAAATTGTAAATCTGCATCAGACAGCAAATGATATTCCATGCAGCTTATTTCTTTTCATACCATTCTGCACTCGAGTTTACTTACCAGTGAATTTTCTAAAGTTATTTATAAGCCCAATTCAATAAATCCGACATATTACTTAGTAATCAGCGTGGGCTTGATTTCCTTCACGATTGCGTCAAGCATCTTCAGATTGAAGTCCACACCCAGCTGGTTCGGGATGGTCAGCAGCACGGTGTCTGCCGCCTTAACCGCCTCGTCACGGGCGAGCTCTTCGGCAATATCCGCCGGATCACCAATGTAGCTACGACCAAAACGGGAGAAGCTGTTGTCAATAATTCCGGTGTAATCCTGCGAGTCCTCCGAAGCACGGCGACCGAAGTAGCGCGCCGAGGTTTCATCAATAATGGGCAGCACCGAGCGGGACACCGAAACACGCGGAACACCCGAATTGCCCGCTTTCACCCATTCGGAGCGGAAAAGGCGAATCTGTTGCGCCTGCTGCTGATCGAACGGAATGCCCTTATCCTCCAGCATCAGGGTTGAAGACATGAGGTTCAGACCCTTCTGAGCGGTCCACACGGCGGTGCTATCAGTGCCTGCACCCCACCAGATGCGCTCACGCAGACCCGGCGACTGCGGCTGGACGGGGGCATACTTGCCCGCCACGCGAGCGCTGGGCGCCATACCCTCACCCTCAATTGCTTTGAGGAAAATGTCGAGGTGGCGGCGCGCCATATCGCCCTCGTTTTCGCCTTCTGCCGGGTAGTAGCCGAAGCTCTCAAAGCCGCGAATAACGGATTCGGGCGAGCCTCGGGAGACACCCAGCTGCAGTCGACCAGCGGCAATAAGGTCTGCCATGGCGGCAAGTTCAGCCATGTAGAGCGGGTTTTCGTAGCGCATGTCAATCACGCCGGTGCCGACCTCGATGCGTTCAGTCTTGGCGGCGATTGCGGAGAGTAGCGGGTAGGGGGTTGCCTGCTGCTGGTCGAAGTGGTGTACGCGGAAGAACGCGCCGTCCAGCCCAATGTCTTCGGCACCTACGGCGAGGTCGATTGCCTGGTGTAGAGATTCTGCAGCGGAGGGTACGCGGGAGCCGGGGACCTCAGCCCAGTGGCCGAAGGAGAGGAAGCCGAGCTTCTTCTCGTCGCCGCGCTTGGGTTCGAGATGGCTGATGCGGATGGATTGGTCGCGCTGCGGCTCGAATTGCGGAGTGCCGGGGTTAGTGGGGCTAGTGGGGTTAGTGGGGTTAGTGGGGGTGCTCATGGTTTTTTCCTTAGCAAGTTGCGCTCGGGTTCGTGTAACGCCGGGCTGGTGGTTTAAATCTAAACCCATATACTTTACATGTCAAGTATTTTCTTTTGGAGTATTACACACAGAGCACCGCTCCCCTTTCGCCGCACGCATCACCCGCCCGGCGCACGCATACTGCCACAAAATGCTGGCGCAAAATATAGCCGAAAAAGGGCACAGAAAAGCCCGGCGGCACAAACACATCGCACCACCGGGCCCTTCTATTTGACAGCTAAAAATGCAACTAAAACGACAGAAACGAACTGCCCTAGGAACGCTTCGCCAGCGGAACCCACAGCTCCATACGGTAATCAGCCGCCTGCATATCGCCGCGACCGTACACCTCAAGACCACCCACCGGGCGGTACTGCGGATTCTTCTCGAAGAACGCCTCCTCAAAGCTCGCAAAGCCAGCCGGAATGGACTCCGAAATCGGGCCGGTCACCTCAACCACCGCATAGGTGCTCGCAGGCAACTCCAGCACACCCAAATCAAGCTTCGCCGCGCTCGCCGACTCCGAAACCAGGAAACCCGCCGTGTAGCGGACCTGACCCTTCGGGTTCGGCTGAGTACACACGCCCAGGTACTGGGTCACGTTCAGAACATCCAGCATCGCCGGGGATGCCTTCTGATTCAGCTCATCCCACAGCGAGGAGAAGTCGCCATCCAGGGGGAACACCTGCGAAACGCCAGCAACAACCATCGCCGGGTGCTCCTCAACGCGAGGTTCAGAAATCTGAACCGCGCCGCCCTTAGCGGCTGCCATTAGGCGTTCGCCTCAGCTGCTTCGCGGTCCACCGAGCACTCGGGCACGCAGTGGCGCTTCGCGTCATCAGCTGCGCACTCGGGGCAGAGCAGAACCAGCTCACGACAAGAATCATTAGAGCAATTCTCGAACTTGTTCGAGGGGGCGCCGCACTGTTCGCACTCGCCGATGGTGACGGTGTCCGGGGTGAACTTCATGTGCATGCGCTTATCGAAGACGTAGAGCGATCCTTCCCACAGTTCCTTATCGCCGTACTTCTCGCCGTAACGCACGATGCCGCCGTCAATCTGGTAGATCTCCTTGAAGCCGCGATTCTTCATGAGCGCGGAGAGAATCTCACAGCGAATACCGCCGGTGCAGTAGGTGACAACCGGCTTGTCCTTAATGTGATCGTACTTGCCGGACTCGATCTCGCGGATGAAGTCGTGGGTGGTGCGCACATCAGGAACGATAGCGTTCTTGAATTTGCCAATCTTCGCCTCGAACGCGTTACGGCCGTCGAAGAAGACCACCTCGTCACCGCGCTCTTCAACAAGCTTGTTGACCTCTTCAGGCTTCAGGTGTACGCCGCCACCAACGACGCCGTTCTCGTCCACCTGCAGCTCGTCGGGAGCACCGAAAGCCACAATCTCGTCGCGTGCCTTCACGGACAGGCGGGGGAAGTCCTCCGCGCCGCCCTCGGACCACTTGAACTCCATGTTCTTGAAACCGGGGTACTTGCGGGTTTCCTTGGCGTACGCCTTGACCGCGTTGATTTCGCCACCGAGGGTACCGTTAATGCCGTGCTTGGAAATGAGGATGCGCCCGCGCAGGCCGAGCTTCTCACAGAGGGCACGCTGCCAGAGCATGACCGCCTGCGGGTCGGCGATGGGGGCGAACTGGTAATACAGAATAATCTTATTTTGAGCCACGAAACTATTTTATCGTCATATACGTCTAAAGCATGCAAATTTTTTGATATGTGCGCGCTGACTACGGGGTCGACAGCACAGAAGCGGTACCGGGTCGGTTCTGGGACAGGATTAGGGTGGGGTTAGATTCAGGGTCAGACTCGGGGTCGGGGGCAGGGTTCGAGCGGGTTTGGAGCCGGGTTTGGAGCCGGGTTTGGAGCCGGCGCTCAGGGTAGCGCGTAACCGGCGGCAGGTCGGGTTTTAGCCCACCGTTCTACAATGGAACCCATGCCCCACAGCACCTCCTCGCAGAACCCCAACCAGCACCCCGAACAGCAGCCCACACACCAGTCTGTACACCAGCCCGAACAGCCGCAGGGGCAGCCTGCGGTGCGCCCAAAAACGCTACGCTACCGCGAGCTACCCGCGAGCGCACAGCAGGTGCTGGCATCCCTGTTACCGGAGGTAGAACGCACCGGAACCCTTCCCGAGCAGGTGACCCATATTCACACCATTGCCTCTAGGGAGGCGAGCTACGCGCCGTGGCCGCAGTGGTTGCATCCGCGCGTGGTGGAGGCCTTCGACTCGCTCGGCATTGCCGCACCCTACGCCCACCAGGTGCAGGCGGCAGACGCCGCCCACGCGGGTCTTGATGCGGCGCTGGCGGCGAGTGCGGCGCGCTACGGCTGGCAGGCGGGGCGCATTGAGGCTGGGCGCATTGAAGCGCCGGTTCCCGCGCACGCCGAAGATGCGAAGAGCACCGGCAGCGGCGGGCACGTGATTGTGGCGACGGGCACCGCCTCGGGCAAGACTCTGAGTTACCTGATGCCCACCCTGGACGCTATTTATCGTGCATCCTGTGGCGAGCCGGTGAGCTCAACTTCCGCGTATTCCGTGGCAGAAAACCTCAATAATAGAGCGAACGTTCTCTATATTTCACCGGCGAAGGCGCTCTCCGCCGACCAGCTCACCGCCCTCACCTCCTACAACCTGCCAGGGCTCCACGCGGCAAGCTACGACGGCGACACCCCCACCGGCGAACGCCGCTGGATCCGCGAACACGCCAACTTCATCCTCACCACCCCGGACATGCTCAACTACTCAATCCTGAGCAACCACCGGCAGTGGGCATCCTTCCTGCGCGGGCTGCGCTACGTGGTGCTCGATGAGGCGCACAGCTACCGCGGCGTTTTCGGCGCGCACATCGCCAACCTGCTGCGCCGCCTGCGCCGCGTCTGCGCACTCTACCGCACCGTACCCGTGTTCTACGGCGCCTCCGCAACCAGCTCCAACCCGGTCGAGTCTTTCTCCAAGCTCATCGGCGTGCCGCAGCAGGCGGTCACCGCCATTACCGAATCCACCTCCGCACGCGGGGAAACCACCGTAGCGCTCTGGGAGCCCGAATTCATGTCGCCCAAGGCGCACGATCAGCTCGCCAAGGGCGCCCGCAGCACCCAGCAGCAGGCAGTCCAGTCGAAGGCTGAGCAGGAGGCCCCGCGCCGTGTCTCCCCCGTGGAGCAGGGCGCACAAATGCTCACCGACCTGGTGCTTTCCCGCACCCGCTCCCTGGTTTTCGCCGGTTCGCGCCGCAGTGTTGAAATCCTCTCACAGAAGACCCAACGCTACCTCAACGAGGTGGAGGCGGGCCTCTCCCACCGCGTCGCCGCATACCGCGCCGGATACACCCCCGAAGAGCGCCGCGAACTCGAACGCAAACTCCGCAACGGCGAACTGCTCGGCCTGGCGAGCACCTCCGCGCTGGAACTGGGCATCGACATCTCCGGGCTGGACGCCGTACTCGTGGCGGGCTGGCCGGGTACCCGCGCCTCCTTCATGCAGCGCGTGGGCCGCGCGGGTCGAAGCGGTCAGAACGCGCTCGCCGTGCTCATTGCCGACGACAACCCGCTCGATACCTACCTGGCGCACCACCCGGAGGCGATTTTCGGGCAGGAGGTTGAGGCGACTGTATTCGACCCGACAAACCCGTACGTTCTCTCACCGCAGCTGTGCGCCGCCGCGCAGGAAGCACCCATCCGCGCCGAAGAGTTGAGCCTCTTTGGACCGCATACCGCCGCTCTGCTGGATCGGATGGTGCAGCAGGGGTACCTGCGTCGCCGCCCGGACGGCTGGTACTGGACGCACGCCGAATCAGCCGCCAACCTGGTCGATATCCGCGGCACCGGCGGCGGCCCCTACCAGCTCATCGACGCCGAAGACGGCACCTTGGTTGGCACCATGGACGCCGCACACGCCATGAGCCAGGGGCACCCGGGCGCAATCTACATTCACCAGAACGCGCAGTACGTGGTCGAGTCCCTCAGCGAGGGTGAGCGCGTGATCCTGCTCAGCCGCGTCTACCCGGACTACTACACGCGCGCCATTGAGAGCACCGAGGTACGTATTCTGGCGGAGCGTGCGCGGGTTAGTTACGGTGCACAAAACATCATGGGGGAAGAAGGCCCCGGCGAGGCTGCTCCTGGAGCGTCTGTTCCCACCGAGCCTGTTCCCGGCGAACCGCAGCTCGCCCCGCTCACCATGCACCGCGGGCAGGTTCAGGTCACCGACCAGGTCACCGGCTACCGGCGCTTCTCCGTCTACGGCGGCGAATACCTGGGCGAAGAGGCGCAACCCATGCCGCCGGAAGTGCTCATGACCGAGGCGGTCTGGTTCACCTTCGAGCCCAGCTACCTATTCGGCGCGGGCGTGACCGAAGAGGACGGCCCCGGCACCCTGCACGCCGCCGAGCACGCCGCCATCGGGCTACTGCCGCTCATCGCCACCAGCGACCGCTGGGACTTGGGCGGACTCTCCACGCTGCTCCACGTAGACACCGGCAAGCCCACCATTTTCGTCTACGACGCAGCCCCCGGCGGCGCGGGCATTAGCGAGCGCGGTTTCAACGCGGTTACGCAGTGGCTGAGCGCCACCCTCGAAGCCATCGAAAGCTGCGGATGCGACAACGGTTGCCCCTCCTGCGTACACTCCCCCAAGTGCGGCAACCGCAACGAGCCGCTCAGCAAGCATGGCGCCCGGGCGCTACTGCAAGCAATGTTGTGGAGCATGGCGGAGGCGTAGAACGCGCTAGGGTGTAGGGCGAGTTGGGGGCGTAGGGCGAGTTGGGATGGCAACTCCCGGTGAGTGCCAATAGCCTAGTCGGCTGGGTTTTCCGGCTCGTGAGGTTCGGGTACCGAGTCCTGCCCAGATTCCAGCTCCTCCTCCAGCTCGGCGACCTCATCGGGGCTCAGTTCCTCCGCATTGCCCGTCACGAGGTGCTCTTCTTCAGGGTGCTCAGCCCCGGCGCGGGCACGCACCCTCGCAGGGCCCAGCATCCCCATGGGCCCTGCGACCGGGACCGCAACCGTCACCTCCACCGTTTCAGGGCGATCCGGAAACGCGCAGGATTCCAGGCGCGCACCGTGGCGTTCGGCAAGATTAGCCGCCACCGCGCACGGGTCGCCCTCAGTGAGCCCACGGTAGGCATCCGCCGCCGCGAGTGCGCTCAAATCGGCGGCTGCAGACGCCCTGCGGTTCGCGGACACCACCCCAATGAGCCCGGCAATCACCACGGTCACCACCAGCAGCGCGGCAATAATGGCGAGGGCAAGGACGGTGCCGCTACCCTCCTCCGGGCGTTGGTTCTTGGAGGCCGCCTTCGGGGCGGGGCACATAGCGGCTCTATTCACCCTCATGCCCCGCACCATTTTCAGCATCCTTTTCGCCGCCGCCTTCAACGCGGGCGTGGGCGTCCGCCCGCAGCACCCAGCCGGTTGCCGAGCCGATTACACCGGGGGCAGGGCGACTCACCCGCACGCGCACTTCCCGGGCGCGCCCCGCATCCGCGGCGACCGCACCATCAGAAGCGACCGCATCAGGAGAAACGGAAATCTGCACGTTCTGCGCCGGGTCGATGCGGCTGACGGCGGAGCGAATCTGTGCCTCGGAATCTCCGCGGGCTGCGGCTCGTGCGGCCGTTCGCGCAGACTCCTCCACCTTGAGCTGTGCAACCCCCGTGGAGGCGGCACCCAGGCAGAGGGCGAGCACCACCGTCACGGCGGGCAGGGCTACCGCAAATTCGGCGGTAATCACGCCCTCTTCTGCTGGGCTCTTGGACGGGGTCGAGGGTGCCGGTCCCGCCCCGACTTTTCCTGCGGGACGAGTGAGCCGTAAAGCACCCAAATTCACATGAGCGTTCATTCTTTATTCCTCCTTTCTAGCCTGACTTTCCAGGGCTCCTAAAACCTAGAGCCAAACCCTACGGCGGGTTTTACCAAACGTTCTAGAGCAGCCCCGTATTGCCCGCAATCGACAGGGCGTTACGGACAATATCCAGGAGCATGGAACGCACCTCATCCGACTTGAGAATCAGCACCAGCAGGCCCGCGAAACCGACCGCCGCGAGCATCACAATGCCGTACTCCGCGGTGGAGGCGCCTTCCTCAGGGTCACCCGCCGGGGCGTACTCTTCGAGCACCTTTTCGTCGCCTTCAGCAGGTACATATTCGGCGCAGTCGGGCGCGTGCTCACCCAAGCTGCGGCAGGTGGCGCCACATTCGTCCAGGGTGCAGCCCTCGGCGAGCGCGCGGGCAATGGTCAGCGCCTGCTCGGGGTTCAGACGGTCCGTGTTCATATCAATCTCCATTTCGTTAGGGTCAATCCTGGGGCTGGCATGCTTATGCTCAGCACCGAGAGAAAGTTCATCGTCACTGAAAAGCCCGGCATCAGTGAAAAGCCCGGTATCACTGAAGAGCTCAGGGCATTCTTCACGCAGCTGCTTCATGGTGGTTGCGATGGCAACGGACAGCGGCACGGGGCCCAGAATGGTCTGCGTTTCAGCGCCCTGCACGGCACCGAGCGCGGCGGGCTGAATTTCACGCGGAGCCCCGGCCGGGGCGTTGACCAGAGCATCGACAGTGTGCAGGTCGTGGCGGATTGCTTCGCAGAGGGTGTTCGTCATTGGTTTTCCTTTCGTTGTGCCCTGAACGTTCAGGGCGGGGTGGGTGCTCATCCGCGTTCGCTGCAGATGGGCGAAGGTCTATAGCGAAGATCTAAACTCTTCAGCATTTCGGCTAGTCGACAGTGCTTATGGGCTTGGTTCTTTAGCCGGTCAGCGTGGGTAGTAGCGAGATGAGGATGGGTACAATGCCCAGGCAGATAAAGGCGGGCAGCGAGCACAACCCGAGGGGTACCACGAGCGCCACGGAGAGCTTTCCGGCGGCGCGTTCTGCCGCGCGGCGTTCGCTGAGGCGGTGCGCGTCGGCGAGAGAGAGCAGTAGTGCCGTGCTGGGTGCGCCGCCCGTGTAGGCGGGGGCGAGTGCATCCCGCAGCTCACCGAAGGTTCCCGCCGCGGACCCCGACCAGGCGCTCCCCCAATTGCTACCCATCTGTAGGCGCTGGCAGACCGCGTGCAACGCTCGGCTGTTGAGCGCCTCGGCGAGAGTGCCCAGTGCAGCGAGCGGTGCGAGCCCGGCTCTCAACTGCGCGGCGAGTAGTTCCAGCACGAGGGCGGTATCAACGGGCGCAGCATCTGTTGGCGAGGCAGACTTTTCCGTCTCAGATTCAGCATTCCCCACCCTGGTGCTCGGCCTTGTGCTCTCCACCTCCGCCCGATGCACGAGCGAGGCGGTCCAGCGGCGCCCCGCGAAGGCAAGCCCCAGCCCGAGTAAACCGGTGAGCGCTCCGAGAACAGACCCGGTCAACACGCCCACGGGGTCGCTTCCCATGAGCATCCCCAAGCCGAGGCCGAGTAGCGGCAGCCAGGAGAGGATTCTGCCGGTGGCGCGCGGTGCGGCGAGGGCGCTCTGCCTACCTAGGAGCGCGTCAATGCGTTCTTCGGCGTGTTCGGCGGCGCGTTCCAGGCTCGTGGCAAGCGGCGCACCGGCGCTCTCGCTCATACGCAGGCTCAGCTGCAGGTCGTGCAGGCGCTCGCGGCTGTGCGGGCGTAGCCGGGCGCTGTTTTCGAGCAGTTGGGCGCAGGCGAGGTGCGCGGGGGCACCCCAGGAGGTAACCGTGGCGAGAGTCTGCATGAAGCGGCGGATATCTTCGGCGCACCGCTTGCGCCCGTAGTCTTCGGAAAGAGGCGAGAGGCCTCGTACACGTAGAGCCCGGGCGCTTCTCTTTGCGCACGGTTTCCCCGTACCCGGCCCCAGCTCGCCCTGCCCGAACTGCCCGAACTGCGCGGACTCCCCGGGCTGCCCGGAGCTCGGGTCGGTGTACACCGCCTCCTGCAGGGGAATGCCGGCGCGTAGGTTCAGGGCGAGGGTGCGTAGCGTGAGCGGCCACATGCGCATTTCCTCGGCACTGACTGCTCCGGCGATGCGCCCAGCTAGGCGCTCAGTCCAGCATTCAGTCCAGCACGTAGCCCAGCGTTCGCGAAGGCTTCCGTTGCTCTTCTCCTTCTGCTTCATTGCTTCCTCCTTTCACGTTTTCTGCTTCCCCCCATTTCGGGGCTAGTACCCAACTTCAGAGCCAGTAGAAATACGCCTGACCTGCAGGTGCTCTTCACTCCCCTGTGTGGCGGGTTGCAGGCTGTAGATACCCTCGATGCGGCGGCGACCGTCCCGATGTTCCAAGTGGATAATGCGTTCAAAAGCCGTCGCCGTATGTAGAGCGACCGTTCTGCTATCCAGTCCGGCGAGCGCACCCAGGGCACACAAACGCAGGGGCACCGCCTGCGCGCTATTGGCGTGCAGGGTCGTTCCGGCACCGCGATGACCGGTGTTCATGGCGGTCAGCAGGTGCACCACCTCCGCGCCGCGGCACTCACCGACCACGAGCCGATCCGGCCCCATGCGTAGCGCCTGCACAATCAGCTCACCCAGCCCGATTTCGCCGGCGCCTTCGGAGTTGGCGGCACGGGTTTTGAGGGAGATAACCTGCTCATGCTGCGGCGCCAACTCCGGGGTGTCTTCAAGCAAAATGAGGCGCTCCTGCGGCGTACACAGCCCCAGCAGTGCGTTGAGCAGGGTGGTTTTGCCGGTGCCGGTGCCCCCGCTAATGAGGAATCCGCGGCGTTCGGCAATCATGCGGCGCAGGTAAGCGGCGGTCGCCTCATCACACAGCCCGGCGGCCTGCAGCTGCGCCAGGGTGGGGCGTTCTCGGGCGGGTAGGCGCACGGAGAGCCGGGTGCGTTCGCTCAGCGGCGGGATAATCGCGTGGATGCGCCTGCCGTGCTCGTCGCTGATGTCAGCCGCCGGATGCGCGGCATCCAGCTGCCCGCCGTGCCTACGGATGAGCCGCTCGGCGAGGTCACGCACGCGCCGCTCATTGCCGAGGCTCAGCGCCACGGGGCGGGTGGTTCCGTTGATGCCCACCCAGATATCGCAGGGCGAGTTCACGTAAATATCGGTGATGGTTCCGGCGCGTTGCCCCTCGTCAAGGAGCAGATCGAGGGCGCCGAGGCCGTAGAGTTCCGCGGCGAGGTAGCGCAGCACGGTCTGCCGGTTGACGGGCACGTATTCCACACTGGGGTAGCTCCAGGAGGCGGGCGTGGGCGGGGCAGTTTTGGCACGGAATTTTCGGGGCTTCGTCACATTAGTTCCGTCTGGGCCCGTTCCTTCTCCGTTCGTATTCCCTAGGTGTCCACCGTCGATGGTGCAGATTGCCTCGTCCACTGCGTTTTCGAGAATCTCGCGGAGGGGCTGGGCTTCTTGGAGTAACCCACCGCCCCCGGCTCTCGCAGTGTTTGCGCCGCCCGCGGCGACTACACTCTCTGCGGGCGGCTGCTCCCCTGTCTTCTCGACCCCGGCGCTGAATCCGTTACTGAATCCGTTACTGGGTCCGCCACTGAACCCGCCGCTAAAACCGCCCAGGGCAATAGCGCTCATCTGCGGCGAGCGCAAGATCAGTTCGCGGGCATGCAGGGCGACGGCGCGGGCGCGATAGTCTTCGGGAATGAGCAGGGCGGGTAGCGAGTGCGCGCCGGTGTTCTGGACACCCGTATTCTGTGCGCCCGGCTGATTCACGCCCTGTGCGGCACGCGGCGAGCAACCGTTGGGGTTGCCGGGATTGTTGGCAGGGTGCCCGGCGGGATTGCTGGAGGGATTCATGGCGGGGTTCATGGCTCTAGGAGAGCATTGCGCCCGCCTCGATTTTTAAAAGAATGAGCGTTCTGTGGATAACCCCTCGCGTACCCCGAAATATCCACGATGCACGCACCTCAAACGAACAAAACGCACGCATCCGGCGCTTTTATGACAAACCGCGACGCGTTCACCCCTCCCCTTCCCGTCGTACTTTTCGCATGTACCCCGAGCCCGTCCCTTCCATAAACTGCCCGCCCGCGACCACAAACCGCGCGCCTTCGCACCCGGTCACCGATAATGGAAGAATGTACGTTCTGCTCAGTCCTGCCACCGGCGCGGGTATTACCGCCCAGACCGGCACCCCCGCGCACCCGGTCACGTCGGCTATTGCCGCGGGTGCGTCCCCGCGCGGTGCTCAGCCGGTGACCTCGTGGGGTGCTTTTCATTTTTCGGCGCCGACCGCTGAGCAGTTGCAGGATCCGACCTTTATTCCGCGGATTACGCGGGCGGATCGGGTGAGTGCGGCGAATCTTCCGGCGTATGTGCGAGAGGTGGAGCGGCGGGCGGCAGATTCGGCGCAGGCGCGTTTCCCCCGCTGGATTTGGGCTGATACCCGACATGTTGACCCGATGCTTCTGCGCCGCGGGGTGCGGGTGCATCTGTGCCATGACTTGCGTCTGGTGCAGCGAATTTTGGCGACTGCCGCTACGCATCCGAGCGGTTTTGTGGAGTACAACCCGGTGCTGGATCTTTCTGATGTGCGTGAGGCGGCTGAGCCTCAGGGGTATCTGCCGGTGGCGCGGCAGATTCAGGGTCAGGAGGAGCTGTTCGGCGCTGATTTTTTGACTGCACCCGCTACCTCTTCCGCCGCACCCGCCGGTTCTCCTGCTGATTCCTCCCCGGATTTTCTGGAGGCGGCGCCTCATGAGCCTTTTGCCCCGCAGTTGGCGGCGGGCCCGGTGACTCTGCTGCCGGAGCATCCGGTGGTGCGTGTGTTGATGCGTGAGTGGCTTGCGCAGGCGCGCGCTATTAGCGAGTCGAGGCACCCGGAGCGGCTGCGTCTTTTGGCGGCGGCTGAGTCTGCCGGTGCGTTGGTGGCGGCTGAGATTGGTTATTACGGCATCCCGTTTAATGTGCAGGCGCATCATGAGCATCTGTGCGAGTTGTTAGGGCCGCGTCCGGTGCTTGGGGAGCGTCCGCAGAAGATGCAGGAGTTGGTGGAGCAGATTCAGCGCATGCTGTTTATGCCGTCGTTGAACCCGGATTCGCCGCAGGATCTTTTGCGTGCTTTGCAGTCTGCGGGGGTTTCGGTGAAGTCTACGCGTTCGTGGGAGTTGAAGAGTTGGGCGGAGGCGATTCCGACTCAGCGGCAGAAGCGCTGGGCGCTGGTTGACCCGATTCTGCGCTATAAGAAGCTGTACCGTATTTGGACTGCTAACGGCTGGACATGGGCTGATACTTGGGTTTCTGAGGGTGCGTTCCGCCCGCATCTTGAGGTGGGTGGAGCTGCGACCGGGCGTTGGGGCGCTTCCGGCGGTGGTGCGTTGCAGCTTCCGGCTGAGATTCGTCAGGCGGTGCAGGCACCGGAGGGTCAGGTGCTGACGGTGACGGATGGCTCGCAGATTGAGCCGCGTATTTTGGCGGCGTTGAGCCATGATGAGGCGCTCGCTTCGGCGGGTCGTGGCGCTGACCTGTATGCAGGTATTGCCGAGCTGGCGCGCATGAAGGGTGTGGGTTTGACGGAGCGTTCCCACGCGAAGGTGGGCATGCTGGCGATTATGTATGGCGGCCGTAGCGGTGAGATTGGTGCCCTGTTGCCGCATGTGGCGGCGCTTTTTCCGCAGGCAATGGACTTTACGGAGCATGCCGCGCGCATTGGTGAGGCGGGCGGGCAGGTGACGACTTTTTTGGGTCGTACGTCCCCGCCGGTGGATGAGCGTTTCCGTGAGGTTGTGGCTGATCGGTCTTCGCCGGCGGCTGAGTCGCGTGCGGTGTCGACTGCGCGTGCGCACGGGCGCATGACCCGCAATTTTATTGTGCAGGGTACGGCGGCTGAATGGGCTCTGTGTTGGATGGGCGCGGTGCGTTCTCGTCTGTTGTCGGAGCGGATTTTTGGTATGCCGATGCGCACCCGGATTGTGTATTTTTTGCACGATGAGCTTCTGCTGTGCGGTCCCGAGCTGGAGGCGGATCGCGTGAAGCGTATTGTGCGTGAGGGCGCTGCGGAGGCGGCGCGTCTGCTGTTCGGTCGAGTGCCGGTTGATTTTCCGGTGTCGGTGGCGCGGGTGCGCAACTACGCAGACGGTAAATAATCAGCGATGAATAATCTGCGGGTGGATTAAGACAAAAATAGGGGCGGCGGGTAGATTCAATAAAGCTACCCGCCGCCCCTATTTGCACCCTATATCCACTGGTCAAGCGTTTATTCTGCGAAGAGCTTTACTCCTCATAGCCGGGTGCCGGGCGCATCTTTTTCTGATCCCAGGGCACGGTCCAGCCGAGCGATTCGAAGATTCGGTCCAGCAGAATTGCGGTGAATCCCCAGACGGTGAATTCTTTGCCGCCGGGCATGCGCACCTCGAAGGCGGGGGTGCGGTGTGAGGTGCGGCCGCGTTTGACGTAGGCGGTGTGCCGGTTGGCGGGGTTGAGCAGGTCGCGCACGGGCACGCGGGCGATGAGCGCGGACTCGTTGTGGTCGACAACTTCGACGGGCACGGGGCTGTTCCACCAGCCGATGACGGGGGTGACCATGAAGTTGCTGATGGGTAGCGGCAGGGTATGTAGCTGGCCGAGGATCTGCACGCCGGCGGGGTCGAGCCCGGTTTCTTCGACCGCCTCGCGCAGGGCGGCGATGTGGGCGACGGGTTCGCCGGTGGTTTCGGCGAGCGCGTAGTCTTCGGGGTCGATTTTGCCGCCGGGGAAGGCGGGCTGACCGGCGTGTGAGCGCAGGGTTGCGGCACGTACCAGAAGCAGTACATCCAGGTCGGCGCTGACGTTTTCGGGGCAGCCGTCAAATTCGCCGGTGGATGGCGAGTTGTCGAGCACACCAAAGAGAATCAGCACGGCGGCTTCTTTGCTGAGGGGGCTGGCGGGTGCGCTGCGCAGCAGGGCTTGGATGTCGAATTCCACGCCGCCCTCTGCGAGAGCCGCCAGTGCCTGCTGGGCGGGGTGCTGCGCGTCCTGCCCCGCCGGTTCGGGTTGCACCTGTTCGGATTGCGCCGGTTCGGATTGTACCGACTGCTCGAATGCGCTCATCTCTGTATCTCTCTTCTACGCGGCTGCGTTCCAGTTCGGCTCAGTCGCCGTTAGGCGCTGAGCGGGTAGCCTTCTGCAATGAGTTCGCGGCGGGTTGCACCCTGCAGAAATCGCAGGTGCAGGTCTTCTCGGCCGGGTGCCATTTCGTATTTCATGAGTTTACGTGCTACTTGTTCGTTCGTCTCCCCGGCGCCATAGGACGGGCAGAGGTCGGCGACGGGGCATACGCCGCAGGCGGGCTTTTTGGCGTGGCAGATGCGGCGGCCGTGGTAGACCATGCAGTGCGAGAAGAGCGTCCAGTCTTTGCGTTCGATAAGTTCGGCGACGTCTTTTTCGACCGTCTCGGGGGCGTCTGCGGTGGTGAATCCCATGCGTCGGGCGAGGCGGCCGAAGTGGGTGTCTACGGTCAGTCCGGGCACGTCGAAGGCGTTTCCGAGGACCACGTTCGCGGTTTTGCGGCCGACTCCGGCAAGTTCTACGAGCTCTTCGATGGTTGAGGGAACCTGCCCGTTGTGGCGTTCTACGAGCTGCTGGGAGAGGGTGACGATGGAGCGTGCCTTGGCGCGGTAGAAGCCGAGGGACTGAATGTAGGGTTCGACCTCTTCGGTGTGTGCGGAGGCGAGCGCGGCGGCATCCGGGTAGCGTGCGAAGAGTGTACCGGTGACGGAGTTGACGCGCACGTCTGTGGTTTGTGCCGAGAGCACGGTGGCGATGAGCAGTTCGAAGGGGTTGTCGAAGTCGAGTTCTGCGACGGCGTAGGGGTAGGTTTCACCGAGGATACGGTTGATTTTGCGGGCGCGGCGCACGGTGGCGAGGTGGCTTACGGGTGCGCGTGCGTTGAGGCGGCGTGCGGCGGCTGCGGCTTTGAATTCGGGAATGAATCGGATTTGCAGGAGCGATTCGGTTTTCTCAGCCGCGTTATTTTCTGCCGCGGTGTTCTCTACTTTGGTGCGGGTGGCGTTCTCGGTCATAGCGCGAGGGTACCGGGCTTGGGTGTGTGGGCGGTAGCGAGGTTCACCGTACTTGGCCCGTTTCTCATCATTTTCTGGGCAGTTCGCGCCGGCTAGCGCTCAGCAGGCGCCTGCTGTGCCACACTGGTTTTATGTCAGATACGATTTTTGTGCTTAATGGACCGAATTTGAACCTGCTTGGGCAGCGCCGCCCCGAGGTGTACGGCTACACCACTCTGCACGATATTGAGCGTATGGTGCGTGAGCGCGCGGCGGATCATGGTTTTGATGTTGAGTTTATGCAGTCGAATCATGAGGGTGCTCTGGTGGATGAGATTCAGCGTGCTCGTACTCGTGGCGCGGCGATTATTATCAATCCGGCGGCGTACACGCACACTTCGGTGGCGCTGCACGATGCGCTGGAGGCGGCTGAGCTTCCGGTGGTTGAGGTGCATCTGTCGAATGTGCATCGTCGTGAGCAGTTCCGTCATCATTCGTATGTGTCGCCGCAGGCTACCGCGGTGATTGCCGGTGCGGGTGCGTACGGCTATGTCATGGCGGTTGATTTTCTGGCACAGCATCTCGCCGAATAGCCCAGCGCAGCACCTGGCGGAATAACCCAGCACTTCGCGGAAGAGCCCAGCACGCCGATTCCTTTTGTTAAATAGTTCAGGCTCCCGTTCCTCGTGTGAGGGTGGGAGCCTGAACTATTATCGCTATTTAGCCGCTAGTTACTTGCGGCAGGTGCCGGTGGAAACTGCGGCGGTGTTGTCGCCACCTTCGGCCAGTGCCTGTTTGAGGGTGCTTGCGGTGATGGCGTAGCCGGTCTGGCCGGTGGTTGCCCTACCGAAGATCACGCCGACCACGTTGCCGTTTTCGTCGAGGACGGGGCCGCCGGAGTTGCCGTGCTGCACGTCGGCTGCCAGCTGGTAGACCTGGCGCATGGCGTTGGCGCGGCCGGTGTGGGCGTCGATGGTTTGGGCGTTGCCGATGCCCTGCACGGTGGCGGGCAGTGCCTTGAATGGGCCGCCCTTGGGGTAGCCCATGAAGGTTACGAGGCTACCTGCGGTGGCGTTGGTGCCGATGGTCAGAGGTTCGAGCGGTAGCTTGGGAACGCGGATGAAGGCAAGATCCTGTTCGGTGTCCATGTAGACGATGGTGCCGGGCCAGGTGCGGCCGCGGGAGTCCTGTACGACCGGGGAGGTCACGCCGGCGACCACGTGGGCATTGGTGACGACCAGGCCGTTGTCCGCCACGAAGCCGGAGCCGGTGGAGGTATAGCCGCACTGTTCTGCGGCGCCCAGAATCTCAACGACGGAGGCTGCTGCCTGGTCCAGTGCCGCGGCTTCTACGGTCTCGGTGGGGGCGCTGGTTTCGGGGGCGATGAGCTGGCTGACTTCCGGAATGGTTCCGAAGGCGAGCATGTTATTGCGTACCGTGTTGATGCGGTCCTTGACGACCTCGGGGGTGGAGGCGACCATCCAGGAGAGGGTCTTGGAGTTGCTGAGCGCAGTGTTGAGCTGCGGGATGGGTACGGTGCGCATGGAGATGGTCAGCACGACCATGACCAGGGCGCAGGCGGCGAGGTTCAGCACGCCGCCGAAGAAGCGTTCTACGCCCTTAAGCGGGGTGATGTCGGTGACGCGGCGGATGGTGCGTCCAGCAATGAGGCCAAGCCACTGTCCGATGGTCAGGCAGATGATGAGCACGCCGACGGCGGTAATGAGGCTCCACTGGGATCCCACGGATGCCACGGCGAGGGGCACGAGCCAGGCTGCGGCGCAGACGCCCAAGCCCAGGCCGAGGCAGGTTCCGAGGGTGGTGAAGAATCCGCTGCGGACTCCGGCGAGGAAGTAGAGCAGCAGAGTGATGGGGATAGCAATATCAAGCAGGTTGATGCCAGTCGTCACGACTAATTGCCTCCTTGGTGGGTAGAAGTGGTCACGGTGTGCCCATTGTGGTTGGTGCGGGCTGTGCCCGGTGAGTGTGACGGCGCATTAACACCCAGTGGTGGGTGCGGCGGGCTTGTGTTCCCGGGGGGGGGTTTGGGCTCGGGTTTCTGCCTCGTCGCATCGTACCGTGTATGGAGGCGGTGCGCCTCCTGGTCATGAGGGTGCCTGCGTGCTTAGTACCGAAAAAGTACACACCTGAATGCCTGATATTAGGTGCTGAACCTGTGGGTAAGCTTTGAATTTTCTCGGAAGAAATAACTTTTGTTGTAAAGCTCGCCCTATCGGAATGCATAAACAGCTTTTTTAGGGTACGCTCATATCAGTTGAATATGTCACACTAGCTTGAGCCTTCTCACATTTCAGATGTTGAGATGTATGGCACCGGTTCGGGCTCACTCACTGAAACATTTACGAGTTTCGGCTCATCACCTCATATCTAGGAGAACTTTATGGATCTCGAGATCCTCCGTCGTACCCCTCTCTTTGCTAACCTCGACGACGCAGCTTTCGCTCTGCTGACCGATGACATTCAGGAGATTGACCTCTCCCGCAACGCTGTCCTTTTCTACGAGGGTGACCAGGACGACCAGCTCTTCGCTGTACTCTCCGGTAAGGTCAAGCTGGGCCGCACCGCCGCTGACGGCCGCGAGAACATGGTCGCGATTATGGGTCCCGGTGATGTTTTCGGCGAGATGGCTCTCTTCGACCCCTCGCCCCGTTCGACCAACGCTGTCGCTGTTTCTGAGACCCGCTTGGCTGCCATCAAGCACGAGTCCTTCAAGCGCGCGCAGCAGCTGGATCCCTCGATTTCCGATCAGGTTATTAAGACTCTGGCTCGCCGCCTGCGCCACGCTAACGAGGCACTGGCTGACCTGGTCTTCTCCGACGTTCCCGGCCGCCTCGCTAAGGCGCTGCTGGACCTGGCTGACCGCTTCGGCCGCCCCGCAACCGAGGGCGTGCTCGTTGCTCACGAGCTGACTCAGGAAGAGCTGGCACAGCTGGTTGGCGCATCCCGCGAAACCGTGAACAAGGCTCTTGCCGAGTTCGTTTCTCGCGGCTGGATTCGCCTGGAGGCACGCGCAGTTGTCATTCTGGATCTGCCCCGCCTGCGCCAGCGTTCCCGCTAAGGTTTCTTTGAGTTAGGGCATTCTAGGACGCCCTCGCTGAAGACGCACAGCTTAAATAGATTAGGAGCCGTTTCCCTCTGCATGGGGAAACGGCTCCTGATTTCTTTAACGCTTCATCCTACGAGCGAGCGGATGCAATACCCTGTTAGAGCACGCCCGTTGCGCCGGTATACATGGAACCGGTGGTAGCCGGACCCACCTCGGTGAAGGAGAGCATGCACGCACCGTTGTGGGTAACGAGCACGGGCTTCTTCACCTCAATCTTGTGGCGCTTAGACAGCCAGGCCACGGAAGTCTGGGCCTTTGCCAGGGATTCGAGTAGGCACATCACGCCGGGGGTGATGAGCTGGTCGAGGGTACGCCCCACCGTATTGGGCTGGCCGATACGGTCGCCCAGTTCACTGGTGTCCTTGGCTTCAAGCAGTTCACGCACGTTCAGCCAGTCACCCCACACGCCCTTACCGAGCAGCAGCTTCGGGTCCTGACCTACAGGCAGAGCCGTGCTGAAGTAGGCGATGTCGTAGCGCTTGAGGAAGAAATCCGGCGACTGCCAACGCGCCACGGGACGCAATAGGTCGGCGCGCACACTCAAGCCGCTGGAAGTCAAGAAGTGCGAGAAGCTCTTATCCTGCGATGCGACAGCCTCGCGCCACGCCATGAACTCGGGGGTACTGGAGCGTTCCACCACATCCTGGTCGTCCTCACCAGCAAGCAGAATGCCGGTCTCTTCGAAGGATTCACGCACGGCAGCCATGACGCTGCGGCGTGCCTGAGCGATATCGGAGAAGTGGAACTGCTCTTCCCAGTATTCGGCACCGGGGCCGACCCAGGATGCAGACTCATCATCACCGGAAAGAGCCGTGCCGCCGGGGAACGCGACCACACCCAGCGGAGAGGTGCCGGGGCGGTAGGTCAGAATCGTTTCGAGACCGTTGTCGCCGTCACGCACAAAAATAACGGATGCCGCCTGGCGCATCGTGCAGCCGGTCGTGCCTTCGTTGCCGCATTCGCGCCAACTTTCGGCGGCGGTGTGCATAAACTCGGGAATCGTGTAGAGACGCTGGATGCAGGAGGTTCGCGGGTTAGCCGCAGGCTGGCGGCCGGCAAACATGCGGGGGCGTTCCATGCCTTCAGCCGGGGTGGGGGTACCGAAGCGGCGTTCCTGCACCGGCAGGGGCAGAGTCTTAATATCCTGCGATTCGCTGGATCCGTGACCGTCTATACCGTTCACCGTCTTTTGGGCGCCACTCTGTGCTGCCCGCTGAGCCTGGGCAGCACGAATAGCAGACAGCGGCAGCGCGCCGGTGTACAGATTAGACATACTCAACGATGATCTCGACCTCTACGGGCGAGTCCAGGGGAAGAACGGGAACACCGACGGCGGAGCGGGCATGCTGGCCTGCCTCGCCGAAGATTTCGCCGAGCAGTTCGGAGGCACCGTTAATAACGGCGGGCTGAGCGGTGAAGTTCACCTCGGATGCCACGAAACCGACAACCTTCACGACGCGCTGCACGCGGTCGAGGTCGCCAATGACGGACTTGACCGCTGCCAGGGCGTTGAGCAGGCAGATACCCGCGTACTTCTTTGCATCCTCGGGGATCACGAAGCCTTCAGCGCCGGAGTCGGACACCTTACCGGTTTCGGGCAGAGCGCCGTCAACGAAGGGCAGCTGACCGGAGGTGTACACGTAGGAGCCGGAAGTAACAGCCGGAACGTAGGCTGCAACGGGGGCGGGTGCAACGGGCAGTTCGTAACCGAGTTCGCGGATACGTGCTTCAATACGGGATTCAGTCATGATTACTCCAGAAGGATGGCGGGTGCTTGCACACAAACGGTGATACGGGAAATGCCGTAAATCTAAACGCTACTGATATTCAGGTAGCTGTTAAACGGCTAACCGGCGGCCCTCCTCATCTATTCCCACGCTCCCCTAGTTATAGGAGGGCCGGGATAGCGAGGTGGCCGCCGGGTACGCTGCTCTTAGTCAGCCTTCTCGCGCTTAAAGTAGGCGATGGGGTTGCCCTGAGTCGGAGCGACCATGTTCGACGCGGGGGTTGCGCCAGCAGGTGCAGATGCGCCGGGGAGAACGGTTACGAGCTCCCAGCCGTCTTCACCCCAGTTGTCGAGGATTGCCTTGGTCGTGTGGATCATCAGCGGTACAGTTGCGTATTCCCATTTCTTCATACCTTCTAGACTAGCTTTCAGGGTCGAATAAGTAAAAGGGATTTACTATGGTTTCGGTCAATGTCCGGCGCGTTTGGGAGCTTTATTCTCAGGGCTGAGGCACCCGCGTCCCTATGGGGTGGCGAGACGGGCCTTCTCTCACAGCTTCATGGGATAAACTGAGTGAATGGCTTCATCTAAGAAAACCCGTTCGCGTCGCCGTCCGGGAGATTTTTTGCAGTTCCTCGCGTTCAGCGTGATTGCCGGTTTCCTCGCGGCAATTGTTGTCGTACCCCCTGCCGTGAGCTTGGGTATGGTCACGAACGCGTCGATGTCATGGTTCCAGGACCTTCCTGACGACATTGCCGATGGCATTTCCTCCCGTCCTTCTACTATTTACGCTGCTGACGGCAAGACCGAAATCGCGACCTTCTTCGAAGAGAACCGCGAACCGGTCAAGCTGGATCAGATTTCTCAGCATATGAAGGACGCTATCGTCTCGGTGGAGGACCGTGACTTCTACAACCACGGCGCTGTCTCCGCTATCGGTATCGGTCGTGCGTTTTTGAACAACATCGTTAACTCCAACAGCGGCCGCCGCCAGGGTGCATCTACGCTGACCCAGCAGTACGTTAACAACCTCATTGTTGACTCCGCTGTGGCTCATGGTGAGGATGCTACCGCAACCCTGAACGGTAACAAGACCTACGCTGCAAAGATTCGCGAGATGAAGCTTGCGATTTCTATGGAGCAGAGCAAGTCCAAGGACGAAATCCTTGAAGGCTACCTGAACATCGTGAACCTTGGTGGTTCTAACTACGGTGTTGAGGCTGCTGCACAGTACTACTGGGGTATTTCCGCTAAGGACCTGAACGTGGCACAGTCCGCGCTTCTTGCCGGTCTGGTGCAGGCACCGAACGTGTACGACCCGACCGTGAACCCCGAGCTGGCCCGTGAACGCCGCGACATCGTTCTGGGCACCATGCTGCGTGACGGCAAGATTACCGATAAGGAATACAGCGACGCTATCGCCAGCGACATTAATCTCAACGTCAAGCCCAAGTCCCAGGGTTGCTCCCTGGCAGGCGATAAGGCGTTCTTCTGCCGCTACGTGGTCAACTACCTGCTGCAGGATGAGTCCCTCGGCGCAACCGCTGAGCTGCGTAACGCGGCAATTAAGCGTGGCGGTCTGAAGGTGATTACCACCCTGAACCCCGAGGCTCAGACCGTAGCAAAGCAGGCTGTGGACTCCACCCAGCCGGCTGCAACCAACTGGAACGACGTCAACTCCGCACTGACCAGTGTTGAGCCCGGCACCGGCCGCGTCATCGCCATGGCGCAGAACACCGAGCTCGGTAGCCCCGCTGATGCCAACGACCACTCCAAGACCGAGTACAACTACAACGTTGATGTAGCGTACGGTGGTACCCCCGGCTTTCAGCCCGGTTCGACGTTCAAGCCGATTATTCTGGCTCAGTGGCTCATCAGTGGCCGCGGCGCTAACGCTACCGTGAACGGTACCCAGCTGTTCTGGCCCACCAGCTTCGGTTGGAACGCCAAGTGCTACGAGGGCGGTAAGTACTACTACACCGGTCAGCCGAACGGCTGGTCCTACAAGAACGCGTTCAACGGTGGCTTAGGCTACAATACCGCGGCGTACGGTATTCGCCAGTCGTTGAACTCGTACCTATACGGCATGCTCTCCCAGCTTGACCTGTGCGATGTGCACGACCTGTCAATCAAGATGCACGCTCTGGACGGTACCGGCGAACCGCTGCACAGCATCCCCAATCTGGGTACCAACATTGGTGGTACCACATACGGTATCTCCCCGCTGACCAGCGCATCCATGTACGCTATCTTCGCTTCCGAGGGTAAGTACTGCACCCCGCGCCCGATTGAGAAGATCACCAAGACCAACGGTGAAACCATGAAGGAATACCAGAACCAGTGCGAGCAGGTCCTGGATCCGGACGTTGCAAACGGTGTCAGCTGGGTTCTGAAGGGCGTTATCCAGCCCGGCGGTTCCGCTTTTCAGCGCGGTATTGGTCTGCCGAACGGTTCGGCTGCGAAGACCGGTACGAACGATAACTCCTCCCAGACCTGGCAGGTTGGTTACACTCGTGGCCTGTCCACCTCGTCTTGGGTTGGTTCGAATAACCTCGGCAACCGCTCCCTGAACGGTGTGGGTATCAACGGTCGAGTCCTCGGATACGTCGATGGTGCAACCTACGCGGGTGCACAGTGGCAATCGTTCATGAAGACGATAGCGCCGAAGTACAACATGAAGGACTTCACCGCCCCCAGCGATAAGATTCTGTCGTACAGCTAGAATCACAGCTCATCAGCTGAAGCCTGAAAGGCGATTGATAATGTGTGAAAACGCAGTCAACGCCCGCGTCCCCGTGGCGGTCCCCGGCGCCCGCGGCTCCTCCCAGCTCCTGAAGAAGGTAGCGGGGACGGTAGCCGCCACTGCAGCCTTGGGGGCCGCCACGGCGGCGTATGGGCACTTTATTGAGCTGAACAATTTTCAGCTCCGCACCGAGTCCCTGCCGGTGCTGCCCGCCGGGAGCCCCGACTTTAGGATTCTGCATATTTCCGATATGCACATGATTCCGGGCCAGCAGAAGAAGATTAACTTCATGCACTCGCTCGCTGCCTTAGAGCCGGATTTGGTGATGAACACGGGCGATAACCTCTCCCACGTGGACGGTATGGGCCCGCTGCTGGAGGCACTCGACCCGCTCATGGACTTCCCCGGCGTGTTTGTTCCCGGCTCGAATTGCTATTTCGCGCCGGTTTTCAAGAACCCGGCACGTTACCTCTGGCAGCCGCGCACCCCGCAGATGATTGAGGAAGGCTCGCGTGTAGCCCTGCCCATTGAGCGGATGCACGACGCCTTCGAGTCGCGCGGCTGGACGGGCCTGATTAACCGCTACGACACGCTGAACCTCAAGGGTCTGCGCCTGGAGTTCTCGGGTGTGGATGACCCGCACCTGCGTTACGATGAGCACCCCGGATTCGCTCCCGGCGCCTTCGATGAGGGGGACGAGCCGAGCATCCGTATCGGTGTGGCGCACGCCCCTTATATGCGTACCCTGCACCGCTTCGTGCAGGACGGTGCGCAGGCTATTTTTGTCGGCCACACACACGGCGGTCAGGTCTGCCTACCCGGCGGTCATGCCCTGGTCAGCAACTGCGATTTGCCGCCTTCGCGTGCGAAGGGTGTCAGTGAGCAGTCCGGTATTCCGGTTCAGGTTTCTGCAGGTTTGGGCACCTCTCGTTTTGCGCCGGTCCGTCTGTTCTGCCCGCCGGAGGCAATCCTGGTGACCCTCACGGCTCGCGATCAGGGTGAAGCCGACGCTTCAGAAAGTGGCCACCGCTAATGTCTGAGGATTCTACAGCACGCACGGCTAAGCGCCGCCGTAACCCTTTCCTGGAGACGGCGAGCGAACCGACCCCTGACCCGATCAACTACGCGCGCGGTCAGCGTGCCCCGCGGACCCTCGCCGCATATGCGCGTCCGATTCGTGTGCGCTGGGGCGTGGGTCTACTCCTGGCGTTCGGTGCCGGTGCCCTTGAGATTTCCATCCCGCAGGTACTGCAGATTATTGTGGATCATCTCTCGCAGAGCACCACCGAGAGCGCCATCTGGATTGCCGGCAGTCTGGTGCTTCTGCTGGGTATTGCGCACGCCTCCTTCATGTATTGGAGGCGCTGGCTGATTGTGGACCCGACCTCCACGATTGAGCTGTCCATGCGCATGAACTTCTTTGATCGCCTGCTCAGTGCCCCGCTTTCTCTGCTGAATCGTTGGCCCTCCGGTCAGTTACTGACCCGTTCCATGAGCGATTTGAGTACGATTCGCCGTTGGTTGTCTTTCGGTATTGTGCAACTGCTGACTGTTGCGGTGATGTTCCTGGTCGGTGGCTTCTTCATGCTGCGTTCTTCGCCGTCGCTGGCGCTGGTGTTCGTGGTGAGCGTGCCGATTCTGGTGCTGTCGCTGGTGAACTTCACCCGCAAGTACTACCGCGCTTCACATGAGATTCAGCAGATAACGGGCGACCTCTCCACCCGTATTGAGGAGTCGGTGCGCGGCATCCGCGTGATTAAGGCGCTGGGCCGCTCCCCCGAGCAGATTCAGGAATATTCCGAGTCGGTGGACGCTCTGCAGGTGCGCGAGTACGGCAGGTCGATGCTGGTGGCTCGTGTTGCCCTGTACCAGGGCCTGATTGTGGGTGTCTCTACGGCGGTGGCGCTGGCTGTGGGCGCTTCGCAGGTTGCGGCGGGCACCTTGAGCCTGGGCGCGATGACCGCCTACTTTGCGGTGCAGACGACCGTGCTCAGCCACGTGACGCGCTCGACCGCGCTGATGTCTGCCTATTTAAGCTATAAGGTGGCGTTGGAACGCCACAACGAGGTTATGGGCGAGCCCGGCTTTGAGGCAGTACCGTTGCTTCGTGGCTCCGCGGCTGTGTCTGGGCCCGAGCATCCGCAGGGTGCTTCTGATTCGTCAACAGTAGCTGGAGTGTCTGCCGAGGGCGGCTCCGGGAAGGAAACTATGCAGTACCCCAGCGGTGGCGCAGTATCTGTCACTTTCGATCACGTTCAGTTCAGCTACGATGCTGCCAAGGCGCCAGCTGAGGCTACCACTGAGGCAAAATCTGAAGCTACTTCTGAGACGAAGGCACCCGCAGTTTCCGTGCTGAAGGACGTAAACTTCAAGGTCTTCCCGGGTGAGATTCTGGCGCTGGTTGGTGCAACCGGTAGCGGCAAGTCGACCGTGCTGTCGCTGGTTCCGCGTTTCTACGAGCCGGCCTCCGGTTCCCTGCGTTTTGGCACCCGAGACACCGCCGACATGTCTATTGAGGAGGTGCGCGCCCAGACCGCGTTCGTCTTTGAGGAGGCGGTGCTCTTCTCCGGCACGGTTCGCGAGAACGTGCTGATGGGCGTTGCCGAGCAGTACGTGCACGGCACCGTGGATGAGGACTACCCCGCCGCAGAAGAGCTGGAGGCAACCCTCCAGACCGCGCTGCAGCTGGCTGCGTGCGATTTCGTGGCGGAGCTTCCGCAGGGTCTGGATACCGTCATTGGTGAGGAGGGTCTGAGCCTTTCGGGTGGTCAGCGTCAGCGTCTGTCATTGGCGCGCGCTTTGGCGAAGCGCCCCTCCGTGCTGCTGCTGGATGACCCGTTCTCGGCGTTGGATGTGAACACCGAGGAGAGTATTATTACCGGCCTGCGCGAGGGTCTGGAGGGACTGGGCGGCGCTACTACCCTGTTGACGGCGCACCGCCCCTCTACCGTCGCGTTGGCGGACCGTGTGCTGCTGATGGTTAATGGTTCTGTGGTCGCTGAGGGCACTCACGCTGAGCTGATGGACTCTTCGGAGCAGTACCGGCAGCTGATGACGATGGAGGAGGAGGGCTAATGGCCCATCATCGTCCGGCGGAGCCGCGGGAGCAGATGAGCCCGCAGGAGCGCGCGGAGACCCGTGAACGCTCGATGGCGCTGCTACGCCAGATGCTGCACCCGCATCGTGGGGCGTTAGCTCTGTCGATTATTTCGGTGCTTTTGGTCTCGGGTTCCTCGGCGATTGCACCGATTCTGATTGCCCGCGTTTTGGATAGTTCCATTGAACCGCTCAAGCAGGGGGACACCTCTCCCCTGCTGACCCTGCTGGCGTTCTTTGTGGCGGCTACCGCGGTGACCGCGATTTTTTCGTGGGTCAACGTGGCGTACACGGTACGTGTGTCGCTGGGCGTGGTGGTGTACCTGCGTAAGCGGGTGTTCTGTCACGCGCAGTCGCTGAGCGTGTCGTTCCATGAGCGGTACACCTCGGGCAAGGTCATTTCGCGTTTGACCAGCGATATTGATACGGTCCGCAGCTTCTTGGACAGCGGCATCAGCCAGTTGGCGATTACCTTGCTTTCCATGGTGATTTCTGCGGTCGCTATTTTCCTTCTGGATTGGCGTATTGGTCTGTTCATGCTGGTCATGGGCGTGCCGATTTATTTCTTGACGCGCTGGTTCCAGCAGGCTGCGGTGCCGGTTTTCCGTACGATGCGTACCGAGTCTGCGCATTTGACGAGCCGTTTTGTGGAGACTTTTACGGGTATCCGTGCGGTGAAGGCGTTTGGTGCGGAGGCGCAGATGCGTTATGAGTACGCTCAGGCGTCGGAGCGTTACCGCCTTGCGGTGATGGATTCAATTAAGATTTTTGGCATTTACTCGCCTGTGCTGATGCTTTTGGGCAATGTGTTTATTGCCGGTGCACTGGTGTTGGGTGGTTATGCGGTGCTGGGCGGCACCATGCAGATTGGTACCCTGCTGGCGCTGGTGATTTACGCGAACCGCGTGTTTGAGCCGGTGATGCAGCTTTCTGAGTTCTACAACTTGTTCCAGTCGGCGATGTCTGCGCTGGAGAAGCTGTCGTCGTTCTTGGCTGAGGAGCCGGAAGTTGCTGAGCCGGAGCATCCGTATGAGCACGCTGTAGAGTCTGCCTCTGAGTCTAGCGCTACTGAGGGCGCGTCCGGCGCGGTTCACGGTGCCCTGGTGGAGCTGGATTCGGCGGTCTTTGGATACACGTCGGATCGTCACGCGTTGAAGGAGACAACCCTGCGCATTGAGCCGGGTACGACCGTGGCGCTGGTGGGTGCTACGGGTGCCGGTAAGTCGACGATCGCTAAGCTCGTGGCTCGTTTCTACGATGTTTCAGCCGGTCAGGTGCGTATTGACGGCGTGGATGTTCGCCGGCTGGCGGATGCGCAGCTGCGCCGTGAGGTGCTCATGCTGACCCAGGAGGTGTTCCTGTTCTCCACATCGATTCTGGAGAATATCCGCATGGGTAACCCGCAGGCCTCCGATGAGCAGGTGAAGGCTGCCGCGAAGGCGGTGGGCGCTGATGCGTTCATTAAGCGTCTGCGTGAGGGCTACCAATCACAGCTGGGTCGCGGCGGTATTACACTGTCGGCGGGTCAGCGTCAGCTGGTGTCCTTTGCTCGCGTGTTCTTGGCGAATCCGCGGGTACTGATTCTGGATGAGGCGACAGCTTCGCTGGATATTCCGAGTGAGCGTGCGGTACAGGCGACGCTGCGAACCGTGTTGGCGGGGCGTACGGCGCTGGTGATTGCGCATCGCCTCTCGACGGTTCTGGGTGCTAATCGTGTGCTGGTGATTCATGAGGGCTCCGTGGTGGAGGATGGCTCCCCGCAGCAGCTGATGGCCTCCGGTGGTCGTTTTACGGCGATGTACGCCTCCTGGGATGAGCTGAATCAGGTTCAGGAGGCTGAAGCCTAGAAACTTTATTTGCCTCTCCCTGACCGGTGCTGTGCCGCTGTGTTGCGTTCTGATTTTTTTTGGGTTATCCTGGGTGAGTTGCCTGCAGTATTCGCTGATAGGTCAACATCGGGATGTGGCGCAGCTTGGTAGCGCGCGTCGTTCGGGACGACGAGGTCGCAGGTTCAAATCCTGTCATCCCGACTGCTAGCCCCGGTCCACTGGACCGGGGCTTTGTCGTACCCGTAGTATTTCTGTTGCAGATTCCTAGGCAAACTCTGGCGCAGATTCTGTTGCAGATCTTGAGTATATAGAAGCGACCCCCGACCCGCGCAGGAACGCAGGGAGGGGTCGCTTTCGTATCGAGTTCAGATTGGGCTAGCCGCGCCCGGAGATGAGGGCAAGAATCGCCTCCAAGGGGCCGCGTCCGGCTATGGAGCGCGCCATACGCGACCAGAGGGCGCAGAAGCCCAGGGCGATTGCGGCGCCGAGCAGCAGGAAGGCGTTCCAGTACACGGCGGTGCCCCAGCCTCCGGTGGCGATGTAGTGCTCGCCCGCGGTGAGAGCTTTGACGGTGGGGCCGGCGTAAATAATGATTCCGCTCAGCACGATGGAGGCACTCAGCGACATCTGGCCCAGGCGTGCGATGGGGGTGAGCATTCCCGCCTGCACGGAGAGCAGGCGCGCGCATTCAGCCCAGAAGTATAGGGTTGCCGCCAGGTTCAGGGTCAGCAGCACCTGCGGGCTGTTGATGAAGCCCAGCTCGGTGTAGGGGTTGAAGGTGCGGTAGACGGCGAGCACCAGCACAGCGAGTACTACGGGGATTGCGAGCTTTGCCTGCAGGTTATCGTAGAGGCGCACGAGCACGATTCCCAGGCACATGACCCAGATGAGCTGCGCGCTCTGCGCGTGGTTGACGCCGTGGTTTGCGAGGAACGGCAGCTGCCCGGCGGTCCACTGATCGGCTTGGGCTGCTACGTCCATGAGGAGGGTGTAGGTCCAGGTGATGAAGGGACTGGTGACCACCGCCAGCACGGCGACTGCCCACAGGGGCAGGTACACGATGAATAGGGTTAGCAGGGTGAGCAGCGCCAGGTGCACGAGCATGTCGAAGGGCAGGGAGTATGCGAAGCCCTGCGCCTGTACGGTCACGCCGGCTTGAGGCAGGTAGGTGATACCCTGCATGAGTGCCACGCCCAGCAGAAGCAGCGCCAGGAATCGCACTATGGTTCCGGCGAAGAGTTGCGGGAAGTTCGCGGTGCGGGCGTAACGCCAGGCGGCTGCGCCCAGGATTGCGGCGAAGAGCGGCTCTGCCGGTACGAGGGTCTGCGGGATCCAGAACTTCCAGGACACCGGGATCAGTTGCAGCCAGTATCCGAAGGGGATGAGCAGGCTGAGCACGGCGAAGGCGCGGGCGAAGTCGAGCCCGAGGTCGCGTCGGGTACCTCCGAGGGGGGCGACGCGTGCCCCGCTGCTGACGGTGGGGATCGGTTGAGTGCACCCTGCTGCCATGTCCTCGCTCCTTGTAGTGCCGTATTTGAGAGTCTGTGTGCCCGCGCCAGGGGCATGTTCCTTGCCAGGGTATCTGCCGCATCCGGTGGTGTGTGTCGGATGCGCTGGCATAGGTGTTAAGTGTAACGGTGGAAGCTGTGTCTGCTCGGGTGGCGGCGCAGAGGTTTTGCTCTCATACCGTTTCTCTGTCGGCTGCGGGCTGAAGCTTCTTGCCCTGTTGGTGAGTGTTGTTGTGTGGGGTTGGGTGTGTACCATTGGTACGTTCTTAAAGGTGGGGTCATCCGGCGGGCGCTTTGCCCCGGTTACTTTCCTGTACGTGCCCCATCCTGTGCATACACCACGTTGAGGTTTTATGTTTTCGACTTTTTCCCCGCTTTTCGTGACGGATTTGGGGGCTTCTGATGCTCTTCTTGCTTCGGGTACGACTCTGCCGGAAGGGTCGAGCCATGATAGCGGCCAGTTTGTATCCATTTTCTGGATTACGTTGGTTGCGTTGCTGTCGCCGATTCTTTCGCGGCTGACGGGTAAGAAGATCCCTGATGTGGTTTTCCTGCTCATTTTTGGTCTGCTTATTGGCCCGAATATGCTCAACCTTGCCAGCAGTGAGGGCGGTATCCCGCTGCTGAAGGAGCTGGGCTTGGGTATGCTCTTTTTGATTGCGGGCTTTGAGATTAACGTGTCGTCGTTGCGTAGCCGTCAGGGTTATAGCGCTATTGCCACGTGGGTGGTGTGCTTTGCTTTGGGTATGACGGGTGCGGCGGTTATTACGTCGTTCTCACATGAGCTGAATACGTATATTGCGGTGGGCGTGGCGTTGAGTTCCACGGCGTTGGGCACGCTGTTGCCAATGTTGAAGTCTCACGGTGCTGCCGGTACGCCGGTGGGTAATGCGGTGCTGGTGCACGGTGCTGTGGGTGAGCTTCTGCCGATTTTCGCTATTTCGTTGTTGCTGTCTTCTCGTTCGCCGGGCATGGCGTTTGTGGTGTTGCTGGCGTTTATGGTGGTTGCGGTGATTGTGGCGTTGATTCCGCACCGTCTGTTTGCGCATGTGCCGGGTCTGCGTCAGATTATGGCTGCGGAGGCGAATACGACCGGTCAGACGGTTCTGCGTCTTGCGATGTTCCTGCTGGCGACCTTGATCATGTGCACTGCCCTCTTTGATTTGGATGCGGTGCTCGGCGCCTTTGCGGCGGGCCTGATTTTGCGTACTCTGACCCCTCCGGCGGCTTTGCATATGATGACTCGCCGCCTTGAGGTGGTTGGTTTTACGTTCATGATTCCGTTATTCTTTGTGGTCAGCGGTATGGGCATTGATGTTTCTGCTGTGGTGGCTAAGCCTTTGGGGCTGCTTGCCGTAGTGGTGGGTATTCTGCTGTGCCGCGGCGTTCCGGTTCTTTTGGCGGAGCATTTCTTCGATACCCGTTCGGGGTTGACTACTCACTCACAGAAGGCGCAGTTGGCGTTGTATTCGGCTGCGGGTCTGCCGATTATTGTCGCGGTGACGGAGGTTGCAACCAGTTCGGGTCTTGTGGAGGAGTCCACGGCGTCACTGCTGGTTGCCGGCGGCGCGCTGACGGTTTTGCTGTTCCCGCTGTGGGCATTGGGTATTTGTCAGGCGTTTAGTTCTGGCCAGCCGATTCAGCAGGAGCCGAGCCGTAAGGAGCAGATGAATGCGTTGAAGGCTCAGCGTAATGCTCAGACGAAGCTTGCCACGGGCATGATTCCGGTGGTTCGTTTGAAATCGCAGCCTGGCTCCGAGATCCAGCCCGAATCTGAATCCCCGGCTGATGATTAGCCCGGCTCTGCCGAGGCTACGGGCGCTTCCGCTGGTTCTAGCGTTGCGTCTCGAGCAGCCTCTCGGGCTGGGGCAAAGAATCGTAAGGGTTCTGCGGAAAATACGGGTTCTGTAGAGATCTAGCAGCAGCTACGGTACGGTTGCGTTCGGCGTTTCAAGGGCGGGTTACGAACCGGTTTGAGTGAGAATCTCGCTTACAGTCGCCGTAACCTTATGCAGGATTAATTTTCCAAAACCACACAATACCAGGGAGTTAAAGCCCTGCAAACCAACATTTATCCCACATATAGGATTAAAACCCACCGCCTCCTCTCTTGAGGCTGCGGTATGTTTTTGCACCCGAATGACCCTATAAACCCCGGGAAGATAAGAATTTTCCTTAAATTCGGATTTTTTATGCAAATATTACAGAACATGACGTGTCTTAGCTTTCTCGACTGACACTTTGTCATATAAAATTGAAAGCGGACAGGGAATTTCCCTAAAACACACATAAACCAACATACATACACAGAGTCGCTTCCGCCCCAGCGGGAGCTGGAGCACCTCCCCTCTCACACACGGGAGGCGCCCCTTTCGGGAGTATCCGCGACGATACCCCCGGCGGCTCTCAACCACGGAGGAGGATTATATGGGTCAGAAAGGTAATTATTTCTAACCTCGCATCTCAAGGCCTCGCACTGAATCCTAAAGATTGTCTGCACACACAGTCATTTCGCAAGGAAATATCATGCACCAACTACTCCTCACCGCGAGCACTGGTGGCGTAGAGCTGGACTTCCCGGCTTGGCTCCGAATTACGCACTTCATCAACTTCATTATGATGGGCTTCCTGATTCGTTCAGGTTGGGAAGTCCTCGCCTCTCACCCCCGCCTGTACTGGAACAACCACTGTACCCCAGGTTCCGAGTGGCTCAAGTTCACCAAGGACAAGGTCTCTACCACCCCCGGTGAATTTACGGCGCGCGATGACCAGCGCACCCTGTCTCCCCTGATTTCTCTGCCCGGTAATGCCCAGATTGGTCTGGGTCGCGCATGGCACGCTCTGGTCACCGTCATCTGGATTGCTAACGGTCTGATTTATGTCTCCCTGCTATTCCTGACCGGTCAGTGGCGCCGCATCGTCCCGACCAGCTGGGACATCATCCCGCAGGCGTGGGAATCCATCCAGATTTACGCTGGCTTCCAGATTCCCTCGATTGAGCACTTCCAGCCGTACGACGCTCTGCAGCAGATTATGTACTTCACCGTGGTGTTCATCGTGGCACCGCTGATGATTGCAACCGGCCCGATTATGAGCCCGGCATTCTGCGGCCGCTTCCCCGGCTACGTGCGCCTCTTCCGTAACCGCCAGACCGCGCGTTCCATCCACTTCCTGGGCATGGCGTTCTACTGTGTCTTCACCGTCATTCACGTGGCGCTGGTGTTCGTGGTTCACCCCCAGTACAACATTGCCCACATGATGCTGAACAAGCCGTATAACGAGGTGGACGCAGCACAGTTCGCTCAGGCAGTCACCATGCTCATTGGCGGCATTGTCTTCGCTGTGGCGCTGTGGCTCTTCGCTTCGTACTGGTCCCTGCGCGACCTGCGATTCACTCAGACCTTCATTTGGGGTCTGACCCAGCCGATTCGTAACGTCCTGCTGGACCGTATCACCTCCCGTCAGGTGCAGAAGAAGACCTTCACCGATGCCGATATTTCGCCCTTCCACTGGGTCAACACTCGCCCGCCGACCGAGCGTGAAAGCACCGAGTGGAACCGCCTGAAGGAGCACGAGTTCGTTGACTACCGCCTGGAGCTGGGCGGTCTGGTGAAGGAATCCAAGTCCCTGAGTATTGACGAGCTCAAGCAGCTGGGCAAGGAAGTCAACATCACCATGCACACCTGCATGCAGGGCTGGACCGGCATCGCCAAGTGGGAGGGCGTGCGCCTGCGCGACGTTCTCGCACTGGTCGAGAAGACCGACGAGGCTCGCTACGTTATGGTGACCTCCTTCGGCCACGTGGGCCACACCTACGACGGCCGCCCGACCGAACCCTACTACGAGTGCCTGGACATCTCCATGGCGATGGAAGATGAGACCATCCTGGCGTGGGGCATGAACGACAAGCCTCTACCCGATGTGTACGGCGGCCCGCTCCGTCTGCGTGCGGACTCCATGCACGGCTACAAGATGGTCAAGTGGGTTCAGAAGATCGAGTGGATCAAGGATTACCACGATGTTGGCGATGGCCAAGGTGGTAGCCGCGAGGACTCCGGTCTGCAGCACTTCGACGCACGCGCCTAAGCACCCGCACGGAGGCACCACTGCGGCATCACTGTGGTAGAGCCTTCAGCGGCTCCGCTAGGGTAGCGCGTCGATAGAACAAGCGCATAAAGCACCGAACGGTGGCGGGAAACATGAGCCCGCCACCGTTCGCTTATCTTCTCCACCGCTCTTACAGATCTGAAAAGTTTAGAAGCCAAGGGCATAAAGAAACCGCCCGGGAGCCATAGCTCTCGGGCGGTTTCTTTAGAGGTTTGCCTTCTGGCGCTTTACCTTAGGCGTCGTAGATGATGACGTCCAGGGTACGGGGGCCGTGCACGCCCTCCACGCGGATCAGCTCAATATCACTGGTTGCCGACGGACCAGAAATCATGGTCACGGGGCGGGTATAGGTGATACGCTCAATCGATTCGGGAACCAGCTCCACCACGGTGGAACGGGGCACCACGCAGATGTGGTGGTCGGGCACCAGGCTGATGGCGCGGCGACCCTCATCGGGATTGGTGTTCAAGAAGATCGTGCCGGTCTCTGCGCAGGAGACGGTCGAACCGGTCACCACAGCGTCAACTGCGTCCAGTTCTTCCAGGCTCAGGCAGCCGGGCTTGAGGGTGCTACCGGAGTCGGTGACGCGCTTGCGGTCAGCGGTGTCAGCCGGCAGCCACTCCATGTTCAGGCCCTCGGGAACCACGTAAGTGGACTTTTCACCCAGGCGCTCTGCGATGACCTCGGAGATGTTCTCCTTGTTCGCGTGGAACACGTTTGCCTTGTAGTCAATGAGGCGGTCGACGAGCATCTCAATGGTCTGCTCTTCGTTCAGCTCGCTGACGCGGCGGTAGTTACGTACGGGCTCGGGGGCGACGGGTGCGTCAGCCAGGGACGAGCGGATACGTGCGAGGATATCTTCCTTAGCAGAGGACATTAGTTGTTCTCCTTAGCTTCACGGGCTTCCTGAGCAGCCTTAGCGTTTGCAGCCGCTTCAGCTGCCTTACCCTTGTTAGCCTCGATGAGGGCCTGAATGTCAACGCGCTCAGCGTTATCGCGTGCCGGAGCCTGATCCTTCTCCTTCTTCCACCAGTTACGGAAGGATTCCTTGGGGGGCTCGGGGATGTCACGGTAAGCGGTCCAGCCGCCGACGATACCGGGAACAGCGGTGATCCTGTGCTTGCGGCCAGTAATAAGGCGGGACATGGGCAGACCACGCTCTGCAATGGACATCATCTTGCCGGAGGTGAAGAGCTTCTTCGCGCCTAGCATCATGCCGTCCATCTGCGAGAAGGGAGCCTTCTTGTTGCCCTCGAACTCGCGGACAGCGTGCTTGGACTCGACATCCTTAGCGCGCAGGTGCACGAGGACCTCGGGGAAGTTAATCTTCACGGGGCAGACCTCGTAGCATGCGCCACAGAGGGAGGATGCGTACGGCAGGGAGTTGTTCTCTGCAGCCTCGATACCGGAGAGCTGCGGGGACAGAATCGCACCGATGGGGCCCGGGTAAGTGGAGCCGTAGGCGTGACCGCCTGCGCGCTCGTACACGGGGCACACGTTCATGCAAGCGGAGCAACGGATACAACGCAGTGCCTGGCGACCCAGCTCATCAGCCAGAACGGCGGTACGGCCGTTGTCGATGAGGATGACGTGCAGATTCTGCGGGCCGTCACCGGGGGTTACACCGGTCCACATGGAGGTGTAGGGGTTCATGCGCTCACCGGTAGAGGAGCGGGGCAGCAGCTGCAGGAATGCCTCGTAGTCCTGGAAGGTGGGCAGAATCTTCTCAATACCCATGAAGGTAATGAGGGTGTCGGGCAGGGTCAGGCACATACGGCCGTTACCTTCGGACTCCACGATGGTCAGGGTACCGGTCTCTGCGATACCAAAGTTGGTACCGGAAACTGCAACCTTGGTGCTCAGGAATTTCTGGCGCAGGCGGTTACGGGATGCCTCTGCCAGTTCTGCCGGCTCATCGGTGATGTCCGGGTTAATCCCCTCAATTTCACGCAGGAAGATGTCGCGGATTTCGCGGCGGTTGCGGTGAATTGCGGGCACCAGAATGTGGGAGGGGCGGTCGTGGCCGAGCTGGACGATTTCTTCCGCGAGGTCGGTCTCGATAGCGTTGATGCCGTTTTCTTCGAGGAATTCGTTCAGGCCGGTCTCTGCGGTTGCCATGGACTTAATCTTGATGATTTCGTCCACGCCCTGCTCACGGATCAGGTCCAGAGCAATCTGGTTTGCCTCGGTGGCGTTGCGTGCCCAGTGCACGTGGCCGCCTGCGGCGGTGAAGTTACGCTCGAACTGTTCGAGCAGCTCGGGCAGGTTCGCCAGAACGTAGTTCTTGACGGACTCACCGGTGTTACGCAGTTCCTGCCAGTCGGGCAGTTCGCTGGTGACGTTGGCGCGCTTGTTACGGATCGCGTGGGTCACGAAGCGCAGGTTGGCGCGCAGCTGCTCGTTCTTGAGCTCTTCCTTCGCGTACTTGGGGAAGGGGGTTTCTTCGAAAATATTGCCCTCGCCGTAGTGAACGACCTTGGGCATACCAAGCTGAATAGCAGTCATGAGGTCTTATCTTTCCTTAGGCGATCGAGAGCTCAACGCGCTCAGAGGTGATCTTGAGCGGGTTTTCCTTGGTGGATGCGAGAATCTCTGCGAAGTGGATGGTCTGTACGTTCGAGCCGCGACGCATCAGCGCACCGCCGATGTTCATCAGGCAGGAGCAGTCGCCGCCGGTGCAGACGGATGCACCGGTTGCTTCAACGCTGTCTGCCTTGTCGTTGACCATTGCGCCGGAGACGTCAGCGTTCTTGAAGGAGAAGGTACCGCCGAAGCCGCAGCACTGGTCCATGCCCTCAATCTGGGTGTACTTGATACCCTCAACGGTGCGGACCAGGTCCTGCTGGCGGGTGCCCAGGCCGAGCATACGCATACCGTGGCAGGAGCTGTGATAGGTGACGTGCTCGGGGAAGTAGGAGCCGAGCTGCTCAGCGGCGTTGGTGATGCCGAGAATATCAATCAGTAGCTGGGAGAGCTCGAAGGTGCGGGAAGCAATCTGCTCTGCCTTCAGAGCCAGTGCCTCGTCGCCGCGGCTACGGGCAACCATTGCCTGCTGGTGGCGCAGGGAGCCGACGCAGGAGCCGGAGGGTGCAACAGCAACGTCCCAGTCCCAGGAGTCGAATGCTTCGACGTGGTTCTTGATGACTTCGTAGCCGTCATCGAAGTAGCCGGAGTTGACGTGCATCTGGGAGCAGCAGGTCTGGTTCGGGGGGAAGACAACCTCGTGGCCCAGGCGCTCAAGAATTTCGACGGTGGCGCGTGCTACGCGGGGGTACATGCCGTCAACAATGCACGTGGAGAAGAGTGCAATGCGCATGACTTTCCGTCCTTTCCTCTGTGTTTCAGAGTTTCTCGGTCTCACCGCCTGCGTCTGGGGCAGGCGGGGCACAGTCCGAACAAGTTCGGTCTTCCGTATACTGCGGTTCAAAGAGGTGAACCGGGGAAGCTGGGCCGGTAGGTTCCGGCTGGTGTGCGCGCCCCAAGTGGAGGTGGGATGCGGTGGGATCAGAAACCGTGGTGATGTCTTTTATCTTCCTTGTCATTTAACACCGTTGTGAGGCTTTTCTCTAGTCGAAATAGCGCATACTTTCCTTGTTAAATAATAGGTTAGGTCACCCTGACCTTAAGGTACGCTCCCCTACCTTTCGGCACATATGACCTCGTCTAGTTTTTACCCTCGCCCCACCCCCTATGCCCCTTTAACTATTGAACATTTATCAAACGCACATCTTCGGCAGCTAACCCCCCTAGAAATCCGCCTTTCTGAAGCATTAATGATTGTTTTGTGGGGCGAATCCTCTTTAACGCAACATTCTTTTCAAGAACGTGCCCGCAGTTGAAGGTTCCCTAATAGATAAAGCGGTCACTCATGCACCCAATTCTTTGCGCCCATAGAAATATCCGAGTTTCAGAAGCTGGCATTAACTGTCAGAGTCGCAATATTTCGGTAAATTCACAGGGTACAAGCCCACCAAACACCCCTTAGTCACGAAAATGAGTCAGGTCACTTTTGGTGAAACACCCCACTATCCGGTACTCTTCTAAACATGCGATCAATGGTCTGACCACATCCCCTCATGGGAAACAACGACTCGTTCCCCCAACGGAATTATCTATGGTCTGACCACACACAAAACACACCCTGAACCAAAGGAGTTCCAGTGGAAACTTATACCGCTGTAACCAATGCAGTGGGAGGTAGCCTCGGCCTCAGCGCGCTCGTGGCAACCATTCCCCTCCTCACCTTCTTTGTGATGCTACTGGGCGTTAAGGCACGCGCTCACTGGTCCGCACTCGTGGCACTGGCAGCATCCATCCTCGTAGCAGCGCTGGGCTTCCACATGCCCGCTGACCTCGCCGGCCTGAGCGCCGTCCGCGGCGCCATCTACGGCCTGGTCATCTGCTGGGTGATTCTGGGCGCCATCTGGTTCTACCAGATCACCGTTCTCTCCGGTCGATTCGAAGACCTGCGCCGCGTCTTCGACCGCCTCGGCGGCGGCGACCTGCGCATCCAGGCTATCCTCATCGCATTCTGCTTCGGTGGTCTGCTCGAGGCACTGGCTGGCTTCGGCGCTCCCGTTGCAATTACCGCAACCATGATTCTGGCACTGGGCGTCAAGCCCCTCAAGGCTGCTATCACCGTTCTGCTCGCTAACACCGCACCCGTGGCATTCGGCGCGGTTGCTGTCCCGATTACCACCGCAGGTGAAGTCGGCGGCAAGGACCCACACGTTATCGCAACCATCGTTGGTCACCAGGCTCCGTTCCTGGCAATGCTCGTTCCGCTCATCCTGCTCGTCATCCTCGACGGCATGAAGGGCCTGAAGGACGCTTGGCTGCCCGCACTGGTCATCGGCGTTTCCTTCGCTATCGCACAGTGGGTCACCGCCGCTACCCCCGCATACAACCTGACCGACGTTGTTGCCTGCATCGTCTCCATGGGCGTTGCCGTGATCTTCCTGCAGTTCTGGAAGCCGCGCGGCGTCGCAGGCGTTCGTGAACGCTACGGCCTGCCCGCACAGGCTGAAGAGAAGGAAGCTCTGCCCGCCGTTCGCGTCTGGATGGCACTGCTGCCCTACGTCATCGTCGTTGCAATCTTCGGTGTTGCTAACCTGCACGCTGGCCTGAAGGCATGGCTGAAGAGCTTCGTCATCAAGATTGATATCCAGGCTCTGAGCTCCCGCCTCGTCACCGCTGACGGCAAGCCCGTCAAGGACGCTGTCTACAACTTCGCGTGGATGTCCAACCCCGGCACCCTGCTGATCATCTCCGGTCTGGTTGTTGCTGTCGTCTACTTCTTCTTCAACGAGAAGGGCCGCTACGCATTCAAGTTCCCGGCAATCTTCACCGAGTTCGGTTCCGTTGTCTACCGCATGCGCTGGTCCATCCTGACCATTGCTTCGGTTCTGGCACTGGCATACGTCATGAACTTCTCCGGTCAGACCATTGCCATGGGTACCTTCCTGGCAGGCCTGGGCACCGTCTACGCGTTCCTCGCACCGGCTCTGGGCTGGATCGGTACCGCTGTGACCGGTTCGGACACCAGCGCCAACGCACTGTTCTCCAAGCTGCAGGTGTCTGCCGCTGAGAACCTGCAGCACGCAGGTATCCACGGCGCAACCCCCGAGCTCATGCTGGCTGCTAACACCACCGGTGGTGTGGTCGGTAAGATGATCTCCCCGCAGTCGCTGGCTATTGCTGCTACCTCCGTGGATATGGAAGGCAAGGAATCCGACATCCTCAAGGCTGTCCTCCCCTGGTCCTTCGCTATGCTCCTGTTCGTCTGCATCCTGGTCTTCCTGCAGACCAACGTTCTGTCCTTCATGATTCCCTAATCTGAGGCTCACCCCTTAGAAAGTTCTTGAGGTGAAAACCTCAAGGACCATAGGACATTCGCCCCGGTATTTTCCGGAGGCCACGGCGGGGCGGCGAACCTTCTCGGTTCCGCCGCCCCGCTTTTTATGCCCTGACCACCCAATATGCCCTGACCACTCAACGAATAGCCCGAAATATCTCTGATTTAGCTCAAACACAGGGTATTTCTTTTCGTTATCAGCCTCGTTATCAGGAGAGACTATGCCTCGTTCTCATGACGACACCCAGCCTGCTGAGGCGCCCCCTGCGGTTGACCGCCAGCCGATTCTGGCGGACCGCAGCTACAGCATCATCCTGGAGAACTTTGAGCGGCGCCTGCGCCTGGGTGAGCTGCGTGTGGGCGATAAGCTCCCCTCCGAGCGTGAGCTGGCGGCGCGGCACGGTATTTCCCGCCCTTCGGTGCGTGAGGGCCTGCGCGTTCTGAACGCGCTGGGTCTGATTCGTTCCAGTACCGGTTCGGGCCCGAAGTCGGGTGCGATTATCATTTCGGAGCCGTCGGATGCGCTCAGCTGGGCGTTGCGCATGCATATTGCGACCCGTAGCCTGCCGGTGAAGGATGTTGTCTCAACCCGCCTGCTGTTGGAGGGCCCCGCCGCCCGTGCGGCGGCAGCGGCCCCCGACACTCCGGAGCGTGAAGCAGCGTTGGAGCGGGCACGCGTGCATCTGGCAGAGATGGATGAGCAGATCAGCGATGAGCGTTTCCATTTCTGCGATACGCGTTTTCACTATGAGCTGTCGAAGCTTGGCGGCAATATTGTGCTTGATACGGTGATTGACTCTTTGCACATGGCGACGATGAGTTATGTGCAGGAGGCGGTTCCTTTCTTGAAGGATTGGGAGGAGGTCAAGCGCACGTTGCAGCAGCAACATTACGGCATTATTGAGGCAGTTGCCTCTCACGATGAGCAGGCAGCCTATGAGCGGGTGTGCGAGCACATTACGTGGTTTTATTCGCTGTCTGACCGTGCTGCGGAGGAGCGGGCGCGGCAGCATCCGGCGCGGGATATTCTGCACGAGGATTTGTGCCACGAGAACGTACATGATGAAGACGTTCACGCCGGCTAGGCTTCGCCCCTCAATCGCATAAACCCACATAGCTAAAGGGTGGTGCCCCGGAAGAATGACCTTCCGGGGCACCGCCCTTATGCGCCGAGCAGTTATTTCAGCGGGGCAGTTATTGCAGGAGCTCAAGCGGCTGAACTTTTGTTGCCGCGTAGGCGGGCAATGCACCCGCAACGATGCCCACAACCAAGCCGAGGAAAGGAAGCCCTAGGATAAGGGGCGGCAGAGATAGTGCCCATCCGTTGAGAAGGCACACGACCCAGGAACCGAGAATACCGAGGATGAAGCCTCCAAGAGCGCCTAGCGCCCCGAGGAGAGCCGCCTCCGCCAGGAAGCTGACCGCCACATCTCGCCGTCCCAACCCCAATGCACGGTTAATGCCGATTTCCCGGCGGCGTTCCCAGACCGAAATCTGCATGGTCATCACAATACCGAAGCTTGTCGAGACGATAAGAACCACCAGAATAATGGTCGTAAGAGCTCGGCTATCCTTCGTCAAGGAAGCACGAAGAGTCACCGGTGAAGGCGGAATCTCAACGTTTGTATCAACGGGGGCGCGCTGCGGATCGAGTACCTGCTTGAGCTGTTCCGCGACCGTATCTGCACTTCCTGGATTCACGATGACGTCCATACCGCGTTGCAGGGTGTGGGCTTGCGGCAAGAAAGTGGAGGTGGTCGGCAGAATAAGAGCGCTACTGAGGGCAGCGTTTTTGCCGCCGTCACGGATAATGCCAAGCACGTAGGCTCGCATTCCGTTGATCTCAATCATGTTCCGCCCGGGCTCAGCGCCGACCCCCAGCTCCTTCGCGAGGGCAACACCCAGATAGACGGTAGGCTCACCGGGGCGTTCACGGGCAGGCTCCGAAAAGTGCCCTTCGACAATGTGCGCACCTCGTGCTTTCAAACCTGCTTCTGAAACAATTGCGAGGGGTGTCTGTTGGCTCTCATGCCCAGGCCTGTTGACCTGCGGACGCGTTGTCTGCGTATCGATGGTGACTGTACCGGCAGCTTTGACCTCTGGAACTTGGTTAACGCGCCAAAGTAGTTCATCCTCCGGTATATCCCAGGTTTGCGGCTGGAGGCGCACACCGAGCCGGGTGGAATCGTAGCTGGCCAGCTGCGAGCTCGTATTGAGCGCCGATGACTCGCTGACGCCCACCAGCATGATGATGGTGGTTGTTCCCGCGAGCATCGCCAGTACCGTGAGCAGGTTGCGGCGCCAACGGCGAACAACTGCAAGGAGAGCGTAGTGAAGGTTGTTCCTTAGCATCTATCCTCCCCTGATAACGGGTTCTTTGAGCGATTGATGGGCCGATTCTTCGGGACGAGTGAGTTCGGGGCTAACGAGCATCCCATCGACCATGTGTAGCTGCCGGTCGCAGCGAGCCGCGATATCGGGTTCATGGGTGATGATGACCAGGCTTTGCTTCTCCGCGCGGCCGGCGAGGAGCAGATCCAACACCTTGTGAGAGTTTTCAGTGTCGAGGTTTCCTGTAGGCTCATCGCATAGCAGGATGCGCGGGGCGCAGGCTAACGCGCGCGCAACCGCGACTCGTTGCTGTTCACCACCGGACATGTTGCGTGGAAGAACCTCCAGACGATGCCCCAAACCCACCTGTTCGAGTGCCTGCAACGCACGCTGATGTGCCTGACGGCCCGGTACGCCGCGCATCCGGAGGGTGTGGGCAATGTTCTCGGTGGCGTTCAGATGAGCAATGAGATGGTACGCCTGAAAGACAAAAGCGATGTGCTCACGGCGTGCCACAGTTCGCTCGGCGTCGCTGGCGGTGCCCATATTTTGGCCCAATATTTTCAGCTCACCTTCAGAGGGCTGATCGAGTAGCCCGATGATAGAGAGGAGCGTAGATTTTCCGCTTCCGGAGGCGCCGGTAATGGCCACAGATTCGCCTTCATGAATGCTGAGGGTCGCGTTTTTGAGCGCCCAGGTGGAGGGCGGGAAGAAACGCGCAATATTGTGGCACTCGATATTAGGTTTTGTGGCGGTAGCGCTCGTGGGGAGGGCACGTTCTGTCTCGTGATGAGGCATTTTAGCGCTCCTTCAGCTTCACGACGGTACCTGCCTTGAGTTCTGCAGCGGGGTTGACGAGCTCGCAGATTCCGGCGGAGCACACGCCAAGGGTGACGGGGACGCTCTGACCGTTATCCAGGGTGATGGAGTGCGTTCCGTTTTCTTCGGTTTTGACGGCTGCTTCGAGCACCGCGAGGGCGTTTTCAGCGCCTCGGTTGAGAGTGACGGTTGCTTGAAAACGTGTTGATGCCGTCGTGTTTTCCGGCACGTCGATTGTGATGGGGTAGCGTTTCCGTGCGGTAGCTCCCTGCGTGGAAGTATCGCTGTTAGGTCGCGCGCTGTTCTGCCCACCGTTGGGGGTACCTACATTAGCGGCGGCGCCGTCAGCGTTAGTTGAGCCTTCGGGTGTGAGGGCCGCGCCTAGGGTACCTTCGAGCGGGCTTCCGTTATCGGTAAGAATCTGGACTTTCTGTCCCTCAGCGAGTTCATTGCTGAGAGCGCTACCGTCCGCGGAGAGTACCAGACGATACCCACCCGCGGATAGGGTACACAGCGCCGGAGTTGAGGTTTGGCCTTTGGTGCCGCAGCTGTTGTCTACGGTGTATTCGTTACCTTCAGCGAAGAGGTATTCAGAAAGCGGCAGGGCGGTGCTGTAGCGTCCTTCTTCGGTTCGGTCAGTATCCCCGGGAGGGTAGTAACCACGATCCAGGTAGAAACGGTAGACAGCGTTGGCGGTTGCTTCGCCGTAGTTTCCTTCCTCATCCCAGATACTGTAGCCGAGCGATTCTAGAGCTTCTTGGAGCTGTTTAACGTCATCGCCGCGAGCGCCTACGGCAAGGTCGCGGTAGGCGGGGATACTACCCTTGAACGCAATGATGGGACGCTCGTTGATAGTGGTGATAATTGAGCCGTTACTCATCTGGGTACCCGCCTTGGCGCCGTCCCTGGTCACCACTCCTTGAGGGGTTCCTACGGTGTAGCTTCGGGCGGGTGACACGCTGACTTCTCCCGAGTAGGTGCGGGTAACAGTCTGCGTGCTGATTCGGGTTGTTAGTTGCGCGGCGCGGGACGGCTGCGCATTGGATTCAACATTGGTGCGTAGCCCCGTGTTGAGTGCGTAGATGGAGAACCCCCCGGTGATGACGAGCAGAATGACGAGCACCGGAACCAGGTAGGCGCGTATGGCTGCCGTCGTGGCGGCGCGGCGGGGGTTTTCTGAACTCTGCTGCGTGTTCATGGGTTCACCTTTCTACGGTGAAATATGGGGCGGGACTAGGGGTAATTGCTGAGGGTAACAACGTGGCGGGGGCTGAATAAAGGGGTGTATCCTCTGCTCTAATCCGCGGGTGAAAGCGGTTGAGAGCAGAGGATCGGTAGAAAAATCTCGCTAGAAAATGTCCAACGAGGAATCAGCGTTTACTATTTGCCGTCGGCTAGTTGCCCTTGGCTAGTTGCCGTTGAGTAGAGCTGCGGCGCGCTCCTGGGCCTGGCGCTCGATATCGCGTACTTCAAGGATGAGCGGTTCATGCTCATTGAGCCAGGTCGCGGCCTTTTCGTAGTAGATATTCTGTGCCTTAGTCAGGATTCCAGTGGACTTTTGGCAGTTGTAGTCGGCGTGAGCTAGGGACTGCTCTTCCGCATTGGCGGCTACATTGGCTGCCTTGTACTTACCCCAGGTTTTCTCTGCGTAGCTGGGAGCATCTCCGAAGTGCTGGATATCGGTGTATCCGCTTTCTTTCATGCATGCACCGTAGGTGGTGTCATTACGGTAGTATTTCCCCATTTCTTCTACCGCGTTGTTTTTGGATCCGCCCGTGTTGAGTTCGGTAACGAAGTTGGTGTATTTGAGGTAGTTTTCTGCTGAGCCGAAGACAGCTTCTGCCGCACGTCCGAGGCATGAATCTGTTGTCATGCCGACCTGGGCGCCGTTACTCATCGTGATGGTGACACTTTTGCTGTCTGGGGCTTGGGGGTCGCCTTGGAACGCCTTCAGATATGCCGGGTTTTCCATCGCGGGTGCATTGCTGGAGCTAGCGTTGCCCTGCCGGGTGGACGAGTATCCTTGGGCGACCGCTTCTTCGTTGGCGAAGTGGGCGCCACTCATCGCAAGTTCATGAACGGAGGAACCGTCAATAATGTTCTGGCTACCGGAGTAGGTGAAGGACTTCTCGCTCATGCACTTTTTGACTTCGTTGACGAGGGCCACGTTAATGTCCGGGGAGGGATTCTCGTAGCTTGCCAGGACATTACGAATGTCTTGCTTAACTTCAACGGTGGTGGAGCAACTCGATACGCCCAGGCAACAGGCAATACCGATAAGGGCGAGGGATGTGAAGGGCTTCTTTGCCATGGACTTCATCTTTCTCAAGCATCATTGATGGGCGAGAATCGGCAGTGATACGAGCGTATCGTGAGGGCTACCTACATACCTGCTATATGGTGTGAACCTGCGTTTTGCGGAGTAGAAGCATCATGAGCCGATTACTAAGTATGATAGAGGACAACTCCCCCCCCCATACAATAGACATACAAGATATATTTATGATGTATAGCACCTATAAGAATGCATGTAAAAGAGCTTATGAATTAAAGGGCGGTGCCCCGGAAGAATGACCTTCCGGGGCACCGCCCTTTAGCTATCTCAAAGACTTATTCAGCCCGAAATATTGAGTTTAGAACTTCGTGCCGGTCAGACGCTCATACGCCTCAACGTAACGGGCACGAGTCTTCTCCACAACCTCCTCAGGCAGGTGCGGCACGTTATCCGAACCGTCCCAACCCGCCTCCGGGGAACGCAGCCAGTCACGCACATACTGCTTATCAAAGCTCGGCTGCGCACGACCCGGCTCATACTGCTGAGCGTCCCAGAAACGCGAAGAATCCGGGGTCAGCACCTCATCACCCAGGGTGATCTCACCGCGGTACGAATCAGTACCGAACTCCATCTTGGTATCCGCCAGAATAATGCCCTGCTCGCGAGCAATCTTCTCCGCAGTGGTGTACAAGCTCAGGCTCAGCTCCTCCAGGCGCTCACCCACCGGCTGACCAACCTCAGCGTACAGCTCCTCACGAGTCACCAGCTCATCATGCTCACCCACCTCAGCCTTACCGGTCGGAGTGAAAATCGGGGTGTCCAGGCGGGAACCATCCACCAGACCCGCAGGCAGCTTCACACCAGCAATCTCACCGGTCTGGTTATACACCTCCAGGCCCGAACCGGTCAGGTAACCGCGCACAATGCACTCCACCGGGAACATGTTCAGGGAGCGGCAAATCATCGCGCGACCAGCCACAACATCCGGAACGTCAGTGGACAGCACGTGGTTCGGAACCTGCTTAAGCTGCTCAAACCACCACAGGGACATCTGAGTCAAAATCTTGCCCTTATCCGGGATCTCGGTGGGCAGAATACGGTCAAAAGCGCTAATACGGTCCGAGGCAACAACCATGACCGAACCGGCACGCAGCTCAGCGTCATCATTGACGGTCAAGCCGGTAGCATCAAAACGTTCCTCATTCGGAACGTACAGGTCGCGGACCTTGCCGGAATAAATGTGAGTCCAGCCCGGGATTTCCACGGGGTTAGAACGAGAAGTCATGAGAATTTCTCCTGATGAGGTGGTGTGATGTGGATGCAAAAAGTCTGTGTAATTACAATACCGCGACAGGCACGGCTCCCGATAGTGCCATCAGTCATCAATACGGCACAATCTTGAGAGCCCAACCTACCCCGGTCGCCGCCGACAACACCCCGAGCTGAGGAAATGAACCGGGGAAAAGCTGAGGCGGCGAGGAATAAAGAAGCGAGTGGCAAAGAAGCGACCGGCTTCCCCACCCTCAAGCGGGGAAGCCGGTCACCTTAAGTTTTAGCCGCGCGGAGCGGGAATGTGGATGCGGTTCTCCACAGCCTTCAGCGCGATATCGGTGCGGTACTGCGCGCCAGCCCAGGAGATAGCGCGAACGCCCTCGTAGGCGGCGTTACGGGCGGCGCCCAGGTTCTCACCGAGCGCCACGACGGCCAGCACGCGGCCGCCGGCAGTCAGCACACCCTCCTCAGATGCGACGGTGCCCGCGTGAATCACGTGCACGCCCTCCAGGGCGTTCGCCTCATCCAGACCGGAGATGACGTCACCCTTGCGGGGAGTGTCCGGGTAGTTCTCGGCAGCCATGACCACGTCAACTGCGGTGCGGGGATCCCAATCCAGCTCGGTACCCTCAGAAATTTCACCGCGTGCAGCCGCGCGCAGCAGCTGACCCAGCGGGGTGCGCAGACGCGCCAGAACCGCCTGGGTTTCCGGGTCGCCAAAGCGTGCGTTGAACTCGATAACGCGCACGCCGCGGCTGGTGACCGCCAGACCGCAGAAGAGCACGCCTACGAACGGGGTGCCGCGCTCAGCCATACGAGCCACGGTCGGGCGGGCAACCTTCTCCACAACCTCCTGCACGAAGCCCTCGGGCAGCCAGGGAAGCGGGGTGTAGGCGCCCATACCGCCGGTGTTCGGGCCCTCGTCGTTGTCGAAAATGCGCTTGAAGTCCTGAGCCGGGGACAGCGGCAGAACGTTCTTACCGTCAGAGATGACGAAGAGGGACACCTCGGGGCCGTCCAGGAACTCTTCGATAACCACGGTGCCGCCAGCGTTGAAGCAAGCCTGAGCGTGCTCCAGTGCCGCGGCACGGTCCTCGGTCACCACAACGCCCTTACCCGCAGCCAGGCCGTCGTCCTTCACCACGTAGGGTGCACCGAACTCGTCCAGTGCCGCCTGCGCCTCAGCGACATTCGATGCCACGTAGGCGCGGGCGGTCGGTACGGAAGCCTCTTCCATGACCTGCTTAGCGAAAGCCTTGGAGCCCTCCAGCTGTGCGGCAGCTGCGGAGGGGCCGAAAACATCAAAGCCCGCCTCACACAGCGCGTCAGAAACACCGGCGACCAGGGGCGCCTCCGGGCCGATAACGACCAGGTCGGCGTTCAGTTCGCGTGCCAGGGCGGTTGCCTGGGCGGGGTCATTCGCATCAATTGCGTGGACGGGAACATCCTGAGCAATGCCGGCGTTGCCGGGGGCGCTGTGCACCTCAGTTACCTCAGGGTCGCGCAGAAGCGCTCGAATAATTGCGTGTTCGCGGCCGCCGGGGCCCAGTACCAAAACCTTCATGCTATTCAGGGTACCCGCTATCACACTAAAAATGTGAGCTGAGCACACTAAAAATGCGGCTCTTCTTCTCATGTAGCGGCACAGTCGCAAGAATACACGCTAGAGAAGAGCCACACAGCGCGGTAACCGAAGCTACCGAATCAAGCTAAACCTTAGATGAGGGCGGTAATAGCAGCCAGGCTGCCGAAGACAATACCGGGAGCGTTCGCGATGATAATCGGGATGTCCTTCTTGGGGCGCCACAGACCGTACAGCAACCAGAGAGTGCAGTTCATGGCGGCTACCAGAGGCTGGATCCAGTCACCCTTGTGACCGTTCAGGTTACCGATAATCTGCGGGAAGTAGAAGACGTACATGAGCACGGCAGCAATCGAAGCGGCTCGCGCGAGAATGGGGAAAAACTTGGCGTGAAATTCAGAATCCACGCCCACGCCGCCCTTAGAGGAAGTGTTCTGTGCCGAGGTGTTGTTCTGCTCTGCCATGGATGTATTCCTTTACATGGTTTGCCGCTCACTAATCAAGAGTGAGTTGAGGGGTAAGGGGCATTAAGCGATGCATACTCTTACCGGGTCACGTCTAACTAGTTTCGCATAAATATAGGGGTCCCTGGGCTGCAGCAATTTCCTACCGGATGCATTACGCCCGTTCTCAGACTGCATATCGGGGCATGCCAGCCTCACGCTCACCTCCGCGCCGCTGAACATGAATAGGGTCAAGCCGCACACCCCGTTTAAACTAGAAGAATGACCAACAGCACCACCCCACAGGCAACAACTCACACCACCGACCACAGCAGCGCCTTCGACGTAGAACTCGCGCAGCTCACCCGCAACAACTTCATTGAGGCACGCCACCGCGGCCGCCTCATCCTTCTGGGCCCCGACGGCGATGTACAGCTTGCCCTCGGCGACATTCACGAGCCCTTCTACCTGCGCTCTGCCGCCAAACCGCTGCAGGCCATCGGATCCATGAAGGCGGGCGCGCCCCTGCGCGGCTCCCAGGTCGCCATCGCCTGCGGCTCGCACCGCGGCACCTTCGAGCAGATGCGCGCCGTGCAGGACGTACTCACCCAGGGCAGCACCGAAACCAACCCGCTCACCCCGGCAACAAACCTGGCGCTCAAGCCCACGCTCCCCTCCGACAAGCAGGCACGCCAGGCAATGGTCCAGGCGAACCTTGCCGCTACTGCCCTGGCGCATCCCTGCTCCGGCAAGCACGCCGCATTCCTGTGGGCCTGCACCGCCAAGCTCGAGCGCGGCGACCTCGAAGAGGGATCACAGAACTGGACTCTGCACAACTACCTCGACCCCGCCCACCCGCTGCAGCAGGTCATCACCGAAGAAATTGAGGCGTTCACCGGCGAGCCCGTAGCGGCAATCGGCGTTGACGGCTGCGGTGCGCCCGTGCACGCCGTCTCCCTAGCCGGTGCCGCACGCGCCTACTCGACCCTCGGCTCGGCAATCCGCAACCTCGGGGCGGATGCGCGCGCCTCCACGGTTGCGACCGCCATGGTGGATTACCCCGAGCTGATTCAGGCGCCCGAATCCCCCGACACCGTGCTCAGCGAAGAACTGGACGCGATCGTTAAAGGCGGTGCGGAGGGCGTGCTCTGCATTGGTCTGCGTTCGGGTGCGTCCGTGGTGGTGAAGATGAGCGACGGTTCGCACCGCGCCATGTACGCCGTGGCTCTGCGCGCTCTCGCCGCTGGCGGCTACCTGAGCACCGAGGAATGCGAGCGCCTACTCGCGCTTGTGGTACACCCGGTGACCGGCGGCTACGTGGACGGCAAGCCGGTTGAGGTGGGCGAGCTGCGCGTACATGAGGAGCTTTTCACCCGCAAGGATCTGGTTCCCGGCGCCCCGGAAAAGGACTAGTCGTGGCAATTCGACGTAAAACCTCCGAAGCAGACGGCATGGCGGCGGTACGCGAAGTGCGTGCTTTCTTTGAGGAACAGCATGTGGCAGCCGGTGAGCCTGCGGATTCGCACGCCCGAGGCGAGTACCTGCTGAACAGCCCCGAGGTGGAGCAGGCGTTTGCCGCGCTCCCCCGTTCGGTGCGTGCGACCTTCGTTCGCTTCACACTTGAAGAGCTTGCGACCCTCGCCCCCGGCAATAGTGTGGAAGTGCGTGTGCCCCCGCTGGGTGTGACCCAGTGCGTGGCGGGTCCTCGCCATACGCGCGGCACCCCGCCGTCCGTGGTGGAGGCGCGGCCGCTCGTGTGGGCGGCGCTGGTGCTGGGTGCGTGTTCGTGGGAGCAGGCGGTGGGTGCCGGTGCGCTTGATGCGTCCGGTGAGCGCAGTAATTTGTCGGCGTTGCTTCCGCTCTTCTAGGTCTCTTTCGTCTTCTTCTTAGCCGCCGTGCGGAGTGCGTCTGCAAACATGTTCCACATCATGAACTAACGTGCATATCCGCGGTTTATTGTCGATTTATTATTGAGAACCCCCAATATTCCCCGTATTCACCGAGAATCTGGGGGTATCCGGCGACCCCTCACCGGCATTGCGGGCTTCCGACTGAGGATACTGAGGGTATCCTCCACCACGACCAGGACTAAAACCGTTACACTTTAAAGGTCTGGTGTATGCTCTAGCACACACAGGCTGGTGTGAGTGCGGCAACACGCCCCAATCTTGCGCCTGCGCAGACGCATCCGCAGTCCCAACGTCGAAAAGACAGTGAATTGATTCGCCCCGACGGAAAACTCACTCACGACCTCGATCCGATTGACCACGGCCCCAAGGACGCCTGCGGCGTCTTCGGCGTCTGGGCACCCGGCGAGGACGTGGCAAAGCTAACCTACTACGGCCTGTACGCACTCCAGCACCGCGGCCAGGAATCAGCAGGTATCGCAACCAGTAACGGCAAACGTATCCACGTGTACAAAGATATGGGACTCGTCTCCCAGGTCTTTGACGAAGCCACCCTCAGCTCCATGCCCGGCGACCACGCTATCGGCCACGCCCGATACTCCACCACCGGCGCATCCCACTGGGCTAACGCACAACCCACCCTCGGTACCACCCCGCACGGCACGCTCTGCCTGGCGCACAACGGTAACCTCACCAACTCGGCTGATCTCTACGACCGAGTCATCGCCAAGAATGGCGGCAAGCCCCCCAAGCACGGCGAACTCGCCCAGGGCAACACCACCGACACCGCACTCGTCACCGCCCTGCTGGCGGAGCACGACTTCGATTCCCTCGAAGAAGCAGCACTCGACCTGCTGCCGACCCTGCGTGGTGCCTTCTGCCTCACTTTCATGGATGAGAACACCCTCTACGCCGCACGCGACCCGCAGGGTGTACGCCCCCTCGTACTCGGTCGCCTGGAGCGCGGCTGGGTTGTCGCATCCGAAACCGCGGCACTTGATATTGTCGGCGCGTCCTTCGTGCGTGAAGTTGAGCCCGGCGAATTCCTCACCATTGACGAGAACGGCCTGCGTTCCCAGCGCTTCGCTGAGGCTAAGCCCGCCGGTTGTGTCTTCGAGTACGTTTACCTCGCTCGCCCGGACACCACCATCTCCGGCCGTAGCGTCTACGAATCCCGCGTAGAAATGGGCCGTCAGCTCGCCCGCGAACACGCCGTCGAAGCTGACCTGGTCATGCCCACCCCCGAATCCGGTGTTCCGGCTGCTATCGGCTACGCCGAAGAGTCCGGCATTCCTTACGGTAACGGTCTGGTCAAGAACGCTTACGTGGGTCGAACCTTCATTCAGCCCTCGCAGACCATCCGCCAGCTCGGTATCCGTCTGAAGCTGAACCCACTCAAGTCTGTGGTTGCTGGCAAGCGCCTTGTCGTTATTGACGACTCCATCGTTCGCGGTAACACCCAGCGCGCCCTCGTGCGTATGCTCCGCGAAGCCGGCGCAAAGGAAGTACACGTGCGCATCTCCTCCCCGCCCGTAAAGTGGCCCTGCTTCTACGGTATTGACTTCGCCTCCCGCGCGGAGCTTATCGCTAACGGCCTGTCCGTGGACGAAATCGCCTCCTCCCTGGGCGCCGACTCGCTCGGCTTCATCTCGCAGGACGGCATGATGGCAGCCACCGAACAGCCCACCGAAAACATGTGTACCGCATGCTTCACTGGCGAATACCCGATTGAACTGCCTAGCGAGGAACGACGCGGCAAGTCCCTCTTTGACGCTGGAGAAAAGGGCAAGGGCGGCCCCCTCGCCGGTAAGGCGGCTGAGGTGACCGTGGAACGTCCCGTTCCCTCCAAGCCCGAGCACGCCGAGGCAATCTCCATTGAAACCCGCGAAGGCACCGAAACTCTCGAAACGAAGTTCAACCCCTCCGCAGTACAGATTGCTGCAGACGACGCCGGTATGGGCATGTGCAACCCCGGCCCCGATGCCGACCTCGAGGCCCTGCTCACCGAGCAGGACCGCACCCCCGCAAACTCCTCCGCTACCACTACCCCGAAGGAATCCTAATGAGCGAGAACACCACCACCGTAACCTACGCAAGCGCAGGTGTTGACGTAGAGGCTGGCGATCGCGCCGTTGAGCTGATGAAGGGCGCTATCAAGGCGACCCACAACTCCTCCGTCGTTGGTGGCGTGGGCGGCTTCGCGGGCCTGTACGACGTCTCCGAGCTGGTCAAGTACCGCAAGCCCTACCTTGCCACCTCCACTGACGGTGTGGGCACCAAGGTCGCTATTGCGCAGGCACTCGATATTCACGACACTATCGGTTACGACCTGGTCGGCATGGTCGTGGACGACATCGTCGTGTGCGGTGCGAAGCCGCTGTTCATGACCGACTACATTGCCACCGGCAAGGTCGTTCCCGAGCGTATCGCTGACATTGTGCGCGGTATCGCTGGCGCATGTGCGCAGGCTGGCACCGCCCTGGTTGGCGGCGAAACCGCTGAGCACCCCGGCCTGCTCGCAGAAGACGAGTACGACGTTGCAGGCGCGGCAACCGGTCTGGTTGAGGCTGACGAGCTGCTCGGCCCCGAGCGCGTACGTGAGGGCGACGTGCTGATTGCTATGGCATCCTCCGGTATTCACTCCAACGGCTACTCCCTGGTCCGCAAGGTCCTGAACGTTGCCGGCTGGGGCCTGGAGCGTCAGGTGGACGAGCTGGGCCGCACCATCGGTGAAGAGCTGCTCGAACCCACCCGCGTGTACGCTGCAGACTGCCTGGACCTGGCGGCAGCATTCCCCGTCAACGGCGAAGACGGAACCACCGGCAGCGGTGTACGCGGCTTCTCTCACGTGACTGGCGGCGGCCTGGCTGCTAACCTGGCTCGCGTTCTACCTCAGGGCCTGGAGGGTCGCGTGGACCGCTCCACCTGGCAGATTCCCGCCATCTTCTCCCTGATCGGCTCGCTGGGCAACGTGCCCTTGGCCGACCTGGAGCGCACCCTGAACCTGGGCGTGGGCATGATCGCCATCGTTGACCCCTCCGTGGCTGAGGCTGCTACCAAGCGTCTGAACAACCGCGGTATCCTCTCCTGGATTATGGGTGACGTTGTTGCCGCCGGTGAGCCCGAGGCTAACAACCCCGATTACGTGCAGGGCGCTAAGGGCGTGGACGGCGGCGCGGTTCGCCTGCTGGGCTCCTACGCTTCCTAAAGACGCTTTCTCCAGTAGGTAGCGAGCGCCAGCTTGCTGGTGCTGATGATTCTATAGACCGGGGCGGTCACCGATGCGGTGGCCGCCCCGGTCTTTTCTGTACCTGCAGGCTGTGCCATGCGCCGACAATCAGCATTGTCAGCGCTGCCAGCTATGAGTCTGCTCGCCGCCGGTGCGCTCCTCTTCGGAGGCGAGCTGCTGGCCCAGCAGCTGATCAACGGTACCACCATGACCACCGAGCAGGTGTACCAGGCGTTCACCCTCATGAGGACGAACCACATCAAATACGATAAGTACTTCTGTGGACGAGGTCTTATCAACAGCAAGCTTTCCTGCCAGCGCCCGCCGCGCAAAGTCATCGCCAAGGGTTTGAGCGCAGGCGCATCTAAGGAAAAGATAGCCGACAGTGCGGGAGATGCTGACACAGCTGAGGTAACCGCTGTAGCATCCGCACAGGCGGCTGGCACCAATGAGAAGAACCTCGCCAACGACTACAGCCGGGTTCCCGGAGCCCCCGCAAAGAAGATCCCCAAGGATGCCCAGGTCTACGACCTGAGCGGTGACGTCGAGCCCATCACCCAGAAGGAACCGCTGGTCACTAACCCGGTGCAGAAGCCCCGCGAGGCCGAAGAAAAGCGCTAACCACACATACCGGGATAAACCTTCATAGATTCACTTTGCAGGTATAGCAAAGCCCCCGATGAGAGAACTCATCGGGGGCTTTTCGTGTCTAAACCCTAACTCAGCTAGCGGAGATGACTAGCGGTGGTTACCGGTTGCGAAGCCCATGTAGCCATTGTTCGGGTAGCCGCTGTTCGGGTAGGTGTTCGCGGAAGCACCGTACCAGGAGCGGTAACGCGGAGTGTGGCGGTAACGCGGACGCGACGGATAGGAGGGGCGAGTCACCGGGCGGGACGGGCGAGTCACCGGACGGCTGGGCTTAGGAGCGGGGGTCACCTTCGGCGCGGGGGCCTGCTGACGCTTAGCGTCCTCCTCAGCCTTCTTACGTGCCGCCTCTTCAGCTGCCTTCTTGCGTGCCGCCTCAGCCGCAGCAGCGTCGGCAGCCTCACGGTCAGAGCGGACCTGTTGAACCGCGCGCGCCGCGTTCACAATGCCGGAACCGCACGCGGACTGGTCGCACTCAACACCCTGAGAGGTGGACTGCAGAGCCTTCTTCGCCTGAGCGTAAGTCAGCTTCGGGTCGACCGCTTTCATGAGCGCCACAATACCGGCAACATGCGGTGCTGCCATGGAAGTGCCCTGGTACTCGGCGTAGTCGGCCTTACCGGGAGCGGTTTTACCTGCGTTCAGGGTGGAAAGAATACCGCCACCCCAGTAGCGGCGATCGCCACCGGGTGCGCTCACGTCCACGCGGGAACCATAGTTGGAGAAGTAGGATCGCTTGCCGTTCTTATCGGTTGCACCCACGTTGATGACATCCTCACAGTTGCCGGGGCTGGACTTCGAGGCATCAAAGTTGTTGTTACCCGCTGCGACAACCACGATGGAGCCACGCTTATTCGCCTGAGCAATCGCCTGGCGGTACGGGGTGGTGCAGGTGCCCTCGCTACCGATGGACATGTTAATGACCTGGGCGGGGTTCTGGTTTGCGGGGACGCCGCGCACGCGACCACCGGCAGCCCAAATAATGCCGTCGGTGATGTCCGAGTCGAAGCCGCCGCAGGCGCCCAGAACGCGCACGGGCACAATCTTCGCCTCGGGTGCCACACCGGCAATGCCCTCGTTATTGTTCGCGATAGCGGCAATAGTGCCCGCCACATGGGTGCCGTGCCAGTCGGAGGCGGTCGCCTTCGAACCAGTGAAGCACTGGTTGTCTACGGTCCAGTTACCAGCATCGGTCGGGTCGGAGTCACGGCCATTGCCGTCATTAGAGAACGCAGACTCGGCAATGAAGTCGTAGCCGGGCAGCACGTTAGCGTCCAGATCCGGGTGGGAGGTAATGCCGGAGTCCAGCACCGCCACGGTCACGCCCTTGCCGCGGGTGGTGCCCCACGCCTCCAGCGCGGAGACGCCTTTCTCACCGGTGAGGGACCACATGCGGTTCATCTTCGGGTCGTTGATTTTGACAGTCTTCGAGGTGTTGTCCACGGTGGCGTAGCGGCGCATATCGGGCGACACGGAGGCGACCTTGGAGTTCGCGCTCAGGGCGTTCATGTACTGCTGCGCCTGCGCGGGGGTGAGCTCTGCGGAGGTGGTTACCACGCTGGCATCCAGCGCGGTGGAGCGGACATAGCTGGTCTTAATGTTCAGCAGCTCGTCAATGCTCTGCACCTCGGAGCTGATACCCGCGTAGAGTGCGTCGCTCCAAGTTGCCTGCTGGGTCCCGGCGGTTGCAGACCAGTCAATCTGGTCTGCGGTGGCATCGGTGGAGGCGGCGTTCTTCGCCTCATCGGTATAGGTGATGATGAAGCGGTTGTACGCTACGGGCGTGGACTGGGTGGTCTGCGCGGTATTGGAAATCTGGGTGGTGTTAGAAGCCTGTGCCGCCGCAGAAGTCTGGGTTGCATGAGTAGCCTGCGCGGTGGGTGCCGCCACGGCGGGGATCACGCTTGCCGAGAGCAGGCAAGTTGCGGTGACGAAGCTCAGCAGGGAACGCTGTGAGGAGCGTGCCTGCGAGGGGCGAGCAATGCGAAGCATAGACATCCTTGAGGTGAGTGGTACCGGGTGCGCACGATGCGGCGTAGCGTTGCCGGCTCGCGTTGAGGGCGTGCGCTCGGTACGAGTGAATACGGAGGAGTGAGGTGTTAGCGCTGTGCGGTGTTTTCGTCGCACGTATCTGCTGGGTAGATGTCGTTGTGCGGGGTAGTTAATGCATGGCGCTGTGGTGCATGGTGTCTGCGCTGTGGCCTGTGGGGCTATTGAGGGTAGCCCACATTGTGCATGCACGGGTACGCACCGTGAGATACTCTAGCACCCTTTTTGGGTTACTTTATGATAAAAATAACCTTTGTGATGCAAGTCATTTTATGTATAGGTGAGTAAAATTTAAATCTTTACTTTAAATCCACGAGAATAGTTCAGCTAGGCATTTCTTTATCTGCATTTATATGAAAGAAAAATCTCATTATTTACACCACACTGTCGAGGTTTTAACCGCTTCACGCCCAGGAAAAGGTACTAGGATAGCGATATCTCACCACATAAACCACTTCCAAAGAACTCCCGCACGGGGTTTTAGAGAAAAATACACATCAATGCAGTGATGTGTATTTTCTTTTTCTATTCGCTCCTCACAAGTAAATACGAAAAAGAATGCAGATATTTTCTCGAAGGTGCATTTATGTGAGTGGATGACCAACCCACTTACCGCTTCCGGCACTCACATACGCAAAGGACCCCGATGTCTTTTACCACTCACCCCTCACCGCGCCGCATCGCTCGCGCCGCGCTGAGCCTGGGCACCGCCGCAGCACTCGTCGCAACCCTGGGCGCCCCCGCATCCTTCGCGGCACCCACCAAGGCTAACGACGCCGAGCGTGCCAAGGCACACACCACCATCTCCTCCCTCAGCTCCGCACAGCAGAAGGCAGGATTCAACCGCTTCGTCATCACCTACACCGACAGCGCACTGAACGCCGGCGGTATCAACTGGGCAAGCCCCGCAGGCACCCAAGTCGCCACCTGGAGCGACGCCCTCTACTCCGGCATCAGCTCCGATGTGAAGAGCATCGACAATCTGCTGAAGGTCAAGACCAGCTATGTACGCACCACCGCCCAGAAGGCGACCGTGGTAACTCTCTCCTCCAAGCTCAGCGCAGAGCAGGCAGAGAAGTACATGGCAGCGCTGAGCTCTAACCCCTCCGTCGCGTCGGTTGAGCCCGACCTACTGCGCCGCTCCAACGCACGTGCTCGCGGTGCTGCTAACTCCAAGGTCGCTCCGGCTAACTGCGGCGGTTCGATCGTGGTGGGCGCTACCGACCAGGAGGGTAAGCGCAGCGACTTCTCCAACTACGGCAAGATTGTCGATGTGAGCGCCCCCGGCAGCAGCATCATGTCCACCGTGGACCTGGGTACCACCGTGTCCACCGGCGCAGGCTACACCGAGTACGACGGCACCTCCATGGCGGCCCCCAGGTTGCTGGCGTGATTGCTCTGATGAAGTCCGTGGATCCGTCGCTGAACGCTGAGCGTGCAAAGCATATCCTGAAGCAGAGCTCCAAGCCGCTCGCCTGCGATGTGAACGCATGTGGTTCCGGCATTGTGAATGCGGCGAGCGCACTGGCTATGCTGCAGGGCGAGAAGGACCCGAACCCGACTGTGAAGCCCTGGCCGAAGCGTGCGCCCAAGTACCCGACTCGTGCGGCACGTGTTGGTTACGTGACTAACCCGGCTGTTAACCACAACCCGCCGTTCCTGATTACTCCCCGCGGCCTGATTCCCGACCGCTAATCGGCGCGTTGTCCTTTGGAAGCCGGTGAGCCAATAGGCTTCCGCAGGATGATGTCAACTGAATGGCGCCGCCACTGTATAGCGCATACAAAAAGCCCCCGTTGAGTTTTCTCAGCGGGGGCTTTTCGTGAACAGAACGCTGCCGCTTTTGGTGCTGCAGCTTGCTTCTCCCACCCACCCTCACGACTGACAGGTGAGAGAAATCTTAGGACACTCCCCAGCATGCGGGACGCTACGGTAGGCGAGCTGGGGGCGTGCCTGGGAGACGCACACCCCGGTACGGATACCGGCAGCCTCCATGCGAGCGGATTCGTAGCTGACCGCACGCAGACCCGAGGGTGCATTGGTTGCCGCCACCTTCTCTCGCGGCTTTTCCTGACCCTGGGTGGGCAGGAAGACCCAGCGGCGCTGAACCGCGAAGCTGACCGGAATAAGGATCAGTTCGGTCAGGATTTTGGCAACCAGCAGGGACGCGCCCATGCCAGTCAAAGCTTCCATCAGAGCCGCGTTGGCTGCGAGGATACCCACCGCCAGCATGGTGTACCGTACCAGCGAGGAGGATGCCGAGGGGCGTGAACCTCCGTCGTGCATGAGCATTCGGTTGACGGTGAAGTTCGTCAGCGCCGAGATGATGCGGGCACCGACCACGGCTGCCAGCAGCGGAGCACCCATGCTCACCAGGACGAAGAGGGCGATAGCATCCACGAGGAAGCCGGTCAGGAAAGACGAAGCCAGGAAGGCAAGCAGCGGTGCGTAAATGAGCGCTGAGTCCTGCAGGGGCCTAAAGTGGCTGGTCGGGTTGCCGGGCTCGTAGACCTTCACGATGGGTACCTGCACCAGGTCCACGTCTGCACGGGTTGCGCGTAGCAGCTTGGAGAACTCGTACTCGTACTTACCGCCGGGGATCTGTAGCAGCCAGTCCAGGATCTGCGGGGTGAAGCCTCGCAGACCGGTCTGGGTGTCTGCCACGCGAGCACCGGTCGCCAGGGCAAAGAAGCCTACGGTTGCGCTATTGCCAATTTTGGAGCGCAGCGGCACCCTGGTGCCTTTTTCACCGGCGTTCGGGTCGGGCTTGGTACGCACACCGAGGATGATGCTCCGCTGCCCTGCGACCGCGGCGGTTTCGGTGCGCATACCCACTCGGAAGATGTCCTGGGGGAGGTGCTGGCCGTCCGCGTCGGCGGTGACGATGACCTCGCCGGGGCGGTTTGCTTTCACCCAGGCGATGCCGGTGCATAGTGCCGAGCCTTTGCCTTTGTTGGAGGGGTGGGTCTGCACGGTCACGCCGTCGATGCGCAGTTCGGTAAAGATGGGTGCGTAGGCGCTGCCGGATCCGTCGTCAATCACGAGGATTTCGGCGGCAGGTTCCTGTTCGCGCAGGGTCCGGGCAAGGCGGACCAGTGATTGGTCCGGCTTATAGGCGGGTATCAGGATAATCACGATGCGCTCCCTGCAATGTAGAGGATGTCGCTGGTGCCACGTTCCTTGGTGCCACCCTGCGGGCGGTTAACCAGCTCGTTATTGAAGACCATGGCGGAGGAGCCACCACCGTCCAGGTTGTAGGCGCTCACGCAGCCGAGGTCCTTGAACATTTGGGCGAGCTCGGGCACGGTCACGCCACGCGAATAGTTAGTGGAGCGGCCGTCGACCACGATGAAGACCAGGTGGTTGGTGCCGAGCACGCCCACACCGGTTCGCGGCTGGTTGCCCTGGATGGAGTGGTTACCGAAGTTGGTGTCCACTTCGACGCTGTCGATGCCGTCGACGATTGCGGACTCCTTGACCAGTGCGGGGCCGAAGGAGAGGGTGTTCCACACGCCCTCGTTGACGAGGGTCTGGGCGTTGGTTGCGGTTTCGTCGTAGAGTTTGACGGTGCCGTCGCGGTAGAAGGCCAAACCCTCGCGAGCACCGGCGTCACGGTAGACGACACCGTTTCGGATTACGATGCCGGTGGTACGGAAGCCGTAGTAGTCGCCGTTGATCGCCCAGATGCCGTTATGTTCGGAGGCAATGTTCGAGGGGGTATCGATGATGTTCTGGCCAAACTTGTTGTTGGCGAAGGCACTTCGTAGCAGGGTTGCGTTGTCGAGTTTGATGTCTGCTACGAAGGAGACGACCGCATCCGCGCCGCTGCCTGTGGTGTTGGAGGTGATGGTGATCGAGCCTTCGTTAGCGGTGAGGCTCTGGCCGTTGACCTTCACGCCGGTCAGTTCGGTGGGGTCTGCGGTGGCTGAGCCGGAGGCATTTGCATTTGCCTGGGCTGCTGCTGCCTCGTAGGCGGTGGTGTCTTCAATTTCGGTGTGCTCTGCCAGGTAGCGGTTGTAGGCCCAGCCTGCGCCGCTGCCGACTACTGCGAGTGCGCCGAGGCCGCCGCCGATAAAAATTCGACGGGTGAGCTTCTTCTTGGCTAGATTCTGCTCTGCAGCGGTTTGCGCTGCATTAGCTTGTTCTGCTGCGGGCAGGGTGGCCTGGTCAATATTCTGAGTCATGTTCTGTTCGTTGTTCATGTCTCTAGAATGCCGGTCTATTCTCTGCGCCAGGCATGGCTAAGCTGTGCAGAAGCTATGTATGCTTATTCATTTCAAACTTTTTTTATTACTGTCTATGCTTTATTAGCAAATGATGCTATGCATATTCATGTATAAACATGTGCATTAGCTTTGCGTTCCACATGGTTACCCCCCGAACAACCTGTCCTCGCGCACACCCAACTGCATCCGCAAAAACTGGGGGCACGAAAAAACCGGCTGAGCACCCCGTGCGGGGCCTCAAGCCGGTTCCTCATCTATGAAATACGCTCGGTCGATATGCACCGAATCATTCCGCGTATTCTTTATGCCTCATCCTCGTAGGACGCGTACTTTTCTGCGTATGCCGAGTAGTCGTCTTCGTCGTCATAGCGACGGCGGGACGAATCGGAGGACTTCGTTTTCTTCGCACTGCTGAGCTCGCGCTCGAGTGCGCTGTAGTCGGTCTCGGGGCTGAAGTACTTCATCTCCCGAGCCTGCCTTGTTGCTTTAGCCTTCTGACGGCCGCGCCCCATGGCGTGACCCCCTCTTTCATCCTGTCCGAGGCGAACAGCGCACACGGCGCATCGCTCTCGGATCGTTCAACAGTCTTTACTACACTATACAGTACCCTGTTTCAGCTCTGAATGTCTCGCTCAGCGGCACCTATTTTTCGTATCAGAGCACTTCTTCGCACCGGAACAACCGTTTTATTTTGCACCCGCTGCTTTTTACCCCCGACGCCACATTCCCTGCATAACACGTAGTCCCGCACCGGATATATCACTACATCCGATACGGGGCGAGTGTCTCTGCCTCTGGCTCACTCACAAGACCGGATTCAGAGAGGGTACCGTGCAGGTCATGACATCCCGCACGGGGTCTAGGGAGGGCACCCCCGCTTAGCTTGCGGTAAAGGAGCCCAGCGAGGTGGCGTTAGAAGCCAGGGCGGTGGAACGCAATCGGATAATCGACAGGACACCGAAGAGGCCCATGCCCATGGCGGATGCGTTCGATCCGGCAGATACCAGCGCCACCGAGACGGTGAAGATGCCGGCGTTGATGACTGCGTAGGAAATCATCAGTTCGCGGTTGCGGTGCCGCACCATGTAGAGGGTGCAGAGCGAGGCGATGGCTATGGCATCGGCAATCGCCATGGTCAGAATGTTCATCAGGGTTCTCCAGCTTCGTGTCGTGATATCCGCTTAGCTCTAGCTGTCTGTCCATCAGCTTTGGGCTGTGGCGTTGTTGCCCTGTCTGCTTGGTATCTAGAATCTCGTGCGATACTGTGTTTACCCTGTACTGCCCTTACCTTAGAGATAAGTGTTAGAAGTCTCTAGTAAATCTGCTGGTCAAATGCACTAGAGGCTATTATCTTTTCCTCTCTCCACTATATTTTCTGTATCTTCTGCGGTATCAAAAGGCACAAAAAATGGGCTCCCTCCGATATGGAGGGAGCCCATAAAAGTAGCTAAAAAATTTAGCGACTAGGCGTTATTATGCCTTCTTGCGCATACGGGTTGCCACGATGGTCGCACTACCAGCGCTCAGAGCAATCAGACCCAGACCAGCAGCGGTCATCGCATCGGATGCACCGGTCTTAGCCAGGGAAGAAGAGCTCTTGGAAGATGCGTTAGTAGCATTCTCGTAGTCAACCGGCCATTCGCAACCGATGCCGTCGTGGTCAGCATCGAACTTCTCGCGGAAGTCCGGGTGGTCCTTGCTAATCGGTGCCAGGCCTGCCGCCTCAACGTCGGCGCAGTTCTGGAAACGGTGGCTCTCGGTAGCATTACCAGAGGAGTTCTGGCCAGCGGAGAGGTTGTTACTAGAGGTCTGACCGCCAGAGTTCTGACCACCGTTGTTCTGGTTATCTGCAGAGTTAGAGTTCTCGTAGTCAGCGGGTTGCTCGCAGCCGACGCCGTCGCTGTCAGCATCAAACTTCTCGCGGAAGTCCGGGTGACCCTTGCGGATCGGTGCTTCACCTGCAGCCTCAACGTCGGCGCAGTTCTGGAAGCGGAAGTTCTCTGCGGGCTGGGGAGCCGCGTTCTCGTCAGCAGGCTTGGAGGATTCCTCAGCGGGTGCGGAGGTCTCTTCAGCAGGCTTGGGAGCCTCGGTGGTCGGCTCAGCGGTTGCTTCCTTGGAGGGCTCGGGGGTGGGATCCTGGGTGGGTGCCGGGGTCGGATCCTCCGAAGGAGCCGGAGCGGGCTGCTCTGCGACCTTAATGGTCACGGTAGCTGCCTTACCGCCGCGGGGAACGTCGCCGTCCTTCAGGGAGCCGGACAGCAGGTAAATGTCGACAGAAACGCTGCCGTGCAGCTCTGCCTGCCAGGGGATGGTAACGGAGAAGTTACCGTTGCTATCAGCGTGGATTTCCAGGTAGTCCTGGCCATTAATCTTAACAGCGCCCTTGTTTAGCTTCAGTGCCAGAACAGAACCGGAGGTACCGTCAGCGGTCTTGAAGCCTTCGCCACCAATGTTTAGATCCTGACCCTCAACCCATACGTTGGGGGAGATGAAGCGTGCAGAGTCTGCGTAGGAGTGGACAATCTGAGGCGCACCTTCCACAGCGAAGGTTGCGGGGCCGGAAGTTGCCACGAGGCCACAGCCGATGAGTGCGGTGGCGCCGATGCGTGCGATGTTGTTTCGAATTTTCATACCCCCATTCTAACGAGCAAAGCTTGAGATACCGGCTCCCAATACGTCAATTTGCCATGACCTGACTCATAAATAGGGGTTTTCTTGAAGGGTTCTTGAAGGCATGGTTGAACTATATGAGCCTTTTACACCGCTGTGCATCCCAGAAGCCTCAACCCCACGTTGAAGAAACTAACAGGTACATGCCCCACCCCGTTAAACGCTAAAATCACCTCCGCCCGAACACTCAAAAGCATTCAGAGGAGGGGACCCTCACACGCCACCACACGGGGTAGCGACAACAGTTTTTAGGAGTTCTTCCCGTTGCGCATTGGGTCAGTGCACACGCGGCAAAATTCGCTAGAGAAACAGCATTTACAGGGGGAAACAGCACCGCCTAGACCCCGGCAACACCCCCGGCAACCTTAAACGTCAACGGCATCGAGCATGAGTTCCAGTGCCTCACCCACGCCGCTGCGCCACAGGTAGGTTGCTTTCACATCCGCACGACCCGGACCGCCATTGATGATGGCGACCGGCTTGCCGGTGCGCAGAGCCTCCAGCACAATCTTGTAGCTGCTCATAACCGCCACCGAGGAGCCCACCACCAGCAGCGCCGAACATTCAGTGAGCATGGCGTCCTTACGTGCCTTACGTTCGGCGGGCACGGATTCGCCAAAGTACACGACATCCGGCTTGAGGCGAGTCGAACCGCAGGCGATGCAGGGCACCATCTGAAAATCACGAATATAGCACTCGTCCAGCTCCACGTCACCGTCAGGGTTCACGCGCAGCTCTTCGTCTTCTAGGCGCGCCAGGTAGCCGGGGTTCGCCGCGTCCAGGCGCGTGTCCAGGCTTTCGCGGCTCTCGTCCTGCCCGCAGTCTAGGCACACAATACGGGAGAGGTCGCCGTGCAGTGCGAGCAGGCTGGAGCTCCCAGCGCGGGCGTGCAGCCCATCCACGTTCTGCGTAATCACGCCACTCACGGCACCCAGCTGCTCCAGCTCGGCGAGCGCATAGTGGGCGCGGTTCGGTTTGGCGCGGCGCATGCGGCGCCAACCCACGTAGGAGCGCGCCCAGTAACGTTGGCGGGCGGCGTCATCGTAGCGGAATTCCTGGTAGGTCATTGGGCGGTGGTCGTGTAGGGAGCCGCCGGGTCCACGGTAGTCGGGGATGCCGGATTCGGTGCTCACGCCCGCGCCGGTGAGCACGAGAACCTTACCCGCCTTGAGTAGCTCGGCAATACCCGCGGAGGCGTATTCTTCGTCGTGCGGGGCGGCATTCTCAGAGACAACACGCTGAATCGAGCGAATCGCGGCACGGTGCACGGAGGCGATTTCTTCGCGCTGCTCACCGGCGGCGGCGAAGTTCTGGTGGTCAGTCCAGCGGTCCATTCTTCTCCTCAATGCTCTGTGTACTAGTGCGGTCAGCACGGTTCTAACGCGTTAAACGGCTGTGGGGCACCCCCTTTTGAGGGTACCCCACAGCCTATTTCTTATGGTTTCGAACGTGCAAACTCAGCCACAGGCTAAGTCCGCCCAGCCAACCGGTTGAGCTTAGTTCTCAGCCTTCTGCTCACGCTCGGAGGTCACCGACAGGCCGTCGCTGGCAACATCCGGGTTCACATCCACGGTCACGGTGTCACCGTCGTGAATAGCGCCGGAGAGGATGCCGCGAGCCAGGCGGTCGCCAATCTCACGCTGAACCAGGCGGCGCAGTGGGCGGGCACCGAATGCCGGGTCGTAGCCGGTCTTACCCAGCCACTCCAGAGCGGCAGGAGTGACGTTCAGGGTCAGGCGGCGGTCCTCCAGACGCTTAGCCATACTCTTGACCTGCAGACCCACAATCTGACCCAGGTTCTCAGCCGACAGCGGCTGGAACATGATGATGTCGTCCAGTCGGTTGAGGAACTCGGGGCGGAATGCCTGGTGAACAACCTCCAAGGCCTTCTCGGAGCGCTCCTCGAAGGGCATGTCCTGGTTGACCAGGTACTGCGAACCGAGGTTCGAGGTCAGGATCAGGATGACGTTGCGGAAGTCCACGGTGCGGCCCTGGCCGTCGGTCAGGCGGCCGTCATCGAGTACCTGCAGCAGGATGTCGAAGACCTCGGGGTGCGCCTTCTCAACCTCGTCGAGCAGCACCACCGAGTAGGGACGACGGCGTACAGCCTCGGTCAGCTGACCGCCCTCTTCGTGGCCGACGTATCCGGGAGGGGCACCGACCAGGCGAGAAACGGTGTGCTTCTCGGAGTATTCACTCATGTCGATGCGTACCAGGGCACGCTCGTCATCGAACTGGAACTCAGCCAGTGCCTTAGCCAGCTCGGTTTTACCGACACCGGTCGGGCCAAGGAACAGGAAGGAACCAATCGGGCGGTCCGGGTCGGAAATGCCAGCGCGGGCGCGCCGGACAGCGTCAGAGACGGCAACCACTGCGTCTTCCTGGCCGATGAGGCGGGCACCGATGCGCTTCTCCATTTCGAGCAGCTTCTCAGATTCGCCCTGCATCATGCGACCTGCGGGAATGCCGGTCCAGGAGGAAATCACCTCGGCAATATCGTCCGCGGTGACCTCTTCGGAGACCATGGATTCGTTCTTGGCGTTGTCCTCGGCGCGCTGTGCTTCTTCCAGTTCTGCCTGCTTTGCGGGAATTTCGCCGTAGAGCAGGCGGGATGCCTCAGCGAGTTTGCCTTCACGCTGTGCTACCTCAGCGCGGGAGCGTAGCTCATCAATCTCAGTCTTGAGGTCACCCACGCGGTTCAGGTTCGCCTTCTCGGCTTCCCAACGGGCGTTGAGGGAGTCAAGCTGTTCCTTCTTGTCAGCCATGTCCTTGCGCAGCGCTTCCAGACGCTCAACCGATGCGGGATCGGTTTCGCCGGCAAGTGCCAGTTCCTCCATGGTGAGACGGTCCACGGCACGGCGCAGCTGGTCGATTTCCTCCGGTGCGGAGTCAATTTCCATGCGCAGGCGGGATGCTGCCTCATCAATCAGATCAATTGCCTTGTCCGGCAGCTGACGGGAGGGAATGTAACGGTTGGACAGGGTTGCTGCGGCAACCAGCGCGGAGTCAGCAATCTGCACCTTGTGGTGTGCCTCGTAGCGTTCCTTCAGGCCGCGCAGAATACCGATGGTGTCATCTACGCTGGGCTCGCCCACGTACACCTGCTGGAAGCGGCGCTCAAGTGCGGGGTCCTTCTCGATGTTCTCGCGGTACTCGTCGAGGGTGGTGGCACCAATCAGGCGCAACTCGCCTCGGGCAAGCATGGGCTTGAGCATGTTGCCTGCGTCCATGGAGCCTTCGGATGCGCCAGCACCGACGACGGTGTGAATCTCGTCGATGAAGGTCACAATCTGACCCTCGGACTTCTTGATTTCTTCGAGGACTGCCTTCAGGCGCTCCTCGAATTCGCCGCGGTACTTTGCGCCTGCGACCATGGAGCCCAGGTCCAGGCTGATGAGGGTCTTGCCGCGCAGGGATTCGGGCACATCGCCGGAAACCATGCGCTGTGCCAGCCCTTCCACGACGGCGGTCTTACCGACGCCGGGCTCACCAATCAGCACGGGGTTGTTCTTGGTGCGGCGGGAGAGCACCTGCACGACGCGGCGAATCTCAGAGTCACGGCCGATGACCGGGTCGAGCTTGCCCGCACGGGCAATGGCGGTCAGATCGGTGCCGTACTTTTCGAGCGCCTGGAAGGTGCCCTCGGGGTCAGGGGTGTCCACGGTGCGGTCTCCTCGAACATTGGGGATGGTCTGCGCGATGAGCTCTGCGGTAGCGCCGAGCTTGTGCATTGCGGTTGCGGTGCTATCGGTTCCGCTGGCGATGCCGAGCAGAATCATTTCGGTAGAAACGTAGGTGTCACCGAAGCCCTGGGCGCGGGTCTGTGCCACCTGCAGAGCGGAGAGTGCGGCACGGCTGAGGGAAGCGTTCTGCACGGAGGCACCGGATGCCTTCGGCAACTTCTTGATTTCAGCAGATGCCACCTCGGAGATAGCGTCCACATCCAGGCCTGCAGCCTTGAGGACTGCTACGGCGACACCTTCGCGCTGGTCCATGAGGGCCTTGAGAATGTGCGCAGTTTCAATAGTGGGGTTGCCGGCGGTTTGAGCGTTAGTATTTGCCGCCGAGATGACTTCTTGACTCTTGGTGGTGAACTTGTTGTCCATGATGTTCCTTTCGTATTTCGAAGGGCTTATCCTATGCGCCCCTGCATTACATAACTTGAGTCTACTACACTCAACTATTCTGCACAAGGGGTTAACCAAGGTTTTGAGATTAAAATTTCGGCAACAACTAAGGGCTCTTCGCACGAATAAAGCGGCGAAAACGCAAACTCCACCCAAAAGCCCTATTGTTATAGTGAACACACTGGGCACTTGCGAGTTCCCGCAACAATCACAGTCACGAATGGGGACCCACATGAAAATACTGGTTCTAGGCGCAACCGGCCGCACCGGCTATCTCTTTACACGCAAAGCCCTGGAGGACGGGCACACCGTCACCACCTACGTACGCAACCCCAACAAGGCCCTAGCGCTTTTGGGGACGCACCAAAATCTCACTATCGTTCCGGGAGCCCTGAACGATGCCGAACAGCTCGCCGCAGCATCCTCCGGGCAGGACGTGATGGTCAGCATCTTGGGCCAGAAAGCCACGGTACGAGAATTTCTCTCCTCCACATTCATGCAGGAGCGTCTGCCTCTCATCATGGAGGTGGTCACGGGCGCAGGTGTAAAGCACTGCCTTCTGATGAGTGCCTACGGTGTGGGCGATACGGTACGGACCGCGTCCCTACCCATGCGCCTGGTGTGCAAGGTCATCATGCGCGGCATTTTTACCGACAAGGTTAAGGCGGACGCCCTGGTCGCCGAATATCAGCCGTATATTTCGCGTGCCCATCCGGGTAGACTGACCGACAAGCCCGGTAAGGGCGAGGTGAAGGTATTTGACATGGCGAGTGTCGAGCGAGCTCCGGGTATCCCGACGATTTCCCGTGAGGACGTTGCCGATGCGCTGCTCACTATCGCCAAGAATCCCCAGAACGCGGGCACAGATTTTTTGGTAACGATTGAGGATGCTACTCTACGCTCACCCCAGAAATAAACCGGTAGGCTTAATGGCATGACGACTACGAACACCTTCCCCGCCGCCATTCTCTTCGACCACGACGGAACTCTCGTCGATACCGAACCCGTATGGGCTGCCGCAAAGGTTGCTCTCACCGCAGAATTTGGCGGCACCTGGACCGAACAGGATACCCTCGACTGCCTGGGCCTATCCATGCAGTTCACCCTGGATCGCCTGCGCGAACGCGGAGTAAACCTGCCGGACCAGGAGATTAACGATCGACTGGTGGCGAAGGTGCGCGAGACCCTGGCACATCAGCCGGTCGAATTCCTGCCCGGCATTGAGCGCTTCCTCTCGGAGGTTCACGATGCGCAGATTCCGGCCGCCATCGTCACGAACGCGACCACCTCCGTGGCTCGCCGCACCGCGAATGCGGCGCCCAAGGGCACATTCTCGGTGATTATTGGCAACGATGAGACCACCCACCCCAAGCCGGACCCGCAGCCCTATCTTTTGGCGGCAGAGCGTCTGGGTGTTGATCCGACCCAGTGCGTAGCTCTCGAGGATTCCCCTTCGGGCGTGCGCAGTGCGACCGCGGCGGGTATGCGTGTCATTGTTGTGCCGGGCGAGCTGGAGGTTCCGGCGGAGCTGGGCACCGTGCGCCTCAAGCATGAGGAGCTGACCCTGCAGGCGGTTCGCGCGCTGGCGTAGCCGCCTGGTTCGCGCACTTGCGCAACCGTTCGATTTATACGCGGGAAGCCCTGCAGAAAGGCTAGAAGCCTTGCAGAAAACTGAATACGCTTCACCATAAAGGGTGGGATGCGCAATATAGGATGCCGCGCGTCCCACCCTTTGTGCGCGCCTGGGCGGTGAGCGGGGGCTTTTGGGTGGGGGCTTTTAAAAGCGGCACGACACGCAGATGACAATTTATTACGAATTGCTCAAAATAATCTTGACAACGGTTCCTTAAAATGATTTACTCATAATAACGATTCGGCGGGGCCACAACCCCCCACCGAATCACAAGCATCACAGCATTATGAAGGAGACCATCATGGCATTCGCAAACTACACCGCACCCGGCCTGACCCTCGAAGAAGGCAAGGGCATTTCCGAGGTTCTCCAGGCACGTCTGCACGACCTGAACGACCTGCACCTGCTGCTGAAGCACGCTCACTGGAACGTGACCGGCCCCGGCTTCATCGCCGTTCACGAGATGATTGACCCCCAGGTCGATACCGTCCGCGAGTTCGTCGACGGCATCGCAGAGCGCATGGCAACCCTGGGCGCAACCCCCAACGGCCTGGCTGGCGCACTGGTCGCACAGCGCACCGTCGAGGACTACCCTGTCGGCCGCGCACGCGTTGCTGACCACCTGCACGCTCTGAACGACGTGTACACCCGTGTGATCAAGGATCACCGCAAGGCTATTGCGTTCGCTGGCGAGTCCGACCCCGTCACCGAGGACCTGCTGATCGGTCAGACCGCTGAGCTGGAGAAGTTCCAGTGGTTCATCCGCGCGTTCCTGGAAAACGGCGAAGGCAACATCTAAACCGCAACCATCTATGTTGTAGCCTCTAAACTGCAACCTACTCATGGCGGCACGTCATATAGGAATTAGCTTTTAGAGTCACGAACCGGGCGGGTGCCTCTCCTTATGGAGGGTGCACCCGCCCGGTTTCTATACTGTTTCGGTGCTTTCTCCCGACGTTTCGCCTCCCCCGCGGGGTACCCTAGAGTACTACCCTAGAGTACGTTGTGGCGAACATATTTATCGGGTTAGACCGTCCTAGATTTTCTGTTCAGAGTGCTCTAGAGTGGTTCACTGTTCATGACAGAGCAGACAGACATGAACGCATCATCAGGTGCAGGGAACCCGCCCTGCACACACGGCACCCGTGGAAAGAGAACTATGAGCACGTACGCGACGCACGAGCACGGCGAAGACACGTACGGCGAGCAGACCGAGAAGCTTCAGCCGGAAAACGCCGCCACCGAAGCTTCGCAGGCCACCCGCCACAGCGCCGTCATCTCCCCCTCCCGCGCGCAGATTAAGCGTTGGCGCCGCTACCTGGCTGATGAAGAGTCGGAGGCGCGCATCTACCGCTACCTGGCTCTCCGCGCCGAGGGCACCGACCGCGAAATCTTGCTGCAGGTTGCTGAGGCGGAGAAGCGTCACCAACAGCATTGGCGTGACATGCTCGGCGAACACGCGAATGTTCACGTGCGCCCGTCCAGGCAGTCCCTAATCCTGCAATTCTTGGCGAAGAACTTCGGTTCGGTGTTCATCCTGGCGATGGCGCAGCGCGCGGAGTCCCGCTCCCCTTACGCTGAGGATCCGGACGCCACCGAGGAAATGGCGGCTGACGAGGCAATTCACGAGGAAATTATCCGTGCCCTGGCGACCAGTGGCAGGGAGAAGCTTTCGGGTAATTTCCGTGCGGCGGTCTTTGGCGCTAACGACGGTTTGGTGTCAAACCTGGCATTGACTATGGGTATTACCGCCTCGGGCGCATCCAGCTCGATGGTCCTGCTCTCGGGTATTGCGGGTCTGCTGGCGGGTGCGCTGTCGATGGCGGCGGGTGAGTTTGTGTCTGTACGTTCTCAGCGTGAACTGCTGGATGCATCCCAGCCGACCCAGGTGACCCTGAGTGTTGCGCACGATTTGGATTTGGATTCGAACGAGCTGGAGCTCATTTACCGTGCGCGCGGCATGGAACCGGAGGCGGCGCATCACCGTGCGATGGAGCGTTTCGGCTACCTGGATTGCGACTGCGATCCGTCGCTATCTCACCGCGAGGAAGAGAATCGTGAGGAGAACGTTGCTTTGGGTACCGATATTGGTGCCGCCGCAGCGTCGTTCGCATTCTTCGCTTCGGGTGCGTTGGTTCCGATTCTGCCCTATATCTTTGGCTTGTCGGGCGTGTTCGCGATGGTACTGTCTCTGCTGTTTGTGGGTGCGGCGCTGGGCTTGACCGGTGGCGTGGTGGGCCTGCTTTCGGGTGCTTCCCCGCTCAAGCGGGGTATTCGCCAGATTCTAATTGGTTTCGGCGCAGCGTTCGTGACCTACCTGCTGGGTCTGGCGTTCGGCACGACGGTCGGCTAATTCTAATTCCTGAATACTCTTTAGACAAGCCTATATAGCCATTACAGAATGATCTTCACTCTCCCGTGAGTGCTGTATCCTGGGCACAGAAACCCCCGGCGGGTGAATCATCCGCCGGGGGTTTTCTATATGCTCTGACATTACATGAGGGGTGCCCTATATAAGATGGGTTTAAAGCACAGATGCCGGTAGCCTCATGGACTACCGGCTTCTGCCGCATTTTATGCTGTTTACTTCGCTGCGAAGATTTCGCGCATCAGGTTTGCAGCCTCGGAGGGGGTCTTACCGACCTTCACACCTGCTGCTTCCAGAGCTTCCTTCTTCGCCTGAGCGGTACCGGAGGAACCGGAGACAATAGCGCCTGCGTGGCCCATGGTCTTACCCTCAGGAGCAGTGAAGCCAGCAATGTAACCAACGACGGGCTTGGTCACGTTTGCCTTGATGTACTCAGCAGCACGCTCCTCAGCGTCACCACCAATCTCACCAATCATGACGATTGCTTCGGTCTCGGGGTCAGCTTCGAAAGCTTCCAGAGCGTCGATGTGGGTGGTGCCGATGATGGGGTCGCCACCAATACCGATAGCGGTGGTGAAACCAATGTCGGACAGTTCGTACATCAGCTGGTAGGTCAGGGTACCGGACTTGGAGACCAGACCAATCTTACCCTTACCGGTGATGTTCGCCGGGATAATACCGACCAGGCACTCCTCGGGGGAGATGATGCCGGGGCAGTTGGGGCCGATGATGCGGGTAATCTGCTTGCCGTTCTCGTCCACGGATGCCTTAGCAGCTGCCCAGAACTCTGCGGAGTCCTGAACCGGGACGCCCTCGGTGATAACGACGACGAGGCCAATCTTAGCTTCGATAGCCTCGAGAACTGCTGCCTTGGTGAAGGCCGGGGGAACGAACACGATGGAGACGTTCGCGCCAGTCTTCTCCATAGCCTCAGCTACGGAACCGTACACGTTCAGCTCGATGTCGGAGCCGTCCTTCGCCTTGTGGGTGACGGTGGTGCCAGCCTTGCGAGCGTTCACGCCGCCCACAATGTTGGTGCCTGCTGCGAGCATGCGTGCGGTGTGCTTGGTACCCTCGCCACCGGTGATGCCCTGAACGATGACCTTGGAGTCCTTGTTCACAAAGATAGACATATTACTTCCTTGAAATCCTTTGCTGGCGATTACGCCTTGTGAGCGAGCTCTGCTGCCTTGTCAGCGCCGGAGTCCATGGTCTCAGCCAGAACAACCAGCGGGTGGTTCGCCTCGGAGAGGATACGGCGACCCTCAGCAACGTTGTTGCCGTCCAGGCGCACAACCAGGGGCTTGGTTGCTGCGTCGCCCAGAATCTCGAGAGCCTTCACAATGCCGTCTGCCACTGCGTCACATGCGGTGATGCCGCCGAAGACGTTCACGAAAACGCTCTTGACCTGCTCGTCGCCCAGAATGATTTCCAGGCCGGCAGCCATAACCTCAGCGGACGCGCCGCCACCAATATCAAGGAAGTTTGCGGGCTTAACGTTGCCGTGGTTCTCACCAGCGTATGCAACAACGTCCAGGGTGGACATAACCAGACCTGCACCGTTACCAACGATGCCGACCTCGCCGTCCAGCTTCACGTAGTTCAGGTCGAACTGCTTTGCCTTAGCTTCCAGCGGGTTCTCAGCGGACTTGTCCACGAGAGCCTCGTGCTCGGGCTGACGGAATTCTGCGTTGTCGTCCAGGGAGACCTTGCCGTCCAGAGCGAGGATGGTGCCCTCGGGGGTCAGAACGAGGGGGTTAACCTCAACCAGGGTTGCGTCTTCCTTGGTGTAGACTTCGCCCAGCTTGACGAGAACGGGAACAACCTTCTCCTGCAGTTCTGCGGAGAAACCTGCTGCCTTAGCAATTTCCTCAGCCTTAGCCTGGTCCAGGCCGACCAGCGGGTCAACCTCGATCTTTGCCAGTGCCTCGGGGCGCTCAGCAGCGAGCTGCTCAATTTCCATACCGCCTTCTACCGAGCACATTGCCAGGTAGGAGCGGTTTGCACGGTCCAGCAGGAGGGAGAAGTAGTATTCTTCGGCGATGTCTGCGCCGTCAGCGACCAGCACGCGGTGAACGGTGTGGCCCTTGATGTCCATGCCGAGAATTGCCTTAGCGTGCTCGTAAGCTTCTTCGGGGGACTTTGCGAGCTTAACGCCGCCAGCCTTACCGCGGCCGCCGGTCTTAACCTGAGCCTTAATGACGGTCAGGCCGCCAATTTCCTCAGCTGCTGCCTTTGCTTCTTCAGGGGTGGTCGCAACAATGCCCTTGAGCACGGGTACACCGTGCTTTGCGAAGAGCTCGCGCGCCTGGTATTCGAAAAGGTCCACAGGTGTCCTTCTTCTTCGAAGTGGTGCCGAGTACTGATGCACTCGGCCTGGTCTCATTAGAGGAAGATCCCCCGTGTGGTCGGTACGGTGCGATAGGGGTCTCTCGCACCCGGCACACACGCATCATTGACGCGGGGAATTTCTCTCGTCTCTACTCTATCGGATTCGGCGTGAGCTCGCACTCACAGAGCCCCAAATCTGAGATTTTAGCGTCTCAGCTCACAAATATTTTGGGTACATTCCACCCAAAGGCTATACACCGGGTAACTAACCCAAACTAACGCTCCCCCGTCTGCCGCGAAATACCGGCAAAATGCGGCGTTTACCGCCGTACTCTGCAAAGCCCCGGCCACCTTCTCAGCAGGCGGACAACACGCCCGGCACAGCAAACAAAAGAAGGGCGGGCACCCTCAGGTACCCGCCCCTCCATCGGCATTGTTAGGTTCGCACGCCTGACGCGTTAGCTCACCTTCTCCAGCGGCGCGTAACGCAGCAGCAGACGCTTCTCTTCCGAACCGAAGCGAACCTTCGCCACGGTCTTATCGCCGCTACCCTCAACGGCGAGCACGCGACCCTCACCAAACTTGGTGTGGCGCACGGTATCGCCGACCGCCAGAGTCAGAATTTCCTTACTCTGGTGTACGCGGGAACGGTTCGTCACCTTTGAGGTGGCCGCCGCCAGCCCGTAGCTTGCCGAGCCGTTAATATCCGCGGTAGACGGCTCAGAGCGGCGTGCGGGGCGAGACTCGTAGGGGTCGTATGAGCCGCGCGAGCCACCGGACCTGTACCCGCCCGAGCCATAGCCGCCACCGTACGAGTTACCGTAGGAGCTGCCGCCATAGGAACCGCCGCCGCGAGCGCCATACGCGCCCATACCGGAGGCACCAAAGCCCGAGAAACCGGCGGTGCGCTTCCAGTCAATCAGCTCCTCCGGGATCTCCTCCAGGAAGGGCGAGGGCGGGTTGAACTGGCTCTTACCCCACATGGTGCGGGTTTCCGAGCGGGTCAGGTACAGGCGCTCCATGGCGCGGGTCAGACCCACGTACGCCAGGCGGCGTTCCTCGCTCATTTCCTTCTCATCGGTCAGGGCACGCTGATGCGGGAACAAGCCGTGCTCCATGCCGGTCAGGAACACCACGGGGAACTCCAGGCCCTTAGCGGTGTGCAGGGTCATGAGGGTGACCATGCCCTGCGCCTTCGCCTCGGCGGCTTCGGCGGCAATCTGTGCGGCGGAGGCGTTCTCACCCTCCGCGCTGGCGGGGCGGTTCGGGATTGAGTCGGCGTCGGCGACCAGAGCCACGTGTTCGAGGAACTGCTCCAGGTCGGCGCCGGGGTTCTCGGTCTCAAACTCGACCATAGCGTCAAGCAGCTCGGAGAGGTTTTCCACGCGCGATTCGTCCTGAATGTCCTTGGAGGCGCGCAGAGCCGCCAGGTATCCGGTCTGTTCCAGGACCGCTTCCAGGCAGGTTGCGGCGGGTTCGGTGCGGGCAATCTGCGCCAGGTCGTCCATGAGGCGCACGAACTCGGCGTACTTCTTAATCGCGGCGGCGCCCAGGCCGGGGATGTCGGCTGCCTGGCGTGCGGCGGCGTAGAAGGAGATGCGGTTCGCACTCGCGTACTCCGCCACCACGGACTCAGACTTGGCACCGATACCGCGCTTGGGTTCGTTGAGGATGCGGCGCACGTTCACGTCGTCATCGGGGTTGCTCAGGGCGCGCAGGTACGCCAGCGCGTCCTTGATTTCCTTACGCTCGTAGAAGCGGGTACCACCGACCACGCGGTAGGGCAGGCCGGCACGCATGAGCATGTCCTCGAGGGTTCGGGACTGCGCGTTGGTGCGGTAGAAGATTGCGACGTCACCGGGCTGCACGCCGTGTTCATCGGCAAGGCGGTCAATTTCGCGGGTGATGTAGCGTGCTTCGGCGTGCTCGGATTCGGCGACGTAACCGATGATCTTCGCACCCGCGCCGGAGGCGGTCCACAGCTTCTTGGGGCGACGGTCGGGGTTGCGTTCGATGACCGCGTTCGCCGCGGAGAGGATGTTCTGCGTGGAACGGTAGTTCTGTTCCAGCAGGATCGTGTGGGCGTTCGGGTAGTCCTTTTCGAAGTCCGTGATATTGCGGATATCCGCGCCGCGGAAAGCGTAGATGGACTGGTCGGAGTCACCCACCACGGTCAGCTCGGCAGGGGGTACCGCGTCCGGGTAGGGGCCGCGGTCAGCAGGTGCCTTCGTGTGGGCGCCGACCAGTTCACGCACGAGCTGGTACTGGGCGTGGTTGGTGTCCTGGTACTCGTCCACAAGGATGTGGCGGAACTTACGGCGGTAGTAGTTGGCGATTTCAGGGAACTTCTTGAGCAAGAAGACGGTGCGGCCAATCAGGTCGTCAAAGTCGAGGGAGTTGGCGGCGCGCAGACGTTGCGTGTAGACAGTGTAGATCTGCGAGATGGTCTTCTCGTACGGGTTATCGTTCGCCACGCGGGATGCGTACGCTTCGGCGCTGACCAGCTCATTCTTCAGCGCGGAGATGCGGTTACCCACGGCCTTGGCGGTGAACTTCTTGGTGTCCAGGTTGAGCTCTTTAATGATCAGGCTCAGCAGGCGCTGTGAGTCGGTCGAATCGTAGATGGTGAAGGTCGACTTCAGACCCAGGGCGGCGGCCTCACGGCGCAGCACGCGCACACAGAAGCTGTGGAAGGTCGAGATCCACATGTGCTTGGCGCGCGGGCCGACCAGCGCCTCAATACGTTCACGCATTTCGGCGGCAGCCTTGTTGGTGAAGGTGATGGCGAGAATCTGGCCGGGGGTCGCGCGGTGGGTTGCGAGCAGGTATGCGATGCGGTGGGTGAGCACGCGGGTCTTGCCGGACCCGGCGCCCGCGACGATGAGCAGGGGCGCGCCGGAGTGCAGCACGGCTTCTTCCTGGCGTTCGTTGAGCCCAGCGGTGAGGGAGGCGGGGTTCACCGCGTTGAGGCTGTGGGCGCGTTCGCTATAGGGGTCGGCGGGGTCGAAGTCCTCGCCGTAGCCGCCGACTCGGTAGGCGGGCGGCATGAAGTCGCCGAGCGGGTCTGCGGCGGTGAAGGCTGCGGGTGCGCCGGGTTCAGGAACGGGCGCGCTGGTAGCAGGGGCACCGTAGGCGGGCATGCCGGTAGGCAGGGCGGCGGGTATGTCCTGTGCGGGCGCCTCCATCGCCGGAGCATTCATCACTGCGGCGTCCATGGGAGGGGCGTAGTAGTCGTCCTCGGCAGGGGGTACGTCATAGTAGGGATCGAAGGGCGGCTCGTCATCCGCTACCGGTGCTGCGGGGGTGACGAGTTCGGCGGCGAACAGGCCGTCCTGTTCGGTGAAGGGCTGCTTCTGCTGTTCGGGCTTGTCGCTCATCATCTACCTCGCTGCCTAGAATACACGTTCGATATTCCATGCTACCGCATTTACTCCGCGGCTCCCACCCGTTCAGTCAATCAGCCTCACAACCCAAATCGGCAACGGCACCCCGGTGGCACAGAATAGTCATGCTAGGATGACCGCATGACTCAGACCTTACCTCCGGGCCTCTCAATAGCCCTATGGTGCAATGGCTCAGCCGACGAAGCCGCACAGTTCTACACCAGGGTTTTTCGCGATGCTTCCGTCATTGAACGGGTGCCCGGACTTACGACGGCTCTAAGCATCCATGGCTTCCAGCTCTCACTCATTAATGGTGATGACCGGTACGTCCCGAACCAGTACGTCAGTTGCATCCTAAACTTTGACCCGCTCCTCTTCGGTGGTGATGCGCAAGCGCGAGCATACCTCGATGAACTCTACGAAGAGCTAAGTACCGGCGGTGTGCTGATGGAACTGGGTGAGTATCCTTTCTCCCCACGCTACGCCTGGGTGCGTGATCGTTTTGGTATGACCTGGCAGCTGATGCTTACCAATCCTGCAGGGGACCCGCGCCCCTTCGTCGTGCCTTCTTTCATGTTTGGCGGCACGAATCACGGCAATGCAGCGGAAGCCACCAACGGCTGGATTTCCATATTTGATGATGCTCGCCGCGGTACCCTGTACCACTATCCGGAAGGTAGCCCCTTTGAGGCAGATGCGGTCATGTTTACCGACTTCAACCTGCACGGCACCTGGATGGCGGCTGCTGATTCCGGCACTTTCCACGATTTCACATTCACGCCCGGGGTTTCGGTAGTTCTTTCGTGCCGTACCCAGGAGGAGATTGATTACTATTGGGAGCAGCTCTCGGCTATACCTGAGGTGGAGCGTTGCGGCTGGTGTGTAGATCGCTGGGGTATTTCTTGGCAGGTTGTCCCGCACAATATTGCTGAGCTGATGGCGGATAAGGCCGCTCGCGAGAAGATCCTGCTGATGGGCAAGATTGACCTGTCTCAGCTATAACAACGTGTTTTCTTGAGTGCTCGTTACGTGCAGAAACAGAGAAACCGCCCGCGCCTGCTAATGCAAGCGACGGGCGGTTTTCTCGTACCGGCGTGGCCACCGGTTCTGTGTGCCCCCGAGACGATTCGAACGTCCGACACCTTCTTTAGGAGAGAAGTGCTCTATCCCCTGAGCTACGAGGGCGTACCTATCCAGTATAAAGCACCCCGCACCGCAAGTCCGCTTAGCCCGCCCAAGCCGCCAGCATCCACCGGTATTCGCACCGTGCCCACCCTCTGCCCCAATCCCTGCCCCAACCCGTGTTCACCGCCCTGTGTTCACCACCTGAGGACACCCGCACCCGGCAGCAGAACCGCTCCTATAATGTACGAATGAGCATCTACATTGACCCGCCCACCTGGCCCGCACGCGGCACCGTCTTCTCACACCTCATCTCCGATGCATCCTTGGCGGAACTGCACGAGTTCGCCGCGGCTGCGGGCATCAGTGAGCGTGCCTTCGACCGCGACCACTACGACGTGCCGGCGCACCTCTACGATGAGCTGGTGCGGGCGGGTGGGAAGGAACTCAGTGGCGCACAGCTGACTCGCACGCTTATTGCCAGCGGTCTACGGATTCCCCTGAAGGAACGCCCCGAGAAGATTCGCCCGCGTCTGCTTCGCGCCTGGGAGGCGACGTTTACTCCCCGTCTCAAGCGTGTGGAGGCTCCTACCGAGCTACGGGCTCAACTCACGGCGCAGGTGGCGGAGCTGGGTGAGAGCCTGTTGCAAGCGTGGGAGCAGCCGCACCGCGCCTACCACCACAGCGGGCACCTTTTGCAGATGCTCACCGATCTGAACCGCCTCTACGCACACCGCACGCAGGGTTCTACTCCCCTGGCGTTGGTTCTGGCGGCGTGGTTCCACGACGCGGTCTATGAGGGCGCGCCGGGTGAGGATGAGCGCCGTAGCGAGCAGCTGGCGAGCGCCTCCCTGGAGCCGCTGGTTACCGCGGGTCTGCTCACCGGGCACGAGCTACAGATGGTGGGCTTTCTGGTGCGTGCCACGGCAACCCACGAGCTACCCGAGTCTACCGATCTTCCAGCGGGCTATGAACCGGCGGATATTCAGTTTTTCCTCGATGCCGATATGGCTATCCTGGCGGCTGATTCGGCACGCTATCGCCGCTACCTGCGCGGGGTGCGTAGCGAGTACTCCCATTTTGACGATGAGGCGTTCCGTACCGGTCGTACGACCTTCCTGCGTTCGATTCTGGGTCGCGAGCGCATCTTCCTCTCCGAACAGGCTCTGCAGCTCTGGGAGGAGCCCGCGCGGGCTAATCTGCGTGCTGAGCTCAACGGATGGGCGCAGGACCCGCAGGGGCTTCTATAGGCTCTCGCGTCCTAGCCGCATACGCTTAAACACATACCGCCGAGAATGCACCCATACTAAGGTGCATTCTCGGCGGTATTTTCATGGAATCTTTCGGGTACACAGAAGGCGCCCACCCCGTGCTGGGCAGGCGCCTTTTGAAGTATGTTGGGCTAGACCCGACTCTTATGCGCTAAGGCTTAGAGAGCGGTGTAGTAGCCGTCAATGGACATCCAGGAGGTGGGGTGCACCAGGGTACCGTTGGTGGGGTTCAGAGCGGAAATCATCTTGCCGTTGCCCAGGTAGATACCAACGTGGCTGTAGCCGTTCTGGAAGACGATGTCGCCGGGCTGGGGGTTAGCGGTCGGACGCAGCTCGTTCTTCATTGCGTAGGTGAAAGCAGTCAGCTTGATGCCGTGCTGCGCGAAAACCCAAGAGGTGAAGCCGGAGCAGTCCCATGCACCAAAGGTCTTGCCGCCCCAAACGTATGAGCCACCCAGGCCGCTCATTGCGGTTGCAACGATTGCGTCGCGGGATGCGTTACCGGTGTAAGCGGAGGAAGCAGCGGGTGCCGGAGCTGCAACGGGTGCCGGAGCTGCAACGGGTGCCGGAGCTACAACGGGTGCCGGAGCTACAACGGGTGCAACGTAAGCCTGCTGTGCCTCAGCCTGGGGTGCAACGTAGGTGGTTGCGGGGGTGTTATAGCTGGTGTAGTCGAACTCGTAGTTGGTGTAGTCGTAGGACAGATCAGCAGCAGCGGGAATCTGTGCAAATGCGTTCGCGGGAACGGTCGAGCCGAGCAACAGTGCGCCTGCTGCGAGGGTTGCGCCTGCGTTACGTACGATTTTTTTATCCATTGGTAATTCCTCCATTGCCTGACGAGGTAAGCTGTCGGACTCGAGCATGGATTCGCTCGGCCACCGAAGTGACTTAGCCCCGAGGCCTCTCGATTGAGAAACCGTATCCCAGCTTGGGGATTGGGTCCCCCGCTTCTGCCATATTGGGTAGACGTTCATCTAAGCGTTGGCAGAACTCAGCGGAACCGCTTCGACGGTGCCCTCTTACGATTAGGATTTAGGCACAAATCGAGAATACACAGAAAACTCCCAGTTGTCACCTCATTCAGACTTAAATTTTGAGCTTTCACCCCCCGGAGGAACGGAGTGAGTTTGAATGACCAGAACCCCGTTTATTTGCGGAAGCTTAAGTAGATTAAGGCGTTTGACTAGGCATTTTATAAAGATGCACATTCGCTTTTAATGCACTACCACCCCTTAAGGGCATGGTTCAAAACTCTTAAAAATGAACCTCGTCTCTTAAGGTTTTGCTCCCATTACTCACTGAGAAACCGGCGTGTCTCTCAGCTTCAACCTCAGATTTAAGCGAAAAACACGAAAAATGCACTCAAACGCAGTTGCCAAAAAGTTAAGAGAGGAGTATATGCTCGCTCACGTGAGGGCATCCTGAGCCACTGATCTACGCCGCTTAGTCCACCTTTTGCAGCCCGAATACGCCTCGTTCCTCCGCGTTTCCCGATTCTTCCTTTATATACGTATATACGGCGTTTCACTCCGATTATTGAGCTAAATCGTCCGCTATCTAAGACAAAGCCGGTTCTCAGGGAGTCAACCGCACAAAAACGGTGGTATCGCCTCCTCAAGTGAGGAGGCGATACCACCGTTTAGTGTGAACTGGGTTAGCGGACTCTCAGAATTAGAGCTTAGAGGTTGCCACCGCGCTTGACCACAATTGCGTTTGCCACGTCCATATCCAGGGAGAGGGTGTCCTCTTCACCGTCGGCGTGAACAATCACGTCATCGTTCTGACCGGCGACCACGGACACCGAAGCGCCGTAGACAATACCTACGTCAGCCAGCAACTTCAGCAGCTCAACGTCAGTCTGAATGGACTCGGGGAAACGAGAGATAGTGAAACGGTCCTCCGGACCGGAGTCCCGTGCCGCCAGAGACATGGGCACGGTACGCTCGTCGTTCTTCTCGCTAGTGTGGCCCAGGTCCTCCAGACCGGGGATAGCGTTACCGTACGGGGAAAACTTGGGGTCCTTAAGCATCTCCAGGATGCGCTTCTCCACCTTATCACTCATGACGTGTTCCCAGCGGCATGCCTCTTCGTGCACGTACTCAAGTTCCAGACCAATAATGTCGGAGAGCAGGCGCTCAGCCAGGCGGTGCTTACGCATCACCTCGACCGCCTTGCGGCGACCCTCCTCGGTCAGTTCGAGGTGGCGGTCCGGCTCAACGGTGAGCAGGCCGTGCTTCTCCATGCGTGCCACAGTCTGAGAAACGGTCGGGCCGGAGTGCTCGAGTCGTTCAGCGATGCGCGCACGCATGGGGACAATGCCCTCTTCCTCCAGTTCGAGGATGGTGCGCAAATACATCTCTGTGGTATCGATGAGGTCTGTCATATATCTCTCCCAGCTATCACTCCAACAGTGCTTAGATAGCATTGCCTAAGTCATTACTTATTCAATAATCTATTATGTACTTTTTCAGCGGCTTTTGCCACGGCTTAAGTCATTGAGTCGTCCAACAATAACCGTTGGACGACTCAATACAACACCTTATATATACATTTTGTTAGCCCACCCGTTATTAAAGAGGAGTGGATAGTAGGCTCTACTCTGCGGACTCAGCCTCGGCAGTTTCCTCTGCAGCAGAAGCGTTCTGCGCGGTTTCATTCTCCACCGAGTTGTTCTCTACGGGCTCACCGGACTCAGCAGATTCCTCAGTAGCTACATCAGACTCTACATTCTCCTGCTCGGCGTTCTCCTCCAGGTCTTCCGGGCGAACGCGGTCAGCCCACGGCACCCAATCCGGCGCGATGAGCGCATCATCACCGGGTAGCAGACCAACCTCGCAAATCGTTGCCACGCGGGAGCGAGGCGCACGCGAGAGGGTCGCGAACCAGAACCAGCCGCGGTAACCGGGCAGGCTACACTCAAACAGGTGAGTGCTCAGGCGCTCTTCCTCGGCGCGCACATGGTGAACCAGACCGATAGCGTGTGCCGGGGTGATCTCTCGCACACCCTGCAACGCTACGTCCTTAGCGGCGGCAAGAATCTCATCCACCTTGGAGGTGCGGCGCAGCTTGTGCGGAACGCCCAGGGAGGTGGCACCTACCTCTTCATCCAGCGGAGTGAAGGGGTCGGGGGTGGAGTCTTCGTTCTGTGCGGTTTCTCCAGCGGCAGATTCCTCAGCGGGTGTATCAGCCGCCTCAGTCTCCTCAGCGTTCACGGAGGGCTGAGTCTCAGCAGGTACAGCGCTACCCTCGTCAGCGCTCTCAGGCGCGGCAGAAGGCACAACGGACTCTGCGGGCGCGTCAGTAGCGGGCGTAGTTTCGGGTAGCAGTTCAATAACCTGTTCAGACATACCCCTATTAAAGCATCTCGCGTGCGCAAACATTGCGGCGCCCGCCCCAAGCTCCACATACGCTGTGAATTTGGGTCTCAAACCGCTAAATCTGGGGCTTCGCCCACGAACAGCTGTGTGTGAGCTGATACCGTTAAATCCATGAGTAATGAACCCGCACAGGATAAGCACAATACTGCAGAGCAGATCCCTACACCCCTGCCCTACGCCGGAGCCATCCGCTGGCTCGGGGCTGGCGGCGCGATTCTCGCCCTGCTCTGTCTGCTCACCGGAGTTGCCATGCTCGTGATGAAGTGGGTTGGGGCAACGCCGCCCGCCCTCATGAGCCAGATTCCGCTGGTCCTCCTACCCGTCGCCTTTATTGCGCTCATGGCCGCACTCATCCTGTCGGTCATGCGCCGCAACAAGGCATAAAGATTTGAGCCGCAAGCTCACACACATCATTCACTTATCAAGTACAGCCTGCCATTCAGAGAGAAAGATAGAGTATGTCTGCTGAAGCAAAACTCCTAGTCGTCGATGACGAGTTCAACATTCTTGAATTGCTCGCCACCTCCCTGCGTTTCGCCGGTTTTGAAGTAGTTACCGCCGGCAACGGCCGCGAAGCCCTCGAAAAGGCACATGCTGAAAACCCCGACCTCATTGTCCTGGACGTCATGATGCCCGGTATGGACGGCTTCGAGGTGACCCGCCGCCTGCGCGAAAACGGCACCACCACCCCCGTGCTCTTCCTGACCGCAAAGGACGCCACCGAGGACAAGGTGACCGGTCTGGGTGCCGGCGGCGACGACTACGTTACCAAGCCCTTCTCACTCGACGAGGTAATCGCCCGTATCCGCGCCATTCTGCGCCGTAGCCGCAGCCTCCAGGAAGAGGACGACGCCGTACTGCGCGTTGACGCCCTCACCCTGAACGTGGACACCCACGAAGTGTTCCTCGGTGACGAAGAGATTGACCTCTCCCCCACCGAGTTCAACCTGCTACACTACCTGATGCTCAACGCTAACCGTGTGCTGTCCAAGGCGCAGATTCTTGACCACGTGTGGGAGTACGACTTCAACGGCGACTCCTCTATCGTTGAGTCCTACATTTCGTACCTGCGCCGCAAGATTGACAATAACCGTGAAAACCACGAGCCGCTCATCCACACCAAGCGCGGTGTGGGCTACATGATTCGCGGTTCTCGAGGCTAACGTGGCGCTCAAACCCCTCGACCGGATTCCCCAGTCTCTTTCCCTTCGCACCCAGCTGGTGCTCATCACCTCCATGCTCATCGCCCTCTCCATTGCGGTGACGAGCCTGGTGGCGATTTCCGCTCTACGCGCCCAGATGGTGCACCAGCTGGACGAAGAGATGAAGAACAGCGCCCCCTCACTCGTGCAGCTGGCGACCGTGCGCCCCTCCGGCAATCAGGAACAATCCCTGAGCACCTACCGCCTGTACCTGCTCGATAAGGACGGCAACGTACTGTACTCGCTCGAATCCGAAGACAGCGGTCGGTTCAGCGAGCCGGCGCTGCAGGGCTGGACCGAAGAGAAGGTTCGCAAGCAAAACGAGGAGGCGGTCACCGTCAACTCGGTGGGCAGCTCCTCCGATTGGCGCGTGCTCGCCGTGCCCATTCAAACCAACGACTCTTCAGGTTTGCCGGAGGCGGCCTCCCTCATCATTGCCATGCCGCTGAAACAAACGAACCAGGTGGTCGCCCTCGTGGGTGTACTGACCTTCGCGTTTGGTTTGGCGACTCTCGCCTCCGCGATTGCGATGACCTGGGTGATTGTGACCCGCACCTTCGAGCCGCTGGCTCGCGTGGAGCAGACCGCTGCCAAGATCGCTGCCGGTGACCTCTCTCAGCGTATTGAGGACTACAATCCCAGCAACGAGATCGGTAACCTCGCGGTTTCGCTGAACACGATGCTCACCCAGATTGAAATGCTCTTCAAAGCCCGTGAGAAGAGCGAGGCGAAAATGCGCCGCTTCGTGGGTGACGCTTCGCATGAGCTGCGCACTCCGCTGGTCAGTATCCGAGGCTACTCGGAGCTGTACCGTCAGGGCGCGCTACCCACCGATGAGGCTGTCACTACCGCGATGAGCCGCATCGAATCGGAGTCCAAGCGTATGGGTCAGCTCGTGGAAGACCTGCTGACCCTCGCGCGTATTGATGAGCGCCGCGAATCCAAGCTGGCGCCCTTCGACCTGTTCAACCTGGCAGTGGACGCTAGTAACGACGCCCACGCTACGGCACCCGACCGTGTAGTGTCCCTGGTGGGCCTGAACGAAGAAGTGGCACCGACCTCCGCAACCGTGCTCGGCGACGAATCACGCCTGCGTCAGGTTGTGGCGAACCTGCTAACCAACGCCATGCGCTACACCCCCGACGGCTCTCCCCTGGAGATCGCGGTGGGCGTGCGCGAAGAGGTTCCCGGCTTCCCGCTGTCCGTGCTGGAGGTGCGCGACCACGGCCCCGGTATTCACGGCGAGGACCGCGAGCGAGTCTTCGAGCGTTTCTACCGCACCGACGCCTCGCGTTCGCGTGAGACCGGTGGTACGGGTCTGGGTCTGTCCATTGTGGCTGCGATTATCGAGCAGCATGAGGGCAGGATTCACATTAAAGAGACCGATGGTGGCGGCGCTACTTTCGTGATTTCTTTGCCGTTCTATCCGCCGCCCGTCTCGGATGATCAGCTAATGAAGTAGCACTGATGCATACCCCCCCCCCCGGATTGTGGAACTTGAGTGTTCTACGGTTCGGGGGTTTTGCTGGTTCAGGGGTTTTGCTGTGCCCCGGAAGCGGGATGATAACTCGCGGCGGCGCGAGTAAAGAGAACGCGAGTGAGAAGAAGCTTCGCGGCTAAAGAACAGCGGGAGCATCCTAGCGCGCGTCATGGCGACGTCATTTTCGGGAGGGTTTTCGATTTTTTCGAGATGCTGGAGTGAATCTGGCGGGTTTATCCACAGATTTATTTAATAATCATTTTTCAGCTCATTTGATGCATTTTGAAAGATATAGTGATAACAAGCTTCCGGTCAGGAACTCACCCCTTCCAGAGATCCAAACCCCAAGCGCCATCACGGGGCAACCGCCCCACCTATCTCACATATCTCAAAGGAGAAAAACCATGGCACAGTTCAATGTCGATTCCGAAGTCATCGCAGCCAAGAGCGCACAGGCACGATCCTACGTCGCATCCATCACCGCAGACGTCAACGGCATGACCGCATCCCTACACGATTTGCAAAGCTCCTGGACTGGCTCCGCATCCGCCAACTTCCAGCACGTACTGGACCAGTGGCACGCAACCCAGCGCCAGGTCGAAGCATCCATCACCCAGATCAACGAGGCACTCACCCGCGCAGGCGTGAACTACGCAGACACCGAGCAGGCTAACGCCTCCATGTTCGTCAACTAAGGGGTCAGGGCTACAGATTCTAAGGCCCGCCCGCAGGCAGGCGGCAGACCGGGCAGCTAAAAGGTCCCGGCCGCACGGCACACCGCCTGCCAGATTCGCCAGAAGGTGGCGAACATCTATTGAGAAAACCCCGCCGCATCCTCGAAAGTGAGGATGCGGCGGGGTTTTATTGCACGGGAATCTTTGCACACAAGAGCCCATTCCTTAGGAGCAGAGCCTTAGGAGCTGAGCTTTAGGATGCGGGAGTCTCCTGGCGGAAACGCAGACGCCACAGGCCGCGCTCAGCATCGTAATGCCAAATGCTCGAACGGCTCACGCGACCACGCGCGGTCGCAACCGCCGCCATGACCAGCACGCTGGAAGAATCCAGCACCTGCACACCCTGTTTAAGCGGGGCACCCTGCTGAGTGAAGGCGCGTTCACGGTACTGCAGCACGGAGGAGCGGGTCACCGACTTGCCGGTAGCGGTCACCCACACCAGACGCTCGTGTAGCATGGACTCCAGCTGCACCACCTCCATGACGGAGCCACGGCTTTCGAGTAGCTGTTCTGCGGCGGCGGCTTCCTCAGGGTTCGGGGCAGGCGCGGGTTCAGAAGGCTGAGTATGCGCAATAGACTGGACAGGCACACCAGGTTGAGTGGGCTCTACGGTCTGTGCGGGCACCGCGGCAGGCTCTAGGGCGGGCTCTACCGCCTGCTCTTCTGCATGTTCTTCCGTCTCGCCCAGCAGTTCCGCCGGGTCAACATCATTCGGGTCCATACCCGCAAACTCTTCCAGACCGGTCAGGTCATCCTCTTCTTCCGTCTGCGCGGCACTCGATGCCTGCTGAGCGGTCGCCTCCTGCTGGCGCGCCAGCACCTTTGCATCACGCTCAGCGGCACGCTCTGCCGCGAGCGCCAGCTGTTCCTTGCGGGTGCGGACCGCCTCCGGGTCGGGGGCGTCCACCGCGGAGGCGGGGCGCAGCAGACCGGACAGGCGCAGGCTCTCCACGCCGCGCTGGGCGTTCTCAATCTCAGCTGCAGTAAATTCCTGTACGGGCAGGTGGGCGTCCGCGGAAGACTCGGAAGGCTCCGGCTCAGAGAGGGCAATGCCGGAGAGTGTAACGTCAGAGAGCGCAGGTTCTGCGGACGGAGCGTTCACAATCGGCGCTTCAACAGCCACAGGCTCCACAGCCGCAGTAGCGGGTTCAGCAGACGAGCCGAAGCCGGGGCCATGCGCAGGTTCGCGGCCCTCCTGATAGGCGCGCGCAGCACCATTCGCCAGGGAATCTGCCTTCTCGTTGAGCTCGTGACCCGCGTGACCCTTCACCCAAATAAACTCGTAATCGCGGCCGGTCAGCGCCTGATCCAGCGCCTCCAGCAGGTCGCGGTTAAGCACGGGCTTGCCGTCGGATTTCTTCCAGCCCTTCTTCTTCCAGCCGGGCATCCACTTGGTCAGCGAGTTAATGACGTACTGGCTATCGCAGTACACGCGCAGCTTCGCCTCCGGGCAGGATGCGGTCGCCTCGAACAGGTCCAGAACAGCTTTGAGCTCACCCATATTGTTGGTGCCGTGCGCCCAGCCGCCGCTCGCCCAGTGGTCGTCGTCGATATACCATGCCCAGCCTGCCGGTCCGGGGTTGCCCAGCGCCGAGCCGTCTGCGGCGGCAATGATCTCTTGCGTGCTGTTCACGGTACCTTCTTTCTGTGCCGCCGCTCTATTGTGCGGGCGGCTGTCCGTAATGATGTCTGTGATGACTTTACCGCACCGGCGGCGAGGGTGCGTAGCGCGCGGTCGCAGCTGTGGACAACCTCAAGTAGCCTCAGACGCGCTCATTGCCATAATGCCGGGCGGGTACACTAAACCTATGAGCTATTCTGCCCCCGAAACACCCAGCGCACAGCGCCCGGAGCGCCCTACCACTCGCCCGAGCGAGCGCGTGCAGATTTTCGCTCTTCCCACCCGCACGATGTACGGTTCCCTGCGTTTTAGCTGGTTGAGCTACCTGGGGCTTGCTGAGCAGCAACATGCGGCGCAGTTGCCGACCTCCACGGCGGCGGTCAGCTACCTGAGCACTCAGGCGCTCATGCGCGCCATGGCGGCAGCTCGTCTGGATGTGCCTTCCAGTGCCGCTTCTGAGATTGAGGTGGATCGTTCCTGTACCCTGTGCACCAGCGGTAAGAAGCACGGCAAGCCGCGTATTGCGGGCGTGAATTTCAATATGTCGCAGGTGAATCCGCTGGTGGTGGGTGCGTTTAGCCGTAATTCTTCGGCGGTGCTCGGCGTGGATGTTGAGACCCTGGATGCGCGTCTGTTCTCCGGTTTTGCGCGTCTGGCTCTCTCCAATGAAGAACGTGCGTTCTATGAGCGAGTGGCGCAGGAACGCCCCGCACCCGTACTGCACCTGCTCTCTGTGGCGCTGTGGACCGCTAAGGAGGCGGTGCTCAAGGCCACCGGCCACGGCCTGAGCGTGGTGCCGTCCCTGGTTCGGGTGCAGCTCACCGAGGCGCTGCTGGATGCGCTCGAACTTGCCATGAACGAGGAGGCCTCGGGGGACTTTCTAGACAGCGACACTCCCGAGCCGACCGCCCTGCGTTTACTGACTCAGGACAGCTTGACCACCGAAGCGACCTTTAGCGCGCCCCATGTCGGTAGTCAGGGCGGCGGTCAGGGCGACGAGGCTATCGAGCGGAGCTTTAGCCTGCAGTGGGTACCCGTAGCGCTCCCCGACGCGGAGAACCCCGAGCACGCGCAGAAGATGCTCATCGCCTTGGCTGTGGAGAACCCTACCGAGGGTGAGCCCGCGCAGGTTGAGGCTCAGCTTCTGCCGGTGGCTACTCCCCTGGAACTCAAGCGCCTGCTCACTGATTAGCCGCGCTCAATCCCCTACCAACTCATACAACGACGGAACGCGCCCGCCATGCCAGCGAGCGCGTTCCGCTGTTTTATTCAGTCATCGTATTCCGTCGTTGTATTCTGCCTCGTCAAGGCGTTCGTGACAGAACCTAAGGGGTATCTTCGCCCAGAGTCTCCACACCCAGGGCGCGGCCAAAGCTGCCAAGCTTCGTACCGGTCTCGGTGTGTTCCAGCTCCGGATCGGACTCAGCCACAATACCCGCACCCGCGTACAGCACCGCCTCCTCCGGGCTGACCTGGGCGCAACGCAGCACCAGCGCCCACTCGCCGTTACCCTCGGCGTCCATGTAGCCGACCAGGCCGCCAAAGTAGCGGCGCTCGAAAGACTCCAGCTGGCGAATCAGATCGAGTGCTTTCTCGGTGGGGGCACCGCAAATCGCGGGGGTCGGGTGGATCGCGCGGGCACCGTCCAGGCAGGTCAGCCCCTCCTTCAGCACGCCGTCGATGGGGGTCGCCAGGTGCCAAAGCTGCGGGGTCTGCAGCAGCGAGGGCACCTGCGGCACGTTCAGCTCCTCGGCGATGGGTGTCAGGCGCTCGGCAATATCGTTGATGACGTAGGCGTGCTCGCCGCGGTCCTTCGGCGAGGCGAGCAGGCGGTCGCGAATCGCCTCGTCCTCGGCGCTACCGGGCTCGGCAATGCGCGGGGCGCTACCGGCAAGCGGGTGGGTCTTGAAGGCGCGGCCCTCGGTGCGGAACACCAGCTCCGGGGAGGCACCCATCAGGTAACTTCCGCTCATGCCGCGCTCACCCTCGGGCAGGCGCACCGCAAAGTTGAATGCGGAACGTTGCTGGGCGCGCAGGTTGTTGTACAGCACTTCCAGGTTGAGAGCGCCGGGTGCGTAGCGGGCGGTGAGCACACGCGAAAGCACGATCTTGCTCAGCTCACCCGCCTTCATGCGCTCCACGGCGGTCGCAACGGCGGTACGGAACCGGTCGTTCTGCCGGCCGGTGACCGATACCGGCTCGGCAAGCGCCACGGTCTGCTCGGGGATCGGCACCTGCTGCTCCTCCAGGCGTTCGGGCACGAAGAGGTAGGCGGGCATATCAGGGTCAAAAGGAATCAGACCCACGACAGCGCTACCGGCACGTTTCGCCTCGTCCAGGGCATTATCGAAGGTGACAGGGGACATCGCACCGGATGCGCGCAGAACGCGGGTGCCGGTGGCAAAGATAAAATCGGGAAGGTTCATCATCATACTTCTATCAGTGGTGTGTGGGTTCGCGCCGGAAGTACATAGGATACAGTGCAGGCGCGGGTATATTGCGGGCGCAGATACAGTGAGGCGCGGGGGCCGTTAGAGGGTCGCACCGCCGTCGGCGACAATCTCCTGCATGGTGATATGGCGTGCCGCCTCAGAAATGAGGAAAGCGTTGACCGCCGCAATATCTGCCGGGTCGGCAATACGGCGCAGCGGAATGCCCAGGCGGAACGCTTCCGGGTTACCGGCAACCGGCAGGGCGGAGCGATCCTCACCTTCCCAGGCGTCAGTCACCATGGGGGTTCGGGTGGTGCCGGGGCAGACCGAGTTCACGCGAATACCGTGCGCGGCAAGCTGCAGACCAAAACTGGAACTCACGCGCGCCGCCGACGCCTTAGATGCACCGTAGGCGCCAAACTCCGCGCGGGGCACACGGGCCGCGTTGGAGGCGACCGTCACCAGGGAGCGGCTGTTCGTCGGGTCGCTCTCCTGCTGGTCAATCATGATGCGCGCGAATTCGCGCAGGCACAGGAACACGCCGTCGGAGTTGACCGCGTGCAGGCGCTTCCAGGTGTCGAAGCTGGTTTCCAGCAGCGGCTGGCTGTGGGCGATGCCCGCGGCGAGCACCGCACCGGTGATGGGTTCGTCGAGTGCCGCTACAGCGTTGGCGAGGGCGATGACGGACTCTTCACTTGTAACGTCTACGGCGTGGTAGCGGAAGATTGCGTCTCCGTAGGTACCGAAGGAGGCAATGGGCTGCTCCGCAAGGTCAGCCGCAAACACCGAATAACCATTCTTAACGAGCTGGTGGACGGTTGCCTCACCAATACCGCCGTTCGCGCCGGTCACAATGACCCAGCTCATGCGCGCGCCTCCTCAGCAGTCTCAGCCTTCTCCGCACCTTCTGCAGCATGCAGGTCGGCGAGTACATCGGCGGTGTTCAGCACGCGGGCGCAACGACCCGAAGCGTACTCGCACGCTATGCGGTGCTCCTCCTCCGAGAAGTCGGCGAGCGCATCCGCAACCATAAACGGCTGAATGTCACGCATGAACGCCTCCAGGGCGGTGGTCAGGCAGCCAATGTGCGCGTACACGCCGCCGATAATGAGCTGGTCGCGGCCAGACTCCTTGAGCAGGTCCTCGAAGGGGCTGCGCACGAACGCGGAGTAGCGCCACTTGGTCAGCACGGTGTCGCGGTCGGTGGGTGCCAGTTCGTCAAGCACGCGGGCGGACTCGTCATTCTGCAGGCCGTCGCCCCAGAAGTCGATGAGCAGGCGGCGGTCTTCGGGGTTCTGGCGCGGCGGCTGCGCGGTGTAGTAGACCGGGATTCCGGCGGCGTGGGCGGCGTCGATGAGGCGGCGTAGGTTCCGAATGGCGATGTTAATCTGGGCGTCCGGGTTATCGTTATCCTCACCCAGGTTGGCCCCTTCGAAAGCCTGGACGAAGTGTACCTGCATATCGTGTACGAGCAGTACAGCGCGGGAGGGGTCCACAGGCCAGCTCACGCGGTTGCTGTGTTCACGGTCGACGTAGGTGTAGGGCTTAATTTTGGGCAGTGCCATGATTCTCCCGGTTCGTGCCTTTGGTTTTCGGTTGTATGCGCGGCGCAGGCGGTGCGCTGTGGTGGGTGTAGCCGCGAGTGGGTGTCTCTTCCGAGCCCTCTCGTGCTAACCACCAAATCGTGAGCTTGCGCTTATCTCATAACCATCTTAGGGCATGCTTAGGTGCAAGGTATATATGAGCCTTAACAAAAATGCTTCCCCACCCGCACCCCCGTTGACAGCACAACGGGCGGAACGGGCAGGGAAGCACTCAGACAAGCAGAAACGCTATACGAACCGCGAATCCAGACGCGATTCTAGTTCAACTAATTTACGGGCGCCGCGACGGCAAGAACCTCATTCAGACCCTCAGTGATTGAGGGGTGAGTGTAAATCTCATCGCGCAGCTGCGAAGCAGTAATGCCGTGGCGCATCGCCAGAGCCACCAGGTTAATAACCTCCATGGACTCGATTACCAGCAGCTGGGCACCCAGAATCTGGTCGGTCTGCGCGTCAATCACGAACTTCATGATGCCGCGCGGGTTCTCCTGGGTCTTCGCGCGCGGCATCGCGGCAACCGCGGCAACCGGCTTCGAAGCGACCTTCACCTTGTGGCCAGCTTCGATTGCCTCACGCTCGGTCAGGCCCACGGAAGACAGCGGCGGGTTCATGTAAATGGTCGCAGCCACTGCCTTGCGATCCTTGGTGGAGCGGGAACCGTCACCGACCAGCTGGGAGAGCACCACGCGGTAGTCATCCATGGAGATGTAGGTGAACTGCGGGCCGCCGTTCACGTCACCGAGCGCGAAAATGTTCGGCACGGTGCTGCGCAGGTGCTCATCCACGACAATTGCGCCGCGGTCGTTGATTTCGATGCTGGTGTTCTCCAGACCCAGGCCCTCGGTGGCGGGCTTGCGGCCGGTCGCAACCATCACGTAGTCCACTTCCAGCTCCCGGGTAGCGCCCTCGGAGTCGAGGTAGGTCACGGTCACCGAGTCAGCGCCGTCCTTGAAGGACTGCACGCGCACGCCGGTATGAGCGGCAATATCCTGGTCTGCGATAATCTCGCGGGCAACCTGGGCAACATCCTCGTCGTAGCGGCCGAAGAGGGCGGGTACGCCATCCAGAATGGTCACCTCGGTACCGTAGGAGGAGAAAATACCGGCAAACTCAATACCGATGGGGCCGCCACCGATAATGCCCAAGCGCTTGGGGCGCGGGGTGAGCTTCTGTAGCTCCGTGGAGGTGAGCACACGCTCAGATTCGCGGATACCCTCAATCGGCGGGATAGCCGACACGGCACCGGTGTTGATGATGAAGTAGTCGGCGGTAACACGCAGGGTATCCTCGCCCGCGGTGACCTCAACCTCGGTGTCGGAGATGAAACGTGCGTGACCGTCAATGAGCTTAGCGGTCTCGTTGGACAGCAGGATCTCGCGGTTCTTGGCGCGCATCATGCCGGTCAGCTTGTCCCGGAAGACCACGGAGGATTCGTAAGCGGCGTCTGCTTCTTCAAGGGTGTGCTCACCGCTGGCGCGGAACTCGTCGGCGCGGTGTACGAGCGCCTTGGTGGGTACGCAACCGATGTTGATGCAGGTGCCGCCGTACATGCCGGTGGACTGTTCGATGAGGGCAACGTTCTTGCCGGTCTTGGCGTATGCGCCGGCGAGGGTCTTGCCGCCCTTGCCGAAGCCGATGACGACCATATCAAAGTGCAGCTGAGCGGGGGTGGTCATAATATTCTCCTGTGAAATTTAGATGATGATGTCTTCGCAGAGTTCAACGGAAAGAAATAAGTATTATTCCCGCGCGCCACATTTTTTCTTTCAAGACGGCTCTTTCAGAACGACGAACGCGCGGGCGTAGACTAAAACTACCCGGCTCCCTACAAGAAACCGCCCTAAAGGAAGCCAGCCTACGAGAAGCCAGCACAATCAGGAGGATTCCATGAACACCCACGATATTCTGCGTGACGCCGCCAGCCGCCCCGGTATCGAAGCCGCCGTAGCCGTCAAGGAGCTATCCCCCGAGGCGCTCAACGCCCACCCGGGCGGGCACCCGAACTCTATCGCCTGGCTGCTCTGGCACGCCGGACGACAAATGGACATGCAGCTTTCTACCCTGAATGGTCAGCCGCAGGTCTGGGAGGCTCAGGGCTTCAGGGAACGTTTCAACCTGGGCGAGCTGGGCGACACCATGGGTTACGGCCACACCGCCGAGCAAGCACGCTCCATCGTGGTGGAGGATTCTGCGCTGCTGGTGGAGTACCTTGTGGCGACCGGCAAGGCGCTCGCGGCCTATGCGCAGACGCTGAGCGAGGCTGATTTGAGCGAGATTATTGACCGTTCGTGGACTCCGCCGGTGACTCGCGGTGTGCGTCTGGTCAGCCTGATTGACGACGCAGCGCAGCACGTGGGTCAGGCGGCGTACGTGGCGGGTATTCTCGCCGCATAGGACTAACGGCAGAACACGGCGGCCGCCCGGGGGGGGGGGGGGGGGGGGGGGGGGGGGGGGGGGGGGGGGGGGGGGGGGGGGG
>NZ_JANCOC010000004.1:0-123700 GCF_024294905.1 Rothia gullae
CCCCCCCCCCCCCCCCCCCCCCCCCCCCCCCCCCCCCCCCGCCCCCCCCCCCCCCAAAAACGGCGGGGTGTTTTTGGGCTATTCGGAGCGGGCAGCCAGTGCCGCCTCGTACAGGTCACGCTTGGAGGTGCCGGTATCAGCAGCGACCACGGCGCAGGCGCTCTTGAGACGCTCGCCACCAGCCACGCGGTCGAGGACCAGCTGTACTACGTCCTGCGCTTCGGGGGTTTCGGGGGCTTGTGCCCCCTCAACGATAATGACGATTTCGCCTCGGACGCGTTCAGACTCAGCCCATTCGGCAAGCTCAGCCAGGGTACCGCGTCGAACCTCTTCGTGAAGCTTGGTTAGCTCACGACTGACCGTTCCGCGGCGGTTGGCGCCGAAGGTCTGCACGAAGTCTGCCAGGGTCGCGGCGGTGCGGTGCGGGGATTCGTAGAAAATCATGGTGCGCTCCTCCCCCGCCAACGATGCAAGACGGCGGGTGCGCTCGGAGCCCTTGCGGGCGAGGAAGCCTTCAAAGGTGAATCGTCCGGTGGGCAGACCGGAGAGCGCGAGCGCGGTCAACGCCGCGGAGGGACCGGGCACCACGGTGACGGGCAGGTCGGCTTCCGTGACGGCTGCGGCGGCAACGTAGCCGGGGTCGGAGATGGTGGGCATGCCCGCATCCGAGAGCAGTAGCACGCGCTGGCCGTCCTGTACCGCCTGCACGATGGTTTCGCTGCGTTCGGCTTCGTTGTGGTCGTGGTTGACGATGATGCGGCCGCGGGTGCGCACACCAAGCCCGGAGGCGAGGGTGCGTAGCTTGCGGGTGTCTTCAACGGCGATGAGGTCTGCGGTGGCGAGGGCTGAGCGCAGTCGGTCGGAGGCGTCGGCAAGGTTGCCGATGGGGGTGCCTCCGAGGATGAGCACGCCGCCTTCTTCGGAGGTGACAGCAGGGTCAGCGGTGTCAGCCTGGGGTGCCTCGACCGTTTCTGAGGGGTCGATGGTTTCTTCGATGTATTCTGCGGGTGCGGTCATGGCAGGCCTCGTGTCTGTGTCTGATCTTCGTGTACCCACTAAGTGTAACGCCCGCACTCAATCCGGTGCCGGGTGGGGTGGCGGGTAATAGGTGGCTGGTGTGGGTGGGCTTCCGGATGCGTCATATATGCCGTTCACGGGCTGAAATGGTGCATCGTGCGTTCTGACCCTTTAGGATTGATGGGGTGAAGATACCTAAGCTACTTTCTCCCGCATCTGCCGCTCCGGTTGGTCCGGCCGATTTGACCCGTTCTTCGTCTGAACGCGGTCGTTACGGCCTCGATTCTCTGCTGGATGCGCTCGCTGTTGCCTATATTCGTGCCCCCCGTTGGGGCTGGTTGGTGCCTGCATTGATTGTGCTGATTGCCGGCATTCTGCGTTTCTATAATTTGGCGCATCCGAATGCCATTGTTTTTGATGAGACGTACTACGCCAAGGACGCCTACTCGTATGTGCATTATGGCTATGAGTTGAGCTGGTCGAAGGACGCTAATGCTTCCTTTGCAGCGGGTCACCCGTCGGGTCTGTTGACGGATTCGCCGGAGTATGTGGTGCATCCTCCGTTGGGTAAGTGGATGATTGCCGCGGGCATGGCAATTTTTGGTGATAATAATCCCTTTGGTTGGCGTGTTTCTGCTGCGCTGATTGGCACCCTGTCGGTGGCGTTGATTGCCTATGTTGGCTGGTTGCTGTTCCGTTCAATGACGGTGGCGACTATTGCCGCGCTGCTGGCTGCTGTGGATGGTCTGATGCTGGTGGAGTCTCGTTTGGCTCTGCTGGATATTTTCCAGATGTTCTGGATTTTGGTGACTTTTGTGTGCCTGGTGCTTGACCGCATTCAGGCACGGCGCGTGTTGGCGCGCCATATTGCGGAGGCGGCACGCCAGAATGGCGGTGTGCTTCCGCCGATACCGTGGGGCCCGAGCATGGGTCTGCGCCTGTGGCGTTTCGCGGCCGGTGTGTGCGCTGGTGCCGCGGTGGGTGTGAAGTGGAATTCGTTGTTCTTCGTTGCGGCGATGGGTCTGCTCACGGTGTTCTGGGATATTAATGCTCGCCGTATTGTGGGTCTGAACAAGTGGGGTTTGACGGCGCTGGTGCGTGACGGCATACCCGCATTTTTCCAGATGATTGGCGTGGGCCTGCTGGTGTATCTGAGCACTTGGGCAGGCTGGTTCCAGTCGTCGAATGCGTATTTCCGCCGTTGGGCTGTTGAGAACCCGGGCAAGGGTGTCATGTGGCTTCCTGAGGATTTGCGTTCCTTGTGGGAGTACCATGTCTCGGCGTTTAAGTTCCATTCTGGTTTGAGCAGCCCGCATACGTATTCTTCGCAGGCGTGGCAGTGGCTGGTTTTGGGTCGCCCGACCTCGTACTACTATGAGTCGCCAAAGTTGGGTTCTTCGGGTTGTACCGTGAAGTCCTGTTCCGAGGCTATTTTGAATATCGGCAACCCGGCGATTTGGTGGGCTTTTATTCCGGCGATTATTGTGGCGCTTCTGGTTTTGGTGCTGAAGCGTGATTGGCGTTTTGGTGCGTTGCTGGTTGTGTTCGGTGCGGGCTATTTCCCGTGGTTTATGTACCCGACTCGCACGATGTTTTACTTCTACGCTCTGTCCTTTGAGCCGTTCCTAATCCTGCTGTTGGCGGGTGTTTTGGGTCTGGTGCTGTCGGGTGCTCGCGGTTCGGTGTTGCGTGCTCGTTTGGGCGTGACACTCGTGGCGATTTACCTGGTGGGTGTGCTGATGTTGAGTGCGTACTTTATGCCGCTGTGGACTGCTCAGGTGATTCCGTATGAGCAGTGGTATTCGCATATGTGGTTTAAGTCCTGGATTTAGGCTCAGGTTTTTAGGCTGGGGTTTTAGACCTGGTCTTAGACAGGGGTTCAGGCGCGAGCGATGCGAGCTTGGGTATAGCGAAGGGGGCTGGGTTCTACCGTGTGGTAGAGCCCAGCCCCCCCCCTTGTTGTGCTCTTTCCGCGCTGGTTTGCACGGGGAAGTGGCTGATGATTTTTAGTTATCGCCGACTCGTGCGGAGGCGAGCTTGACGCGCAGTTCCTGGCGTTCTTGGCGGCGGCGTTCTGCCTTAAGCTTGCGGTATTTGGTGGGCCAGGTGGTCACGAGCAGGAGCGTAATCTGCGCTGCTACGAGGACCGCTACAGCGATTGCCGCGTCAATCCAGAATTGCGGCGGGTAGAGGCGGATCAGGGAGCTTCGTATGGAGAATTCCCAGTTGCCCTGCGGGAAGAACACCTGGTGGAAGGTGGTAAACAGCCATTCCCAACCGAAGACGCCCACGACACCGAGCACCGCGATGAGTCCCAGAGTAATCCATGCGCCACCGAAGAGGCTGCGGCGGATGGTGCCGGGGGCGCGCTCGCGCAGGGAGATGCTGCTAAAGAGCGTTATCAGGAATAGTGCGGCAACGGCTACGGTGGCGATGAGCAGTACCCATTTCACGTCGTGCATGTGGTTCACTTCTGCTTCAGTGAAGGCGAAGGTATTGTCGGCACCGGTGGTGACGCGGGCGAGATATTCGCGCGGCGCGAAGTTGTTGATGTAATCCACGCCGTAGGAGCCCAGGCGCATCCTCTCGATGAGGTAGTAGCCGTAGCTGTCTTTGGGGAATCCTGGGCGGTGGTATTCGAGCCAGAGGAAGGGCGCGGAGGCTACAGCGCGGATCGCAATCATGAGTACGGTCAGCGGTACGGTGAGCGCGATGAGGGTTGCGCGGAGCTTAATGAAGCGCGGGGTGTCTTCCACGGCATCTTCGCGAGCTGCGGCGCGTTCTGCAGCTTCGGGCGAGGCAGCCAGGGAAGACAGCGGCGCGTTGGGGTCCGCGACCGCGTGGGTGTGACCGGTGCGGGTAGTTTCGGTGCGGTACTTGCGTCCGGCGGTGGAGGCGCTTGCCGCCTCCGCGGTAGCGACGGTTTCTGCTTCAGCCGCATTTTCGGCTTCTGCTGCTGCAGCTGCTTCTGCTTCGGCTGCCCTCTGCATGGTTTCGCGGTTGAGGTCGCTGAGCGTCGGGTTTTTGGGGGTGCTCTGCGAATCGCGTACGAGGGGCACGAAGCCGGTGGAGACGTTGGGGCGGGTGCGTACGCGGGTGCCGACGCCCTGTTCGCGGAGTTTGCTGCGTGCGGGGACGACGGGTACGGAGCCGGTAGGCAGGTCGGGTTCTTCGGCGACGGTGGGTACGTCTGCTGCGATGCGTCCGAATGCGCCGATGGGCGGTGCCGGTTCGCTGGTCACGGTCTCTGCTCGGCGAGCTTTGAGGAGTTCTTCGGCGCTATTTCGGTGGATGGCCGGGCGCAGTGCGCCCCACATTCCTCGGTGTGTTTCTTTGCTCATGGTTCTCGCGTTCTTTTCGAGTAAATGGTGTTTGAGTGAGTTGCGGGTGTCTGTACTATCTGCCAGTTTCTCATACGCAAAGAACCTTCCGTATGAATTCGCGGAAGGTTCTTTGCATTCAGGTGTTTAAATTCTTGGGTTTGAATTCTAGGATTCGATGGTGTCCGAACCCTGGACGGGTACCTTGTAGACCACTCGCCAACCCTGCGGTGCAGTCAGCCGTGCGGCGTGGTCGTCGCAGAGGTCGTAGGCGTGAGGTTCGCGGAATTCAGAGAGTGCGTCAATGATTGCCGTGGAGTCTGCGTAAGAGTAATGGAGAGTAACAGTCGCCTCTCGCTGGCAGGTTTGGCGGGAGCACAGTCGTGCGGTCTGCATATGGGTGGTACCTTCCTGGCTTAGCTCGCCTGCTTGCGCAGTCGGCGGCGTTCACGTTCTGACAGCCCGCCCCAGATTCCGAAGCGCTCGTCATTGTCCATTGCATATTGTAGACATTCTTCGCGCACGGGGCATACACCGCATACCCTTTTGGCGTCTCGGGTGGAGCCACCTTTTTCGGGGAAGAAGGCTTCGGGATCGGTCTGGGCGCAGAGTGCTTCAGCTTGCCAGGCGAGTTCTCCATCTTCGCCTTCGGTTCCGTAGAGTCCTGTCGCTGCGGTCCATACGTCGGTGCAGGCAGGCATGTTTCGTTCTGCATCTGAGAGAAAGGCGTCGGCGACTTTTTCGAGAGACTGAGTGGAATTCATGCTACGGTGCTGAGCGCCTGATGCGCTCGCGGCCGCGACAGAGCGGTCGGATGCAAGGTAGGAGCCCATGGGTTTTCCTTCCGTGTTCTCATTGTGAGCTTAATGAGTCTGCGGATCCGTCGTGGACGGAATCTTCGTGTGTATGGTGTGGCGCGGTTTGCTCTGGCCTCTACGGTCCCTTCCAGAGCAAATGCAGTTATATATCTATTAGACGTGCGACACGCCGTTTCGTCAAACTAGACTTAATCAATGTTTAGATGTATGTGTTACAAGCGTCATATTTAATGTGAATTTGACCTTTATATATTTTCAAGCACGCCACTTGTCCTCACTCACACCCAAGGAGCACCGTAAATTTCCCCTTCTCCAAGACTAGTTTCCATCGCCGGTAAATTCTGCATCTTGACTGCAAATATAAGGGTTTACGACGACCACCCACCCGTCCCATCTCGAGCTCGGGGAAAGAATCTAATAATTAGATAAGAAAAACTTATCTTTTTTCACTATGCAGTTTCTGAATATTCTTCCAAAGCATTGCGAAGCATTTACATTTCCAATTTATATTTATGTCACATTACCAAGATGAGGCTTTAGGACTGTCAAACATTTTGAACCATTAGATTTTTTAGGGCACCCTTAGGCGTTTTTACTTTACCTTTGCATCTTTTAGCACCGCGCATATTCTCCCTGGCTGCCCCCCCGGTACGGTAGAGTGAAACCCATGGTTACTCTCTCCCCCACTGGCGCATCCGTGCCTACAACTCTGAACCGCTTCTTTGAGGAGCTCAGCAACCAGCAGACCCCCGCGCTCATCTGGTACTCGGCAAACGGCGAGCGCATTGAGCTCTCCGGCAGGGTCCTCATGAACTGGGTTGATAAGAGCGCAAACCTGCTGGTTGAAGAATGCGAGCTGGAGCCCGGCGAGGGTTTTGACCTTCAAGCACCTCTGCACTGGCGCACCATTGTTCTGGGCCTGGCGGCGCTGCGCGTGGGCGCTCTCCTCGATCAGGACGAGCCGCTGGTTGCCACGGTCTCCACCGAGCAGGAGGCGAGCTATACGAATGACCCCGCGTACCTTCTGGCGGTTGACCGTGCACCGCTGGCGCTTTCCTACACCGGCGATTTGCAGGCGCTGGCTCCGCACGCCGAGGAGGTACTCGATTACTGTGCTCTGGTTCGTAGCTTTGGCGACGAGTACTCGGGGTTGCTTCCCGATGATTCGGCAGAAATCATTGAGGGTTTCAGCTACGCGGAAGCCTACGAGCAGGCTCTCACACAGGCACAGGCCTATCGTACGGCAGGCTATACGCTACCTTCGGGGCAGCGTGCGCTCGCTTTGGAGTTGAGCCCCGACTACGGTTTTGATGCCTCGGAGGCGACCCTGAGCGCTCTACTGGAGGTGCTAGCTATTTTGGGCTCGGGGCATGCGATGTTTGTGGCTGACCCGAGCGTCAACTGGCAGGATGGGCAGCTGGCGTCGTTGATGACTTCCGAGCGTGCGGCGGAGATTCCCCGCGCATAGCACCCCTCCCCTGTTGCCCGAAAAATTGCACGGGAGGCTACCAATCACACGGAGCGCAAACAAACATATAGGTCTTTAAACGATTTATCCCCCGACACCGTTCAGGTCGGGGGATAAATCGTTATATCACGTTCTAACTAAGCTGCTTCTACAATCTGAGGAGTTCAATCCGAGGACCTTAGGAGTTCTGCGAGCCCGGCTTCGACTGTGCCTCAGGTGCAGTTGCTTCAGAGGTTGCCTTACATGTTGCAGGTTCTTCACCGTCAAGAATGGCGGCGGCTTCATCAAACATACGGCCGAGCTCCTCGTGGTCGGTACCTTCGCCCTCTTCAACCTTCTGGCGGTGCGAACCATACACCCAGAAGCGGTAGAGGAAGTAGCGAAGAATGGTGCCCAGAATGGTACCGATGATTGTACCGGAGATGAAGGATGCCTCGGGGGTGCGCAGGTTCAGCACGTAGGTACTGAATGCCACACAGCCTGCTTCAACGAGAATACCGAGCAGGTTGACCAGGCCGAATTCAACCGCTTCACGCTTCCAGTTTTCGGAGCGGGAGTCGCGGAAGGTCCACAGGCGGTTCATGAGCCAGGAGAAGATAGTTGCGACAACACTTGCAACGACCTTCGCCTTGGTGTGGGACTCCGACATGATGGTCATCATCAGCACCCACACCGTCACAGAGTTCACGATGAAGGCGGCGCCGCCCACGGTACCGAATTTGAGAACCTCAATACCGTAGCTGTCCCAGAGGGATTTTAAGCGTTCGGTGAGGGCCGGTTTCGTCTGTGGGCTCATGGGGGACCTATCTAGCGGAGATTTATCGGGAAAAAGGGAAGATTAGCGCCGGTTGGCGTTGGTAACGCAATGTCCGACGGTTGTTTCAGCCTCTTTTACAAGCTCTTATATGTTATTACAGTCCTGGTTGGTTGTTTGTACCTTTGAGAGTTTTTCCATGGACCTCCCAGCTAACGATACATTCCCTTTCATCTCACGTTGACTGGGTAGAAGGCACGTTTTTGATGGCTTTCGCCCGTATCAAAGCCCACATATTGTGCTCCGCATCTCCTTTGAATTTATTCTGTGACCTTAATGTGGTCTTGCTCCCCACAGGCTCTCCGAACCCGGTACACTTAGGTGATGTGACTTACCCTGTGACTGGACCCGTAATTGGTGTCATCGGCGGCGGCCAGCTGGCCCGCATGATGGCTCCCGCAGCAACTAACCTTGGCCTCAACCTGCAGATTCTCGCGGAGGCGCCCACCGTCGGCGCCGTGGCAGCGGTACGTACCGCCCCCGTCGGGGACTACAAGGATTTGGACACCCTCCGCGAATTTGCTCGCGGCAAGGATGTCATCACTTTTGACCATGAGCATGTGCCCACTGAATTTCTGCGCACTCTCATAGCAGAGGGCGTGAATGTACAACCCCACCCGGAGGCTCTGCAGTACGCGCAGGATAAGCTCCTGATGCGCGCCGCCGTTGAGCGTCTCGGCCTGCCGAACCCGCGTTGGGCTCAGGTGAGCACTCTGGATGAGTTGCTCGCTTTCGGTGATGAGATTGGCTGGCCCGTGGTTCTGAAGACCCCGCGCGGCGGCTACGACGGCAAGGGCGTCCTCGTTCTGGATTCCCCCGAGGAGGCACGCGAGCGCAGTGCTGCGTGGTTCGAGCAGTTGCCTTCCCGCACCGATTTCTCCGCCCTGCTTGCCGAGGAGAAGGTTCCTTTTACCCGTGAACTCTCCGCGCTGGTGGCTCGCCGTGAAAGCGGCGAGGTGCGCCCCTGGCCGGTCGTTGAGACCATCCAGGTGAACTCCATCTGTGACGAGGTCATTGCACCCGCACAGGATCTGGACCCCGAGGTTGCTGAAGCCGCTGCCTCTGCCGCGGTAACCATTGCCTCCGAGCTGGGTATGACCGGCGTAATGGCTGTTGAGATGTTTGAGGTGCCCGGCTCCCCCGCCGGCTTCTACATCAACGAGCTGGCGATGCGCCCCCACAATACTGGCCACTGGACTCAGGACGGCTCGGTGACCAGCCAGTTTGAGCAGCATCTGCGTGCTGTGCTGGATCTGCCGCTGGGTGACACTTCCGTGTTGGAGGGTGTTGCCGTGATGAAGAACTATCTGGGCGGCGAGAACGAAGACATTTTCGGTGTCTACCCGCTGGCGCTTTCGGCTGAACCGCGCGCAAAGATCCACTTCTACGGCAAGGAGACTCGTCCGGGCCGCAAGATTGGTCACGTGAATATTTCTGGCACGGTGGCTGAGCTTGAGGCGCTGCGCCATAGCGCCGCAAATGCCGCCTCCATTTTGCGTGACGGCCGCCCCCTGTAGCCCTATTTTTTAGCCGGTGCGTGGGGTAGGCGCATCCTGCGTATCCGGCGCCCCCCTAATTCAGACGCACCCTATTGATGGTGGTTCGCCACCGCATCCTGAAAGGATATGAGGATTATGTCTCAGTCTCCCTATGATTCTTCCCAGCCCATTGTTGGCATTGTGATGGGTTCGGATTCGGATTGGTCGGTCATGGAGGCCGCAGCCGAGGTTCTGGACGAGTTCGGCATCCCTTACGAGGCTGATGTTGTTTCTGCACACCGCATGCCAGAGGACATGATTGAGTACGGCAAGAAGGCTCACAGCCGCGGTATTCGCGTGATTATTGCCGGTGCCGGCGGTGCCGCTCACCTGCCCGGTATGCTCGCTTCCGTCACCGCTCTGCCTGTGATTGGTGTTCCGGTGCGTCTGAAGAACCTCGAGGGCATGGACTCGCTGCTGTCGATTGTTCAGATGCCCGCCGGTGTTCCGGTAGCTACCGTCTCCATTAACGGTGCTCGCAATGCGGGTCTGCTGGCTCTGCGTATTCTGGGTTCGGGTACCGATGCGTTTGCTCAGCAGGTTCACGCTGATTTGTGTCAGTTCTCTCAGGATCTGCGCCAGAGCGCAATGGACAAGGGCGCGGCTCTGCGCACCCGCGTTGCCGAAGCGAAGGCAAAGGCTGCTGCCGAGCGCGAGGCGGAGGAGAGCTCCTCCGCACCCCGCCCCGCTTCTGCTCCCGAGGCTTCGCCGGAGCCCCAGGCTTACGTTCCCTAAGCTCGGATACACTGGAACGATGAGCAATATTCTTCAGTCCGATATTTGGGCACGTTTTCAGGCATCTAATGGTCACACCGTGATCCGTAAGAGCGGTAACGACTGGTCGTACCTTGCGACCGTTGAGGGCGGCGCTACCGGCCGCTACCTGTACAGCCCGTACGGACCGGTCGCCTCCAGCGCTATGGCTTTTGATGAGGCTCTCACGTCGTTGAAGGAAGAAGCTGCGAAGCATCGTTGCCTGTTTGTGCGCATTGAGCCGACTGAATCCGCTATTTGGGGTGATCAGGATGCGGCTGCTTTCTTGGCTCGTCGCGGTGCGGTTCTGGCTCCTCGCCAGGTGCAGCCTTCGCACACTCAGATTATTGATCTTTCTGGCTCTGAGGACGAGATCCTCAAGGGCATGAAGTCCAATAACCGCAACCTGCACCGCAACATCCACAAGAAGGGCGTGACCATTGAGGTATCGACGAATCCTGAGGATTTGTCGATTCTGTTCGCGTTCTTGGATGAGACTGCGGACCGTAACGGTTTTAACCGTCAGCAGGATGAGTACCTGATGCAGGTTGCTCGCGTGCTGATGCCCGCCGGTGCTGCGTCCCTGTACGTTGCGAAGCTGACCGATGAGAACGGTGAGAGCACCCCGATTGCGGCGGCATTTGTGTACGATTCGGATGACACCCGCACCTACGCGCATGCGGCGGCTTCTTTTGAGCATCGTCGCCTGTCCGCGGGTATTCCGGTGGTGACGAACTTTATCCTGGACGCTAAGCGTAAGGGTCTGAAGTACGTTGACCTCTTCGGTATTGCGCCGGAGGATCAGCCGGATCACGAGTGGGCTGGTTTCACCAAGTTCAAGAAGTCCTTTGGCGGCGAGTCGGTAGAGTACCCGGGTACCTGGGATGTTCCAGTAACTTCTTTGGGTTACCGCGCCTACACGCTGGCGTACAAGGCTCGTCCGGCTGTTCGTGATGCTGTGTCGAAGGCGAAGGCGAAGGTTCAGTCTTTCCGCTCTCGCTAACGGGTTCAGGCTCGTCCTTACTGGGGCGTATCCTGAGAACTAAAAGCTAAATATACGAGGGAGGCCCCCCCCCCCCCCGGTTTGGGGGGGGGGGGGGGGGGCATTTCTGTATCTATCTGTATCTAGGGCCGCGCTGCATACGCCGCGCAAGTCCTAAAGACTACGCACGCTTTAGAGCCCGCGCACGACCTCCAGCAGCTTGAGCGCCGAGTCGCGCCAGGAGTAGCGGCGCACGTCCGACAGGCCGTCAATAATCACGCGCTCGCGAACGGCGGGGTCCTCCAGCGAACGGATAGCCTTCACCCAGTCGGCGGCGTGCGCCTCCGGGGCACCGTCAACCGGCGCGAACACGGCATGCGGTGCAATCTCACGGAAAATCGGGATGTCACTAATCACCGCGGGGCAACCGGCAGCCTGCGCCTCAACCACGGGCAGGCCGTAACCCTCCTCGCGGGAGGCGGTCACCAGGGCGTGCGCCTGGCGGAGCAGCTGCTGGTACTCCTCGTCACTCACGCCGTTGTGCACCTCCACGTTCTCACCGATGAGGCGTTCGTCGGTGAGCTGCACCAGGCGCTGCGGCGGCATCTTCGACAGCAGGTGCAGGCGGTAATCCGGCAGGGAACGCATCGCCAGTAGCAGGGTTTCTACGTTCTTGTACGGCATGAACGAACCCATGTACACCAGGTGCTTGACGGGCTGCTCTTCGCGGGTGGTGGCGCGTTCCAGTGCGGTCTGGCGGGAGACGACGCTGCCGGGCTGCGGGGCGTTGGGCACCACGAACAGCGGCTTGGTGGTCAGCTCGTGCTCACGAATCAGCGAGGCGGTCGACTCAGAAACCGTCACGACCGCGTCGCCGTGATTGAGCAGGAAGCGCTGCGGGGTGTAGGTCTTGTGGAAGAGCCGCCAGCCCACACGCACCGGTGCGGGCAGGAACCCGGGCGGGGTCGGGTGCGAGTAGTAGATCAGGTCGTGCAGGGTGAGAATCAGCTTGAACTTGCGTCCGGTGGAGCCGATGGTCTGCATGGGGGAGAACACCACATCCGGCGCATACTTATTCAGCTGCAGTGAGGCGGTCGGTTCGAGCGGGCCGGTGGGCGAGCAGATTTTCACGTGCGGCAGGTCGGGCAGCATGTCCAGCTGACGTTCGTCGCTAATGATCATGGTCAGGTCGAGGTCGGTGGCGGCTTCGTCACCGGTGTCGATGAGGGTTTTGAGCGCGCCCAGTAGGGATGCGGTGTAGCGGCTGATGCCGTCGTGGAAGCCGATACGGGTGTATCGGGCGTCAACCATGAGTTTCATGTTGGTTCCTTACTTCTCGTTCCCTGAGTGGCCGGCGGCGAAATCGGCGATGAGTTCCGCGGCGCAGCGAGGGGTTTCGTAGTGGATGAGGTGCCCGACTTCGGGGATCATGTCCAGGCGCTCGCGGGCGCCGGTCGAAGTAGCGGGCAGGCTGTGGGAGACGGGCAGCTCGCGGGAGGTCAGCGTCGCGTACATGGCGCGAGCTGTTTCGGGGGTGCCCAGGTCGTCGTCTTCGGCAACGAGCATCTGCACGGGTACTCGGATGGCGGCGGCGTATTCGGCGGCGGTGTGCGTAATGGACGCGTCGTAGGCGCTGAGCACTCCGCGGCGGGAGCCGAAGGAGCCGAAGTAGGCGGCGTGCTGGCCATTGATGAAGCGGCGCATTGCCTTGTCTTTGGTGCGCATCATGACTTCGCTGGAGGCGCGGGTAATCAGCTGCGAGCGCAGGAGCGGGTAGCCGATTTTTTCGGGGAGTGCCGCTCCGGCGCGGTAGTAGAGGGAGGCGAGGCGGGAGGCGACGCGCTGGCTACCTTCGAGCGCGGGTTCGCTAATCGGGTTGATGAGCGAGAGGAGCGCGAGCGAGTTCGGGTGTGCGGCGGCGAAGGCGCTGGTGACGATGGAACCGAAAGAGTGGCCGACCAGGTGCAGCGGTAGGGGCTGTGCATCCTCGCGGGCGGGGTTAGTGTGCTTCACAAAGTTGTTCAGCCACGCCACGTACGCATTGATGTTGTCTTCGCCCTGAGTGTTTTCGTCCTGAGCACCTTCGGGCAGGTCTGCGGAGCGGCCAAAGCCGGGCAGGTCGGGGCTGATGATGCTGACGTTCGGGATGAGCTTCAGCAGGTAGTTCGCGATGATTTCCAGGCCGTGGTGGTCGCCACGGAAGCCGTGCACGAGCAGCACGGGGTAGGAACCTTCGGGGAAGGTTCCGTCGTTCATGCCTTTGCCGTACTGCCAGTAGCGGGTCATAACCGCCTGCGCGCCGTCACCAATGAGGGCGTCGTGGCGGGTGCCGGGAATGAGCGGGCCGGGCACACCCTCAAGAACTGAGGTGTTGGGAGAGTCCGGGGTAACGGTGGAGGTCATGGGTACCTTTCGCGGGTTGGGTACTGAGACGGCAAAGTCCCGTTCTTAATTCTAGGGGAGAAGCCTGAAATGGCTCTGAAACCCGCCTGCCGCATCGGTGGTTGGGCGTGTGATTGCGCAGGTGGTCGGGTGGGTGGTGCCGTCCATTTGGTAGTCGAGGCGGCCTCAACTCTGGCGCGGTTCGGGTTTCGAGTTACACTTGGAGGGTTAAGTTTTTATCAACCTGTCTTTATTTAAGGAATCGCTGTGTCTGCTCAGGTAGAGACCGAACGCAACGAAAATGCGTACGACTTCCGCGCTATGGAAGCCAAGTGGCGCCCCTACTGGGACGAAACGAAGGTTTTCCAGCCCACCGGTGACGCCCCCAAGGGCCGCAAGTATGTGCTGGATATGTTCCCGTACCCCTCCGGTGACCTTCACATGGGTCACGCGGAGGCATTCGCTATTGGTGACATGAACGCCCGCTACTTCAAGCAGTGCGGCTACGATGTTCTGCACCCGATTGGCTGGGACTCCTTCGGCCTGCCCGCTGAGAACGCAGCCATCAAGAACGACACTCACCCCAAGGAGTGGACGTACAAGAACATTGAGACTCAGGCTGAGTCCTTCAAGCGTTACGCTATTGCCGCTGACTGGAGCCGCCGCCTGCACACTTCGGACCCCGAGTACTACAAGTGGACTCAGTGGCTGTTCGAGCAGTTCTACAAGAAGGGCCTGGCGTACCGTAAGGACTCCATGGTCAACTGGTGCCCCAAGGACCAGACCGTGCTCGCGAACGAGCAGGTTGTCAACGGTGCGTGTGAGCGTTGCGGTACTACCGTGACTAAGAAGTCGCTGAACCAGTGGTACTTCAAGATCACTGATTACGCGCAGCAGCTGCTGGATGACATGGAGCAGCTGGAGGGCAAGTGGCCCGACCGTGTTCTGCTCATGCAGCGCAACTGGATTGGTCGTTCTGAGGGTGCTGAGGTGCGCTTCGAGATTGAGGCGACCGAGGATCAGCCTGCTGAGTCTTTCACCGTGTTCACCACCCGCCCGGACACCCTGTACGGCGCAACCTTCATCGTGGTTGCTGCGGATGCGGCGTTCGCCAAGCAGATCGTGGCACCCGAGCACAAGGCTGCCCTGGAGCAGTACCGCGAAGATATTAAGGCGCTGAGCGATATTGACCGCCAGTCCTCCGATCGCGAGAAGACCGGCGTGTTTACCGGCCGCTACGCGATTAACCCGCTGACCGGCGCGAAGCTGCCCGTCTGGGCTTCTGACTACGTGCTCGCTGACTACGGTACCGGCGCGATTATGGCTGTGCCCGCGCACGACCAGCGTGACCTTGAGTTCGCTCTGAAGTTCGACCTGCCCATCGTGAAGGTCCTGGACGTTGAGGGTGCTGAGGACCCGGCTACCAGCGGTGTTGCCGCAGCTGGTGACGGCGTGCTCATCAACTCCGGTGAGCTGACCGGCCTGCCGAAGGCTGAGGCGCTCGCTAAGGCTATTGAGCTGGTTGAGGCTGCCGGCACCGGTGAGGGTAAGGTCATTTACCGTCTGCGTGACTGGCTGCTGTCCCGCCAGCGTTTCTGGGGTACCCCCATCCCCGTGATTCACTGTGAGGATTGTGGCGAGGTTCTGGTTCCTGAGGATCAGCTACCGGTGCTGTTGCCCGATAACCTGCGCGGTGAGCAGCTGGCTCCTAAGGGCCAGTCGCCTCTTGCCGCTGCCGATGACTGGGCGATTGTGCCTTGCCCCAAGTGTGGCAAACAGGCTCGTCGCGACTCGGACACCATGGACACCTTCGTGGATTCCTCCTGGTACTTCCTGCGCTACGTTTCCCCGAACTATGACAAGGCTCCTTTCGACCCGCAGGCTATGAGCGAGTGGGGTGCCGTCGACATGTACGTTGGCGGTGTGGAGCACGCTATTCTGCACCTGCTGTATGCACGCTTCTTCACCAAGGTTGTTCGCGACCTGGGCCTGATCAAGCATGATGAGCCGTTCAAGGCGCTCATGAACCAGGGTCAGGTGCTCAACGGCGGTAAGGCGATGTCCAAGTCGCTGGGTAACGGCGTGAACCTGGGTGAGCAGCTCGACAAGTTCGGTGTGGACGCTATCCGCACCACCATGATTTTCGCGTCCCCGCCCGAGGATGACGTGGACTGGGCGGATGTTTCCCCGTCCGGTTCGCAGAAGTTCCTGGCTCGCGCATGGCGTGTGGCTCAGGACGTCACCAGCGAACCCGGTGTTGACGCAACCACCGGTGACCTGGAGCTGCAGAAGCTGATTGCTCGCACCGTGCACGAGGTTCAGGGCCTGCTGGATAACGGCAAGTTCAACGTGGTTGTTGCTAAGACCATGGAGCTTGTGAACGCTACCCGTAAGGCTATTGACTCCGGTGCTGGCGCGGCTGACCCGGCTGTCCGTAAGGCTGCTGAGACTGTCGCTATTCTGCTGTCTCTGTACGCACCCTACACCGCTGAGGACATGTGGCACGCTCTCGGCCACGACACCCCGGTTTTGACCGCGGGCTTCCCCGAGGTTGACCCGGCTCTGCTGGTGGATGACACCGTCACCGCTATCGTGCAGATTAAGGGCAAGGTCAAGGCTCGCCTGGAGGTTGCGAAGGATATTTCCGAGCAGGAGCTTCAGGAGCTGGCTCTGGCGGATGCCGCAGTCCAGCGTTCGATTGGTGACGCCGAGATCCGCAAGGTGATTGTGCGTGCGCCTAAGCTCGTGAACATCGTGATCTAAGCTTTTTTAGATAAAGAAGTTTTTTAGATAAAGTACAAGCCCCGCTGTGGCTCCGGGTTCGTTCAACGGAACGAACCCGGAGGCCTGGCGGGGCTTGCGCCGTTAATGCGGTCTTTAGTGCGTTGAACCTGGACGTTCTGCTCTGCCGGGGCTATGGTGGTAGAAGTCCGCAATGAGATGCCAGACACAATAGTTGTGCCGTGAAGATAACCAGCAGGGGAGAGGGCCCAATGAGCCAGAAGGATACTCAGCAGGAACATGCTGAGCAGGCGCATCCTGCAAACGAGCAGGATAATGCACCCCGCATTGCCGTGGTGACCGATAGCGCCGCCGCCCTCGACCCCGAGCTCGTGCAACGCCTGAGCGCTCGCGGTAATTTTGTGATAGTTCCGATGCCGGTGACTATTCGCACGCCCGGTGAGCCGGATCGCCAGCTGCAGGATTTGACCGCCGCCGAGGTGGATGAGGCGATTATGCTTGCGCACGTGATGGGTCAGACGGTGAGCACTTCCGGGCCCGCGCCGGGCGTGTTTGCTGATGTGTATGACGAGTTGGCGTCGCGAGGTTTTACGCATGTGGTGTCGGTGCATCTGTCCGGTGAGCTCTCGGGAACGGTGGAGGCGGCACGCACCGGTGCCCGCCTGAGCCGCCTGGGTTCTAAGGGCGTGAGCGTGGTGGATAGCCGCACGGTCGCCGGTGCCTACGGTCATGCGGTGGTGTGCGCCCTGGAGATGCTGAACTCTGCTTCCTCTGATTTTGTTCCGAGCCCTGACTACCCGAGCCCTAACTATCTGAGCTCGGAACAATTGAGCCCCGCGCAGCTGGTGGACTACATTCAGTCCGTCTGCGAGCAGTCCACGCTCTACTTTTATATCCCGACCCTGGATGCGTTGCGCCGCGGTGGCCGTGTTTCCCCTGCGTTGGCGATGGTGGGGCAGATGTTCCAAATTAAGCCGATTGGCACGATTGTCGAGGGCAAGCTGGCGTATGTGGAGCGCCCCCGCACTGCGGCGCGTGCTCTGGAGCGCCTGGTGGAGGTGACTGTGCAGACCTGCCGTGAACATCAGCATGCGGCGGCGCTCAGCTCTGCTTCAGTGGGCTCTACTGCCACCGACCCCGTTAGTTCTTCGCTTGCTGCATCCCCGCGCGGTGAGGTGGTTGCGGTGCATCATGTGGGTAATGCGGCGCAGGCGGTGCAGCTGTATGAGCAGGTTCAGCAGATGCTGGGGGAGAGCTCCCTAGTTCATGATGCCGCCGTTTCTTCGGCGCCGGAGTTTCTGGTGAGTGCGTTGCCGCCGGTGCTGTCGGCTCATTCGGGGCTGGGGGCTGTGGCACTGGTCGTTTATTAGGATTGTGTACTAGCCGCCTATCCGGTGTGCCCGTGTTGACCCTGTGCTGAGTGCTCGTGCGGTCTACTTGTGCTGTGTGTCCGCGGATGTGCTCGTGCGGTGTTCCTGCGCGGTGTTCCCGTATGATGCGCCGCGGGCGACACGAAACACGACACGAAAACTGTATGCGGGGAGCGTATATAACCCGTTTTAAGGCTATGGTGTGTCTTACGTTGGGCTCGCCTGTTTTCGCGTGAGAAATTGCACTGCGTGCGAGCACTCAGAGCGTCATTGAAACCCATTCGCAGGTGAAAGGGTGTTTTTTACCCTCAGATTTTGCCTTGATATGGCGCGGTTTTTAGTAAATGTGCGTTTCATGTGTGTTTATGTTGCCGTGACCGTATCGCAACATTTTCTAAGGGTGAACACAACGCAAAACAATAGAAAACAATGGGTTTTTGCCGGTTTTTATAGCACAACTCACAAAAATTTCTTGATGGAACACACCAAAACACACACAAACTAAGGTAGGATTGTTACCAACAACGGCGGAATGCACCGGGCAACATAGAGCACGGATGAATCCGACTAAACCAGAGCCTGCAAGGCATCGGATTCGTACACCGCCACCAACGCACTGACAAGGAGATACTCCAGTGACTGTACGCGTAGCAATCAACGGCTTCGGCCGCATCGGCCGCACCTTCTTCCGCGCAGCTCAGGCCGAGGGTGTCGGCTTTGAGATCGTCGCAATCAACGACCTCACCGATGTTGAGACCCTGGCACATCTGCTCAAGTACGACTCCATCATGGGTCGCTTCAACGCAGAGGTTGAGGTCAAGGAAGGCGCGCTGGTTGTTGACGGCAAGGAAATCAAGATCCTCGCTGAGCGTGACCCCCAGAACCTCCCCTGGAAGGACCTGGGCGTTGACGTAGTCCTCGAGTCCACCGGTTTCTTCACCGACGGTACCAAGGCAAAGGCACACATCGAGGCTGGCGCTAAGAAGGTTATCCTCTCCGCTCCCGGTAAGAACATTGACGGCACCTTCGTCATGGGCGTGAACGACGACCAGTACGATGCAGCTAACCACCACATCGTCTCCAACGCATCCTGCACCACCAACTGCCTCGCTCCGATGGCTAAGGTCCTGAACGACGCATTCGGCATCAAGCAGGGTCTGATGACCACCATCCACGCATACACCGCTGACCAGCGTCTGCAGGATGCTCCCCACCGCGACCTGCGCCGTGCACGCGCAGCAGCTGTGAACATGGTCCCCACCTCCACCGGTGCAGCAGCAGCTGTTGGCCTGGTTCTGCCCGAGCTGAAGGGTAAGCTGGACGGCTTCGCAGTCCGCGTTCCCACCATCACCGGCTCCATCACCGACCTGACCTTCACCGCTGAGCGCGAGGTCACCGTTGAGGAAGTCAACGCAGCAGTCAAGGCCGCAGCTGAGGGCCCCCTGAAGGGCATCATCAAGTACAACGAGGATCCCATTGTGTCCAAGGACATCGAGGGTGAGCCCATCTCCACCGTCTTCGACGCACCGCTGACCAAGGTTATCGGCGACCAGGTGAAGGTTATCGCTTGGTACGACAACGAGTACGGCTACGTTGCACGCCTCGTGATGTTCACCAACAAGGTTGTGGCATCCCTCTAAGCCCCAATGGGCTTGCGACGCTCACCGAGTGTAAGCGTCACCCCGCGTAACTAACGCATAGTGAACCCCGGCACCACCGCATCAAGCGGCGGAGTCGGGGTTTGCTGTACCAAGATCCTGTGTAAGGGTCTTAATAAAACCCCAAAAAACGTATAAACATACTAGTTTCCGTCGCCCTTTTTCGGGTCAAAAATACCGTAAGAAAATAGCTGATAGAGAGTGCGAATATCCGCGATATTCTGCGGAGAAACACCATCTAAAAACTATTTACTAGGCTGTCAATCACCCTAATGTTCGGTATGATGGAAACGGTATATAAACCCACCTATCCAGGAGGAATTCCTATGGCTAAGGCACTGTCCGAACTGCTCGAAGAAGGCGTCGCAGGCCGCCACGTTCTCGTCCGTTCCGACCTGAACGTACCCCTGAAGGACGGCATTGTCACCGACGACGGCCGCGTCCGCGCATCCCTGCCCGTCATTGAGAAGCTTGCCAAGGCTGGCGCACGCGTTATCGTGACCGCACACCTGGGCCGCCCCAAGGGCAAGGTCGACCCCCAGTACTCCATCGCACCGGCAGCTGCACGCCTGGCTGAGCTGGCATCCGTGCCTGTGAAGGTTGCAACCGACCTGGTAGGCGAGGATGCAAAGGCTAAGGCAGCAGCCCTGGCTGACGGTGAAGTTCTGGTCGTTGAGAACGTCCGCTACGACGCACGCGAAACCTCCAAAGATGACGCAGAGCGCGGCGAGTTCGCTGACGAGCTGGTCGCACTGACCGGTGAGAACGGCGCATACGTGAACGACGCATTCGGTGCAGTTCACCGCAAGCACGCTTCCGTCTACGACGTTGCTAAGCGTCTGCCTGCATACCTGGGTGACCTGGTGAAGAAGGAAGTTGACGTTCTGGCTAAGACCCTGAACGATCCCGAGCGTCCCTTCGTTGTGGTCATGGGTGGCGCTAAGGTTTCCGATAAGCTCGCCGTGATCGACAACCTGATTGGTAAGGCTGACAGCATCCTCATTGGTGGCGGCATGGGCTACACCTTTGCATACGCACAGGGCTACGAGGTTGGCCAGTCGCTGCTGGAGAAGGACCAGGTCGAGAACGTTCTGCGTTACCTGAAGGAAGCTCCCGAGAAGGGCACCGAGATCATCACCGCTGTTGACGTGATCTGGGCTGACGCGTTCTCCGCTGATGCTAACACCGAGGTCCGCCCCGTTGAGGATCTGACCGGCGGTAAGCTGGGCGCAGAGGCTGAGGGCCTGGACATTGGCCCCAAGACCGCTGAGATTTTCGCTGAGAAGATCAAGGGCGCAAAGACCATCTTCTGGAACGGCCCCGTTGGCGTGTTCGAGATTGCTCCCTTCGCTGAGGGTACCCGCGCGGTGGCACAGGCTATCGTCGACTCTGACGCATTCTCCATCATTGGTGGTGGCGACTCCGCTTCTGCAGTCCGTAACCTGGGCTTCAAGGATGAGCAGTTCGGCCACATCTCCACCGGTGGTGGAGCTTCCCTTGAGTACATTGAGGGTAAGACCCTGCCCGGCCTGGAGGCACTAGGCGCCTAATCTGGGTGCACAGATTTAGTACACGGTTTTAGTGTAGGGAACCCCCGCCGGACAGTACTTTCGGTACTGCGCTGGCGGGGGTTTCTTTCTGGGCTTTTGAGATGGGCTCTTCGTGGCTGGCTGTGGGAGGTGGAAGCAGAGAGAGGTGGAATCCGTCCTACCGAGTTCGTGCGCAGAGTGTGCGTGTGTTACCTTGAAAGGTGTGTGATTCTCACTGTCACCGAGAGGGAGCACACATGCAACGAGTGTGAGCGAGGAAGCTCGTTCACTGTCACATCAACTTCCGGAAGTAAATATATGGTTACTTTTCAGGCTTATGCCGTCCCTGTACCTTTTCAAGGTGAGTACGCTGAGGTTCTCACAACGAGGCTCTCACGATGCGGCTCAAGCATCTAACTCAGACAAGTCAGATGTTGACTCGCTAAAGGTATTTATTCGTTTAATGATCTCATTTGTTATATGAACAATGAGTGTTCTTCTTAAGTTGATGCATTAGATATTTCAACTTACAACAAATGTAGAAAATTTATGTAACCCCAAGGATTATTGCGGTGAGTATTATTTATCCTACTTCTCGTAGAAGACTTATAAAGAGTGCGCTTGGAGTTAGTAGCGTCTTAGCTTTGAGTGCCTGCTCATCCACGCCAAAAACCAAAGAGAATAAATCAAAAGAAACCCCTTCGGCGACAGCGAGCGCTTCTCCGAAGCATAATGCCTACGCAAAACCGTTTCATAATGATCGTGACTATCGACGAACATATGAAATCGGTGATATCAACAATATTGGTATATATGAACCGGCAACGGAGGGACATCCCGCATACGCTGCACCGCCTCCATACTATGAGAACGCTTTTGAACGGGATATGACAGCAACCTCTATGCGCTATGCCGTTACATATTACGCAAACTATCAGAACTACATGCTTCTAGCCGGTGATGCACGGCGACTCTATCTTAAAAATATGCTAGGAGGATTGTTCTTCCCCACCATTCAAGAACTCTACGACAAAGGCGCTGGCTGGGTTATTACCCCGAACCAGCGAATTCTTGCCCTCACGATTCTTGAACGTCAGCCCCGTATTGTGGATGAAGCAAATCACCTATGCGAAATTAACGTTCGATACGATCTGAACCGAGAAGCGAAAGTGTTTATCGCAGCGGAGAAAAAGCTCTACCCGATTACTGATTTTGACACCCGCAACCTTGTTACAAACGGTTCCATCTACGGAACTATGGTGTGCCGATTCTTAGATCCAAAGTGGGAAGTGAACTTTACCCCCACAAATGGCTCAACGCAGGGGAACTAAAGGAAAGGAAACACAATGAAGGAAAACAATAACACCCCTGTTTCTTGGGAATCCTCAACCGGCGATAACCCATCAGAGCAGAAGAAGAACCCCAAAATCTCTCGTCGTGCCCTGTTACTGGGATCTGCTGTGGTAGGTACCGCTGCGGCATCAGGTCTGTATGTAGCTGGCTCAAACTTAAAATTTTCGTCAAACGAACGAACCTCGCAAGAAGATACCGCGTGGAAACGAAACCAGGCACTAGCCGCAGCCGAACCCACAACAAAAATTGCAGACGAAGACAATAAGAACGCTGCAGGAGGGCTATACGGTCGGCTGGTGTACACCGCATACCGCAAGGACGGTCTCTACGTTCCCGCAACCCGTGAGAGCCCCGCACAGAATGTACCCTACCCGGTTATCCAGGAGAAGATGAATACATACGATATTTCAGGTATGTACTTGTTCTTTGCCTACTATAATGCCGCCAAGAACTACGGGTATTTGACCGGTGACCTTGAGCCCCTAGCAAAGATAGTTGACCCCGAAAAAGTTATCTTTTCTAATGTGTACGAATTTATCGCCAATAACCAGGGGTGGATTGTTTCGGACCAAGAAATTGAATCGTATATGGTGCAAACCCCCGGATACGGTAGTCGAGAGATTCAGGGACGAAAAATATACAAGATGCAGACGGAATTGTCGATATATGGAGACGCTTATTTTGTGTATCGCGATACCGGCGAAGTGAAGTATTTTCGGGATATGTTTCATACTGACCGACACCCGACTATAAATTTCTACGGCGAGTTTTTGGACGGACGCTGGGTAAGCGTTGACGAAAATCTGCAGGGCGATCTCTTATTACCCAAGGGTGCTTCTGTGGCTGGATATATGAAATAGGTTCATGAATTCAAATTATCGTTAGGTAATGAGAGATATATTTTAGAAAGGAGAGGAAATGACTGTCGACCCGGAGTGGACTAAAAAATTCTTCAATCAAGAAGACTATAGGGGAGAATACCATCTTGTCGATACTGACATGATTGGGGTTCACGCCCCAGCTAACCAGGAGCATCCTGCATATTCCTCACCTATACCGGGATATGTTTTCTCATACAATCCTATATTTACAGTTCAAATTTTAAAATATTTCTGTGAATATTATTATGGATGCCAAAACTATATGCTTTTGGCATCCGATTCGCGCCGCCTCGAATATGCAATGACCGCCCAAGAACTATTCTTCCCCGCCATTCAAGATATCTTTGATGAGGGAAAAGGCTGGGTTATCACCCCCAACCAACAAATCTTGACCATGCACATTCTCGAAGCACAACCGCGCATCCATAACGAAGAACAAAAAATCTTCGACTGGAACGTCAAATTCGACATCCTCCCTGAAGCTAAAGTCTTCCGCAAGGATACCGGGCAGCTACAGCCCATCGCCGACTTTGATACGCGCGGACTCCTCCGCGACGGAGCAATCCACGGCACCCTGCGCTCCCGTTTCCTTAACCCCGGATGGGACATCCACTTCATCCCCGAAAAGGAGGCCTAACCATGGGGCCCCAACGCAAAGAACAGGAGACGAACGGAACGCTGGGTTCCTCCCCGGAAGCTCCGCCGGCATCTTCTGGTCAGCTACTCGCTCATCAGCAGGAACCGCGGAAGCCCCGCTTTTCTCGTCGTGCCCTCGCAATAGCAGGCGTAGGAACCCTCGGTGCCGTCATCGCCGGTCGGCAGACCGGTATCCTCGCCACCAATGAGGAAAAGCACGAAGCGCGCCTTCTTAAACGAGATAGAGCACTTATCGAGCTGGCACCTGAACAAAAATTTGATGATTATGTAGACAGTGGAAGTTCATCCGGTCTGCTCGTGTACACCGCCTACGAACGCAACGGCAGGTACGTGCCCGCTACCGAAGAGCGTGCCGCTCAGAATGTGCCTTACCCCGTTCTGCAGCCAGGTATTGATGAATATAGTCGCGGTGGTTTTTATACTTTCCAAGCATATTTTTATGCTGCCCTGAACTATTTCTACTACACGGGAGATACCAAACCACTATCCAAAGTAGTTACCCCTGAAAAAGTGGTATCTAAAGAGATTCTTGAAATGTATCAGAGAAACCTTGGGTGGATTGTTTCTGCCCAGGATCTCTACCAGGTTAGAATTAGGATTCCCGGAATCGGTACGCGGTCTAAAAACCGTCGCAAGATATATCAATACCAGGGATCCACTTTTATCCCTGAGGATGCATTTTTCTGTGTACGGCAGACAGGAGAGAAACTACCTATCAATAAGTTCTTGAAGACCGGCGAGGAGGAATATGTATTCCTTTATGCGGAGCACCTGCGCGGCCGCTGGGTGCTGGTGGAAGACGATAAGGACGCCACGCCGTTGTACCCTCCGGGATTCTCCCTCGAAGGGCTAGAGGTATAAGATCCCATCTTCCCGGTAGTCGCACGACATCATCGATAACCACACCACATCAACCACCCTAGGAGACATATGGAACAGTCACCCCAGAACCCCGGTGAGCCCGCGCAGGATAGCACCATGCAAGCTAGCACCGTGCAGGGCAGCCCCTTGCCGGAGAATACTGCGCAGAGCAATGCTGTACAGGAAAACACCGTGCGGAACAACGCTGCAGAAAGCACCACGGTAGAAGCCAGTGCAGTACCTACCGCGACCGTCCTCCAGAGCCCCGCGCAAGACCCCGCCGTAGATGGTGCCGCCCCCGCAGAGCCTAAGCGCATGGGCCTGTATGCACTCGTCTGTATCCCGGCTGCAGTTCCACTAGGAGCATCTATCGGCGGGATACCTCTAATGTGGCTGTACCTGACGTATACGACAGGTCCTAACGCAACACCGCTGATTATCATGAGCATCATCATCTGGGCGTGCGTTGCGTTCGCATACTGTGCCCTCGTCGCCTGGATTACCGAAGCAATCGCCACTCGCAAGCTACCTTGGGCACAATCTCTCGGCAAATGCGCACGAGCGATGGCACTCGATACAATCATCATCACCATCATCATTCTCTGTCTGACTGCATCTGTCGTAGGAAACCGCTACTAACACACCGTAGACAAACATCACCGGCAGAACACCGGCAGGGTAGAGCCCCTAAGCTCCACCCTGCCGGTACTTCGTATCCGGGCTCAACACGATTAGTGAACGTAGGGTGAGAATAGTCAAGGCTATAGCATAAAACCGCGCCGAACCAGTGAAAATATGCCGCCAACCCTCTAAAATAGAAAAGGAAAATTCCGAACAATAACCCCGCCCGGCATACCGCGCGGGAAAGCTAAGGAGCGAACTATGTCGCGTAAGCCCCTCATCGCAGGCAACTGGAAGATGAACCTCAACCACGCAGAGGCAGTCACCCTCGTCCAGAAGCTCGCATGGACCCTCGACGACGCAAACTTCAACTTCTCCGCAACCGAAGTAGCCGTCTTCCCGCCCTTCACCGACATCCGTTCCGTGCAGACCCTCGTCGAAGGCGACAAGCTGGACATCCTCTACGGCGGCCAGGACCTCTCCGTCCACGACTCCGGCGCATACACCGGCGAAATCTCCGGCGCATTCCTCTCCAAGCTCGGCGCAACCTTCGTGCTCGTCGGCCACTCCGAGCGCCGCACCTACCACCACGAAAGCGACGAGCTGTGCGCAGCAAAGGTTCAGGCAGCATACAAGCACGGCCTGACCCCCGTCCTCTGCGTCGGTGAGCCCCTCGAAATCCGCGAAGCAGGCACCCACGTCGAGTACACTCTCGAGCAGTTGCGTGGCTCCATCGCAGGTCTGACCGCTGAGCAGGCAGAAACCCTCGTCATCGCATACGAGCCCGTCTGGGCAATTGGCACCGGCAAGGTTGCAACCGCAGACGACGCACAGGAAATGTCCGCAGCAATCCGCGCAGAAATCGCTAAGCTCTACTCCGCAGACGTTGCAGAGAAGGTTCGCGTTCTCTACGGCGGCTCCGTCAAGTCCTCCTCCGCACCCTCCATCATGGGCAAGGAAGACGTGGACGGCGTGCTCGTCGGCGGCGCATCCCTGCAGGCTGACGAATTCGCAGCAATCGCACGTTTCGACGCATAAAACCCCGACGCGCCATAGCGTCTCATAGCGTTACAGCGCCCGGCGGGTACCCACCCGACCGGGCGCTGAACCATTTAACCACCACCGGAGATAGCGGTGGATGTATGAGGCGGGCGTAAGAGGAGGGTGCATGAGGCGGGGGAGAAGAGCCGGGCGCGTTCGCCCCTAACCGCAAAACCCATCCAGAATACGCCGACCCCGCAGTTCGCCCCGTACACTTAACGGCATGTTCAGCTTTGGTTTTTCCCTGGTCATCGCAGCTCTCGTCGGCATGATTCTCTACAGCTACCTGCGCAACCGCAAAGTGGGTGCCCCGCGCCTACCCGGCAACGACGGCGGGAACATCGGCTACGCAGGCGGCGCAGAATACCAGGAACCCTCGCCCGAATACCAGTACTTCGAGAGCCGCCGAGAAGCATTCCTCGACCAGCTCTACAGCCGCACCTCCTCACCGGAAATCCCCGTGACCCTCACCCTGCGCGACTGGGTAGACCAGGGCTTCTACGCTGAAGGAGGCGCCTACTGGGCTGCCGCGCAGCAGTTCACCTACTACCTCATCGACGGCGGATACGTGCGCGCCTACGACACCGAAGGCGACGAACTCACCGCCCAGCGTGTGCTCACCGACCGCCCCGCAGCCCTGCAGCTGACCCCCAGCGAATACCAGCGCCGCAGCAACCGCGCCGCGTAAAAAGCTGCCCCAACGTGACCGAATGGCGGCTGTAGCGTATAGTTAAAACCGTCTGTCTGCACCCCGCAGCCCAGGCACCCCACCAGAAGACAACGAAGGAAGGTCCCCATGGACGTCATCATGAACGTACTCATGGTCATCATCGCCATTACCAGCGTGATCGCAGTGATGCTTGTGTTGCTCAACCGCGGTCAGGGCGGCGGCCTCTCCGACATGTTCGGCGGCGGTATGACCAACTCCCTGAACTCCTCCGGTATGGCGTCTAAGAACCTGATCCGCCTGACCGTCACCGTGATCGTCATCTGGGTTATCGCAGTGGTCCTGTACGGCCTGGCAATGCGCTTCAACGGCCAGATTGTCGTCTAGCTAGAGCCTCTCATCAGAGCCCACGCCCACCCCACCGAGGGTGAGCCAATAGAGCTTCTCCCCGGCACTTCTCAACCGAGAATGCCGGGGATTTTTTATGCACCAAACTGCAATGACGAAAGCGGTAGCGGGACGCGAATCTTTACGGCATGATAGGACGTATACACCACATACGAAAGGCAAAGAAGCCATGAGCGCCTACACCCTCGACTACACGTACACCGCCCCGTCAGCCATCATCGACGGCGCCGACTCCCGCGCGCTCAGCCTCGCCACCAGCGGCGGCAGCACCCCCGAAGGTGCCGCCTCCCACCCGTACTTCTTCTCCGGGTTCCTCGAACGAGCAGACGTCTACGCCACCGCATTACTGGTCGTCGCCAGGGTCGCCCGCACCCGCTTCTACGTACCGCCCAGCTCCCTCGCCGCAGCCCTACGCGCCGCAGACCCCGTCGTCACCAGCACCGCCGAAGGCCTACGCTTCGAATCCTTCAGCGCCTGCTGCGGAGTGTACGCGCGCCTCGATGTTGACTCCAGCGCACTCGACGCCAGCCACAGCGCCGTAGGCGTCACCAACGTAGACGTCAACCCGCCCCTGCGCGCCGCGCTCGCCTCCCTCCGGGCAGGGGAGCCCATCCACCTGAACGTTGGCGACGACGGGCTGCTCACCACCACCCTTGACGGCTCCGTCATGGAAGAAAAAGTGCCGCTGCCCATCCGCTGGCTCAAAGGCTTTGCAGAAACGCAGATGCTCTCATCCCGCATGAGCCCCGTGCACAGCCTGGACGCTGCCGCCGCCCGAACCTTCATCCACTCCCTGCCGCGTAACTCCAGCACCAAGGCGGTCCTGTGGGCAACCCGCGCCGTGCGTTCACTGCGTCTTGCCACCCGCGCCACCGCCGGATCCGTATGCGTGGCGGGCCCCGAGCGTCTGCGCGTGCTTGAGCCGCTCATCCGCCACATTCAGCGCCTGGAAGCCTACAGTGAGCCCGTGACCGCCGGTAATGCGCCCGTGCCCAGCGTGTGGGTGGCGCACCTGCCCGGCGCACGCCTGAGCATTGGTTTGAGCCCCGAAAAGTCACGCGGGTTCTCCGGTGAGGGATCCGTGCTGCAGGCGCTGTCTAATCCGAGCACCGCCCAGAATGCTGACATGCTCAGCGTACTGCTCTCCTTCGAGCCGCGCATTGACGTGCCCGTCATGTCTGCCCGTGCCGGCCTGGATGAGGCGGCAACCCGCGACGCCCTCGCCCTGCTGGCTTCCTCCGGTCAGGTTGGTTTTGATGCACACGCTGGCGAGTATTTCCACCGCCCGATGCCCGTGCATCCGGAGGCGCTGACTGCCATGCACCCGCGCCTGGTCGGCGCGAAAAAGCTTGCCGACTCCGGCGCTATTGAGCGGGTCGGGGCGGGGGAGCACGGCACCGGTGAGTACAGTGTGCGCAGCGGTGAGAACACGTACACCGTGGTGCTGCCCGCCGACCCGTACGCCGTGGAGGGGTATCTCTGCTCCTGCCCCTGGTGGTTGAAGTACCGCGGTACGCGCGGCCCCTGCAAGCACGCGCTGGCGGTCAGTATTCTCTACCGCGAACACGCCGCCGGCTAGACACTCCACGCACCGCACTAAAAGACGACGCCCCAAAAGCTCGCCTCAGCTTCCTTCCCGAAAGACCATCATGAGCAAACGCCCCGAAACGCACACCTTCCCCGAAGGTGTCATCACCGAGCCGCTCCCCGGCGAGGTCATTTACCCGCTCACCAGGCAGCAGAAAACCTGGAGCGACATCATGCACTTCAACCGCAACCTCGCCAACATCCTGGCGGTCGGTGGTACCCTCGAACAGATCTACCGCCGCTGGCAGTACTTCGACATCACCACCACCCCATACGGCTCCCAGCTCGGTAAAAACACGCCCGGAACTGTCACGCAGGACCGCGTTAAAGCCTACGCAGAGTTCGGCTGGTTCACTGGAGGCGTTGCCATGCGCCTAGCTGAGCTCTACGGCGGGGCGCGCCTCGAACACAACGAGGAATACTACACCGCCCTCATTAACTGCGACCGCGAGCTGATCCTCCCGCTACTGCGCGAGGACGAACAGCTCCGCGAAGAGCTCATCTGGGGCATGCTCGCCGTCGAAGGTAACCGGGACGTATCCCTCACCCAGCGCGACTCCTACAAGCCCGGGCAGAAGGCCAACAACCCCGGCTGGTCCTGCGCCCTCATCGAAGCCACCGAAACCGGGCTGATTAGCCGTGACCGCCTCATTGACGCGCTCCTGAGCTCCCTCATGAGCGACTTCCCGACGTACCGGGTCGGCTGGTTCTCACGACTGGTCACCGGACTCAAACTCACCGCCGAAGAAATCGCGGCACGTCAGAGCGAATTTCTGACGCTTTTCTCCTCGCCCATCGGCCCGAGCGTAACCCTTGGTGTGCAGCATATTCACCGCCTCTGGAGCAAAAACCCGCAGGCGCTGGATGCTACCGCCTTCGCCTACGCGGCACCCGCCGTATGTGCCGGAACCAAAGCAAACGCACTCAAAATCCTGACCATGCTCCAGACGCTGTACCGGGCGGGCACCCTCGACGCTGCAGCCTGCGAAGACACGGTAGTCATGGCGCTCAGCCACACCCACGCGCAGGTTCAAGCCGCCGCCCTCAACCACCTCGAAGAATGGGTGCAGGCGGGCGCCGCAGACGATACGAGCGCCGACGCTGTCGTGTTTGCCGAGCGTGCCCGCGAACTCTACCGCGACTACCGACCCCAGCTCGATCCGCTGGTTGTGGCGCAGATTCAGGAAAAGGGCTCGCCGCTCCTCGAAGACGGGTACAGCCCGGAGAATAGCTGGGGGAGTGGCGAGGACAGCACCGCCCTCACTGAAGCTGCTGACATTGAGGCCGCTGCCGCGGAGGCGCTCGCCGCCTCCCGCACCGCAATCCACCGGTACTGGGATACCCCCGTACGCCCCGTTACCGTATCCGACGTGCAAGAACGCGCCCGTGCGCTCCTGCACCATCAGGTCGCGCCCAGCGCCACCCCCGATACGCTCAATGAAGCGGAACTTCCCGAAACGCACGCCGGATGCGAGCTGGAGCTGGAACTACTCACCGCCTACCTGCTCAGCGCCGACGGCACCGCGCAGAGCCCGAACCTGCTCGAACAGCTTGTTCCTATCTGCCTGAAAAAGCTGAACCACTGGGGTTTGGAGTGGTTCGACATGCGCGCGCATTTGACGGTTCTTGCCGCCGCCGGGAAGCTGCGTGAGCGCGCGAAGGCATCGGAGATGACCCCGAAAGAAGACCCCGGTACGGTGCCGAACCTGCACTACATGTACTCCCGCCACGCCGCGTTCTTCAGCACCGGATTCAAGGACGCCCTCGGTGTGCTGCAGAGCAGGCAGAGCTACACGCCGCTCGCCACCCCCGAACTCTTGAGCGGGTGGGTGCATCCGGATACCCTGGTGCGCCGGTACGCCAAGAACCTGGCTGATGGAGCCCCCATCCTGCGCCAGGATTTCACGGCGGCGCTACTACGTGTGCGCGTGCCGGAGATGCTACCTCCGTACGCTACCGACGAGCAGCGGCAGGAGGCACAGAGCCGCCGAGCTGAGGCGCTGACCCTGCTTGAAAGCCTCGAAGAGCAATACGTGAAGAACGCTCAGGAGGACGCTCCGCGTTCTGCTTCTACACAGATTCGCGTGCTCCGCTCCGCACTCGACGGCACCCTCGCCACCGGGCGCGTCAACCCCTACCTGGAATCCATCACGGTATCCCAGAGGGAGAAAAGCTGGGGCCTTCAGCTGAACGGGGTGAAGGACGGCGCATCCACCCCCGAGTTGAACGCTTTCCGCGGCCTCGCCGCCGCCCACCACAGCGAAGAAGGACAGTACGCCCTGCTCTACCCCTCGCGGGCAGAGCCGCTGGCTTTCTACTGCGCTAGTAGCAACTGGTACATCTTGGATTACAGTGCCTTTGACCGGAGCCTGTATTTGGCGTTGGCGGCGCACCCCGGCGCGTGGGGTCCCGCCTGCGCGTTCGTGTTTGCAGCGGGCTTCTCGGAGCAGCGCGTCGAGATTCGTTCCCTCGCCGCGGAAATCATGCACCGCGTGCTGGACGACCAGCTCAGCCTTGAGGACGCCACCACCGGTTTCGTGAACTTTGTGCCGCTGGCGATGCTGAACCGTTGGGCGCTTGCCCTCACCGACTTCGCCCAGCTGGATGCGCGGGCGGCGGTGCGCTTCTTCGCGCGCCTCATACCGCACCTGGATACCGGGGCGAACTCGCTCGGTAAGCTGCTGGGCGCCTTCAGCCAGGCGTTGGCGACTCTCGACCCTGCTACCCGTGCGGAGCTTGTGGATGAGCCGCTGCGTGCTTGGTTGGGTACGCTGACCGGTTCTTCGCAGAAGGCGCGGTACGCCCGGAATATCCTCAACCAGGTGCAGGGCTAACCGCCCCGTCCCTCTAACTTGTCACAACCATTCACCATCAACTCCGAAAGCAGGTACCAATGACTGATACCGCCCAGCCGCATAACCCTAACGAGCGCAGCGCCAGCGAGCATAACGTGGGGGAGCGCACCCTCGAAGAGCGCCGTGCCGCCCTCAAAGTCCTCATGGAGGCAGAATCAACTGACGTGCAGGAATACCATGCCGTCATCACCGGCGCCACCGAGGAGGAACGCACCTCCCTCGCCCGAACCCTCACCCCTAAGAGCGTGATCGGTAGCGACCACATTAACCGCACCCCGCTTGCCGCCTACGTTGCCGGGGCGCTCGTGCGCACCCCCGACGGCGACCCGTGGGAATACCACCGTTCCGCCGGCCGCGCCATGCGCACCCTGCTCTGGGAGGGGCGCCCGGATCAGCAGCTGATTGACGCGTTCCTGCTCGGGGCCACCGAACGCCCCGAGGAGTGGATTCTGCGTTTTATTGTGGGTCTGCCGAACTCTTGGGCGCGTTCGAAGAAAATTTGGGAAACTTGCTATACACTGCTTCGTGCCCGTAACCTGAGCTGCGATGCCCCCGAATACCTGGTCCTTTTCCTGCACGAAGCCCTGCCCTGCGTGAAGAAGGACAGCGCGAGCAACCACGCCCAGCTCAAGACCTTCTTCACCCGTGACATGACCCTGCTCGACCAGGAATTCTGGGCGGTCTTCCGCACCGAGGGGGTGCTCTTCAAAGGCTACGGCAACTACATGGGTGAAAGCGCGGAACTGTGCCACCTCCTGGGTGAATACTTCGACATTCGCGACGAAATCCTGGACGCCCTGCTACGCGGCCTGACCAGCGATTTCAGCGCCTTCAACTCGGCAGCTTTCCACTCCATCTACACCGACCTGCAGCCCACCGACGCAGAAAACCGGGCACGCTTCGGGCAACTCATGGCTGTCCTCACCGCAGAGCCCAGTGCCTCCGTCGGATTCGCCCAGACCATGCTGCAGAACGTGCTCAAAGCCTGCGCACCCGCCGCCCTGCAGAAGAACGAAAACGCAGAGCTAGCACCGCTAGAACAGGTCGAGCTGGAACAGCTCATCGACGCACTCGGCGCGAACCTCTACCGCACCGAAAAGAAGATTCAGCGCGGCGCCCTGCGCCTGCTCAAGCTCATCGCCACCCAGTACGCTGGTTTGAGCAAAGCCAAGCGCAAGAAGGCACAAACTGCCGAGCAGCTGGCGCTCGCCGACTACATTGCTGAGCGCGTCCTCGAAGCCTACGAGGTGCTGCCCCTGGAGTTGCGCGGTGCCGCTGAAGCCTGCCTACCCGAAGACCGCCTACCCCAGGCCGAAGAAGCGGAGGCGGCGGGCGCCTCCGTAGAGGTACCGCCGGTGCTGTTTCCCGACGTTGAGCACCGAGAACCCATCGCATCCATCGCGGATTTGGATGAGTTCTGCACTCTGCTGACCGAGGAATCGAACACCACCTCGGGTCGAATTACCGGGGACGAATCTCCCCGCACTAGGGGAGAGAACCTGGCTCGTCTTTACCACTTTGCCGCGACCGACAAGCTGGCACCGGTGGATCAGCAGCAGCTTCGTACCCTGCGCAAGATTGCCAGCGAATATTACTACAACAACGTCGCGTGTATGCCTGCGCTCTGCGCCGTGTTGGAAGCTAACGCCGAGGCAGCCGGGTACGAGTCCTGGGAGCTACCCGAGCTGACGCCGCTCCTGCAGTATTCCAGCCGTAGTGAACTGGTTGCGCGAACCTACTCGAACAATGCCATCCTCAGCAAGGAAGAGCTGGTGCGCCTGGTCGTCCAGAATAAGCACCACCTCTGGGCACATGACTCAACGCAGTTGAAGGGATACCGCGACCTCCACGAGATTTTCCGGGAACAGATGCGTGCCGTCGCCGCCGGGGGAGAGTACCGCACGGACGGACGCACAGTGCGCCTGCTGAGCGCACCGCTACCCGCCCGTCAGCTTACCTACAGTGACTGGACGTACCGCATGGTCTCCAGCCTGGACATCCCCTGGAGTGGCTACAACCGCGGTCTCGATTTTGATCGAATTGAGGAATACCGGCAAGCCAGCCAGGAAGGTCGTCTTCGCGAGGCAGGCTTCGAAAACTTTAACGTTGAGGAATTCGTGGAGTACCAGCCCATGTGGCAGGTCGCGAGCGACATTGCGGGTACCGTGGATGAGGCACGCGAGGCTATGAGCCACGCAACCGCTGGCATGAGCCCCGAGGAGGCTACCGCCTACGAAGCGCTTAACACCGCCTTCATTCCCTTCGTATATTTGCTGAATCTCGACAGGGTCGACAGCTGGCTGGGTGATTTCCTCCCGGCACTCACCGAATGGGCGTCCTGGTTGCTTCAGAACAACCCGGACCTGCTCTCGGCATACTTCTTGTTCGCGGGGAGGGCCGCTCTCGACTATAACAATGCGACTCCCGTATTGCCGCTTCTGCGCGCACTGAGGGAGTCCACCGTGCAGGTGGGCGCCCCGACCTGCACCCTGCTCGGCTACGTGGCGAGCGCGAAAAATCCTGAGTACCGTCTGGCGGCGGCAGAGGCCATTGCAGCGCTCTTTGAAGCGGGCCTGCTGGATACAGGAACCTTCGCGGAGACCCTGAAATGGGCGCTGGAGGACGGGATGGTCCTTGCGAACCGCCTGGTGGCGACCCTGCGTGAGGTGTCGTCTATCGGTGTTCTAGCGGGTTGGCGTGTGTTGCAGGTTCTGCGCCTGCTGCTGCCGATGGTTGGTGGGCTGACGAAGGGCGGCGACTATGTGCGCCTGGCGGTGGAGCTTGCCGAATTGTACGGCACGCCGGTTGAGATTCCCGCGGTCCTGGAGCCGAAGATGAAGGGCTCCACGGTGCTGGCGAAAGCACTACGCGCCTTAGCCGCCGTGCCTGCCCGCAAGACAGAGGAGGCGCTTGCCGCCCGCGAAGCCGCGCTCGCGCTACTGGGTGAGTCCTAACCCGAAAAACCTACCTGCCGGTGATGCTACTTGCCTCTTAGCTAGAGCCTCACCGGCGGGTGGAAAACCCCAAGCATGCTTCGGTGACGAAACGGCTTGACCACCCTCGCGGGGCGGGAGTAGTCTATAAGTAATGGCGGATCATGAAGAGTCCTACTTTCTGAAATATCTTTTTCTTATATTTGTCGGATTCTTCGCTTCCCGCCATTTTTCTTTTAATCCCCCGTTCCCACGCGGCTGACAGATGAGCGGCTAGCAGATAAGCAAGCGACCGATCAACAAGCAACGGATAAACACCGCCGAGACTCCGCGATACGTACCCGCCTGTTGCCCCCGCGAATATATACCCCCGCAGGTCACCGATGACCAAACCCAGCGACAACCAGCACCCACGCCGCTACGATAAGAACATAGACACACCACCGACGGTGATAGCCGGGTGAGACCAACGGAAAGGACGACCCGTGACCACTCCCTACGACGCATCCCCCTACCTGCAGGAATCACCCTACTTCGACGAATCCGCCTACCTTCACGGCGAAGCGCCTGAGGGCCTCAGCCCCCTCGTGCGCCTCATCCTGATGCGCCGCTACGGCGTGTACGTCTTCACCGACCTGTACGGCCCCTACTACCGCTCGAACTACTCGAGCATTAACGACCTGCACCACTCCGGCGCATTCGACACCGACCTGGGGCGAGTATCCGTCCTGAGCAATTGCGGTCTGACCCTCAGCCCTGAGTCCCTCGCCCAGGCGCTGAACGCCAGCGCCAACGAATTTGCCCTGTTCGCAACCATCTGGTCCTACGAGTACGGGTACCGTCCCGGCCGCGTGTTCCGCCGCGACTTTGATCTGCGCGCCCTGACGCTCACCGACGAGCAGCGCTACACCGAGCAGATTATGCACTACCTCTCCAACCCGTACTACAACCCGGACGGCACCGAGCGAATCCTTGGCGGTCTGCCCGAGAACTACGTGCCCTACGAGTGGCAGCAGCCGATGAGCCGCTCCAACTTCACCAGCATGGAACGCAACCGCCGACCCCTGCAGATGGTCAGCGGCGTGCAGAACGCCCTGATTATGGCGGGTGCCCTCTACCAGCAGCTACTCGGTCAGCAGCAGTCCTACAACCAGACCGACCAGCGCGACCTTGTGGCGTTGCGCCGTTTCCTCGCCCAGCATGACGTACTGCCGGCTGCCCGACCGGAGAACACCAGCCGCGAAAACCGCGTGTTCATCGCCGCCTGCCTGCACCCCGAAGACGCTGAGCACCTGCACACCATGAAGGAGGCGCTCGCCCTCGCCGCCGCCTACTCGCGTCTGCGTTCCAACGGCACGGTGGGGGACCTGAGCCTGAGCATCGCGCCGCGCCTGAAGCTGCGCCGTAGCGAACGCACCCGCATTGCGCACCTGCTCAACCGGGTGCTGAAAGCCGACCCGGTCGGTGCCCGCTACGACAGCGCACCCGCCGCCGAAATGTACAAGCGCCTCGTCAAGGCGGTTCACCCCGGCGACTACCCGTCACTGACCGCGCTGAGCCGCTGGGCTGACGACCTGTACCGCGGCGAGGTGTACAGCTTCGAGTCGCTGGTAGACCGCGCCTACGCAACCCGGGATGCGCAGAACGTGGCACGTCTGCTCTCGACCCGCCCCGGCGTGTTTGCACGCCAGCTGGTGCGCGCCCTGGATGCTTTCGAAGCGCCCCGCTACGGCATTGATACCGCGCCGAGCCCTGGCCAGCAGGTCATCTTTGACGCGTTTGCCGCCGTGGCGCCGCGCGTTTCCGCACCCATCCTGGTGCAGATTCGCAACCTGGTGACCCTGCAGCGTAACGCGCTCACGAACCCGCCGAAGGAGCGCCCCGCCAACCCGGTGGCGGTACAGGAGGACCGGGAGCTCGCCGACTATGCGCGCCGCAACCCGGAGGGCGTCGCGAGGGTTCAGAACCTCATACAGAACGCGGGCATCCCGAACCCGCTGGGCTCGTTCTTTGACCGTAACGCCGGCCTGTCTAACCCGCACACCTCTGTCCCCGAGAGCCCGCTAAACACTCAGCCTACCGCCCCGCAGCGCATGAACCTGTCCAAGACCGGTATCGCAACCATGATTCCGGCGCGCGAATACAGCCCGGCGGTGCTAGACCTGCTGGAGCGCCTGGTCGAGATTGGCCTGTCCGGCCGTCTTGCCGAGACTTCCATCTACCTGCCCGAGCAGGTGGGCGATACGATTATGCCGCTGAACACCCGCAGCGCCCGCCCCTCTCTGGACGGCATGGGCCGCTACAACACCTCAACGGTGCACCTGCCGCCCACCGGCGTGATTCGCCTCTTCTGCTTCTGGGATGAGGGCGTGGACATTGACCTGTCGCTGATGATGTTCGATGCCGAAGGCAACTACATGGACAAGATCAGCTACTGGTCGCAGACCGTGAAGAACAGCCAGGGCGCCATTTACGCGCACCACTCCGGCGACATTACGGACGGTACCGGCGGCGCCTGGGAGTACATCGACATTGAGGCACGCAAGGCGCTCAAGGCGCAGGTGTGCTACCTCGTGCCGGTGGTGCAGCTGTACTCCGGTTTCGGGGAGGCACACACCCTGGCCGCGGTAAACGACCTGCAGGCGGGCTTCATGGTGGTGCCCGCCGTGGGTGTGGGCGAGGTGCACGAGGTGAGCCAGGTACACACCAAGTTCACCTTGCGCGCTGAGAGCCGCGGCGTGCTGCCGTTCATCGTGGACCTGCAGAACCGCGACCCGTACGACATCCCCGATGAGACCGACGCTATCGTGAAGGTGACGGATATTGGTCTTGCCCGCGGCATTAACGTGTTGCAGTCTGGGGCGAACATCACCGCCGTGCGTGAGCACTTTGACTGGGCGCAGCCCATGACGGTGCGCGAGTACCTGCAGCTGACCGGCGCGAAGCTTGCGGCGAGCCCCGAGGAGGCGCAGCAGGTGCTGGAGGCTACGGTTCCGTCGCTGGCGGCACTGTACGTGGGCTTCGAGAATGAAGCGGAGGAGGCCCAGGAACAGTAGCCGCAGGGTCCTGCCGCCGCTGAAAAGTAGGCGAAAAGTAGGCGGGCGTAGCAAGAGTGGAGCCCCGGATAGTCGAAACTATCCGGGGCTCCACCCTATTGTCATGTCATAACATTTTGGAATCTACGTTGGATGATGAAGATGTTACTGGCTTACTTAGGCGACTGCTTCGAGCTGTTGGCTCACGTACTGGTTCAGACTCTGGTGAGAAAGCGCTGCCTGCTGAACCAGACGACGATGCAATTGCGGTGAAACACGCAAGTTGAATCGTCCTGAGAAGGAACGCAGAGAGAACGGTTCGGGTGCCTCGCGGCCGTCTTCTTCAAGAATTTCGAGGGTGTCGGCGACGACTTCTCGGATACCTGCGAATGCCTCGGTAGAGGTTGGGGCCAGGTATGAGAGGCTGGGAAATTCGGTGACGGTTCCGACAAATTCCTGGTCGTCTTCAGACCACTCGACGTGGTAGGTGTAGAGCTCTTGGCGGGGGAGAGTACTAGTCATCGTTATTCTCCAGTTTTCGAATGGCAGTTAGAACCTGCTTGACTTGGTATTTCTTTGCTTTACCAGAGTTTCCCTGCTGAATGTTGACAATAGGGTCACCATGCCAGGGGGTGCTGTAGTAGTGGTGAGATCCGCGGATACGCGGCGCTCCAAAGAAATGGGTGCATACCTTTTGAAGTTGAGTGAAAGTAACGTTTTGAGGGCTGGAGGCCATCTTCGCGACTAAATCTTCAATACTCGGCATACTTTATAGTACCACTTCTAGTACCATTTTGGGGTGACTTACAACCATAGAGAAAAGCCCCGGATAGTCGAAACTATCCGGGGCTCCACTCTTTTGTTGATGCAGTTCAGAACCGAACCAGAACCGAACCTTACGGGCGGTTCTCAGGAGCCAGCGACTCCTCGGTTGCAAAAATCAGGGTCTGCTTCTTACCTCGCGCACCCACCGCAGGGGTTTCCAGCAGCAGCTCCGCGTTCAGGTCCTCAGCGTCCAGCTTCGCGCCAGCCAGAAGGCGGCTGGTCGCATCCTGCTTATCCTCACCGGTGATGAGGAAGAACACGTGACGCGAATTATTGATAATCGGCAGGGTGACCGACACGCGCTCAGCCGGCGGCTTCGGCGAATCAGAAACCATCACGGTCACAGCCTTACCGCCCTCAACCGGATCCTCCGGCAGACCGGTACCCAGCAGAACCTGCTTACGGCCCGGGAACAGGGAAGCAATATGACCGTCCGGGCCCATGCCCAGCAGGGTGATATCAAAGACCGGCGCGGGCCACTGGCCGCCGCCACCACCGCAGCCTCCGCCGCCGCATCCGCAACCACCTGCGGATTCGGAAGCCTCAGCAGCCTCAGCATCAAATTCGTCCAGGGTGGTCTCTTCGATGGACTGCTCGGGTGCGGAAGAACCGCAACCGCCGCCACCACAACCACAACCGCCGGAGCCGCCGTGCTCGTGACCTGCGCCGCCACCGTGACCGCCAGCCAGCGGCAGTTCGGTTGCGCCCTCGGGCATCTGCACGCTCATAGCCGGTGCGGAACCGGCGTAGTCACGCATCTCAAAGGCGTAGTGCTCAGCTGCAGCTTCCAGGCCGGTGAAAATATCGGACGGACCCATGCGGTGCACATTGCCCACGACCAGGCCGTGTGACAGCAGGGGAGCGAGCAGCACCTCAATAGCCTGACCGTCATTACGTTCGGGGCTACGCTCGGGCACGTAACGCTCATCGGAGAACCAGAAATGCACGCGGGACCAGTCGATATCCTTCACGCGCTCGTTCTCAGCCCACGCCTTCAAGGTGGCGATACCCATGGTGCCGCCGGTCAGCGAAATGTGGGCGATTGTGCGCTCAGAGAGCACGTGCTCAATGATGTCGAGGATGCGGGTCACCGCGTCCGCTGCGAGAGCGTCGCGGGTCGGGTGCGCCACCAGGGTGGGGGTGGATGCGCCCATGTTCTGAATCTTAGGCATCGAAAACCTCCGGGTATTCTTCGAGGTCCAGCATGTCTTCAGGCTGGCAAGTGTCATCGACGAGGGTGACGGTGCGCAGCGCCTGCTTCAGCACATCACCGTAGGTGTCGTCCGGGTCGAGGCGGCGCAACTCCTCAGAAATGCACTCGGCGAGGGTACGCACCGGCAGCGCAATCTGCTGATCGGGTGCGTACGGGGTGGAGATGGTCGCCACGGAAATGCCGGGGCGGAACATCGTCACCGAACCGTCTTCACGCTCAATGCTGACGCGGTACAGGCCGCGGTTTGCCGCGCCAATGGTGGCGAGGTGTACGGGCGCTTCAAGCTTCCAGCCGAGCCAAGTACCGAGCAGCACCACGGACGGGGACTTGCTCGAACCCCACACAACCACGCGGCGCACGGGGGAGGCAGGCATCTGCTCCATGAGCGCTGCCAGCTGGGTGCGCCACAGAGTGAGGCGCGTCCACGCCAGGTCGGTGTCGCCTGCACGGAATACGTCGGTGAGCTTGCGCAGTGCTTCCTTCGGGTCGTCGGCGCGTGCAGAGTCGGTAATGCGACGCTGCGCGATACGACCGATGGAGTGCTGCGCCGGGTTCTCGGGCACCGAGTGCGGCCACCAGACCACAATCGGGGAGTCCGGCAGCAACAGACCGGAGATCAGTGCTTCGGTCGGGCGGGAAGCGCTACCCCAGCCGCGCAGAACAATCATCTCGGATGCGCCGGTGTCGCCGCCGAGGTGGATTTCTGCATCCAGCTGGTCGGGGTCGAGCGGATCGTGGGAGATGTGTACGATAATGCGGCTCGGGTGTTCGTGGGATGCACGAATTGCGGCGCGCATTGCTTCGCGGGAGTGGCCCTTTTCCGCGAGGACAACAAAGGTGAGTACTCGTCCACTGCTGAGGCTACCGTTGGCGGCAGTCAGGTGGCTCAGTTCCTTGTTGATAGCGGAAACGGTGGTGTTATGCAGGTGCGAGATCACGGGCGCCTCCAAGCGCGGTTGTCACGCTCAAGCATCTCGTGTGCTGAACGCGGACCCCACGAACCGGACTCGTAGGGTTCAGGCTTAATGCGGTTTTCTTCCCAGTACTCTTCGAAGGGGTCGAGGATCTTCCAGGAGAGCTCAACTTCTTCGTGGCGGGGGAACAGCGGCGGCTCGCCGAGCAGAACGTCCAGGATGAGGCGTTCGTAGGCTTCGGGGGACTCTTCGGTGAAGGAGTGGCCGTAGCCGAAGTCCATGTTGACGTCGCGGATTTCCATCTGGGTGCCGGGCACCTTCGCGGAGAATCGGATGGTCATGCCTTCGTCGGGCTGCACGCGGATGACGATGGCGTTCTGACCGACCTGCGGGTTTTCACGTTCTCCGAAGAGACGGTCGGAGGACTTCTTGAAGACCACGGCGATTTCGGTGACTCGGCGGCCCAGGCGCTTGCCGGCGCGCAGGTAGAAGGGAGTGCCTTCCCAACGGCGGTTTGCGATGGACACCTTCAGCGCGGCAAAGGTTTCGGTGCGGGAGTCTGCGGGGATGTCGTTCTCGTCGAAGAAGCCGTTGACGTGCTCACCGCCCTGGTAGCCTGCGGCGTACTGGCCGAGCGCAAAGGAGTTCGGCAGGTCGTCGATGCGGACTGCTTCGAGGACCTTTGCCTTTTCGGCGCGCAGGTGCTTAGCGTCGAGGCTGAGGGGCTCTTCCATGGCGGTGAGGGCGAGCAGCTGCAGCAGGTGGTTCTGGATGACGTCGCGGGCCGCACCCACGCCGTCGTAGTAGCCTGCGCGGGAGCCGATGCCGATGTCTTCAGCCATGGTGATCTGGACGTGATCCACGTAGTGGGAGTTCCAGAGGGGCTCGAACATCTGGTTGGAGAAACGCATCGCCAGGATGTTCTGTACGGTTTCCTTGCCCAGGTAGTGGTCGATTCGGAACACGGCGTCGGGCGGGAAGACTGCCTCCACGATGGAGTTCAGTTCGCGTGCGCTTTCAAGGTTGTGGCCGAAGGGCTTCTCAATGACCACGCGGCGCCAACCGTCGACGGGGTTGATGGTGTCGTTATCGCGGGATGCGAGGTCGTGTTCGGCGAGCTTGGTGAGGACCTGCTCGAATGCCTTCGGGGGAATCGACAGGTAGAAGGCGTGGTTGCCGTGAGCGCCACGCTCGTCGAGTTCGGCGAGGGTGCTCTTGAGCTGTTCATAGGCTGCGTCGTCGTCAAAGGCACCTACGACGAATCGCATGCCCTGCTGGAACTGGTTCCATACGTCTTCGCGGAAGGGGGTACGGGCGTGTGCTTCAACGGATTCGCGTACGTAGGAGCGGAAATCGTCATCGCTCCAGGGGCGGCGGCCGAAGCCGACAAGGCCGAAGCTCGGCGGGAGCAAACCGCGGTTCATGAGGTCATACACTGCCGGAAGCAGCTTCTTGCGGGCCAGGTCACCGGTTACGCCAAAGAAGACGAGCGCGGACGGCCCCGCAATGCGGGTAATGCGGCGGTCGCGAGTGTCCCTGAGGGGGTTCGCTTCATGACCGATAGTCACAATATATTCCTTTGATTGCCTTGGTTGGTTCGTGCGGCGCGCGGTTCGTACCTTATTCGCGCGGAGGCGATGCCGCATTCTGGAAGGTGTGTACCCTGTATTGTACCGGTTTTGACGGGATTGTTTCAGTGGCACCCTAATTCGCCGAGATTCCCCGAGCGGTGAAGCTCTGGCGGGAACCCCGGCGGATTGGGTCGCGGTGCCGCGGTGCGCATCGGGCGGTGCACACCGATAGTGTTTAGTGCCGCGCTATATTTTCGGCGGCTACTGGGGTGCGGCTACTTAGCCTGCTCGAGTGCCTCGCGGACGGTCTGCAGCAGCTCTTCCCAGGAGACGTCGAACTTGGACAGGCCCTCAACCTCGAGCTTCTCCACGACCTCCGGGTAGGAGACGTAAGCGGAGATAGCGTCCAGAACATTGTTGGACTCGGAGTAGTTCGGCACGATGGTGTTGCCGGTGATTTCGCCGTGGTCGGCAACAGCGTTCAGGGTTGCCTCGGGCATGGTATTCACGGTGTTGGGGGCAACCAGGCCGGTGACGTACAGGGTGTCCGGCAGGGACGGGTCCTTCACGCCGGTGGATGCCCACAGCGGGCGCTGTACGTTCGCGCCGTGTGCTTCCAGGCGTGCCCAACGCTGGGAGGAGAACATTTCCTCGAACACCTCGTAGGCGAGGCGTGCGTTCGCCAGGCCTGCCTTACCCTTGAGCTGCACAGCGTCGCCGCCGGCAGCTTCGAGGCGTGCATCGATTTCGGTGTCTACGCGGGAGACGAAGAAGGATGCGACCGAGTGGATGGTGGACAGGTCCTTACCGTTCTCCAGTGCCTGCTCCAGGCCGAGCATGTAGGCGTTGATGACCTCGCGGTAGCGGGTCAGGGAGAAAATCAGGGTCACGTTCACGCTGATGCCAGCAGCCAGGGTCTCTGCGATGGGGCGCAGGCCTTCCTGGGTTGCGGGGATCTTGATCATGACGTTTTCGCGGCCCACGCGCTCGTAGAGTTCACGTGCCATCTTGGCGGTGCCTTCGGCGTCGCGTGCTAGGCGGGGGTCAACCTCGATGGAGACGCGGCCGTCAAAACCGTTGGATGCCTTGTAGACGGGTGCGAACACGTCGCAGGCTGCGCGTACGTCGTCGCAGGTTGCGGCGAAGACTGCCTCTTCAACGCTTGCGCCGGCGGCGGCAAGCTCACGCATCTGCTCGGCGTATGCGGCGCCCTTGGAGAGCGCGCCAGCGAAGATGGTGGGGTTGGTGGTCACACCGACGACGTTGTGGGTCTTGATGAGTTCGGCGAGGTTGTCGCTGGTCAGACGCTCACGGGAGAGGTCGTCAAGCCAGATGGAGACGCCGGCGTCGGAAAGCTTCTGAGTGGACTCAGACATGTGAAAACCTACGATTCTTTGTCAGAAATAAAAATTGGATAACGGTAAAAAACTGCCGGGGTTGGGTAGGCTCCGGCTCATATTAATGAGTCGGAGCCTACCTGTTGTTCACCACAACCGCCTCATACATGCGCCCCTAAAAGGGTGCATACTCAGACGGACGCGGCGGACAAAGTTTTATTTTGCCGCCTCGATGGATTCCTTAGCGGCAGCCACGACAGCCTCCGCGGTGATACCGAATTCGCGGTACAGAGTCTTCGCATCGGCGGATGCGCCGAAGTGCTCGATGGATACGGCGCGGCCGGCGGTGCCGAGCAGGTCGTACCAGCTCATCGCCAGGCCAGCCTCGACGGAGACGCGGGCTGCAACCGAGGCGGGCAGAACCGACTCGCGGTACTCTGCGTCCTGCTCAGCGAACCATTCACGAGAAGGCATGGAAACCACGCGGGCGGCGATGCCCTGCTCTGCGAGGGTTGCGCGAGCCTGAACAGCGAGTTCAACCTCGGAACCGGTAGCAATCAGGATGACGTCCGGGGTGCCCTCGGTGTCAGCCATGATGTAGCCGCCGCGTGCGGTGCCCTCAGCGGAAGCGAACTTCTCACCCTCAGCGTCTGCGTGTACGTCTTCACGAGCCCAGACGGGCAGGTTCTGGCGGGAGAGCACGAGGCCTGCGGGGCGGTCGGACTTCTCCAGGATGGTGCGCCATGCGACAGCGGTTTCGTTAGCGTCCGCGGGGCGAACCACGTCGAAGCCGGGGATAGCGCGCAGGGAGGAGAGGTGCTCAATCGGCTGGTGGGTGGGGCCGTCTTCGCCCACACCGATGGAGTCGTGGGTCCACACGTACAGTGCGGGAACACCCATCAGTGCGGAGAGGCGAACAGCCGGGCGCTGGTAGTCGGAGAACACGAAGAAGGTGCCCGAGAACGCGCGGGTGGGGGAGGAGAGCACGATGCCGTTGACGATTGCTGCGGCAGCCTGCTCACGAATACCGAAGTGCAGTACGCGGCCGTAGGGGTTGCCGGTCCAGTCTTCGGTGCTGCGCGATGCCGGGTTGAAGGACTCCGCACCCTTGATGGTGGTCAGGTTCGAACCGGCAAGGTCAGCGGAGCCGCCCCACAGTTCGGGGAAGGTGTCAGCAATAGCGTTGATGACGGTGCCGGATGCTGCGCGGGTTGCCACGGAGGTGCCAGCCTCGAACACGGGGAAGGCAGCCTTGTAGTCTGCAGGCAGTTCGCCTGCGACGAGGCGCTTGTACAGTTCGGCGCGCTCGGGGTTAGCCTTAGCCCATGCCTCGAATTTCTCGTCCCATGCCTTGTGTGCAGCGGCGCCGCGTTCAACGAGTTGGCGGGTGTGTGCCAGGACGTTCTCCTCGATGAAGAAGCTCTTGGCGGGGTCGAAGCCGAGCAGTTCCTTGGTTGCGGCGACCTCTTCAGCACCGAGCTTGGAGCCGTGTACTGCGCCGGTGTTCTGCTTGGTGGGTGCAGGGTAGCCGATGATGGTGCGCAGCTCAATGAAGGAGGGCTTGTCGGTGACAGCCTTGGCACGCTCAATAGCGGCGTACAGTTCTGCGACGTCCTCAACGTAGTCGCCGGTGCGGGTCCAGTCCACGCGCTGAACATCCCAACCGTAGGACTCGTAGCGCTTTGCAACGTCCTCGGTGAAGGCAACGTCGGTGTCTTCCTCAATGGAGATGTGGTTGCGGTCCCAGACGACAATCAGGTTGCCGAGCTCCTGGTGACCTGCGAGCGCGCACGCCTCGGCGGTAACGCCTTCCTGCACGTCACCTTCGGAGGCGATGACGTAGACGTGGTGGTCGAAGGGGGAGGTGCCCGGTGCTGCATCGGGGTCGAACATGCCGCGCATACGGCGCTGTGCGTAGGCGAAACCAACGGCGGATGCCAGTCCCTGGCCGAGCGGACCGGTGGTGATTTCTACGCCCTTGGTGTGCTTGTATTCGGGGTGGCCGGGGGTGAGGGCACCCCAGGTGCGCAGGGCTTCCAGGTCGCTCATTTCGAGGCCGTAGCCGCCGAGGAACAGCTGAGTGTACAGGGTGAGGGAGGTGTGGCCGGGGGAGAGGATGAAGCGGTCACGGCCTTCCCAGCGGTCGTCGGAGGGATCCTGGTTCATGACCTTCTGGAAGAGCAGGTAGGCGACCGGCGCCAGGCTCATTGCGGTGCCGGGGTGGCCGGATCCGACATTATCTACGGCGTCTGCGGCGAGGATACGTGCGGTATCTACGGCGCGCTGGTCGGTTTCTGTCCACTGGAAGTTCTCTGCCACGTGGGTGTCCTTTCACAACGTGAGTGGATGCGCCAGCAGGCTTGTGCTAGCGCGCTGTTTGTCGGGTGTAACGTGCCTTCGGGGGTGTTTATTCCCGCGCCGGTAGGTGCCCGGGTAAGTGCCAGGGTAGGTGCGGGGTGCCGGGAGGTTTGTTTCGACCCTTTCGTTTTAACAGGATAGTTCACTGGGCGGAAGTATCCGGTGTGTGAATGCAGACATTCACAGGGTGATACATGCACGGCGCAGGGATGATTCGGGGGGGGGCGAATCGGGGGCGAATGTGCCGCCGGAGCGCGGACTCCGTGGGTTTTAGCCGGGTTTTAGCCGGGTTTCATGGCGTATGGCTGGTGGGTGGTTAGGGTGTGTTGATGAGCTATGCGCTGAATATTGTTCAGTAACCTAACAATTCTTGTGTAAGTGGTGAAGCTCATGTTAAGGTTGAGCAGGAAGGTTGTAGACCGAAACAGTGGTTGGGTCGGTCTGCATCTCGGTGATTGAAGCCCCTCCTCCGCGCAAGAACTGTTGATTATCTTACTGTGGTGGTGAGATAAAAGGTTCTGGAGGAGGGCGCTTTCTTTTAGTCTCGGACTGTGCCCATGGTGCAAGGTTGAGGCTAAAGATTTGTGTTATATGAATGGGTGCCGGATATGATCGGAACATATCCGGCACCCGCCTTTTAATCTGCGATTAGAAGAAGCACTGTCTGCTCTTGCGTCGTCTGTATTTGCGCTGCCTCTAGTCGGACCACTTGAACTTACGCGAGGCAACAAACCCAATGACAACGGTCCACACAATGAGGACCCAGTGCGGGTCGGCGAGCCACTGATGCTGAATGAAGTTGCCGCGCAGCGCGTCGCCCAGAGCCGCCGAGGGCGACCACGCCACGATTCCGGCGTACCAGTCCGGGAAGGACTTCAACGGGAACACCACGCCGCCGGCACCGGCAAGAATCACCCAGGCAATATTGACGATGGCGAGGGTCGCCTCTGCGCGCACCGTGCCGGCAATGAGCAGACCCAGCGCCGTAAACGCGCCGGCACCCATGAGCATCGTGATGATGGAGCGGGAGACGGCGATAGCGTCCGGGTGCCAGCCCAAACCGTACCCGAGCGCCGTCACCAGTGTGAACTGAATCGCCACGACCACCAGCACCGCAATGCACTTGCCTATAATCAGGCCGTTACGGCCCAGGGGAGTGGTTGCAAGGAACCGTAGCACGCCGTAGCGGCGGTCAAAACCGGTGGCAATACCCTGACCGGACAGCGCCGTAGAAATCACACAGAGCGCCAGAACGCCGGGGACCGCCGCATCCATGCGGGAGACCCCCACCGAGTTCGCGTACTCATCAATCAGACCGGTGAACCGCAACGCAATGAGCGCCATGACGGGAAAAATAATGTTGAGCATCAGCTGCTCGCCGTTGCGTAGCATCGCCATCGTCTCGTAGCGGCCCTGCTCGATCACGCGCACGAGCGGGTAGTTCGCGCGCGGGGGAATGTACTCCTCATCTTCGTCAATAGAAGAGGCCCTGGGGTGGGTGTCTACGAGGCGAGTGTCTACGGTGGGGCGGGTGGTCGCGGCGCGTTCTTCCAATTGGTTCCCTTCCGCTCGGTTCTCTTCTACTCGGCTCTCTTCTGCTGGCTTTTCTTCTACTTGGTTTTCTGCCGCCCGGTTGTTGTTAGTGCGTGCGGTGTTGCTCATCGGATATCACGTCCTGAAATATCGAGGAAGACATCCTCAAGAGTCTTCGGTTCCATGGTGAGAGAAATCGGCATGAGGCGACGTTCGGCGAGCGCCTCGGTGAACGCCGCCAGATGCTCGGGGCGTAGCGCGCCGACCAGCTCATACTCGCCGGGCACGGAGGTTGCGCCGTCACGAGCCGGGGCGTAGGGCACCTTCTCGATGAGCTCCACACCGGCACGCAGATGCGCGGGCAGCAACTGCTCACGGGTGGGGGTGGGTGCATCCAGCGTGTACTGCAGTCGGTTTGTGCCGTCGCTGGCGATGAGCTCGGAGACGGTGCCTTCCTGAACGGTGGCGCCGTTTTCAATGATGTAGACGTAGTCGGCGAGCTTCTGCGCGTCGTCAATCAGGTGCGTGGTGAGCACGATTGCGGTGCCGAGTTCACGCTGTTCACGAATGATGTCGAAGACGACGTTGCGGGATTGCGGGTCCAGGCCCGCGGAGGGCTCGTCGAGGAAGAGTACGTCCGGGCGGCCGATGAGGGCGGCGGCAAGGGAGACGCGCTGCTTCTGACCGCCCGAGAGGCGGCGAATCGTGGTGCCGTTGAAGGTATCAATGCCGAGGCGTTCTACGAGCTCTTCGACCGGGTACGGGTCGGTGTACATGGTCGAGATGTGCTCGAGTAGCGGAATGGGGTGCATGGCGTTGGGCAGGCCGCCGTCCTGGAGCATAATGCCGACCTTGGCGCGCAGCTCCGGGTCCGCCTGCAGCGGGTTTTCTCCGAGCAGGCGCACTGTACCGCGGGTGGGTTTGAGTAGGCCCTGGGCGCAGGCGAGGGTCGTGGTTTTACCGGCACCGTTGGCTCCGAGCAGGACGACTACTTCACCGGGGAAGACACGCAGGTTGACGTTGTTGACGGCGCGGTAGAGCCCGCTGGCAGTGAGCCGTTCGGGGTATTTGGTGCGGAAGGCGCGTGAGGGTTTGAACTCTTTGATGAGGTCTTTAATGCTGAGCGCCGGTTCTTCGGTGACGATGCGTCGTCGTGCGGTGGGGGAGGCGTTGGAATCCGTGTGGTGCTCAGCGTGTGCCGTTGGTACGGCGGATGCACGCCCCGGGTGGTCCTGCTGGCCCGCGGTGGTGGTCTCCATAGACAGTCACTTTCGATTTTTCGCTGATGAGTGTGTGTGCCCCTTCATCTTATGCCCTAACTCACGTTGAGGGCACGCTCGTAACGACTCAAATGTTCACTTAAGGTAGAAAAGTTAGCAAGTAGGGGTACCTAACTAGCCAAAGAAAAACTAATTAGGACATACTTTATTTGTGTATTCCGTGAACAAGACCCCTCAGCGCGCCTCAACGAACGAGGCGCAGACCCGAAGCGGCACCCGAACCGCCGCCTCGGGCTCTACTGGTGCTTCCAATACAAAGTCCTCCGCGGCACGCACATCCAAGCGCAAAGCCGAGGCAGAAGAACGCACCAGGGACCGCGTCCTGCGCGAAGTCCTGAGCAATGGCCCCGTATCCGCAGCAACCCTCGGTGAGCTCCTCAGCCTCACCCCCGCAGCGGTACGCCGCCACCTCGACGCCCTCGAATCCAACAACATGATCGAGGTTGCGCCCATCAAAAAGCACGGCGCCGGAGCTGGACGACCCGCCCGCCGCTACGTGATTGCCCCCCAGGGCCACGAACGCCTCGGCAACGACTACCTCATCATCGCCCGCGACGCCCTGCAAATGCTCCGCGACACGGTTGGGCAGGAAGCCCTCGAAGCTTTCGCCTCCGCCCGTGCCGCAGAAATGGAAGCCCGCTACCGACCCGTTGTAGAAGCCGCCGGTGACGATGTGGCAGCCAGAGCGCAGGCGCTCGCAGAGGCAATGAGTAAGGACGGCTTCGTGGCGACCGCTCAGGTCACCGCGCCTCCTGCAGGACGGACCGTTCCCGAGCATTTTCTGGCAAGTATTCAGCTCTGTCAGGGTCACTGCCCGGTACGCGACCTCGCTGGAGACTTCCAAGTGTTCTGTGAGCAGGAAACCGGGATTATTTCTGACCTGCTCGGCGTTGATGTCCGTAGGCTTTCAACCATGGCTTCGGGTGCTCACGTGTGTACGACGCACGTGCCCCTGAACCGCGTCACCGCCGAGGGTGAGAAGAACGCAGAAAAATCTGTAGAGAAACCTTCCGCGTAACGCTTACCGCAGTACCCCGCGGCGCACCCCGATGAACCCCTCAAGGGTGCGACCCGCACGCTGGAACCCGCACGCCCCACGCTGCGTTAAACGCCGTGGTCGAGCGCGGCATCAGCCCCTAAAACTACCGCGCCTGCAACCGGCAGGTGGCGGCGAGAAATGTAATAACCATCGAAGAAAGGCCGTAATGACTGAGAAAGTTGGGCAGAACGCCAACGACACCGTCATTTCAGAGATCCTGGAGATGAACCCCGAACTCGAGGGCATTGGCAACTACGAGTACGGTTGGGCAGACTCCGACGAAGCAGGCCAGGTAGCAAAGCGCGGCCTGGACGAGAACGTCGTGCGCGACATCTCTGCGAAGAAGAACGAACCCCAGTGGATGCTGGATATGCGTCTGAAGGCGCTGAAGTTCTTCGAACGTAAGCCCATGCCCACCTGGGGTGCGGATCTTTCCGAAATTGACTTCGACAACATCAAGTACTTCGTGCGCTCGACCGAGGGTCAGGCGGCTTCTTGGGAGGAACTGCCCGAGGACATCCGCACCACCTACGAGCGTCTGGGCATTCCCGAGGCGGAGCGTAACTCCCTCGTCGCGGGTGTGGCTGCACAGTACGAGTCTGAGGTTGTGTACCACCAGATCCGTGAGGACCTGGAGAAGCAGGGCGTGATCTTCGTCGACACCGACACCGGTCTGCGCGAATACCCCGAACTGTTCAAGGAATACTTCGGCTCCATCATCCCGATTGGTGACAACAAGTTCTCCGCGCTGAACACCGCCGTATGGTCCGGTGGCTCCTTCGTGTACGTTCCCCCGGGAGTTCACGTGGAGATCCCGCTGCAGGCGTACTTCCGCATTAACACCGAGAACATGGGCCAGTTCGAACGCACCCTGATCATTGCGGACGAAGACTCCTACGTTCACTACATTGAGGGCTGCACCGCCCCCATCTACAAGTCCGACTCCCTGCACTCCGCAGTGGTTGAGATTGTGCTGAAGAAAAACGCACGCGTTCGCTACACCACCATCCAGAACTGGTCGAACAACGTCTACAACCTGGTGACCAAGCGTGCTGTTGCGCACGAGGGCGCCACCATGGAATGGGTGGACGGCAACATCGGTTCGAAGGTCACCCAGAAGTACCCGGCTGTTTACATGGTCGGCGAGCACGCTAAGGGTGAGACCCTGTCCATCGCATTCGCGGGTGAGGGTCAGCACCAGGACACCGGTTCGAAGATGGTTCACATTGCACCGAACACCTCCTCGACCATTGTGTCCAAGTCCGTGGCGCGTAACGGCGGCCGCAGCGCATACCGTGGCCTGGTTCAGGTTCGTGAGGGCGCTAAGCACTCCAAGTCCTCCGTGGTCTGTGACGCACTGCTGGTGGACACCATCTCCCGCTCTGACACCTACCCCTATGTGGATGTCCGCGAGGACGATGTGACCATGGGCCACGAGGCGACCGTTTCCCGCGTCTCCGAGGACCAGCTGTTCTACCTGATGCAGCGCGGCCTGAGCGAAGAAGAAGCAATGGCGATGATCGTTCGCGGCTTCGTTGAGCCTATCGCCCGCGAGTTGCCGATGGAGTACGCACTCGAACTGAACCGCCTGATCGAACTTCAAATGGAAGGATCTGTGGGCTAATGCCGACCAACGAAGAAACCCTGGGTTACCACTCCCCGATCATCCCCGGCATGGACCAGGAGGGCGAGAAGCTCGCCACCGAGTTCGCCCACGATGACACCCTGATGCGCGCCACCGAGGCACACCACCAGGGCTCCAACCCGAACAACGTCCAGAAGGTACTCGAAGCATCCCGTGCAGAGCGTAAGACCTCCTACAATGTGGAGGACTTCGCGCCCCTGACCGGTCGTGAAGAGGACTGGCGCTTCACCCCGCTGAAGCGTCTGGGCGGCCTGCACCTGGAGAAGCTGACTGGCACCGCACCGGCACCGCAGATCACTGCACCCGAGCAGGTTCAGGTTGAGACCGTCTCCCGTGAGGATGCACGCATCGGCTCCGCGGGTATCCCCGAGGACCGCGTGGCAGCGAACGCGTGGTCCAGCTTCACCGAAGCAACCGTGGTGACCATCCCCGCCGAAGCTGAACTGGCTGAGCACGTGGAAATCGACATCACCGGCACCGGCAACGAGGCTGCCGCACAGCACATCGTGATTGAGGCTAAGCCCTTCTCGAAGGCTGTTGTGGTTCTGCGCCACACCGGCTCCACCGTCCTGGCACAGAACGTTGAGTTCGTGGTGAACGACGAGGCTGAGCTGAACGTTGTTTCCGTACAGCAGTGGGCTGACGACACGATCCACGCATCCGCACACTACGCTAAGCTGGGCCGTAACGCACGCTTCAAGCACGTTGTGGTGTCCCTCGGCGGCGACCTGGTGCGTGTGACCCCCTCCACCAAGTTCACCGCTCCCGGCGCTGAGACTGAAATGTACGGCCTGTACTTCGTAGACGCAGGTCAGCACATTGAGTCCCGCCTGTTCGTGGACCACTCCGTACCCAACTGCAAGTCCCGCGTGACCTACAAGGGCGCGCTGCAGGGTAAGGGTGCGCACTCCGTATGGGTTGGTGACGTTCTGATTGGTAAGGATGCAGAAGGCACCGACACCTACGAGCTGAACCGTAACCTGCTCCTGGAAGTTGGCCCCCGCGCCGACTCCGTGCCGAACCTGGAGATTGAGACCGGCCTGATTGAGGGCGCCGGCCACGCATCCACCACCGGCCAGCTCGATGAGCAGCACCTGTGGTACCTGCAGGCTCGCGGTATTCCGGAGGCTGAGGCACGCCGTCTGGTCGTGCGCGGCTTCCTGAATGAGATCATTCAGCAGATTTGTGTTCCCGAACTTGAAGAGCAGCTCACCGAGGCCCTTGAGGCAGAGCTCGCCCTCAGCAACAACTAAGCTTTACCAGGAGAAATCAATGTCTACTCTTGAAATCAAGGACCTTCACGTCTCGGTTATCCTCGACGATGAAACCACCAAGCCCATCCTGAAGGGCGTTAACCTGACCATCAACTCTGGCGAGATTCACGCAATCATGGGCCCGAACGGTTCCGGTAAGTCCACTCTGGCTTCCACCATTGCTGGGCACCCCAAGTACCAGGTTGACTCCGGTCAGATCCTGCTCGACGGTGAGGACATCACCGAGATGAGCGTGGACGAGCGTGCACGCGCAGGCCTGTTCCTGGCGATGCAGTACCCGGTTGAGATCCCCGGCGTGACCATGTCCAACTTCCTGCGTTCCGCTAAGACCGCTGTGGACGGTCAGGCTCCCTCCCTGCGTACCTGGACCAAGGACGTTAAGGAAGCCATGAAGAACCTGGAGATTGACCCCGCGTTCATCGCACGTAATGTGAACGAGGGCTTCTCCGGCGGTGAGAAGAAGCGCCACGAGATCCTTCAGCTGGAGCTGCTCAAGCCCAAGTTCGGCATCCTGGACGAGACCGACTCTGGTCTGGACGTTGACGCGCTGAAGATCGTGTCTGAGGGCGTTAACCGTGCGCACGACGAGAACGACATGGGCGTCATGCTGATTACCCACTACACCCGCATCCTGCGCTACATCAAGCCGCAGTTCGTGCACGTGTTCGTGGACGGCAAGATGGTTGACCAGGGCGGCCCCGAGCTGGCTGACCGCCTGGAAGAAGAGGGCTACGTAGCTTACGTGGGTAAGAAGTAAGCTTCTTCCCTGACCGGATTCTGACAGAAAGATAGAACTATGACTGAGACTGTGCAGGGTCGTATTCCTCAGGAAGAAATTGAGGAAGCCCTCAAGGAGGTCATTGACCCGGAGCTCGGCGTCAATATTGTTGACCTCGGTCTGCTCTACGGTCTGCGCTGGGATGAGGATGGAACCCTCATTCTGGACCTGACTCTGACCACCGCGGCGTGCCCGCTGCAGGAGGTTATTGAGGAGCAGGTTCAGAGCAACCTGGATAACCTGGTTGATTCTTGGCGTGTGAACTGGGTTTGGATGCCGCCGTGGGGCCCGGAGCGTATTACTGAGGACGGCCGCGATATGATGCGCGCGCTGGGCTTCAACATCTAAGCTCCTGACTTGCAGATAAGGTACCCGCCCGGTGCTGAAGGTGTATGCCTTCGGCACCGGGCGGGTATTTTTGTGCGTTTTTACATGAAGTGAATGTGTGGTCTTAATCCCAGATTTAAAAGTAATTTAATAATGGTAGTGATGTATTTTGCTGAAACAATTAGGACGCTTTGACTTTGGGGGGGGGTCTAGTATATTTCCTTGTGAATCATACACTCACATCATATTAGCTCCTTATGCAATGGCTGCTTGAGGATGCCGAAAGGAAATCATGGCACAAAAGATTATTGCCGCTGACGGTTCTGTCTACGTTAAGAAGAAGCCTTTCTACCTCCGTTGGTGGTTTATCACTCTCGTTATTCTTGTTCTTCTTGGTGGTTGCGCTTCAATAATGGGCGGCTCTAAGAGCTCCACTAAGGTAAGTGCCCCCTCATCTTCGGCAGCTACTGATTCGTCGGCACCTAGCGCTTCTTCCGCTACGGTAGGTACGGATACCTCTTCTGCGGCAGATGCCGGTACCTCTGCGGCTCCTGCTACCACTGCTGCGGAATCTAACGCAAAGCAGAACGATAACAGCGTTCCTAGAGAATATAAGTCTGCTTTGAAGAAGGCGGAGTCTTATTCTCGCACCATGCACATGTCCAAGCAGCGTATCTACGACCAGCTCACCAGTGAATTCGAAAAGTTCACTCCTGAAGCTGCTCAGTATGCTGTGGACAATATGAAGGCTGACTGGAACGCAAATGCCCTGGAGAGCGCAAAGAGCTACCAGAAGACGATGAACATGTCTCCCGAGGCAATCCGTTCCCAGCTGACTTCCTCGTTTGACGGATTCACCGAGGAAGAAGCTGACTACGCAGTCTCTCACCTGGACTAATTCAACAGATGATTCATAGAAGCCGCCCGGCATGGAACACATTCCATACCGGGCGGCTTCTATATGGTCAGCTTTGAACCTAGTCGTTCAGGTGCAGTAGCTTTAGCGAGTGTTCGTACTTGATCATCAGGGTCGAGCGGGTCGGCTCCGGCAACAGAGCCAGACGGTGCGGGTCAGTATTATCCGCAATATCGGCAAGCTTCACCAGACGAGCCAAATCATTCACACGCACCCGGCTCAGATACGACTCACGCGACTCACCCGGGCGATGGGTCAAGGCATCAATCGCATCCACAATACGCGCCGAGAAGTGACGGGCCAGATATGCGAGGGAAACGCCGGTATCCTCCACCGTGTCGTGCAGTAGCGCCACAATCTGAGCCTCAGTCTTCAGTTCCTCCAAAGACGAATCGGGATGAGTGGCGGCAGCCATTTCAGACACGAGCTTACGTGCCCCAAGAGCCACACGGCGAGGGTGGGAGATGTAGGGCCAGCCGTTACGATCAGTCTGCCCCTCATGCGCCTTATCAGCGATGCTGTCTGCCAGGCGAACCATCTCTTTGTAGTAGCTATTCGACATGAGAACCTCCGTTGGTTTAGACTCCTGCGAGTTGACGGCACCCGCGACCGTGCCGGTACGTTGCGCTAAGCCGATACGGAACGGTAGCTGGTACCAATACTCTACGCCAGCTGTGGGGCGGCGGAGGCGGAACTCGCCCGAAACACCCTTAATACGTCAAATATGACGCGCCGAAGAAGAAAATAGGGTGCTTTATGTCTGCAAATCATGAACTTGGTGCCTATTCTACCCGAGTTCTGCAGCGGATACCGACCCGCAGGAGGCGCCCTGCACCTCCGCGAAAGTGTCTGCCGCACCCATTTGGCACCGCCCGGTGTAACTCGCCCAAAAATCTCATATGGTGGCAAAAAATTTCTGTCTTTTTCTGGCGAAAATCGGTGCGCAAACCGCCCAACACAAAGGCAGTTTAAGCGTGTTTAGCACACACCGATACACACTCATCAAACGAAAAAATGCTCGCCCTCCGCGCCCTGATAAAACATCCAAAAACCCGTATTTTTGTGCGAAAATACGCGATAAACTGGGGGCAACCAAACATCGGAGAACACCATGGCAGAGCTCTACGAGCGCTTCGTCGCTTTGTATCCCCACCCACACGAGCGAATCCGCCACGGCGCCCCACGAGCCGAACTTAACCGGCGATACCTCGAACACCTTTACGAGGGCAAGAACCGGGGAACAACCCCCATCGTGGTTGCCCTCGACCCGACCCTGCTCGGGACCATTGAGAATAACGTCTCCCTGCGCACCTCAACGCCCGTGCAGCACATCACCGGCGACACCGTTGAGCGGTACGCACATGAGCTCATCACAGACCAGCATCATTACCTAGACCAGGTCGGTGTAGAAGTTGCCGCACATGAGGCGTTCCGGCACCTGAACGAGAGCGCCTACCTGCATACCTACCGCCGCCTTATGGAAAACGGTGAACTCGGCGAAGACGATATTGGTAGGCCCCTGAAAGCTGAGTACCCCTTCGAGCTGACCGCCGGCATCATCAATGAGAAGGTCAAAGCTGCCGACATTGACAGCGCCGCGGAACTGCTGATTATGGACCTGCCGCTGCGGGATGTATCCGGGGTATTTGCTTACCTGCCCTTCGGCGGGTGGGATTCCAGCCCCAGCCCCGAGGCGATGCTGTCCATTGCCCGCTACTGGTTTGAACGCGATGACGCCTACCCGGCTGTTATCGCCTCGGACTTTATCGAGTTCTACACGCCGGTACCGGTCACAACCCGCCGCGACGCCGAAATCCTAGCGGTCGAGCACACGATGGTTTCCTCGGCGATGCCGGTGCGTGTCTACCGCGGCTTCGACAAGCTCGTGGAGGCGCTCTACGGTCAGCACGACTGGTACCTGTGGTGGGAGCAGCTCCCGCGGCGGCGCTCCTTATTGAAACGCCCTAAACCAGCCTAAGCTAGGCGAGTAAAGCGAAGGGGCGGGATGAACCTACATAGTTCACCCCGCCCCTCTCGTGTATCTGCGCTTTTTCGTGTATTTGTGCAGGTCCGCTCCGGGTTGCTGTGCTACGTGCGCTATTTCAGTTCGTCCACGTGCCGTGCCCGCAAAGCACGAGCGGTCGCCGTCGCGTAATCAACCGCCTGCACCACCCACGGAATCAGCAGCCGCCAATACATGCGCTTGGGCAGGTTACGCGCCACCGCCGCCCTGCGCAACGCACCCCAACGGTCCATGAGCGCCGGAATCGACCGGATCATCAACGCAATCAGCAGACCCAGACGCTCGGGAGAAAGACCCACGAAACGCAGCGGCGAACACAGCCTCACAAAGCCGTCAATTAGAACCGGCAGGGGAGTGCTCACCAGCAGAGCGCGGGACGCATAAAAAGCCGTCAGCATAGTCGCGATAGCATCCGCGCCGGAGGCGTACTGACCCGTAAACACGTAATAGCCGACCATAATCAGTAGCAGCAGAGACAGCGTGCGAACCACCAGCCACAGCTGGGAGGCTGGCACACCAGCCCACAACGCGCACAGCGTGGAGGCAACCAAAGCCACCAGCGCCACCTGCCAGCCGGTCACTGTCAACAACAGGAACAGCCCAAAGAAGAGCGTGCCCTTGAACCATAGCGGCACCCGATGCACCGGCGTGTTCAACGGCTGGTAGAAACCCACCAGCAGAGTACCGGGGTTAAAATCTGAGTCCTGAGAAGCAGGGCGAGGATTCACGCGCGGATTCACCTGAGGAGTCACACGAGGATTCACGCGCGGCGTGTTAGCGCCCATGCGTGCCTCCTGCCGAATCCAGACTTTCGGTCGCGCCCTCGTTCGGGAACCCTTCGGCACACCACGTGCGGTACTGCTGCACCAGCTGCCCCGCATCCCCCTGCGCGAGTAAACGGCCGTCATGAATAATGACGGCTTCATCGCAGGACGCCGCCAAATCCAGGTCGTGCGTGCTGAGCACCAGCATCTGATCCAGCGACTCCAAATGCATAAGTAGCCGCGCGCGATTACGCAAATCCAGCAGGGTGGTCGGCTCATCGAGCAGAAGAATCTGAGGGCGCGCCGCCAGCACACTGGTGAGGGCGACCAGCTGCTTTTCGCCTCCTGAGAGGGTAAAAACACTCTGGTTTTCAAGGTGTTCGAGGCCGCGCTCGCGGAGCAGTTCACGAATCTGTTCGAGGCGCTGCTCACCGCTGAGGGCACTACCTTCAACGGCGGCTGCACGGCGCAGACTCAGATCAATATCTTCGGCAACGGTGGGCATAATCAGCTGCGCCTCCGGCTGGGCGAAGAGCATACCCACACCCTCAAAAGCACCCTGCGAATGACCGCGAGCACCCGTTGAGCCGCGGCTCGGTGCCTCCATGGTGTCGACACCGTTCACGCGCACAATACCTTCATCCGGGTGGGTGAGCCCATTGAAAAGCCCCAGTAGGGTGGACTTGCCGCTACCGTTCAGACCCAGCACCGCGGTGCACTTCGCCGTGAATCGCAGACTCACATCCTTGAGGATACGGCGATGCCCGCCTTCGGGCAGCTCGGTGAAAACACTCACCGATTCAAGCTCAAGGGCGGGCATACTGGTAGAGGCGCTTACCGCCTGCTCGCCTTGCACCTGCTGCGGCGCAGGCTGGCGCGTGGAGTGGCGAAAAAACATAGCTATCCTCTCGTGCGGCACATCGTGTGCCTTTAACGCTGGGCAGAAGCCAGGGACGGGAAGGCGCGGCGTACCGACAAACCAACCAGAACCGCGATCGTGGACTTCACCATATCCCAGGGAACGAACACCATTGCCGTGCTGAACGCGGCGTCAAAAGTCATGTGGGCGTTCACCATCATACCGGCGATACCGCAGGCGGTCAGAACCACAAAACCGCAGAAGTTCGCAACCAGAGCCATGAGGAAGGTTGCACCAATCGAACGGGTGTTGCGGGTGAACAGGTAGGCGAGGGTACCGGTAATAGCGGCGAAGGGCAGGAAGCCGAGCAGGTAGCCGGCACTCGGGGAGGCGAGCGTACCCAAACCGGCGCCGCCCTTAGCGAAGATGGGCAGGCCAGCGAAACCAACCAGCAGGTACAGCGCTACGGAGGCGGTGGCACGCTTGCCGCCGAGTACCTGAGCGGTGATGTAAATGCCGAGGGTCTGGAATGTGAAGGGAACCGCAACGCCGCCCAAGCTGACGGCGGGCATGATGGAGAGTGCGGCAATGAAGCCCGCGAACACTGCGATGAGGGAGAGGTCTGTGGCGAGGGCGGTCTTTGCCGCTACGTTACGGCGCGGTGCCTGGGGTGCCTGAGCTGATTCGTGCACGGAATTGGTCATTGGGGTGGTGCTCCTTTTTGGTACGTTATTGCTCTGCAGATCTTTCTACAGAGTTGAGGGTTGCGGTGGTTGACTGCTTGTCATGACCCAACATTTGAACAATGTTCTATAAAAGTGTTCGGTATGTATATTACACCTCACATGACAAAAACAAAAGGGACCCCACATGCGCACTCGGCACGCCTGCACTAAAATTGATGAGGTGCTCTGCGCGCTCGCCGCTTCTAACGCGGCAAATCCCGCCTACCGAGCACTATCAACCCACACACCAGACCGCCATCCGGAAAGGCACCCATGATTGCTGTACAGAACCTCGAATTGCGTGCAGGCGCGCGCCTGCTCATGGAAGAGGTTACCTTCCGCATCGATAAGGGCGACAAGATTGGTTTGGTGGGCCGCAACGGTGCCGGTAAGACCACTATGACTAAGGTGCTTGCCGGTCTGACCCTGCCCGCTGACGGTACGGTGACCCGCAGCGGCACTATCGGCTACCTTCCGCAGGACCCAAAGGTGGATGACATGAGCCAGCTGGCTCGTGACCGCATCCTCTCGGCGCGTGGCCTGGACGGTGTGGCGCGCAAGATGCGTCAGGCGCAGGACGATATGGCGAGTGAGGACCCGGCGGTGCGCGCTAAGGGTATGCGCCGCTACGACCGTCTTGAGGCTGAGTTCATTGCTGGCGGTGGCTACGCGGCTGAGTCGGAGGCGGCGGTCATCACTTCCAATCTGGACCTGCCGGAGCGTGTGCTCGCCCAGCCGCTGTCTACTCTTTCGGGTGGTCAGCGTCGCCGCGTGGAGCTGGCGCGTATTCTCTTCTCCAATGCGGACACCATGCTTCTGGACGAGCCGACCAACCACCTCGATGCCGATTCGATTCTGTGGTTGCGTGATTTCTTGAAGAACTTCTCGGGCGGCCTGATGGTCATTAGCCACGATGTTGAGCTGATGGAGCTGGTCGTCAACCGCGTCTTCTACCTGGACGCGAACCGCTGCGTGATTGATCAGTACAACATGGGTTGGAAGAACTACCTGACTCAGCGTGAGCAGGATGAGCACCGCCGCAAGCGTGAGCGTGCGAATGCGCAGAAGAAGGCGAATGCTCTGATGGAGCAGGCGAATAAGATGCGCGCGAAGGCGACGAAGGCTGTTGCTGCTCAGCAGATGATTAAGCGTGCTGAGAAGCTTCTGCGTGGCCTGGAGGATGAGCGTCAGATCGATAAGGTTGCGGCGATTCGCTTCCCGGATCCGGCGCCGTGCGGTAAGACTCCGCTGTCTGCGCAGGGCCTGTCGAAGTCCTATGGCTCTCTGGAGATTTTCACGGACGTTGATTTGGCGATTGACCGCGGTTCGCGCGTGGTGGTGCTGGGCCTAAACGGTGCCGGTAAGACCACACTGCTACGCATGCTGGCTGGTTCCACCGAGCCTGATACGGGTGAGGTCGTGTACGGTCACGGCGCGAAGCTGGGCTATTTTGCGCAGGAACATGAAATTCTTGATGGTGACCGTACTGTCTTTGAGAACATGAAGTCTGCTGCACCGGATCTGGATGACACCCGCGTGCGTACGATTCTGGGTTCGTTCCTGTTCTCCGGTGATGACGTGGATAAGCCTGCCGGTGTGCTTTCCGGTGGTGAGAAGACCCGTCTGTCCCTGGCGACCCTGGTGGCGTCGAGTGCGAATGTGCTGCTGCTCGATGAGCCGACCAACAACCTGGACCCCGCCTCGCGTGAGGAGATTCTGAACGCGTTGAAGGCGTATCAGGGCTCCATTGTGATGGTTTCTCACGATGAGGGTGCCGTGGAGGCGCTGGATCCTGAGCGTGTGCTACTTCTGCCGGATGCGGTGGAGGACCTATGGTCGAAGGATTACCAGGATCTGATTTCGCTGGCGTAAGCAATATTCGCTGAACATCAAAGCATGGGGGAGGCTTCGGTACCGTGTGGTGCCGGGGCCTCTTGTGTATTGCGCGTTGTTTTATTGTCCGGGGTGTATTGTCCAGGGCCTATTGTCCAGGGCGTATTTTTTGTGTTCTGAAAATGTGTTGCGGAGATATTGTCGGTATTTTTCTTGTGAATAGTGCGGAAAAATGTGACCTGACCCGTGGGGTTGTATTGTTTTCTGATCATATGTGGTGTAATTGCGTTCCCGTGCATGTGACTTGTGGGGTATAACATACGAAACTCGCGGCGTATTTGATGGGAAATAATGTTGCCTTGTGGGTTTTTCTGTGAGAAAGAAAAGCTCTCGGGCGATATTTCAGGGGGTCTTTGTGGGCTTTTTGAATTTTTTATGTGTCTCTACATACATTGTGGGAAAAATGGTAGAAACACAACATGTATGAGGCGTAGACTTGTAACTGTTCCCGCCACTGCGAGGACGCAAACGCGAAACATTAGGGCTCACTACCGATGGTGAGTTAGCGCGGGGGAGAAGAGATTCCCGCCCGCTCACGAAGGAGAACTGCCAATGCACAACACTGAGTTCGAGAAGTACCCCACCTCCGGTGAAGAGAACGTTGAGGTTGACGTCTTCTGGCCCATCCAGGACGCTTAATCTCTCACCCCGATAGGTCGGGATAAGGATTAGAAAAGCACCCCGTTGCTTCCGTAGGGAAGTGACGGGGTGCTTTGCTGTCCTGAGTGAGAATTTAGTTATGCAGCGTTAATACCCAGTCCGAACATTTGCAGAGGGTATTCGGTAAAGCTCATCATGGCTGCCGCGTACCAGGCGACGTACCCGGTCAGTACTAGAACGAGTGCCTTCTCGCGTACGCTGCCAGCATCACCCAGAATAGGCAGTGCCATGTAGCCGCTCTTTTTCCATAAGGAGGAAGCCACTAGGGGTTTGATAACAATGGGGTAGAGGGGCAGTAGTCCGCGGGTTGTCAGCAGGTCGCCAATCAGGTGAATGGTGGCGCCGACCGAAATAGCCCAGGGGAGCAGTGACAGCGAATCAGTCGTGTAGGCGGCATATCCGAGGGCGACGGCACCGATCCATCCACCCGGTGCGCCGAGCACGCGCAAGGCTAGACCGCCCGAGAAAGCGGCAAGAAGTAGTGAAGCCCAGGGGATTCCGTTGTAGCTCAGGTTGGCGCTGAAATAGGCAACCGCCCAGAAGACTACCAGACCCAAAATGGAGTGCGTTCCCTTGCGGTGTCCGCCGCTGACTGCCCCGATAATGCGTGCTACCCAGCGTGAAATGGGCGGGATGGAGTTGGCGATACTGCCGTTGTGGTGGTCAATATCCGGTAGCATGCCCGCACCGGCGCACGCCAGGGTGGTCACGATGAGGGTGGGGGTATTGGGAACCTGCACCACTCCCGTCTCGACGAGCACTAGCCAGCCAGCTGCGGCGCTGACAGTATGCGAATAGCCCATCATGGGGAGGTGCCTCCTTGAATGTAATTGCCCTGCGAGTGTGGTTGCCCTGTGAATGTGGTTGTCTGGGTGCCGGGATGTTCACTCGAACTAATTAGAACAAATATAGCATATATCGAAATTACTTTCGATAAGCGGGGTTATTCCTTAAGTGGAGCCACCTCAAGCGGCACTACCTCTCGATGGCACTACCCCTCAAACGGAAGAGTCTGCTTCCAGAACTCACGCTCGCGCAGGTAATTCTCCAGCCAACCCACGTGGTCGGAGCACGCCAACCAGATCTTGCGGCGCTCGGGGGTGTGCACCTTCGGGTTGTTCCAGAGCAGCTGAAATTCTGCCGCCTGCTGGCAGCCCTTACGGGAGCACTTGGCGTACTCGGGCTGTGCATCCTGGGAAAGTGAACCGAGCAGATCCATATCTTCTTATCCTTACTATTGCGCCTCGACGTGCGGTGTTATTCCGTGCCCGCGCGATCGGGCAGAAAAGGGGTGCGGGCTGTTCCGCTTTAGCTAGTGTACGCGCCCGATGAGGCATGTAAAAGAAGGGGAGCCGGTGTTCAGTGTTCAAGAGTGGAGTGTAGCCTGCGGCACCTTTGCGCTAAAACGCGGTAAAATAAGGCTTGTCTGTCCATTCGTCCACACCCCAACCGTGTAGCCGCTGCATCGGCGCTGATCGCGAGGGGTCGACTCATCAAGGAAGCTCATGAGCGAGAACACTCCCAAGACTGTGCTGGTCACCGGCGGCAACCGAGGCATCGGCTACGAAATTGCCAAGGAATTCCAGGCAGCAGGACACAATGTCTGCATCACCTACCGTAGCGGTGAAGCCCCCGAAGAATTTTTCGCCGTCAAGGCAGATGTACGCGATGCCGACAGTATTAACGAAGCATTCAAGGAAATTGAAGCAGAATTCGGTCCCGTGGAGGTGCTGGTCGCCAACGCAGGTATCACCCGCGACATGCTGCTGATGCGCATGAAGGAATCCGACTTCACCGACGTGGTCGACACCAACCTCACCGGTTCTTTCCGCGTGGTTCAGCGCGCCATCAAGGGCATGCTGAAGCTCAAGCGCGGCCGCATTATCCTGGTTTCCTCCGTGGTGGGTCTGTACGGTTCCCCCGGCCAGGTCAACTACTCCGCGTCCAAGGCTGCACTGGTCGGTATGGCACGCTCCATCACCCGGGAGCTGGGCGGTCGTAACATCACCGCTAATGTGGTGGCACCGGGCTTCATTAACACCGCAATGACCGAGGTTCTGCCCGAAGAGACCAAGAAGAACTACCTCGCATCTATCCCGGCTGGTCGTTTCGCGGAGGCGGAAGAGGTTGCTCGCGTGATTCGTTGGCTCGCATCCGATGAGGCTAGCTATATTTCTGGCGCTGTCATCCCCGTTGATGGCGGCCTGGGCATGGGTCACTAACCCCACCCCGTACGGACTGCACGAAGTGCCCGAATGTGGGCGCACCCTTTCTAAACTTTAAGGACATAAAACTATGGCACAGCTGACCGGCAAGACCATCATCATTACCGGCTCCTCCCGCGGCGTTGGCGCAGACACCGCACAGATTCTCGCCGCTGAGGGCGCGAACATTGTGGTGAACTACCGCTCCAAGGCACCCCGCGCGAACAAGATCGTCAAGGCTATTGAAGAGGCTGGCGGCAAGGCAATCGCAGTGCAGGCTGACGTGACCAACAATGAGGACCTACAGAACCTCGTTAACACCGCCGTGGAGACCTTCGGCTCCCTGGACTACCTAATCCTGAACGCTTCGGGCGGTATGGAAACCGGCATGGGCGAAGACTACGCAATGCGCCTGAACCGTGACGCACAGCTGAACCTGGCACGCCTGGCTGCAGAGAAGATGCCCGAAGGCGCACGCATCGTGTTCGTGACCAGCCACCAGGCGCACTTCATCCGCGAGGTTGAGACCATGGACGAGTACAAGCCCGTCGCAGAGTCCAAGCGCGCAGGCGAAGACGCACTGATCGCCGAGATTCCCGCACTTTCCGAGAAGGGTATCTCCCTGGTCGTCGTGTCCGCTGACATGATTGAAGGCACCGTCACCGCAACCCTGCTGAACCGCCTGCACCCCGGCGCTATTGAGCAGCGCCGCGAGACCGCCGGAAAGCTCTACACCGTCAACGAGTTCGCACAGGAAATCGCGAAGATGGTCACCGCAGACGTTGAGACCGGCCACGTTGAGCTGGTTGGCGGCGCACGCGGCTTCATCGACTAATAACTTCAGTTGCTATAGGTGCCGTTGCGGATGCGCCCGCCCCTCTGACAAGGTACATTTGATGAGGCGCGCCGCTCCTTACCGCGGCGGCACCTATAGCTCCTAAGACCCCTATAGCTCCTAAGATTTTGCGCGAGGTACCCAATGTGGGGTGCCCGCGCACTATGCGCCAACCGCTCCGATAACCCGGCACGGGTTCCGGGGTGGGGGCGCATCCCATCCATCTAACTCACTGGAAGAAGAACCATGAGCACCGTACTCAACCTTCAGAATGTCTCCGTGATTCGCGGCGGCCGCCCCATCCTTAACAACGTTTCGTGGACTGTGAACGAAGGTGAACGCTGGGTCGTTCTGGGCCCCAACGGCGCCGGTAAGTCCACTCTGCTTTCGATTGCGGCAGCCCGCCTGCACCCGACCAGCGGCGAGGTTGAAATCCTTGACGAGACCCTCGGCGCTGTTGACGTATTCGACCTCCGCCCGCGCATTGGTCTATCCTCCGGTGCTTCGGCTACCCAGATTCCCGCCAACGAGAAGGTTTCCGACGTTGTCGTGACCGCAGCGTACGCTGTGTCCGGCCGCTGGAAGGAAGAATACGACGTCATGGACGACGAGCGTGCCACCGAGCTGCTGGCTGAGTGGGGTGTCGACACCCTCGCTGACCGCACCTTCGGCTCCCTCTCCGACGGCGAGCGCAAGCGTGCGCTGATTGCCCGCGCCCTCATGACGGACCCCGAAATGCTACTGCTGGACGAGCCCGGCGCAGGCATGGACATCTCGGGCCGAGAGGACCTGGTTGAGCGTCTGACCGCACTTGCCGCTGACCCCTACGCACCGGCTACCGTGCTCATCACCCACCACCTCGAGGAAATCCCGGCGGGCTTCACCCACGCCCTGCTGGTCCGTGACGGTGGCGTGGTCGCCGCCGGCCCGATCCTGTCCACCATTACCGAGGCAAACCTCGCCGCAACCTACGACATGGACCTGGCTCTGACCGTCACCTCCGCGGGTCGTTACTCCGCGTTTAAGCGCGCATGAGCCGTGCCCTGAAGCAGCTGAGCGCCGAACAGATCGCTGAGCGTGCCGAGCGTGTCTACGCCATCGAATCGGTCACGGCTCTGGCGCAGGCACCCGAGCAGGCTTTACGCTACTACACGCAGCTGACCGATGTGAAGCTCCGTAGCGCCATGGAGCCGCAGTGGGGTATTTACATTGCGGAGTCTTCGAAGGTGATTCGTCGTGCGCTCGCTGCCGGTCATCAGCCCGTTTCTTTCCTGATGAGTGAGAAATGGGCTGATGATTTGGCGGATGTTTTGCGCGCCCATTCTGACACTCCCGCGTATGTGGGTAGTGAGGAGCAGCTGGAGCAGGTGACCGGTTTTCATCTGCATCGTGGCGCGTTGGCTGCGATGGCTCGTCCGGCGCCGCAGCCTCTGGAACGGTTGCTGCAGGGTGCCTCTCGCGTGGCGATTTTGGAAGATATTGTGGACCACACGAATGTGGGAGCTATTTTCCGTTCGGCTGCCGCGCTGAACGTGGATGCCGTGCTGGTGACTCCGCGGTGCGCTGATCCGCTGTACCGCCGCTCGATTCGCGTGTCGATGGGTACTGTTTTTCAGGTGCCGTGGGCTCGCCTGGAGTCGTGGCCTGCTAATCTGCAGACCCTGCACGAGCTGGGCTTTAAGAGCGCGGCGTTGGCTTTGGAGGAGGACTCGCTGACCCTGGAGGAGCTGTCTGCCCGCCGGGATGAGAAGCTTGCGCTGATTCTGGGCACGGAGGGGCACGGCCTGTCGCCCCGCACCTTGGCGGCGTGTGACGATACGGTGATGATTCCGATGTCGCACGGTGTGGATTCTTTGAATGTTGCGGCGGCGAGTGCCGTGGCTTTCTGGGAGACCCGCCCGCGTTCATAACATGAGTTCTCACCTGATTCTTAACCCGCGTGAGTACCTTCTTCGGGTTCCCTTGCGGTGTGTAGGTTGGTGTCTGTGAGGGAACGTACTGGGATTTAATCCGTGAAGGTGATACCCTTAATGGGTTGTGCACGCCCTATGCGGGCACAATGGTGATGCGCTCTGAGATTTTTCTCGATAGCTGCACATCGAAAAACCTACTCCATCTATATAAGGGCTACTGGCAAAATCCAGTAGCAGAAGAAGGTAATCAATGAAGGCAGAAATCCACCCGGACTACAACCTGGTTCTGTTCCGCGACCTCGCATCCGGCAAGGTCTTCCTGACCCGTTCCACCATGACCTCGGACAAGACCGAGAAGTGGGAAGACGGTAACGAGTACCCGATTGTCGAGGTTGAAATCTCGTCTGAGTCGCACCCGTTCTACACCGGTAAGCAGCGCATCATGGACTCCGCAGGTCGCGTCGAGCGCTTCAACGCACGCTTCGGCAACTTCGGCAAGAAGTAAATCTTCTTTCCCGGTTTTGCTCTATAGCGAAATCAATGCCCCGTTCTCCTTGGTTTTCAGGGAGGCGGGGCATTGCGCGTTCTATGCGGGTAGCAGAATGGGTCGCGTGAACGTGAGGAAAGTTGTAACGGGAGAAAAGTTGTAATGTAAAACCTTTCGTTCACCGGTGCGTAGACCCGCTGACGGCGTTACAATGGGAAAGTATTTTTGCGAGCTGTGCATTTTCTGTGCTCTCCAGCACCGCCCTATATCGGCGGGTTATTTTCCGGCTCTCGTATTCTAGAGACTTCGCTGGATTGCGCTACGCGCCTCGCGTATCACCACCTCAAACAAAGGACAACTTAATGAGCGATGCTCACTCTGAACCGTCGCAGAAGAAGAAATGGGGCAAGCGTGCCTTGCTGATCCTGCTGATTCTTCTGCTGGTTATTACCCTCGGTATTGGTTTCTTTATTTGGCGTGCTGGTCACACCTGGGATAGCAAGACCGGGAAGTTTGACTCAATCACTAATGTGGACGATGACCTTAGCAAAATTAAGGAGCGGCTTGGCGCGGCTAAGACGCTCAACATGATGGAGCTGAAGGGTCCGACTGCCATCAACGCTAACGCCAGTGAACACGATGCAGATGGCGACGGTATCTTGGACAACGGATACAATTACGGCGTTATTAAGGGACCCGGCAAGAACATTCTGTTGCTCGGTAGCGATACCCGTACTGGTGCTGATGCAGCTCTGGTGAGCGGTTCCCGTGCGGACACCATCATGCTGATGCATATCCCGGCTGACGGCAAGGGTGTGTACATCATCTCGATTATGCGTGACACCTGGGTTAATATTCCCGGTTACGGTACGGCTAAGGTGAACGCGGCGCTAAACTACGGCGGTATTTCCCTGCAGGTTGCTACCATCGAAAACCTGGTTGGCGTCAAGATTGACCATGTGGCTGAAATTGAGTTTGAAGGATTCAAGTCTCTCGTGAATGCCATTGGTGGCGTGGACGTCCAGGTTCCCTTCGCATTCACCAGTAATGTCTGGACCTTTACCCCGGGTTTGATGCACCTCAACGGCAGTGGCGCTCTGAGCTTTGTTCGTGAACGTTACTCTTTCGCTGATGGTGACTACCAGCGTGTTCGTAACCAGCGTGCGTTCCTGCGCGGTCTGTACAACACGATGAAGGCTAAGGGGGCGCTGAGCAATATTGCTTCTTTCCAGTCTTCTATCGAGTCTCTGACTGATTACATGCGTGTGGACTCCGGTCTGAATGCGGCGCAGATTGCTCAGATTGCGGCTCCGGTGTTGACCAGTGGTGACACCACGATGCGCATGACCACTCTGCCGAACGCTGGCCCGGGTTGGTCCTATGACGGTCAGTCAATCATTCTGGTGAACCAGGAGGCAAATGCCCGGTTGGCAAGGGCTCTGCAGACTGACACGATGGATCAGTTCATGGCGACTTACGGTCAGGACTAAGGCCTAACTCCTTGCGGGGGTGAAAGCTTGTATGGGCTTTCACCCCCGCAAGTTTTTAACTGCTTCCGGGAAGCGCTACTGGGATGCAGACACTTGAAAGTGCCTCGTTAGCGTTTAGAGAGCTGTTGGGGCACATAAAAGGGGCGGCTACCTCCACCGTGGTGGTAGGGTAGCCGCCCCTTTTGTATCGTTGCGTTGTATCTTTACGCCTTGTAGTAGAGGAGTCTATGCCTTCGAGTCTTCTTCAGCCTCGTCGGTTTCTTCATATTCTTCCTCGTACTCGTTGTAGTCCCCGTAGCCTTCGTAGTGGGGCTGACGGCCAAAGTAGAAAGCGACTGCTGCGACAGCGCCACCTAGGATAGCAATGAGGATGCCGAGTATCGGGGTCCACAGCATCGAAATCAGGCCGGCGACCAGAACGGCGAGGCCTGCACCCTTGATCAGGTTCAGCAGACGGTCACGCTCGTTCGGTTCGTAGTATTCCTCTTCTTCCAGGCTGTACTCGATGATTGGCTTCTCGGCGGCGGGCTCATGATGGGTCAGTTCAGAGGCAACGGAACCGCCGGTCAGGGAGGTCATAAAACCGCGACGCTTCTTCGGTGCCTGCTGTGCGGAGGACTCCAGGTAGTGGCGTTCACCTTCGGTGGGCACGAATGCGGCGGGCACATCGTATTCTTCGCCAGCGGGTAGCAGTACCGGAACGTTATTGGGCAGAGTCTCGTACCATTCCTGCGGAATATCGGCGGGGCGTGCAGCCTGAACGGTCAGGGACAGTTCCAGGGTGTTACCGCGAATAGTACCCCAGGCGCTGGTGAGGCGGTCGTTCTCAAAAGCGTAACGGATCACGGGTGCAAGCTGCTCAGACATCTGGGTGCTCAAACGGCCCACAAGTTTGCGGTCGTGGCGCACCTCAACACTGTCAACGAAACGGCCGTCGGAGGTCTTGAGCTGGTTCGCCTCCAGGGTCAGTATCACGCGACCTTCACCGCTGGGCGGCAGGATGCTATGCAGGTATTCGGAGTGTTCCTTCTCGTCGAGCACCTTCATGGACGGGCCCTGGGGCAGCAGGGTCGCGCGGGTTGGCGCGTCGTTGAGGGGGAAAAGCGAGCTAGGTGCAGACAGTGAGAGCACACCGGTGCTCTTCACGCGCATGCCGCCGCCTTCAGCACGTACGGCAACAGCGGAAAGTTGCAGGTGCGCGATGGGCTCGTAACCGGAGGCGACCACGCGGGTAATGGAATCCCAGTACGCGGCGGAGTCCTCCACGCTCATGCGGCCTACCTTGAACTCGTCAATGTAGACGGTGATGCTATTGGGCGCGTAGGGGTTATCCGGTTCGGGAACGAGGCGCGCTTCACCGTACCAGATGCGTTCACGGTCGATGTGCAGTTCCTCAAAGATCTGGAGCGTTTCTGCTTCGTAGTAATCATCGGTGACAATGTCAACGCTACCGCGGTCACCGAGTGCGTAATCGACCACTGAAAACTCCTTCTGATGTGTCTAAGCGAGCGGATACCTAGTCTATTCTCTCATGCTTTCAGGGTGGATAGCTCACAAAAACGGGTGACATTTATCTGTCGTTTAGCATCGGGTGCATATAGTTTTTTGCCCTGGCGAAACTGCCCCGATAATAACTGCCCTTGTCAGTATGTGAACCATTGTATGAGGGAAATATTTAGACGGCGTACCGCCGCTATGAATTCTATAGATGAGCCAGAAAAAGATCACCGCCCGGCGCGTCCCGGTACGTTACCGGGAGCGTGCCGAACGGCAGTCTCTCAAAGAGGCTAGAGACCCTAGCGGGGGAGAGTGTAACCTAGCCTAGATACCGGCTCACACCCCGCCACAAGCCCTCAAATCACGCAGCTTAGTCCTGCAGGGAGGCGTTGAACTTCTGAGCCACAATCGAACGGTGGCCGTGATCCTGAGCCTCCAGAATCAGACGACGCAGAGCCGAAGGAGCTTCGGAGTTTGCCTCTAGCCAACGCTGAGCCAAAGCAACTGAGGGGTTACCCTCAACGCCCAGACCCTCGGTGGAGCCGGTGTTGTACGGAGCCTTCGGGTACAGGCCACGCACAATGCGGGTCGCCATACCAATCGAACGGGACGCCCAAACGGGCAGCAGAGCCTCAAAGTAGGAGTCGTAGTAGGACTCACGCAGCTCAACCGGACCGCGAGCAAAACCGTTAATGGTCGACGCCAGGGCGTCGTTCGACAGAGACTCGTCTTCCATGATGGTCTTGTACGCGGCAGCCTTACGCTCAGCAGAGGGAAGGGCAGCAACCGCGTACGCGTAACCATTCGAAGAAATCGAGGAGGGGCTGTACTCAGCCGCACGGTCCAGATCCTCAACGGTCACCAGATCGCGGCTTGCGAGCGCACCCAGCGCACTCCAACCCAGGTTTTGGTCGTAAGGAATGCCGGTTGCGTCAGCAATATCGCCGGTGGTGTCTTCGAAAGCACCGCGGGCAATATCACGGCAGAGCTCTTCACCCTTGGTCGCGTTGGTGGAAACCGAAATCAGGGCGCGCAGCAGAATCAGTTGCTCGTCGGAGCCGGGCTTAGCCTGCGCCAGTGCGGCTGCGAATGCGTCGTAGAGAGCGTCGTAGAGGCGCTCGCGGCCGGTGGGTGCGGAGAAGGTTGCGATAGCGACCTGTGCGTTGTTGACCATGGTGCCCAGCAGGGATGCGCTCGGTTCCTTGGAGACGTTGCGTACGACTGCGTCGACGTAGGTGGTGACGGGCAGGCGTGCATCGCGCACGTTCTCCCAGAGGGAGCCCCAGATGAGGCCGCGGGAGAGCGCGGATTCGAGGGTGGAGACACCTTCGATAGCTGCCTGCAGGCCGTCTTCGTCGGTCAGGGCGACCTTGGCGTAGGTGTGGTCTTCTGCGTTGAGCATGAGCAGGTCAGCGTCGCCAACGAGTTTCTTCTGCTCCTCGGTGAGCTCCACGCGATGCTCGGAGACAGGCTCTGCCGGGTACTCGAGGGAGAGCAGGCCGGTGGAGGTGAGCTTGCCGTCGGTCAGCGCGAAGGTTTCCAGCTTTGCCACGTGGGGGCGGCCCAGACCTGCGGGCTGCTGTGCGGGCAGTTCCTGGGTGAGGATCAGGTCGGTGAGCTGGCCGTCTTCGCCGTAGACGCGCTTGGTGCCCAGTGCGGACACGCCGGAGGTCTGCAGCCATGCGTTAGCCCATGCCTGCATGTCGCGGCCGGACACCTCGTTGAGTACCTGCAGGAAGTCGTTCAGGGAGGTGTTGCCCCACTCGAAGCGCTTGAAGTACACGCGTGCTGCCTCGATGAAGGTGTCGAAGCCGACGTAGGCGACCAGCTGCTTGAGCACGGATGCGCCCTTTGCGTAGGTGATGCCGTCGAAGTTCTGCGATGCTGCTTCCAGGTGGGGGATGTCAGCGACGATGGGGTGGGTAGTGGGCAGCTGGTCCTGCATGTATGCCCATGCTTTGCGGTTGTTCGCGAAGGTGACCCATGCGTCGTTGAAGTTGTTGGCTTCCTTAGCGCCGAGGGTGCCCATGAAGTCTGCGAAGGATTCCTTGAGCCACAGGTCGTCCCACCACTTCATGGTGACGAGGTCGCCGAACCACATGTGTGCCATTTCGTGGCAGATGGTGTTGGTGCGGCCTTCGAGGTCGTCCTCGGTTGCGCCGGAGACGAAGATGTAGTCTTCGGTGAAGGTGACCAGACCGGGGTTTTCCATTGCGCCGATGTTGTATTCGGGCACGAATGCCTGCTCGTACTTGGGGTACGGGTAGGGGTAGTCGAAGAGGTCCTGGAAGAAGTCCAGGCCGTTTTCGGTGACCTTGAAGATGTGGTCGTAGTCGAAGTGCGGCTTGAGGGACTGGCGGCAGTATGCGACCAGGGGGATGTCGCCGCTGTTGACCTTGCTCTTGGGCTTGTAGGTGTTGGTTGCGGTGAAGTATTCGCCGGCAACGATTGCGGTGATGTAGGTGGAGATCTTTGCGGTGGGGGAGAAGACTCGCTTGGTGATGGAGTCGTCGGTGGGGTCTACGACCTGGCTTTCGAGTACGCCGTTGGAGCTGACGACCCAGTCCTTGGGCGCGGTGATCCGGAAGTTGAAGACTGCCTTCAGGTCGGGTTGCTCGAAGTTCGGGAAGACTCGGCGGCAGTCGGAGGGCTCGTACTGGGTGTACAGGTAGACACGACCGTCGGAGGGGTCGAAGTAGCGGTGCATACCTTCGCCGGAGCGGGAGTAGTAGGAGCGACCGTGGATGGTGAGCACGTTTTCTGCCTGCAGGTTGGGCAGGGTGATGCGTGCGCCGTTGACGACATCAGCCAGGGGCAGTTCGGTGCCGTTGAGCTTAACGGAGTCGACGCTGTGGTGGATGTAGTCGATGAAGGTTTCTGCACCGGGGGTGTTGCAGGAGAATCGGACGGTGGTGACGGTGGGGTAGGACTCGAATTCGGGGTCCTTGGCGTTAGTCAGGTCGACATGCACGTCGTAGGTGTCGACACTGATGAGAGCCGAACGTTCTGCGGCTTCTTCGCGGGAGAGGTTCTCATTATTCATGCTCTTTATTCTAGTCGTTATGACCGAAAATATGGCAGTCGAGTGGGCGTGCCGGTCATATTACTCAAGGTGCGAGAAGATCACCCGGTGTGTGGGGAACCAACCAACCTCTAGTATGTGATGCAGAACATACTTTTTCGATTTGCGGAGTGTTCAGAAAGCCCGTATAGTATTACGTGTTGCTTCGAGCGGTACCGAAAGTAAAACGTTCGAAAGTCACCTGCGCGGGTGGCGGAATAGGCAGACGCGCTAGCTTGAGGTGCTAGTCCTCGTATTAGAGGGTGGGGGTTCAAGTCCCCCCTCGCGCACAGATAATCCCCGGTTCTTCGGAACCGGGGATTTTTGTATGCCCGGTAAAGAGTACACAAAAAAGTAGTGGGGTGAGGCTCCTTGAAGGGAACCTCACCCCACACTAGCTACGCTAAGGAAGCTAGAAGAACAGCCGCATCAGCTGAAACTGAACGAATCAGTATCATTCAGAGAGATTACTCAGCCAGACGCTCCGGGTCGGTGGTGACCAGAATCTTCACAGCGGTCTCATTGTGGTTGATCAGGGTGTCAAAGCCCTTGTCAATCAGGTCTTCCACAGCGATCTTGCCGGTGATGAAGGGCTTGAGGTCAATCTTGCCGGACTCAACGAGCTTGATGGTCTCCGGGTGGGAGTTCACGTATGCGATGGTGCCGCGGATATCGAGCTCCTTGAGCACAACCTTCTGAACATCCAGGGAAGCGGGCTTACCCCAAATGGAAACGATGACGAGCTTGCCGGTGGGCTTGAGAGCACCCAGAATCAGGTCCAGTGCGGGCTGAACGGAGGTACACTCGAACGCGATGTCAGCGCCACGGCCGTCGGTCAGCTTGTGAATCTCAGCCAGGACGTCAACCTCAGCGGGGGAGAAAGCGTAGTCAGCAACGCCGGAGTCCAGAGCCTTCTGGCGACGCAGCGGGGACAGCTCAGAGATGATGACCTTAGCGCCCTTAGCCTTCAGAACTGCGGAGGTCAGCAGACCGATGGGGCCAGCACCGGTCACCAGTGCGAATGCGCCCTCTTCGAACTCGCCTGCACGCTCAACAGCGTGGTAGCCAACGCTCAGGGGCTCAATCAGTGCTGCCTCGTCCAGGGGGATGGTGTTGGGGATCTTGTGAACCCAGCGGCGCTTGACAGCAACCTTCTCGGACAGACCGCCACCGCGACCTGCAAGGCCGATGAAGTTCATGTCCTGGGACAGGTGGTAGTCCTTGGAGTCGGGGCCGGTGTAGACGTCATCACGAATGATGTAGGGCTCGACAACAACGTGGTCGCCAACCTCAAGGTCGTCTACGCCTTCGCCCAGTGCCTCAACAACACCGGAGAATTCGTGACCGAGGGTGACGGGAGAGTCCTCACCAGAAATGGGGTGGGGATGACCGTGCTGGGGGCAGAAGATGGGGCCGTCAAGGTATTCGTGCAGGTCGGTACCGCAAATACCGCACCATGCGACCTTGACCAGAACCTCGCCCGCAGCGGCTTCGGGTGCGGGGATGTCTTCAATGCGGATATCGTTACGGTCGTAGAAGCGTGCTGCCTTCATGGGATGGAGCTCCTTAGCGTGGTCGTGGCGCTCGCAGCGGTGTGTGCTTGCCGGTACGGTTCACATTCATGGGTCTGTCACAGCGTTGACAGAGGCCCAAACGACATGGTTTGGACCGGTTGTGAACTGTCCTGCCGGCATTTGCATCGCTAGCGCCGGATGGTGATGGGTGCGGCTGGATTGTCGCTCCCATGTGCTTAACGCTACTCCACTGAATCAAAGATTCCTAGGATATATACAAATTTTCTTTTATGTGACACAAATTTCTTTTTGGGCGTTTTCGACTCCATCACGCCCGAGCATCTAGCGCCCAGCGAGCGCAGACGGTAGCGTAGAAGCATGACTGACGCGAACGCACAGGGCACCGCCGCCCACACCCGGCCCATTTCTGACAGCTCCGGTCGAACGGCACCGAATCGACCCGCCGCAATAACCCGCCACTACGACGCGCCCGACGATGATTGCGTGCGCGGTAGCGAGTATTCCGAGATCCTTGCCCTCGAAACCGAGCAGCGTAAGCGGGCCGCTGAACACCGCCGCAATCGCGGGCACGCGCATCCTGAGCAGGAACGTAGCCACGGCGAGCGCCACGGATATGGCAAGGGGCGCGGCGCGCATCACGGTCACCGCCTCGACGAAGACAGCGGACTGGCGCATATTCGCCGCGACCTCGCTCAATCCGTCGCCACCCGCGCAGACTCTTTGACCGCAATTCTCAAGGCGATTCACGCGCACCCTGAAACTGCCTACGAGGAGTATTTCGCCTCCCGCACGCTCGTTGATGCGGTCCGTGAAGCCTACCCGAACCTCAGCATCGAGTACCCCGCCTTCGGTCTGGATACCGCGTTCAAGGTGGAGCTCACCAGCGCCGACTACGACCCCGCCACGCACCGCACCATCGCGATTCTTTCCGAATATGACGCGCTGCCGGGTATCGGTCACGGCTGCGGCCACAACGTCATCGCGGTATCCGGGCTGGGCGCTTTCCTGGCCCTGGCGGATGCGCTCGCTACCGGCCCCGAGGCGTTCAGTGGCAGGGTCCTCTACTACGGCACGCCCGCTGAAGAGTCTGATGCCGGTAAGGAGCTGATGGCGCGCGCTGGCGCGTTCGAGCGGGTGGATGCCGCCATTATGGTGCACCCCTACTTTATGGATGTGGCTGATCAGGCATGGTTGGGTCGCCGTGAATGTCGCGTGACTTATACGGGCGTGAGCGCGCACGCGTCCTCGCACCCGTTTATGGGTCGTAATGCCCTGGATGCGGCGAATCTGGCGTATCAGGGTTTGGGTTTGTTGCGTCAGCAGATTCCCGGTTCTGACCGTATTCACGCGATTATTGACCACGGTGGGGGCGCCCCGAACCTGATTCCTGCCGCCGCGAGCCTGCACATTAATATCCGTTCTAAGCACGCACCGACTCTGCGTGCGCTGTCGCGACGGGTTGAGGAGGTGCTGCGCGGTGCGGCGCTTATGGCTGGAGTGAGTGCGGAGGTGACGTGGGATTCTTCGCCGATGACCATGCCGGTGCGCACGAACCGCCCGCTGTTGAAGCGTTGGGTTTCGGCTCAGCGTTCGGTGGGCCGCCACCCGTACCCGCCCGGAACGGTCAGTGACACCCTGGCGGCTTCTACTGATTTCGGTAATGTGAGCCTGCGCGTGCCCGGTATTCACCCGCTGATTCAGATTGCGCCTGAGGGCACCGGCATGCACACGGTGGAGTTTGCACACTGTGCTGGCACTCCGGCGGCGGTGGATGCTGCCCTGGATGCGGCGATCGGTTTGGCGTCTGTGGCTTTAGACTTCCTGGTCGACGACGATTTGGCGGATGCGGTTCGTGCTGATTTTGAGGCTTCCGGCGGTGTCGTGGACGTGGAGGGCTATTTTAGCGGCATGTGAGCTTGCTCAAAAGGTCAGAACGTCATTATTTGGTTTTGTGAGTGAAAAATACCCCTTATAGTCCATAAAGTCACCAGCACTCATCGAAAAAAGCAAAATAACCCAACACAAAACGCAAAATCTGCGGCATAATAGAACATAACGAAGCAAGCCCACCGGGGAAGAACACCCACCCAAGAAAATTCAACCCCGAGGCACACACCCGCTTCCCGATAAACCACGCGAGAAAACATCTCGCACCACACGGATAACTCTCACGAAAAGAGGGCATACAGCAATGAACGGTGTCAATAACCCCACCAAGCTCGGCGTCATCGGCGCAGGCGGCGTCGGTAGCGCAACCGCATACGCAGCTATGGTCCGCGGCTCCGCAGACGAAATCGTCCTGTACGACATCGACGGCAAGCGCGCACACGCTGAAGCACTGGACATCGCACACGGCGCAATGTTCGCACACGAAGCAACCGTAACCGGTGGCGACGACATCGAACTTCTGCGCGACTGCGACATGGTCATCATCACCGCCGGTGCTCGCCAGAAGCCCGGCCAGCCCCGCCTCGAACTGGCAGGCGCAAACGTCGCAATCCTCGAGAAGCTGCTGCCGAACATTCTGTCCGTAGCACCCAACGCAATCATCATGCTCGTCACCAACCCCTGTGACGTTCTCACCATCGTTGCCCAGAAGATCACCGGCCTGCCCGCAAACCGCGTGCTGTCCTCCGGTACAGTTCTGGACTCCTCCCGCCTGCGTTGGCTAATTGCTAACAAGGCTGGCGTCTCCATCAAGAGCGTCCACGCAAACGTTGTTGGCGAGCACGGCGACTCCGAGTTCCCCGTCTGGTCCGCAGCCAACATCGGTATGGTTCCCCTGACCGAGTGGAAGCAGGACGGCAAGCTCGTCTTCACCGAAGAGGTCCGTGCAGAACTGGCAACCGAAGCAATGCGCGCAGCATACAAGGTCATCGAGGGCAAGGGTTCCACCAACTACGCAATCGGTATCTCCGGCGCACGTATCGCTGAGGCATTCCTCGGCGGCCAGAACGCAGTGCTGCCCGTCTCCACCACCATTGCAGGTGAGCTGTACGGCTTCAAGGACGTTGCACTGTCCCTGCCCACCATCGTCAACCGTGAGGGCATCCAGCGCGTGCTCGAGGTTCCCATGAACGAGGCTGAGCTGGCACAGCTGAAGGCATCCGCTGAGGCAATCCGCGCATCCGCAGCATCCCTCGGTTTCTAATCCCGGCTTCTAAAACCCCGGCTTCTCATTCTCTCGGGCTCAACCCGTAAGAAGCAAACATTCAGTAGGCGCAGCGTCAAGCTGAGCTAACCGACAGAAGAACCCGCCGCACCCGTCCCCTGCTCCCTTGAGGAGTGGGGGAGCAGGGGGCGGCGGGTTCACTGTGTCTGTAAGGTTTTCTATGCGGGGCTTAATTTATGCGGGGCTTGATGTGCCGCGTGCTGCTTTGCGTGACCAACTTGGCTTTATCAACCTGGCTTGCCCAGCCTGACGTGCCTAACCTGGGCTTACCGCTCTGGCTTTGGCATTCTCTTCACGGCACCGAATTCACCTGCCGCGCCCGTTCATAGTTTCGCGTTTAAACCGCCGTATGACCGCCCGGCGCACACCATAGGCGCGTAGGTAGTAGAATAATGGCATGAGCATTGATCCTCGCACCGAACTCACCCGCCTCCTTGACGCGCTGGAGGCGCACCTGACCGCCGTCGTAAACCGAACCGGCGAGCATGACCCCGCCGTCGATGAGGCGTACGTAGAAATCGCCAACGCCTTCGAAGCCTACGAAGATGCCCTCTTCGAGGCTCACAACGAGGTCACCCCCTTGAGCGTCTACGGTGACGAAGAGGACGACGACCTCGACGAACTGGTCGACGACGAAGAAGATGAAGACGACGACGATATCGAGTACGAGGACTAACTAGCGCCTCGCCCATACGTTACGGACCGACCCCTGACCGGTACCCCTACGCGGGGTAATACGGCAGGGGTCGAACCGTACCCGCAACACCCACGTAGCTCTTGCCCTCAGCCTCTGCCCAAGTGCCTAATGAGTGTAGCGCCTACTGAGAAGCCCGCCGAAAACCCGCCCGCCTGATACCCACCGAGAACGGAGACCCTCGTGAGCGAACCCCGCACCTGGCGCGACGCCGCCCTCATCCTCCGCACCCAAAAACTCGGCGAAACCGACCGCATCATCATCATGCTCACCCGCGACGGCGGAATCACCCACGCCGTCGCCAAAGCCGTACGCAAACCCACCTCCAAATTCGGTGGACGACTCGAACCGTTCATGCACACCGACCTGTCCTTCAGCCGCGGCAGAACCAACCTGCACACCATCACCCAGGCGGCAACCCTGCACGCCTACACCGCACCCATCATGGCGAACTACGATGCGTACACGTGCGCCTCCATCATCGCTGAACTGGCAGAAGCACTCACCAAAGACACCGACAGCACCGCCGATATTTACACCCTCACCCACGGGGCGCTTGCCGCGCTCGCGCACGGGCAGCACGTGCCGCAGAGGATCCTGACCCGCTACCTGGCGCGCAGCATGAACGCCGCCGGCTGGCCGCTCATCGGTGAAAACTGCACCCGATGCGGCAACCCGCTTGTCAGCGCCGATAGCCGGGGCGATAACGGGGCAGACAGTAGTACCCCCGTCGCTACAGGCGGAAGTGGCAGGTACATTGCATTCCACACCGCCCACACCTACGGGCACCACACGATCCTCTGCCCCCAATGCGCACCCGCCACCGACACACCCCTAACCGGCCTGCGTGCCGAAGAGCTCGGCTATGCGCTCGCTACCGCATCGGCGAATCCGCGCGCCTGGGCGACTATTGACGCAGCACCGGTGCCGGTCGCCTCCAAAATTCTGGGACTCTACCTGAAAACCACCCAGAACCTGCTCGAACACCCCCTGAAAACGGCGAGCGCCCTCGAAGCAGAAATTCCTGGATCGTAAAAGATGCACGCCGGCGCGTCAAACATGGGCCAACCAGGACGCAAAATAACCCCCGAAGCACCCGCCCATGCGCGCTGTGTCACGGTAAAATAGCTAACAGCACGCTAGGTTTATATCTGGCGCATATCTAGGCAAACGACCCCGGGGGAGAACCCGCCAGGGAAGAAAGGCACACATGGCACGCACCCAGCCCGTACCCCCGCCCGCACACCCTACCGGGGCAACCCCGCCGCCGATCCCGAAGAAGTTCATTCCGCAGCACGTCGCCGTCGTCATGGACGGTAACGGACGCTGGGCGAACGAACGCGGCCTGTCCCGCACCGAGGGCCACCGCGCCGGTGAGGCGGCACTGCTGGACGTTGTTGCGGGCGCTATCGAAATGGGCATCCCGTACGTGACCGCCTACGCGTTCTCCACCGAAAACTGGAAGCGCTCACCCAGCGAAGTCGCGTTCATCATGCGTTTCTCCACCGAGGTGCTGCAGCGTCAGCTGGCAACCCTCAAGACCTGGGGTGTGCGCATCCGCTGGGCTGGCCGCCGACCCAAGCTGTGGAAGAACGTCATCGAAGAGCTCGAACACTGCGAACGCGAAACCATCGACAACACCGTCTGCACCCTCACCATGTGCGTGAACTACGGCGGCCGCGCAGAAATCGCTGACGCGGCGGCAGCTATCGCAGCGGACGCTGTGGCGGGCAAGATCAAGCCCGACAACATTACCGAAAAGACTATCCAGAAGTACCTGGACGAGCCCGACCTGCCCGACGTTGACCTGTTCCTGCGTTCCTCCGGTGAGCAGCGCATCTCGAACTTCCTGCTGTGGCAGAGCGCCTATGCCGAGATGATTTTCATGAACGTGCTCTGGCCCGACGTTGACCGCCGCACCCTCTGGGAAGCTGTCGAAGAGTACGCGCGCCGCGACCGCCGATACGGTGGCGCTGTCGACGCCGTCACCAACGACAAGTAGCCCCCGGCATACAGTCCCGGCTCATAGCCTCATAAACCACCCACACCCTCCAACACTAGGGAGAACAAATGCGCATCTACCCGACCTTCTTCAACATCTTCTTCAAGGGCATGGACCCCGAGAAGGCACACCACGTCGGCTTCTGGGGCGTTCAGACCCTGCGCAACGTCGGCATCACCCGCGCGCTGCGCAAGTACTTCCAGCCCGCCCCCGAACTGGCAACCACCGTCATGGGCATTACTTTCCCCTCGCCGTTCGGCCTGGCTGCAGGCTTCGACAAGGGCGGTAAGGGTATTACCGCGCTGGCTGGTATCGGCTTCGGCCACGTCGAGATTGGCACCATCACCGGTCAGGCGCAGCCCGGCAACCCGCAGCCGCGTCTCTTCCGCCTCGTGGAAGATAAGGCGGTCATCAACCGCATGGGCTTCAACAACGATGGTGCCGCAGCGGCAGGCCCGCGCGTAGCCGCCGCCCGCGCAGACCTCGAAACCGAATACCGCGGCGCCGTACGCCCGGTTATCGGCGTGAACATCGGCAAGACCAAGGTCGTTGAGCTCGAGAACGCTATCGAGGACTACCTGATCTCTACCCGCACCCTGGCACCGCAGGCAGACTACCTGGTCGTCAATGTTTCTTCCCCGAACACTCCGGGTCTGCGCACCCTGCAGGCTATCGAGTCGCTGCGCCCGCTGCTGGCTGCCGTGCGTGAAGAGGCAGACCGCGTATGCCCCAACCGCCACGTACCGCTGACCGTGAAGATCGCGCCGGACCTGGTCGATGAGGACGTGATCGAGGTGGCAGCCCTGGCTAAGGAGCTGAAGCTGGACGGCATCATCGCCACCAACACCACCATTGCCCGCGATGGCCTGGGTCTGACCAGCGACATGACCAAGGTCAAGGAAATCGGTGCCGGCGGCCTCTCCGGTGCGCCGCTGAAGCCCCGCTCCCTGGAGGTGCTGCGACTGCTCAAGCGTGAAATTGGTGACGACCTCGCCATCATCTCCGTTGGCGGTGTGACCACCGCTGAGGATGTGCAGGAGCGCCTGGACGCTGGCGCTGACCTGGTGCAGGGCTACACTGCGTTCCTGTATGAGGGTCCGCTCTGGGCGGCACACATTAACCGTGGCCTGGTGAAGCTGCGCCGCGCTCGCCGCTAGAAGGTTTGCAGGCGGGGGGCTTTATGCTTCCCGGCACGCTGACTTGCCGTGCTGACTCTGCGTGCTGAAAGGGGGGGCACCGTTCTCTACCCGTAGGGGGTGGAGGCGGTGCCCCTTTGGTGTGCCCTCTATTCTGCCCCTCTATTCCGCCGAAAAGCCACATGTGTTTCGAAAAGCCACCAAAGAAGTAGCTTCTCGAAACACATGTGGCTTCTCGCGTAAGAGAGTCGCGTAAGAACATAAAAATAGGGGAGAGGCCTGAACCTTCAGGACCTCCCCCCAAACACCTATAAGGCACTAACGACTTAGCGCGGGTACTCGCCGTACTTCACCATCGGAACCGGGCGGCGCATACGACGAATCATCATCACACGGTTAAACGCATACATGCCAGAACCACGCTGAACCTCGCCGAACTTCGCAATCAGCTTCTTCTTCAGGCTGCGCCACAAAATAAAGTAGTCAACAACCCACAGAATCATCAGCGCATACATTGCGTACACGGAACCGTAATAAATCGGTGCCGCCGCAGTAGACGTACCAGCCACACCCTGAGCAATCCAGCCACCAATAAGCAGAACCAGCAGCACAGCCAACATAAAATCGCCAAGGTTACGGCGCGCATCCACATAATCACGGATATAACGGCGCTGCGCACCACGATCCACGGCGGGCAGGTAACGCTGATCGCCACCCATCAACGCATCATTCTGACGCTCACGAGCCTTCGCCATCGCCTCACGTTCACGCGCCTTCGCCTCCTTACGGTCATTAACAACCAGAGGCTGACGACGAGCCGCCTGCTGCTCCTTACGCGAAGGAGTAGGACGGCCCTTCTTCGGGGTGAACTTCGGATTAACCGGAGCCTGAGGCTCCTCTACAACCTGTGGCTGAACAGCTTCCGCTTCAGCCTTCTCTTTCTTACGACCAAACACCCTCCCATCATACCCGAACGGCACACACCAAACCCGCCCCCACAATCCCACACCAGCAACTGAAACAACCCCAACCACTCGGCGGCAGCGGGTAAGGTGGGGGTAAGGTAGAAACATGACTATTGAATTCACCCACCACAGCGCCCTGAGCGACGCCGTCACCAAAAACTTCGAAGCAACCCTGCAGACCCTCACCGAGCTCGTCGCCATCCCCTCCATTGCCTGGGAATCGCACGACCTCACCCAGCTAGACCGCAGCGCCGAGGCAGTCGCCGCGCTCGCAACCAAGGCAGGCTTCAACAACGTACGCATCGAACGCGCCACCTACACCACCGCCGACGGCACCGAAAAACAGGGCATGCCCGCCGTCATCGCCTCCCGCCCTGCCGCAGAAGGCTACCCGACCATCCTGCTCTACGCCCACCACGACGTGCAGCCCGCCGGCAACCTCGATCTGTGGGACACCGACCCCTTCATCGCAACCCGCAAGGGCGACCGCCTCTACGGCCGCGGCGCAGCAGACGATAAGGCAGGCATCCTCGTACACCTTGCTGCGCTCGCAGCCCTCAACGAAACTCTCGGCGAGGACTTCAAGCTCGGCGTGAAGCTCTTCATCGAAGGCGAAGAAGAGGCAGGCTCACCCTCCTTCGTCTCCTTCCTCAACACCTACCGTGAAGAACTGTCCGCCGACTACATCGTGGTCGCAGACTCCGCCAACTGGCGCGCCGGCGTACCCGCACTGACCACCAGCCTGCGCGGCGTCGCATCCGGCGACATCGAAGTACGCGTCGGCAGCCACGCCATCCACTCCGGCATGTTCGGCGGCCCCATGCTCGATGCCCACACCCTCATGGCGCAGCTACTCGCCACCCTGCACGACGCCACCGGCGCCGTAGCCGTCGAAGGCCTGCACCGCGCCCCCGAACCCGAACTCGAATACGCTGAAGCAGACTTCCGCAACGACTCCGGCATCCTCGACACCGTACCCCTGGCAGGCACCGGATCCGTTGCATCCCGCCTGTGGACCCAGCCGGCAATCTCCGTCATCGGCATGGACATCCCCTCCATCGCAACCTCCTCCAACACCCTCGCCGTCGTATCCCGCGCACGCATTAGCACCCGCCTAGCACCCGGCGACAACCCCGAAAACGCACACCGCGCACTCGCCGAACACATCAAGGCACACGCACCCCACGGCGCCCAGGCGAACTACACCGCCGTCGACTCCGGCATGCCCTTCGCCACCGAAGTCGACGCAGACGGCGCACAAACCGCACTCGACGCAATGCGCGCCGCCTGGGACGTAGAACCCGTCCAGACCGGCATGGGCGGCTCCATCCCGTTCATCTCCGACCTCAAGGACCTCTTCCCGCAAGCACAGATCCTCGTCACCGGCGTAGAAGACCCCGACACCCGCGCACACAGCGCCAACGAGTCCCTCTACATCCCAGACTTCAAGAACGCAATCCTCGCGGAGGCGCTACTGCTCAGCGCACTCGGCGCCCGCTAAACGCGCTCGCTAAACCAGCCCACAATACACTGGGTAGGGAAGTGGAAGCGGAAAAGTGGGGGAGAAGGGTCACAAACCCCAACCCCCACTTTTTCGGTATCCTAGAAGCAGAATTACATGTCAAGCCCCCACACCAAAACTCACGCCCCCGGCGAACTATGCACACCCTAGGTTGTACATCAAACACCCAGGCGCGTATCGTGAAGGCTAAAACGCCCACACGCACCCACACGCGGCGCACACGGGCAACCAACAAAACAAAAGGACAACACCAATGAGTGAAACCACCACCGAACTGCCCACCCACGGCGTCAACCTCACCGAAGTAGCACAGACCAAGGTCCGCACCCTCCTCGAACAGGAAGGCCGCACCGACCTGCGCCTGCGCATCGCCGTCCAGCCCGGCGGCTGCTCCGGCCTCATCTACCAGCTCTACTTCGACGAGCGCGTCCTCGACGGCGACGCAGTCCGCAACTTCGACGGCGTAGAAGTCATCGTCGACAAGATGAGCGCACCCTACCTCGACGGCTCCACCATCGACTTCGAAGACACCATCGAAAAGCAGGGCTTCTCCATCGACAACCCCAACGCAGCAGGCTCCTGCGCATGCGGTGACTCCTTCCACTAAACCGAAGGCACCCACCACGCGCCACTAAAGCGCAACACGCCTCATAAACCCCCGTCTCGCATACTGCACCCAACCATGCAGATATGCGGCGGGGGTTTTACACTTAACACATGACTACGCACGAAATCACCTGGAAATACATCCTCAACCAGCTCGTCAAACACCAAAACCTCACCGACACCGAAGTCGCCTGGGCAATGGACCACATCATGACCGGCCAAACCGAACAGCCGATCCTCGCATCCTTCCTCACCGCCCTCCACTCCAAAGGCGAAACCCCCGAAGAACTCGGCGCCCTCGCAGCCGGCATGATCGCCAAAGCCGAAACCGTCGACATCGACCCCCACGCCGTAGACATCGTAGGCACCGGCGGCGACCAGCAAAACACCGTCAATATCTCCACCATGGCAGGCCTCGTCATCGCAGGCACCGGTGCCACCGTCGTCAAACACGGCAACCGCGCCTCCACCTCCAAATCCGGTTCCGCAGACGTCCTCGAAGCCCTCGGAATCCGTCTCGACATGCCCATTTCCGCAGTTGCCGAATGCGCTCGCGAGACCGGCATCACGTTCCTGTTTGCGATGACCTTCCACCCGGCAATGCGCCACGTGGGTCCGACCCGCCGCCTGCTGGGCATTCCGACAGCGTTCAACTACCTGGGCCCCATGACGAACCCGGCTCGCGTGAAGTCCTCGGCTATCGGCGTTGCTAACCCGGTCATGGCTGAGAAGATGGCTCACGTCTTTGCAGAGCGCGGCGATCACGTCCTGATTTTCCGCGGTGATGACGGCCTGGATGAGCTGACCATCGCCACCACGAGCCGCCTGTGGGAGGCTGTCGACGGCGAACTGACCGAGTACCGTTTTGACCCGACCGAGTACGGTCTGCAGAACGCACCGCTGGAGCAGCTGCGTGGCGGCGACGCCGAGTACAACGCGGGTGTTTTCCGTGCAATTTTGGCGGGGGAGGGCGAGTCCCCGAAGAGCCCGCTACGCGCTATTCACGACGCTGTGGTGATGAACGCTGCGGCTGGCCTGGTTGCGTACCGCCCGGTCAACGGGGAGAGCTTTGAGGCCCGTTTCACTCAGGCTTTGGCTGATGCGCGCGAATCTATTGCATCCGGCGCAGCGGAGCGCGTGCTCAACGCCTGGGTAGAGTTCAGCTCCAAGCACGGAGAATAAAGAAGCTCAGAACAAAGAAGCTCAGTAGCTGATGATAGGCACCCGAGATGGGGCGCACCGAATGGTGTGAGCTTGTCTCGGGTGCCTGTCGTTTAACGGGATTCGTTGAGGGTCGGAAGGTTCGGGGCATGTGAGCGTGCGGCTGAGCGCCGAGGAAGATGCAAGGCGCACGGAGCGCAGGTTTGATCAGTGCTAACCTGAGCTTAGAAAGCGCCGGTGAGCAGCCGGTTGGGTAGTAAAAAATAGGTCTACTTTACATAATGTATATTATCGGCTTTTTAGGGAGATCTAGAATGAACCCAAGATTCCCCGTATCTAAATAAAGTCTTAACAGTTCATGTATTAACCTCACCCAGTCACCAGAACTATCGCCAGTACTCAATCCACCTGAAATAATGGATATACCCCGCATCACGAAGGTGCTGTCGCCTCGTGTGCAGATCCAACGTCAACCACGCCGGTTGATGTACACCAAAGGAGAAAACTCGTGGATTGGCTCTTTGAGACACCCTGGACACTCTGGGTTGCACTCGCCCTCATTTTCGCCGTCATAGAAATGCTCAGCCTCGACCTATTCTTTCTCATGCTGGCGATTAGCGCAGGCATCACCGCAGCAATATCGCCCTTCGTGGATAACATGCTGATTCGAACCGTTATTTTCGTGGTGATTTGCCTGATTCTGGTTCTTGGTCTGCGCCCGCCGCTGCTGAAAAAGCTCAACAAGTCAGCCACCGGAGCTGTCACTAATGCTGAAGCACTCGTTGGCGCTGAGGTGCGCGTCACTCAAGATGTAACTAGTGAAACCGGTTTGGTTGTATTAGCTGGTGACACCTGGACGGCGCGCACCGCCTCCGGAACGCTCGTAGCAGGATCACACGCGAGGGTACGAGCCATCGAGGGCGCTACCGCAATCGTAGAGCCTCTCCCCCATGACTAAGACCAACAAGCTAAGACCCATCTGAATACCGGCTCCAAAAGCCAATTCAGATACCCCAAAAACACACCATATAACTCACCGATAAGGAGAAACAATGCCTATCAGCCTTATTCTGACGGTCCTACTCATCCTCTTCGTGCTGACGATGCTCGCAAAGACCGTGCGTGTCATCCCGCAGGGACGAGCCGGTATCGTCGAACGACTGGGTAAGTTCCACGCCGTTCTCAAGCCCGGCCTGCACATCGTCATCCCCGTGATTGACCGCGTACTGCCCCTCATCGACCTGCGTGAACAGGTCGTTTCCTTCCCCTCGCAGTCCGTGATCACCGAAGATAACCTCGTGGTCGGCATCGACACCGTCGTGTACTTCCAGGTCACCGACCCCCAGGCTGCAACCTACGAAATCACCAACTACATTCGTGCCGTAGATGAGCTGACCAGCGCAACCCTGCGTAACGTCGTCGGTGGCCTGAACCTGGAGCAGACCCTTACCTCCCGCGACCAGATCAACGCGGAGCTGCGAGGCGTACTCGACTCCACCACCGGCCGCTGGGGCCTGCGCGTCTCCCGCGTGGACATCAAGGAAATCCAGCCCCCGGTATCCATCCAGGACTCCATGGAGAAGCAGATGCGTGCAGAGCGTGACCGCCGCGCCGCAATCCTCACCGCAGAAGGTCAGAAGCAGTCCGACATTCTGACCGCAGAAGGTGAATCCCGCGCAGCCATCCTGCGTGCAGAGGGTGAAAAGCAGGCACAGATCCTTCGTGCAGAAGGTGACGCACAGTCCGCAATCCTGCGCGCAAACGGCGAAGCAGAAGCCGTGCAGAAGGTCTTCGCAGCAATCCACGAATCCAACCCCAGCCAGCAGCTGCTCACCTACCAGTACCTACAGACCCTGCCCAAGCTCGCCGAAGGCGACGCCAACAAGCTCTGGTTCATCCCGACCGAACTCGGCGATGCACTGCGCGGCCTGGGCAACGCATTCGGCACTCTGCCCGCATCCGACCTGGCAGAGGCGCCGAAGAAGCCCGCAGTAGAGGCACCTAAGAGCGCACCGCAGGCACCCGGAAGCTACGGCATCAACGACTAAACGCGAAATCTAACGCATAAAAAGGTGTGAATCACCAAAAATCATGCCGAATAAACACCATCACGCTGGGCGGGTGGAGACTATTACCGATATAATGGATGTTTTGTAAACGTTCGAGGGAATAGCTCTCCCCCGCCCAACGTTATGCCTAAAGCGCCAAAGAGCGCACCCGACGACACTGGAGGAAAAATGAGCGATCGTAGCCTGCGCGGTATGCGCCTGGGTTCCCAGTCGATGGAAACCGAATCGAACGTACAGCCCGCGCCCCGCCAGCGCGTCGAATACCGTACCGCTGACGGTGACCGCGTTTTCGTGACCTTCGCGGCAGAAGCAGAAATCCCCTCGGTATGGACCGCAAAGTCCGGTAAGGAAGCATACCTCGTCAACGGCGACTCCACCGCAGACGCCGAAGAAGAGAAGCCCGCACGTACCCACTGGGATATGCTCATGGAACGCCGTAGCATCGAAGAGCTGGAAAAGACTCTGGAAGACCGCCTGGAATACTACCGCAAGCACTACGCGCTCTAAAAGCACCGTAGATATGCCATAGAAACGCTGTAGAAGCCCGCGCTGTAGAAAGCCCGCTAAGAGCCACTCTGCTCTTAGTGGGCTTTCCTTTGTTGTGGTGCTGGCTTCTGTCCGTGCGTGAGCCAGGATCAGTACGTGAGCCAGGCGTGAGTCAGGAAAGAGCGCTACAGAAAGTATAAAAAGACCGGGGCGGATACGTAACGTATCCGCCCCGGTCTTTCGTAAATCTCAGGTGCGAGAAGCATCTGAGTAAGAAGTTACGGGCTTACTTGCCCAGAGCCTTCTTCAGCTTCTGAATGCGGTTAGCCATACCCCAGCGAGTCACCTTAGACATGGAGTCAAAGATAATGTTGCCGTCCATCTTCGAAGCGCCAATCTCGCGCTCAACGAAGGTAATCGGAACCTCAACAATCTTCAAGCCGGCCTGCTCAGAACGCCACGCCAAATCAACCTGGAACACGTAGCCCTTCGAGTCAATACCCTCAAGGTTCAGACGCTGCAGGGCCTCACGACGGTACGCACGGAAACCAGCGGTAATGTCCTTAATGGAGGTGCCCAGAATCAGACGGGTGTACAGGTTAGCGCCGCGAGAGAGAACCTGGCGGTGAGCCGGCCAGTTCTTGGTCTTGCCGCCGGGAACGTAACGCGAACCAATAGCCAGGTCAGCGCCCGCCTCCACAGCACGAACCAGAGAAGGAAGCTGCTCAGGCTGGTGCGAGCAGTCAGCATCCATCTCGATCAGAACGTCGTAGCCTGCCTCAAGGCCCCAATCGAAGCCAGCGAGGTATGCGCCACCCAGACCGTCCTTAACGGTGCGGTGCAGAACGTGAATCTGGGAGTCCTTAGCCGACAGCTCATCAGCAATCTGGCCGGTGCCGTCGGGGCTGTTATCATCCACCACGAGAATGTCCACCTCGGGAGCTGCCTTACGAAGACGCTCAACCACGATGGGCAGGTTCTCCTTCTCGTTATACGTCGGGATGACAGTTAGAACGCGCATATTACTCCCTCACAGGTACATATAAAACAGGCAGTGTAGGTATCCAGTATACCGGGTAAACGTGCGGGTAACTGAATCCTCGGGGGCTTCCACTGCCCCAAAACCGCCTAAAAAGGTGTTGATAAACTAAAAAATTAGTTACTTTCAGTGTAAATAGATTCCAGGATGGGCAGAGGCGAACCCTTCTCCAGAACCGGAAGCAACGGAATGCGAGCGCGGGGGTCGGTGCTCCACGATGCTACGCGGGAGTCGGGTGCTTGGACCATGAGGGCTTCGACGCGCCATTGTGCTACGTATGCGGGGGTGTCGGGGGTGAGCTGGCCGGTGAAGGGGTTTTCTTCGTGTGCTAGGCGGTATACGCCGCGGGTGAGGGCGGCGAAGGCGCTGCGTGCGGAGATGCCGTGTTCGTCGTTGACGAGTTCGTGGATGAGGGGCCAGGCGCCGGGTGCGTAGAGCTGGGTGTCGGATCCGAGGGCGATGGAGGTTCCGGTTGCGTTTGCGCGGCGTGCGACTGAGGCGACGGACTCACGCTCTTCTCCCCCGGCGTGTGCGAGGAGTGCTTGGACGGTGTCGTTGGCGGTTTCGTCTTCTTCGGGTTCGCAGACGCTCAGGCCCAGGTTGATGCGTGCTTCTGCTAGTTGGGTGAGGTGTTCGTCGGTGATGGGGTCTTGCGGGGTGCTGGTTGCTGCGTCGAGGCGGATGGGCAGCCAGGGGCGGTTTTTGCGTGCGTCGAGTGCGGCGTCGGCTGCGTCGGCAAAGCTGGTGGATGCGTCGATGGAGAGTAGGAGTGCGGCGTTTTCGGCTACCTGTGCTGCTGCGGGGGCTTCGGTGGGTGCGACAAAGATGCCGACTAGCTGTAGGCCCTTGACGGCGCGTTCGCCTTCGGTGAGGGGGCGTAGTGCCTTGATGGCGCTGATTAGTTCGTCGGTTTCTACGCCGGTGGCGTTGAGGATGAGGCGGATGTCGGGTACGCCGTGTTCGGCGCTGTAGTAGCTGAGTGCGGAGACGAGGTCGGGTACGTCTTCCATGCCGGCGAGTAGGGTGTGGGTGTGGTAGCCGGCGGCACGGTATGCCTGCAGGTAGTCGAGGATTTCGGGTGCTTTTTTGCCTGTTACCGGTGCTAGTGCGCGCGCAAAGGCGGGGGTTAGTAGGGCGCCTTCAAGTTCGGTGATGGTGGCTGATTCGTCGGCAATTGAACGTGCCCCGGAGTCGGAACCAACCCAGCGGACGAAGCCGTCTTCGACTAGCATTGCGGTTGCGTACGGGTCGACCGGGCTGTACACGCTACCATCTACAAAAATTCGGGTAGACATTAGATTCCTTTCACCTTTGAGGCGCGCCGAAAGCGCACACGGGGCGGGCACTTCGCTTGTGCTCGCGTAGCTTAGCTGAGCGTCTCATTTGAGTATAGAAGCACCCCCGCTGCCTGCGATAGTTCGTTCGTCCTTAGATGAGGCGGAACTTAGATGGTGCAGAACAATGCACAGTTGCGGGGGTGGTAGCCCGAACCGGCAGGGTGCGGTGTAGCACTAAGGTGCGGGTTAGACGTCGAGTGCGACTACGCCGCGGCGTACCGCCTCGATTGCTTCTTCACAGCGGGCGCGGATGACCGGGTCCAGTGAACGGATGTGCGCGATCTGGTCTAGGGCGTCTAGTACCTGCTTTGCCCAGCGTACGAAGTCGCCGGCGGCAAGGCCGGTGTCCTCGATTGCCTTTGCGAGGTGCGCGCCGTTCGCCCAGGCGTATATGGGTTCGACCAGGCCGAAGTCGCATGCGGGGGTCGGGTTGACCTTGAACTGTTCCTCGGCTGCGTTCAGGTCGGCGAGGTGCTGCGTAATCGTTACGATGGGTGCGCGCAGGGATGGGTGCGGGTAGTGAGCCAGGTATTCCACCGCGTCGCGCTTGCCCTGGTAGGTTAGTGCGGCGACGGTTGCCGCGATGGCGGCGGGCTCCAGTCCGTCGAGGAAGTGCGCGTCCAGGCACAGGGCGGTCAGTAGGTCGCGCTCGCCGTAGATACGACGTAGCGCCTGGCCGCCGGTGGTTAGTGACAGCTCGTTATCCTCGGTGCGTTCGACGTAGCCGTAGCTCTCCAGCAGACGCGCAATGCGGTTGAAGACCTGAGCAATCGTGTTGGTGCGGCGGGCAATCTGACGGCGCAACCCTTCCGTCTCGGAGTTGAGTTTCTGCCAGCGTTCAGCCCAACGCATGTGGTTCGTGCGGTCGGAGCAGCCGTGGCATGGGTGGTTACGCAGTTGAGCCTGCAGCGCCTCCAGCTGCGCGTCAATGCTGTTCTGACGAGCAGGGATGTTCTGCTGTGCGAGCGCACGCGGGGCGCGGCCGTCATAGAGTGCCTGGCGCATGCGGCTTGCGGTGTCGCGGCGTTCCTTGGCGGTTTTGAGGCTTAGGCGCTTGGGGATTTTGATGCGTGAGACCGGTTCGACGGCGCCTTCAAAATCGCGGGTTGAGGCGGTGCGCTGGTGCGCGTCCTCGGTGACGATACCGATGCGCGGGTCGGCGTGCGAATCGGAGCGGGTGATGACGACTGCGTAGCCGCGGGAGCGGCCGTGCGGAATGTAGATGATGTCGCCGGGCAGTAGCTGTTGGATGCTGTGGTGCGCCTGCGCGCGTGCGTGGCGTTCGTTGCTCTTGGATGCTTTCTTTTCCAGTTCGGTGATTTGGCGGCTGAGCTGGACGTATTCGGTGAAGTCGCCCAGGTGGCATGCCATTGCTTCGCGGTAGCCTTCTAGGGCGTTTTCATTTTTGCGTACGCGGGAGGCGACGCCGACGACCGATTTGTCTGCCTGGAACTGTGCGAAGGAGGATTCCAGGATTTTGCGGGTGCGTTCGGCGCCGTAGGAGGCGATGAGGTTTGCCGCCATGTTGTAGGTGGGGCGGAATGAGGAGTTTAGCGGGTAGGTGCGGGTTGAGGCGAGGGTTGCTACGTGTTCTGGGGACATGCCGGGACGCCACATGACGACGGCGTGGCCTTCGATGTCGATGCCGCGGCGGCCTGCGCGTCCGGTTAGCTGGGTGTATTCGCCGGGGGTGATGTCTACGTGGGATTCGCCGTTGTACTTGGTGAGCTTTTCCAGGATGACGGTGCGGGCGGGCATGTTGATGCCCAGTGCGAGGGTTTCGGTGGCGAAGACCAGCTTAATCAGGCCCTGGGCGAAGAGGGTTTCTACGACCTCCTTGAATAGGGGTAGCAGGCCGGCGTGGTGTGCGGCGATACCACGGATGAGGCCGTCACGCCACTCGTAGTAGCCGAGGGTGTTCAGGTCGCGGGTGTCCAGGTGAGCGGTTGCTTCTGCAATGTAGGCGCGGATGGTCTGCTGCTGTTCGGGGGTGGTCAGCGTAATATCGGCGGATACGCAGTGGCTGACCGCGCCGTCGCAACCGGCACGGGAGAAGATAAAGCAGATTGCGGGCAGCAGGCCCTGCTTGTCGAGGGCGCGCACCATCTCCGGGCGGGTAATGCGCTGCGGATGCAGAGGCTTCTGCTCACCGCGCGCATCAAAGTCCCGGTCGTTACTGAAATGATTGTTGCTGAAACGGTCACGACGGTCCGAGCGGCCACGCTCACCGCTGCTGAACGTCTCATTCAGCCAGCCTTCACGGCGGTGACGGAAACGTTCACGCTTGCCGCCGTAGCGTCCACGGCCAGGTGCGGAACGGAAGCCGGGGCGTAGAGCCTTCAGCTGCGGGTTCAGGCGCAGACCGGCAAGCAGAGGGTTGGCGCCCGCTTCCACGGTTGTGCCGCGCTGCTTAGCTTTCTGTGCCTTCTTCGCCTGCTTGCGGGAGAGCTTCTCTTCCGGCTCCTGGTTCTTGCCCTGGGTGTGGTTTTTGCCCTGTGCAGAGTTACCCTGCGCGGAGTTGTCTTCGGGTACGAACAGGTCCACCACGCGGTGACCGACCATCATGTGCTGCCACAGGGGTACCGGGCGGTGCTCCGAAACGATAATGTCCGTGCCGCCGCGCACCGTATCCAGCCACGCGCCGAACTCCTCAACGTTCGACACCGTAGCAGACAGAGAAATGACGTTCACATGCTCGGGAAGGTGAATAATCGCCTCTTCCCACACAGCGCCACGGAAACGGTCCGCCAGGTAGTGTACCTCATCCATGACCACATAGCCCAGGCCGGTCAGCGTGGTCGAGTTGGCGTAGAGCATGTTGCGCAGCACCTCGGTGGTCATTACGACCACGGGTGCTTCCGTGTTGATGCTCGTATCGCCGGTGAGCAGACCCACGTAATCCTCACCGTACGCGCGCACAAAGTCGTGGTACTTCTGGTTGCTCAGCGCCTTAATGGGGGTCGTGTAGAACGCCTTCATGCCGCGGCGCAACGCCAGGTAGATACCGAACTCACCCACAATGGTCTTACCGGCGCCCGTAGGTGCGGCAACGAGGACGGAGCGGTCCGCCTCCACAGCGGCACACGCCTGACGCTGAAAATCATCCAGCGGAAAATCAAGGGACGCCTCAAAAGCCCCGAGGGCGGTCTTCGCGTATGCGGCGCGCTCTCGGGATGCGGCGTAGGCGGCAGCGTAGTCGGTGCGCTCCGCCGGGGTCTGTGCGTTAGAAGGGTTAGAAGTGTGTGCGTCAGATGTGTGCTGTGCGTGGTGCTTGCTCATAGTATGTCCAGTGTAACCGGTTGCCCGCCGAGTGCCTTCCGAAAGCATCCTGCACGGGCACTAATCCGGTATGGGCGAACAGTGAGCGCATCAGCTGCGCGGTTTCGGCGCAATTTATGCTCAGTTTTTGCGGGATGTACCGGCGGACGTTGTAAAAATTCGTCTGTGCGCCTCTTCGTCTGTGCGCCTCGAGACACTGTTGCGGAACATGCGAAAGGGGGCGGGGTACAGGTTCTCTGTACCCCGCCCCTTTCGGTTAGGTTGCTCAAAGTGATCTATTCAATTTAGGAAGTCTTCTCGTCCTCGAAGTAACCCATCTTCGCCAGGTCTTCACTGCTGGTTGCGGTGTTCAGGCTTGCTTCATCCGAGCCCTGCGCCAGCTTGGCAAGCTTGCGGTCGCGGCGCTTGTCGTTGATTATGCAGATGCCAATTGCTGCGAAGAAGAAAATCAGCAGCGGTGCCATGAGCACGAACATCATCATGATGTCGCTACCGGGTGCGGTCAGCGCTGCGATAACCGCAACGAGCACGACAACCCAACGCCAAGCCTTCAAAATGGTGGTGCCGCGAATCAGACCCAGCTTGTTAATGCCGACCAGGATCACCGGGATGATGAAGGCGCAGGAGAACGTCACAACGAACTTCAGGATGAAGGAGATGTACACGCCCGCGTCAATGTAGTTACTTTCGTTGATGGGGGTGAACTTCAGCAGTGCGTAGACCACGCCGGGGAGGGTGAAGTACGAAATGGCGACACCGCAGGCAAACGCGAAAATAGATGCGGTGAGGAAGCCGAAGAGATACTTCTTCTCCTTGGTGTGCAGTGCCGGCAACAGGAATCGCAGCGCCTGGTAGAGCCAGACGGGAGAGGCTATCACCAAGCCGATGTACATACCGACCTTCAGCAGCTGGTCGAAAGGAGATGCGACGCTACCGTAGTTCAGGTTTGCGTTGCGGCCGGTTTCTGCGTTGATCTGCTGCAGGGGTGCAGAGATCATTTCGATGAAAGGCTGGTAGAGGAAGACCGTACCGATGATGGCTGCGATGACGGTTGCGATAGCCGCTTTGATGAGGCGGTCGCGGAATTCGCGCAGGTGTTCCTTGAGTTCCATGCGTGCTTCAGGATTGACTTTGCGGTTGCGCACGTCCTGGTCAGGTGTTGCCACGTGGTGTCCTCTGGGTGTCGGCGCCGTGTGTGATTCGGCTGAGGGGATCTGGTGGGGTGTTTATGGGGTGGTGCCGCAAAACCCGTGCCGGCCGGTGGGCTGGCACGGGTTTGGTGCGTTGGGGCGGGACCGTTACTTGGTTTCGGTCTTGCCGTTGTCTACGACCTCAGCGGTGACGACCTCTTCGCCGTCCTTCGCGCGGGGGTCCTTCTTGGAGTCGTTCTTCAGGCCCTCAACTTCGGTCTTGAAGATGCGCATGGACTGGCCGAGGCTACGTGCCATGCCGGGCAGCTTGGGTGCGCCGAAGAGGAGGACGATGAGGAGGATAACGACGATGATGGTCGCGGGGTGGCTGAAAATCTGGCCCATGGTGTGCCTTTCTAGTTAAAGCAGGTCTCCGATGTTTTGAGGTTGGCCGAGTCGATCTCGTCGGGAGACCCGTCGCTTGATCCGCTCAGACCTGCGTGTCTGCTTACCTTGTTCGTAGTTATTGTATGCCTCGGTGATGGGTGTGAATACCCCGAGGGTGGTGTCTCGTGGGAGTTTTCGGCTTGCGTTCGCTTGCGCTGCGTCGAATTGTCCCTCGATGGACTCGACCCAGGTTACGGTTTCGTCAAGGAGTGTGAAACCGCGAGTGAGTGCTTTGTAGGTGAACCATGCCAAATAGAGGAGCGAGCAGATGATGAGCGCGCCCCATAGCAAAATCCAGAACCACCAAGACATGAGCACCATTATACAAGTATTAGGTTAATGTTTTGGCTCCTTGGAAGGGTTTTTAGGGTGTTTTTGCTAGTGGGTGAAGTTCTATTTTTCTGTGGGCGCACCTGTGGGCGCACCCTTGCGACTGCTCGCTTTGAGGGTTTGCAACTGGTCAAGCAGCGCCGCGCGCAGGTGGGCAGGACCGACCAGTTCGAGGGCACCTCGGTGCGCGATGACGGTGTCGAGGATGTTCTTATCGCCAGCGCCGTGGGCGTTGTTGTAGTAGTGGATGCGCACGTACTGGGTGCGTGAAGCCTTCTTCACGTGGTGGGTGCTTCGACGCATGTACGTTGCGGTGAGAGTATCGAGCGGCTCACCGCTGGGAATGTGCTCGGTCGGGTGAATCCGCAACTCTGCGAAGGGGTTGGTCTGAGTGCTGTGCTGTTGCGCGTGCCAATGCGGGACGGTGTCACCGGTGACCGGGTGGGTACGTCCCGCACCCGCCTCCTGAATGTGGTTGATGCGGGTGAGGCGGAAGTTACGCCAGAAAGTGGGGGTCTTATCCCCTGCCTCATTATCCGTCGCCTCACTGTTTCCCGCCTGGCTGTCGGCAGTCTCGCTGTTCCCTGCCTCGCCGGTGGCTGCGTGAGCAAAAGCCTCAGGTACCTGCGTGGATGCCTGCGCCGGTACCTCTTCACCGCGCGCTGCATAGTAGCGTTCCTCAGCGGTACGGCACCACGCATGCAGGTACATGTGGTCGCGGTGCAACACCAACGCATACGGGTCCACCAGGCGATCCGCGGCACGCTCAGAGGTGCCGTACCCAATGGTCACGGCATTGCCGCTACTCAGAGCGGCAGTCGCCTCCTGCAACAAAGGCTCCTCCGGGGCGAAGCACAGGTGCTGAGCATAGACGGGCGCGTTCGGGTATGCGGCGGCGAGCGCCGCACGGATACTGCCCAGACGCGCATCCGCCGGGTGCAGAATATCTGCGGCAGAGAGGGTAAAGACAAGAATGGTGAGCTCAGTGTCAGTAAGGCGCGCGTAGTTCAGCAGCGTGTTTGGGGTGGCGCCGTCAAAATCTGGCAGCAGGTTAATGTAGGTGGGCTTGAGCGCGTCCGGGTCCTTGGGGTCAGACTCGAAGGGAACAGGGTTGAAAGGAGATGCGTCTACCTGAGCGAAAATCTCGGCAATGGTTTTGCCGAGGGCACGGTTCTTCTCGGTGTCCACGCTGTAGAGGGCGTTGAGCTGGTTCAACGGCATGGGTGCCTCATCGTGGGCGCTCGCCCAGCGGTCGGCACGGTGCAGACCCAGGAGCAGGTCCACAAGGTCGTCGAGGGAGTTGTTACGGTTGCGCTGGTTGATATCTGCCCAGGTGCCGGGGTCTTCGACCGCGCCGCTGTGCAGGTCGGTGAGGGTGCGCAACAGCTGCTGCTGGGCGGCGTAGCTGTCACGCTGGCGGGTAGAGGCAGCCTCCGATTCCTCGGGCGGCTCGATAACGCAACTGTAGCTGGTCGCCGCCACAGCGCTATCAATCGTGCCGTACGAGGGCACGGTGAAGGGCTCCGAAAGCGTGGAATCGGCGTTGACCTCGGCAACAATCAGGCTCTCTTCGTACCCCTCAATGCCCTCAAGCCAGTTCTTAGCGTTGAACGTCGCATTGATGGGGGTCGAATCGATACGTGAGAGCATCGTGAGCTTCTGAATGCGGCTGGCACGGAAGGTGTACTCCTTACGTGCCGCGCTCTCAGTGTAGTAGCCGACAAAATACCAGGTGCCGTAACGGTAACCAATACCGGCAACACTGACCTTCTCCTGCACGCGGGTCGCACCGGCAGCCGTCTGATAGGTGAACGTGACCGTCTTACGCTCCGCATAGGCGGTGAACAGCTCATTCAGGTGCGGGTTATCGCTAAAGTAAATGCGCTGAAGGGGCTCGCGGTAGGTGTGCAGGTTCTTTGCGCGCTGACACTTGCCGGTCTTCGGGTCCAGGATCTTCGCGGCGGCGAGCGCCTCATCGGTGAGGTTCTCGCTGGTCAGCGCAATCTTACGCAGGATGCGGTAGGCGTCATCCTGCAGTTCGGTGCCTTCCCAGCCGCGCAGGATGGTGTTGATGAGGCGGAACTCCTCGGCGGTGGGGTTCCAGGCGGGCAGCTTAGCGGCGTTGCTGGTTTCGAGGCGGTAGCGCTCCCCCAGATCCGTGGTCACGTGGGTGATGCGCGCGCCGGCATCACGCAGGGTCTGCTTGGCTCGTTCAAAGGCGCGTTCATGGGATTCGCTGAGGGAGCCGTTAGCGCGCGTGCTAATACCGAGCAGGGTCAGTAGCTCGTTGCGGCTGATGCCCTGGGCTCGGGTTGCGGTATCTGGTGCTTCGGCGGCGGTGGCGAGGCGGTGAAGAGTCATGTAAAGCTGAGCTGCGGTGGACATGATTCCATCATACCGTGTGTGTTCCGCAGCACTTACTTTGTGTGGGGTGGCTGCGGGAAGAATGCGCGGGTATAAAATCTCGCGGACGCGCCAATAGCCCGGCACAAAAACCTGGCACAAAAAAGCCCGGCGCCCCTCCCACAATCGGGAGAAAGCACCGGGCTGTGCGTCTCTTACACGAAAAACGCGAGAACCTGGCTAGTCCTTAGCGGACGTCCAGCAGATCCACCACGAAAATCAGGGACTCGCCGGGCTTAATGACCGAACCAGCGCCGCGGTTACCGTACGCCATGTCGGCGGGAATCTCCAGGCGACGACGGCCGCCGACCTTCATGCCGAGCAGACCCTCATCCCAACCGCGGATAACCTGGCCAACGCCCACCTGGAACGGCAGCGGCTCGCCACGGTTCCAGGACGCGTCAAACTCTTCACCGGTGGAGAAAGCCACACCAACGTAGTGGGTGAGCACGCGGGAGCCGGGAACAACCTCAGCGCCTGCACCCTCGATCAGGTCGGTAATGACCAGCTCGGTGGGGGCGTCGCCCTCGGGGAAATCGATTTCGGGCTTTTCGCGGTCGAGGTTACGCTGACCGAAAGACATGGGTGTCTCCTTTGATTGGTTCGACATACATCGAAATAGTGGGTGCGCCCGCCGCCTAAGCCGTATAGGCGGCGGGCGCGGTATAAAAATATGACGTAAAAACGTGACGTAAAAAAGTGGGTGCCGGGCTACTGTGCGGTAGCCGAAGCGGTAGCTGCCGGGGTCGCAGAAGCGGTTGCCGAGGCGCTCGCCTCCGCAGCAGCAGCTGCGCTAGAAGCCGCCTGAGCACGCTGCAGGGTCTGCGGGTTCTCCTCCGCGCCCAGAATATCAACAACGAACACCAGAGTGCCCGAAGGCTTGGAACCGCCGGCGTTGTTACCGTACGCCAAATCCGCCGGGATGACCAGCTCAACACGGGAGCCGACCTTCTTGCCCTTCAAACCCTGAGTCCAGCCCTTGATAACACCCTGCAGGGAGAGACCCGTCGGGGTGGGAGCGTCATAGTTGCCGTCGAAGACCTTACCATCGGAGTACTGCACGCCAATGTAACGCACGTACACGGTATCAGTTTCCTTGACCTCAGCGCCCTCGCCCTCAATGAGGTTCTTCGAGACAAGCTCAGTGTGCTCCTGCTTGGTGTCGGGCAGCTTAATATCAGCCTTGCCGGTGGACTCATCCAGAGTGAAGGACGGCAGCGACGGGTCAGCCTCAACCGCCTTACCGGTTGCGTACTTGGGCAGCTTCGTCTTCACGGTGTACACCTCAACGTTAGTTGCGGTGCCGGGCGAAGCGGTCGTAGTGGTCACGCCCGCGGTGCTACGCTGCTGCAGAACGTTGGTGGTGTACGAGAAAGAACCGCCAACCTTAATCTTCTTCAGGGTTTCGTACACCTGCGGTGCAGCCTGCTTCAACTGATCGTTAATCGGCAGCAGAATCGGCTCGCTGGAATAAGTGGAACCGTTAAGCTTGCCGTCGGTGCCCTTGAACACAGCAGCCTCAACAAGCACGTAGTCACCATCGTTGATGGACTCGCCGTTACCTTCCTCAATCACGTATGCGGAGGGGCTAGAAGCGGCGAAGGGAGTCGCGAAGGACGCCTCAGGCTCAGCGGTCGCGTTCTTCAAGGTGTACTGCACCTTGGACAGGTCGCTGTTGGAATTGGACTGTGCGCCACATGCAGACAGTGCGAGCGCAAGAGCAGCCGCGCTGGCACCGAAAATAGTGAGCTTAGAGCGTTTGGTCATAGTGTTATCCTCTGGGATTTTCTGTGAGAGTGGGGCGTGTGAGTGCCCGTGTGTCACAGAACAGTTTACAGGTATAGGTTTAGCTGTTTTATGCTACGGCACGTAGCTGTGTTCAGGCTGTGTAGCGGCGCGGGGTGCGCTGGGATTTTAGCAGGGCTGTTTAGCAGGGCGGCGGGAATGCCGTCTCCTGATGCTGACGCGCCTTAGACGCCAACAGGCTCAGCACCTCCTCCAGCTCCTCGCTGCCGGTAGCGAACGGGTCCTTACACACCAGCGTGTGCTGCGGGTAGGCGTTGAGTTTCAAATGCACCCAATCCACGGTGAACTGCTCCCCCGCCGCAACCGCCGCATTAATGAAACGCGAACGCTGCAGAGCGCGAGTGTTCGGTGGCTGAGTCTTCGCCGCCTCCGCAGCACCCTCAGGCAGGATGCGCTTGACCGCACCGCGACGAACCAGCGCGTGGAAGACGCTACGCTCCGGGTCGATGTCGTGGTACGCCAGATCCAGCTGACGGATGCGGGCGTTCGCATAATCGGCAGGCTGACCAGCCGCGCGGGCGCGGGCAATATATGCGTCCAGAAGCTTCTTCTTAATCGCCCAGTCAATCTCAGTGTCAATGCTGCTGTAGTTGCTGGACTCGATAGCATCCAGGGTGCGTTGCCACAGGTCCAGGGCGTATTCCACGTGGTGGTGGTGCGCGCCGTACTGCTGCACGTACTGGCGTGCCGCATCCAGGTAGTGACGCTGAACGCTCAACGCCGTGTAGTGCTTACCATCCGTGGTTTCGAAGGTCGCGGTGCCGGTCAAATCGTGGCTGATAGCGCGTAGAGCCGCCGGAACAGACGCAATATCCAGGCTCGTGACCGGGAAGCGGTCCTCCAGCATGCGTAGCACCAGGTCGGTGCTGGCAATCTTCAGCAGGGTCGTCGGCTCCGCCATGTTCGAATCACCGTTAATGACGTGCATGCGGCGGAACTTCGAAGCGTCCGCGTGCGGCTCGTCGCGGGTGTTAATGAGCGGGCGAACGCGCGAGGTTGAGGTGGATGCCGCCTCCCAAATATGGTCGGCACGTTGAGAGAACGAATACGAAGGCACACCCGTGCTGGACGCCGGGTCGGTCGAACCGGGCACCGGGCCGCCGTTCGGGTGGGTCTTACCGGCGCCGACCAGAATCTGGCGGGTCACCAGGAACGGCACGAGCTGCTTAATCAGGTCGTTGAACTGCAGTTTGCGGCTGATCAGGTAGTTCTCGTGGCTGCCGTAGGAGTTGCCCGCCGAATCCACGTTGTTCTTGAACAGGTATAGTTCACCGTCGAGGGGGCGGCCCTCCGAGCCTGCGAGCAGGCGCTTGCGGGCGGTACGCGCCAGATCAGCGAAAAGTAGCTCACCGGCGCGTTCCTGGGCGAGCAATTCGTCAATGCTGCCGCATTCGGCGGAGGCGTACTCGGGGTGTGAACCCACGTCAAGGTAGAGCCTACCGCCGTTGGGCAGGAAGACGTTCGTTGAACGCCACTGATCCAGGACGGGCTTGAAAAGGGCGGCGGCGGACTCTTCGATGCTCAACCGACCGAGCCCGTGCGGGACGTAGCTGAGCCCGAATTCGCTTTCAATGCCGAAAATACGGTGTTCCATGATGCTGACCCGGCGCGCAGGTGCGCCGGTTACTCGCCGCCCTTCTGGACGAAGCCGGTGACGAAGTCTTCAGCGTTCTCAGCGAGCAGGCCGTCAATTTCGTCGAGCAGGTCGTCGACCTCGCTCACGTCAGAGACAACGTGGGAGGCGGCGAGGGTCAGTTCCTGCTCCTGCTCGGCTGCGGTGGTTTCGGTCTGCTGTGCGCTGATGCGTTCGCGGCTCATGGTTCTCTCCTCAAGGGGTTTTCGGTTGTGGACAAATAAGTTTTTAGTGGGGTCGGGTGCGGGGTGTCAGGGTTTGGGTACCCGAACCTTCCTGCATCCTACCTGTGGGTTATGTGGTTTTTACTCTTCCGAATGGGGGTATTCGCCCCGGGGAAGAATATGATTTTATGTGGGTTTGGTGGTGGTGAGGTGCTACTAGCGCAGGCGGTTCAGCAGCTCATCCGAATGGTTCACCTCATCCAGCAGCGGCTCCACCTGTGCGGCACCGTACCGGGTCGGCTCCAGCATCGTAAAACGAGTCAGATCCTTCGAATACCTGCCACGGCAGGACACCGTATCCCAGTTAATACCCAGAATCTCCTCCGGCCAACGCGCCATCAACGTGCCACGCAAAAACGCGCGCGTCTCACGCGGCGGCTCAGTCGTCGCACGCTCAATCTGCTCCGCAGAGAACAGAGTACGCATACGGCCACGCGCCACCAGACGGTGATACAGGCTCTTCGACGGGTCAATATCAGCGTACTGCAAATCCAAAGCCTTCAACTTCGGATTCGCATAATCTACGCCCTGAGCGACATAACCGCGCACCAGCGCATACTTCGCCACCCAATCCAGACGATCCGCCAGCGAGAGCGGGTTGGTTTCCAGAGCATCCAGAACCTCACCCCACAGATCAAGGATCTGCGCGGTCGCTGCATCCACACCCGCCGGGTTCGACTCCTCGTGCGCACGGGAAGCCTCATAGTATGCGCGCTGAATCTGCAGGGCACTTGCCGAACCACTCGTGGACACCGGGCTCGGCAGGGTCGCCGAAGACGGCGCCAGCGGCAGCTGAACCGACAGCGACAAATCGTGGCTGACCGCGTGCATCGCCGCCACCGGATCAGACAGGCGCACACCCGGCAGCGCGGGGTGCTGCTCGCTGTGCGACTCAATCAGGTTCATCACCAGCGCCGCCGTACCAAACTTCAACAGGTTCGAATAGTGCGACATGTTCGCATCCGCCGGAATCACGTGCAGGCGGCGGTACTTCGACTCATCCGCATGCGGCTCATCGCGCGTATTCACAATCGGGCGGCGAATCGTGGTCTCCAGACCAATCGTGCGCTCAAAGAAATCAGCACGCGAACTAATCTGAAAACCCGGAACCTCACCGTGCGTACCAATACCCACACGGCCCGCACCCGTAAAAATTGCGCGGGTCGCAAAGAACGGCAGGAGCGCCTCCGCAACCTGCTCAAACGGAACATCACGGCTAATCAGGTAGTTTTCGTGGGCGCCGTACGACTGGCCCTTCGAGTCGGTGTTGTTCTTGTACAGCTTCACCTGCGGCAAATCCTGCGCGTGGTTGCCCAGCTCCACCAGCGACTCGTACGCCAGCGCGTCACCGGCAGCGTCATAGAGCACCGCGTCGGCGGGGGTCAGAACCTCTGGCGAGGAATACTCCGGATGCGCATGATCCACATACAGGCGCGCACCATTGGGCAAAATCGCGTTCATGGTCACGCGGTCCCAGTCCAGACGCTCCGGGAAACCACCGCGGCCGTGCACACCGGCGAGCGCATCCAGGGCGCTACGCGGCTCGGCGGGCTCACCCGGTGCCTGAACGCCCGCCTCACGCATAATCTCCAGGGCGATGTCTTCGCTGGTCAGCTCGGTGCGGGTGTGCGTCATCTGGCTCGAGTGGGCGGTGGATGCGTCCTGAACCTGACCGAACGCATCACGCAGCGGCGATTCGGACTCACCCAGCCACTGACCCTCGGGGGTGGCGGTCGAGTAGTTCTCTGCCTGGCGTGCCTGCTCGGCGGTCAGCTCATCCGCCAGGGCGCGGCGCTGCAGTTCCTCGCGGAAGGCGGCGCCGCGGCGGAAGGCGAGCTTGGCGTAGGTGTTGACCACCAGTGCGGACAGCACGGTCGGGTTGGTGCCCGGCGCGGAGGGGGCGATGACGCCGTACTCGGTTTCGGCACCCATAATGCGGTGTACGCCGTAGCTGGGGGTGGAGTTCATGGGGTTCTCCTGAAAAAATCTATACCATCTAAAGGCTTTGGACCTGCGGTAATGCTGGGGTTGATGCGGGATAAGCGCGGGTGTGGGCTGAGCGTGCGGTTGACTGGGCGCACAGCTTAGTGGGCGCGCGCCGTCCGACTCATGGTGCGGGCGCGCGGTTTAGCGCGGCGGTTCCACCGACACCAGGCGGCCACGCACACCGGCAACGGTGAGCGCATCCTCAATATCGGGCAGCGGCGGCAAGTCCACCTGATCCTCAAACTCGGCGCGTACCGCCTCCAGCAGGTGGCGGGTGCCAATACCCACACTCGAGGCGTCCGCACCGGCGGTCAGCGCCTGCAGCTGCTCCTTAATCGCGGCCTTCTTCGCGCGGTCCACAATGTTGCGAATCACCGCGCCCGAAGCGAAATCGCCGCGGTACAGCGTGTGAGTGGACAGGTGCGCGCTCGCACCAGAACCAACGACCATGGAAGAATCCACGGTCGCCACAGCGTACGCCGTGGAGGGGGTGCGCGCGTACAGCTGACCTGCCGCCGCCGCAATCATCGCGGTCAGGGCGGCGCGGGTCGAACCGGCGGCAGCCACCTCCGCCGCGTCCAGGGGCAGGTCCTCGGTCAGGTACAGGCCGAAAATCTCTGCCGCACCGGCGGCGTCCGGGCGGTTAATGCGGATCTTCAGGTCGAGTCGGCCCGGGCGCATCACCGCGGCATCAATCAGGTCTTCACGGTTGGTTGCACCAATGACGATGACGTTCTGCAGCGATTCCACGCCGTCAATTTCGGCAAGCAGCTGCGGCACGATGGTCGTCTCAATATCGGAGGAACGACCCGAACCGCGCATACGGAACAGCGACTCCATCTCGTCGAAGAACACGACGACCGGGTGGCCAGCCTCCGCCTTCTCGCGGGCGGCAACAAAAATATCGCGAATCTGACGCTCCGTCTCACCGACGAACTTATCCAGCAGCTCGGGGCCCTTAATGTTTAAGAAGTAGCCGCGAGTAGCCGAACCCGGGTTCAGCGCAACCGCACGAGCCGCCAGGGAGTTCGCCACAGCCTTAGCAATCATGGTCTTACCGTTACCGGGAGGACCGTACAGCAGAATGCCCTTGGGCGGGGCCAGGTGGTAGCGCTCAAAAATCTCGGGGTGCAGGTACGGCAGCTCCACCGCGTCGCGAATCTGCTCGATCTGCGCGCCCAGGCCACCAATCTGCTCGTAGGTGACGTCCGGGATCTCTTCCAGAACCAGCTCCTGCGAGCGGGAGGCGGGAACCTGCGAGGTCAGCATGCGGGTGCGCGTGTCGAGGGTGACCGCGTCGCCGGTGCGCAGCTGCTCAATGTCGAGGGAACCAGCCACACGCGCCACCTGCTGAGCACCCGAGGACGTATCAACCAGCACGCGCTGCTCATCCAGCACCTCGCGCACGGTCACCACGTCACCGAAGGGCTCGGTGTCCAGGGCGAGCACCGCCTCCGTCTTGTCGTTGAGCAGCACGGTCATGCCGGGGGTCAGCGTGGACAGGTCAATGAGCGGGGACACGGGAATACGCATCATGCGGCCGCTCACCTGAACATCCAGGTAGGTGTCAATCTCAGCGGGGCTTTTATCGCCCGCGACCTGCTCGTAGGTCATGGTCTGCCCCTCATGCACCGCCAGCACAATCGCCGAATTCAGCGGCGGCATAACATTCTGCGACAGGGACGCGCGCAGACGCTCCACCTGGTAGCGCATGCTGGTGATTGCCTCAACGAGCTTGCGGTTCTTCTCCCCCGCACCACGAATCTGTCGGCTCATATTGTCGCGGGTTGCCTCCGCCGCGGAGAGTCGACGCAGCACGGCGTCATACTCCTGCGCGCTGACGGGCTGACTGCCGGGCAGGGAGGTCGACCCGAAAGCAGCCGAGTAGTGCGGTGCCGCGCTGGCTGCACTGTGGGCGGTGCCGTACTGGGGGGTTCCTGCCTGATCTGCAGATTCGTGGGTGGACACGGTAGCTCCTTTAGCTGTTCGTCCTAATCGGCGGCTACTCGGTGCGGGTGGTTGGGCACAGTGAGTAGCCTGGTGAGTGCACTGCGGGGGCTCCAGGCAACGCCCGTGCCCCCGCAGGTCAGTGGTTCAAATTATTCGGCGGATTCAGCAGTCTCGGATGCTACGCCGCCGTTCTGTTCCAGCGCAATCTCGTTCGCGCGTGCGGCGTGAGCGGCAAGGTTCTTCGCATCGCGGGCTGCGCGGCGAATCTTCTTATCGGTCACCTCACGCTCACCCACGTTCATGGGAATCCACGCGTTCATATCCTCTTCAGAGAAGTCAGTCTTGGACGCGCGACGCTTCGGTGCCAGGCGTACCGCACCGTCAGCCAGGCGACGAGCCACGACCAGGAACGCGGTGTGTGCAACCATGCGGTGGTCGGGGCGGACCGCCAGGCCCTCCACGTGCCAGCCACGCACAATGGTTTCGTCACATTCGGGTTCGGTGAAGCGGCCGTCCAGGCGCATGCCCTCAACCAGGCGGGACATCTGGGTTACGGTCGCAACGTAGCAGATGAGCACGCCGCCGGGTGCGAGCGCCTCCGCTACAGCGTCCAGGCATTCCCAGGGTGCGAGCATGTCGAGTACGACGCGGTCGACGCTGCCGGGCTCTTCAACCTGCGGCAGGGTGTCCTGCAGGTCGCCGATGCTCAGCTTCCACGCCGGGTGCGGTCCACCGAACATGGTCTCGATGTTGCCGCGGGCGACGTCTGCGAACTCTTCACGACGTTCGAAGGAGTGCACGCAACCGTAGTCGCCGACTGCACGCAGCAGCGCGATGGATAGTGCGCCGGAGCCGACGCCTGCCTCGACGACGCGTGCGCCGGGGAAGATGTCTGCCTTGACGATGATCTGCGCGGCGTCCTTGGGGTAGACGACGGCTGCGCCGCGCGGCATGGAGAGTACGAAGTCCTTGTAGAGGGGGCGCAGCGCCTGGTAGAGGATGCCGTGAGTGTTGGCGATGACGGTGCCTTCGGGTGCGCCGATGAGGTCGTCGTGCTTGAGGAAGCCCTTGTGGGAGTGGTATTCGCCGCCTTCGGCGAGGGTGATGGTGGTGATGCGGCCGCGTTCGTCAGTGATTTGGACGCGCTCGCCGGGGCGGAAGGGGCCGCGGCGGTTGATTGCGCCGGTGGGGGTGTGGGTGCCGCTGCTCACGGGGTGGTTCTCCTCGGGTTTGGGTCAGTCTGTGCTGTTCGCGCTTTGCGGCGAACTAGGGTACGGAAAAAGTCCTTTTCTATTTTAGCGGAGTCTGCATATCGGCTGTGGTGCATTACCCCGGGGGCGTGATAATGCGGGGCCCGGATGGAGCAATGACCACTGAGCGATTGGGGCTACTCATTTTTGGTTAGACTGGAGTGGAGTCCGCGGAACTCCTCTGCGGGCCGAAACACCTTAGTGCCCACGAATTATGGGGCAGAGGAAAGAGTATTGTGACTGATTTCAACTCACTGATTGCCGAGTTCGGCAGGCAGGTGCGGGAGAATCTGCGCGTTGGGGATGGTGAACCGGAGGCTCAGCTGACGAACCCGGTCGCTACCCTGTTGCAGGACTTTGGCGCTTTGCATTCGATGAAGGTTGTGACCGTCCGTGAAACCTCGCTGAAAACAGCGGGGGGGGGGTCTAGTTTCTGAGGGTCTGGTGCGCCCTGATTACGCCATCATGGTCGATGGTGTTTTAACCGGTTACGTGGAGCTGAAGGCTCCGGGTAAGAACATTGACCCCGCTTCTTTCACTAAGAAGAGCCACGAGTATAAGCAGTGGCAGCGGCTGCGGAACCTTCCGAACCTTTTGTACACCAATGGCACCGAGTGGCGCCTATACCGTTATGGCGAACCGGTGCTGACGAGCACCGGGTACGATGCAGTGCATATGCATGGTTCTTTTAGCGGCCATGGCACGCTGAGCGCACCGGATGCTCTCGCGGCGTTCTTCCTTAACTTTCTGCGTTGGGCTCCCTCCCCGATTACGAGTGCCGATCAGCTGGTAGAAACTCTCGCTCCCCTTGCGGCTTTGCTGCGTGAAGAGATGCTTATAGGTCTTGCCGTACAGGAAAAGACATATAAAGCGGATCAGACAAAGGCTAAGAAGAAGGGTGAGGAAGATTTTGTGATTCCTCCCCCGCTGGTGGGTCTGCGTAAGGATTGGCGTGATACTCTCGCCCCGAGTACCAGTAATGAAGAGTTTGCCGATAGTTTTGCGCAGACGGTGGTTTTCTCACTGGTGGTTGCTCTCTCAGAGGGTCACGACCTGAGCCTTGAGACGTTCTCGACCATGGCGGGTCGTTTGCGTTCTCAGCACGGTCTGCTGGGTAATGCGCTGGGTCTGCTGACCGAGCATCTGGATGAGAAAAGCTCCCTGTATAACGCTCTGGCTGTGATTGTGCGTGTCATGGGTGCAGCCTCCTGGAAATACATTTCTGGCGGCAAGTCGGATGTGTATCTTCACCTCTACGAGCACTTCCTGAAGGTCTATAACCCCGAGCAGCGCAAGAAGACCGGTAGCTACTACACCCCCGTTGAGGTGGTGGATCAGATGGTGCGCCTGGTAGACGATGCTCTACGCACCTACCTGGGCAAGGAGCACGGTCTGGCGAGCGAGGGTGTGTCTGTGATTGACCCGGCGATGGGTACCGGCACCTATCCTCTGTCGGTTATGCACAAGGTGGCGAAGACGGAGAGCCTCGCTCCCGCTGCGCGTACTCGTGCTCTGAATCGTCTGGCGAAGAACCTGTACGGCTTTGAGCTGCAGTCCGGTCCTTTCTCCGTGGCTGAGCTTCGCCTGAACCAGACCCTTAAGGAGCTGGGGGCTGATATTCCCGAGGACGGTCTGAACCTCTATGTGGCGGATACTCTGAGCGACCCCTACGCTAAGCAGAAGCCGGTGAACGGTAATACTCTGCGTCTGCTTTCTCAGTTGTCGAATAAGGCAACTAGGGTGAAGCGTGAGGTGCCTATTCAGGTGTGCATTGGTAATCCGCCGTATAAGGATAAGGCCGAGGGTATGGGTGGCTGGGTGGAGTCGGGTTTCCGCTCTGCCGATGTTGCCTCCCCGATTCTGGATGACTTCCGTGCACCGGGTATGGGTAGGTACGAGTATGTGCTGAAGAACCTGTACGTCTATTTCTGGCGCTGGGCTTTCTGGAAGGTTTTTGAGGATTCTTTCCGTGCTCTGGAGGACCAGCTCGATAGTGCTCAGAATGCGGGTGTGGTCTGCTTTATTACCGCAGACGGCTATCTGAATGGACCTGGCTTCGCGGGAATGCGTGAGTATATTCGCCGCTCTTCTAGCCGCGGATGGGTTATTAATGTGACCCCTGAGGGTAAGCGTCCGCCGGCAAAGAATGCTGTCTTTGCTATTGAGACTCCGGTGTCTATTGCCCTGTTCTTGCGTGAAGAAAATACCGATGAGGAAACCCCCGCGGATATTCGCTACGTGGCTCTACACGGTACCTTTGCGGAGAAAATGCAGGCTCTTGCTACCCTCAACCTGGACGGTGCCGAGTTTGAGCCGGTGCGCTCTGGCTGGGGTGATAAGTTCGCTCCCGAAGCGGGTGGTGATTGGGATAGTTACCCGGCATTGCCTGATTTCTACGCCAGCTGCTTCCCCGGTGTGAAGCCCAATAAGACCTGGGTTTATGCTCCCTCGGAGAGCGTACTACAGGAACGCTGGGCTGAGCTCATCGAAGGCAATGATTTGGAAGTACGTGCTGAACGTTTTAAGGAAACTAGTAGTACGGGTATAGCAGTTGGTAAAAAGCCGCTTCCTGGGAACGATACATTCCAGGGAAGTCTCGAAAGCCTGAACAACCAGATTGCACGTGAGCTCATTCCTGATACGCCGAATATTGTGCAGGTGGGGTATCGCTCCTTTGACCGGCAGTATATCTTGGCCGATTCACGCTTACTCCATCGTGCTTCTCCTGATCTATGGGAGCATCGCGTTCCCGAGCAGATTTTTATTGTGGAGCAGCACGCACACTACCCCAAGGCGGGCCCGGGACTGTACTTTAGTACCCTTATCCCGGATATGCACGCCTTCAATAATCGTGGTGGCCGTGCGCATCCGGCACTAACTGCTGGCGGTGCCCCCAACCTCACCGAACCTGCCACGCAGATGCTACGTGAGCGTTTCGGAGATAACGCCCCCGGCGACCTCGTCTACTACCTGGCGGCACTCACCGGACACCCCGGCTACGTGCGCACCTTTGACGAGCCCCTCCAACAGGCGGGTATCCGCGTGCCCCTCACCGCCGACCCTGCACTCTGGGAACGCGCTGTTCAGCTTGGTAAGCAGGTCGTGTGGCTGCACACCTACGGTGAGCGTGGTGAGCCGCTACCGGGTATAAAGTATCTGCACCAGTTGCCTAAGGACGCAGACTACACACTGCCAACCCCGACGGTAGACATGGGCAAAACCATGCCGGAGAAGAAGCCCAGCTTCTCCCCCGACCCGGTCGATAGCCTCTCTGAGGAACAGAACATCCCGATTACGGGTACGGTCTCCTTCGGTCAGGCACGTTGTGAGAACGTGGAGAAGCGCGTCTTCGACTACACCGTCGGTGGTAACCAAGTACTGGGTCTATGGGCTAAATACCGCCTCAAGAAGCCGGTAGTGCTCCGTAGCTCCTCACTCAACGATATTGTTCAGCGAGAATGGCCGGAAGCCTGGAGTGAAGAGTACGAGCGCCTGCTCTACACTCTTACGCACCTGGTGCACCTGGAACCCGCTCAGGAGAAGCTCCTGGATGAGGTTCTCGCCGGTGAACAGATTTTCCGTGAGGAATTTGTAGACACCGAAGACTAGCCGCTCAATAGCTGCCGGTATCAGGCGGTTAAACGCAAGGGGTGGGTGATCCTGGACTATTCCAGGATCACCCACCCCTTTGTTGGGCTCATATTGCTCTCAGAAGCCCTACGCTTCCTTCTGCGCCTCGTACGCACGCACCTCAGATAACATCTCCGCGGCAAGCGCATCGACCGCCTCACGGTCATACGGGCGAAAAGCATACAGCTCCTCCATGACCGACGAAGCCATCTTAGAGGACCACGCCCAGGCGTGCCGCCAGGATGTCACGCACCAGCGCGCCACCGCCGACGGTGGTGTCCGCCAGAGCCTTCACAGCCCACGCGTCCACAGCCGCCAACGCCGCCGGAGCGTTCAGATCCTCGCCGAGCGCCTCACGCACAGCGGCCAGCAGCTCAACCGCCGCCTCATCGGTGACACCTTCGGAACCCTCACGGCCCTCAGCCACCGACACCGCATGACGGTAGGTGTCCAGGCGAGCCTTCGCGTGCTCCAGCAGCTCATCAGTCCAGAACCAATCCGAACGGTAATGCTGACCCATAATCGCCAGACGCACCGCGTTCGCATCCTCACCGGCCGCACGCAGACGCGAAACCAGCACCAGGTTACCGCGGGACTTGCTCATCTTATGGCCGTCCAAACCGACCATGCCGGTGTGCGCGTAATGCTTAGCGTGCGGGCGTGCAGACACAGCCCACGAATGGCCCGCACCCAGGTCATGGTGCGGGAACGTCAAGTCGTTACCGCCCGCCTGAACGGTCAGCGAACCATCCACAAAACGTCGGGCAATCATCGTGCACTCAATATGCCAGCCCGGGCGGCCCGCGCCCAGCTCGCCGGCATTCCAGCTCGGCTCGCCCTCACGCTCAACACGCCACAGCAGCGGATCCAGCGCGTCACGCTTACCGGCACGGTTCGGGTCGCCGCCGCGCTCAGCGAAAATCTCCAGCATCTCATCACGGCTCAAGTGGCAGACCTCGCCGGGCGCCCACGAGTAGCCCTCAGCGTTCGCGGGTAGCTCACGCACAGCCTTCAAATCCAGGTACACGTCACCGTCAGGATGCACCACACCCTGCTCGTCGGTGTAGCCGGGCACGCGGTACGCCAGACCGCGGCGGTACAGGTCCTCAATCAGCGGGAACAGCCACTCAATGGACTCCACCACACCCACATAGTGCGCCGGCGGAATCACGTTCAGTGCCTTCATGTCGGTGCGGAACAGCTCCGTCTGATCCTCAGCCAGCTCACGCCAATCAACGTTCGTCGCGGTCGCACGCTCAAGCAGCGGGTCGTCCACATCGGTCACGTTCTGCACGTAGGTGACCGGCACACCCGCATCCAGCCAGGCGCGGTGCAGCAAGTCAAAAGCAACATAGGTGGAGGCGTGACCCATATGCGTCGCGTCGTACGGGGTGATACCGCAAACGTACAGGCTCGCCGCCTTATCCTCCTGAACCTGAACAATCTCACCAGCCGCAGTATCAAAAATACGCGGCAGCGCAGCCTGACCGGGCAGAGTCACAGAGGCGGGGGCATCCCAAGCTCGCATGGGTTTCCTTTCCGTAAAAACGCCCACAACCGGTGGACGCGCCACACCCGCCGCCCAACCTCAAGGCATGCGGGTGCCAAAAAATCTACTCCAATAAGAATACCCGCCCGTGAGAAACTCACGGACGGGTATGTCATATCACGCTGAGGGCTAAAGCCTTAGAACGCCGAAGAAGTAGCGTTCAGAACACCAGTGCCCAAACCAACGAAAATCAGGATACCGAGCGCAATGCGGTACCAAATGAAAACGCCGTAGGACTTCGAAGACACGTACTTCAAGAACCAGCCAATCATCAGGTAACCCACCACGAACGCGACCAAAGTCGCCACGATAGTCGAGGGGATACCGTAATAGCCGGTCGCCTCAGCACCAGTGAACACCTTGAACGTCTTGTACAGACCAGACATGAACACTGCCGGCAGAGCCAGAAGGAACGAGTAACGAGCCGCAGCCTCACGGGTGTAACCCATGAACAGACCCGCAGTAATCGTACCGCCCGAACGGGAAACACCCGGGATCAGTGCCAGCGCCTGCGCGAAACCGTACAGAATACCGTGACGGAAAGTCAGGTCCTTCAGCTCACGCTGCTCACGACCAAAACGGTCCGCAAGACCCAGGAACACCGCAAAGACAATCAGCATGGTCGCCACAACCCACAGGCTACGGAACTGGGTGTCAATGTAGTCTTCCAGCAGCAGACCCAGAACGCCGATGGGCAGGGAGCCGAGAATAATCAGCCAACCCATGCGGGCATCCGGGTCGTTGCGCGGTACGCGGCCGGTCAAGGATCCGAACCAGGACTTCAGGATGCGAACAATATCGCGCCAGAAGAAAATCAGAACCGCAGTCTCAGTACCCAGCTGGGTGATTGCGGTAAACGCGGCGCCCGGGTCAGCCCTCTCCGGCAGGATCTGACCAACAATGTTCAGATGCGCCGATGATGAAATCGGCAGAAATTCGGTAAGGCCCTGAACGAAGCCCAAAATAATTGCTTGAATCCATTCCACGCATTCAAGGATACAGGAGGCGTACCCGCCCGGGGCGGTTCGCCGAAGGTGATGAGGAACTTCCGTGAACCGCCCCGTCCACGCTGTGAAACGCTTAGGGTGCCGTTTCAGGAGGTATACCGCGGCGTATCCGGGGCTTATCCATGGCTCATGCACGGTTCAAGGAGGCCGCGCAAACACCTCAAATGGGCGCTCTCCGGCGCAAGCGTACTAGCCGCACGACCAGTCAAAAACACCAGTCTCAAAATCAAAAACAGCGCTACCGCACCCAAAATTCAGCACATCAAACTCATCGAACTCAATATAACGAGCCGTCAGACCCTCCGGCAGAGCCTGCGCATAAAAATGAGTGCCACCCAGGTGAGTACCCACCGCAATTAGCGGCTTCGCCCACTCAAACCACGCCGAATCCTCCGTGTCCCAATCGAAAGGACTCAGATAACCAGTCTGCGGGTCAACATTCTCAAACACATCACTCGGGGCCTTACCGGCATTCGGGTCATCCGTCGGAGCCCACCCCACAAGAGCAGGCTTACGAGCCAGCGGCTGCTGACGATCCGCCAAAGCCCAGGCGCTGAAGCTCTCCTCCTCACCACGATGCTCACCGGGACGGCGCACATCCTGCGGCGGCTCCGTACGGGACGAGAACTCCTCCTCACTCAGGTACAGCACCGCAAACTCGGCATCCAAAATATCGCGCAACAACAACTGATACGGATGCACCCGCGCCTGCGCATACTGCACCTCAAACGGGTCATCACTAGCAGCATTAGCAACACCCTTAGTCGCCTCATCCTCAGCGAACTGGCCATCACCGGCGAAGAAAGAGAACGCCACCACGCCCGGATACTTCTGCGCATCCGGCAGGTACTCCCCCGGCAACCTCACCGTAAAAATATGCTGCATCGGCAAACCGGTAAACGTACTGCGCGGCCACTGATCCTGCTCAATACCGGGACCAGTCGAACCCACCCAGCCCGCCTCCCACACCTCGGTGGAACCTGCAGGCAGAGCAGTATCATCGCCACCGCGCAGCTCATAATTCCAGGCACGGACAGAAGAATTGGTGCCCGCCGCATCAACGGGGCTAAACACCATCGCGTAGCTTTTCATGAGAGTTCCTCCCTGCAGACTATTCGCCCCACAGACCGCCAATGCGCACAACACCTGCGCACATTAAACGCATAAGGGCGGGATACATACTCCCAGTATGCATCCCGCCCCTACATCATGCACGGTCAACGGTCACCCGAAAACCCCGCACAAAGCATAACGGTCATCGCTTACGCCTGACGCTCATCACGCAGCGCACGGTTCACAGCAGAAATCATCGCCTTCAACGCCGCACGAGTCGTCGAGTTGTCTACACCAATACCCCACAGCACACGAGAACCAACAGCAGCCTCAACATAGCAAGCAGCGTTAGCAGTCGACGAAGACGACATGGTGTGCTCCGAATAATCCATCACGCGAATATCCACGCCCTCAGCCGAAAGGATGTTCTGCAGAGCATCCACCGGACCGGTACCCGAAGCCGAACGGGTGTAAGTGTGACCATCAATGTTCAGACCAACACGCAGAGTAGTCGCACCGGTATCAGCCGAATCAATATTAATCGACTCAATACGGTACTTACCCCAACGGTTCTGCGGATCCGGAGCCGGCAGATACTCATCCGCGAAGATGTTCCACAGCTTCTCGCTGGTCATCTCGCCACCCTCAGCATCAGTACGAGCCTGAACAATCTTCGAGAACTCAACCTGAGCACGACGCGGCAGATCCAGGCCGTGATCCTGCTTCAGCAGGTACGCCATACCGCCCTTACCGGACTGCGAGTTCACACGAATAATCGCCTCATAGGTACGACCCAGGTCGCGAGGATCAATCGGCAGGTACGGAACCTCCCAGTAAACCTCATCCACGCTCTTACCCGCCTCAGCAGCGGTACGCTCCAGAGCCTCAAAGCCCTTCTTAATAGCGTCCTGGTGAGAACCAGAGAACGCAGTGAACACCAGATCGCCACCATACGGCGAACGCTCGTGCACCTTCAGCTGGTTGCAGTATTCAACAGTCTTACGGATACCGTCAATATCAGAGAAATCAATCTGCGGATCCACACCCTGGGTGTACATGTTCAGACCCAAAGTGACCAGGTCAACGTTACCGGTGCGCTCGCCATTACCGAAGAGGCAACCCTCAATACGGTCAGCGCCCGCCAGGTAACCCAGCTCAGCAGCAGCCACGCCGGTACCTCGGTCATTGTGCGGGTGCAGCGACAGCACAATGTGCTCGCGGTGGTTCAGGTTGCGGTCCATCCACTCGACCGAGTCGGCGTACACGTTCGGGGTAGCCATCTCAACGGTAGCGGGCAGGTTCACAATCAGCTCGCGGCCGTTCTGACCAATCTCCAGCTCCTCAGCCACAGCGTTCACCACGCGAGCCGCGTACTCCAGCTCAGTGCCGGTAAAAGACTCGGGCGAGTACTCGTAGATGACCTTAGTGTCAGAAATCATCTGCTCTTCGTACTTGCGGCACAGGCGCGCACCCTGCAGGGCGATATCCAGCACGCCCTCCTGATCCTGGTTGAACACCACGCGACGCTGCAGAACGGAGGTCGAGTTGTAGAAGTGCACAATCGCCTGCGGTGCGCCCTCAATCGCCTCAAAAGTGCGGGCAATCAGGTGCTCACGCGCCTGCACCAGAACCTGAATGGTCACATCCGAAGGAATGTGGCCGTCCTCAACGAGAGTGCGCACAAAATCAAAGTCAGTCTGCGACGCCGAAGGGAAACCAACCTCAATTTCCTTGTAACCCATCTTCACCAACAGCTTGAACATCGCAAGCTTACGGTCGGTGTCCATGGGGTCAATCAGCGCCTGGTTGCCGTCACGCAGATCCACTGCGCACCAGCGCGGAGCCTTCTCAATGACCTTATCCGGCCAAGTGCGGTCCGGCAGATCAACAACAATCTGCTCGTGGAAAGGGCGGTACTTGTGTACCGGCATGGGGCTGGGCTTCTGGTGGTTTTTCATGATGAATTTCCTGTTGGTTGGTCCGTCTCGCCCTACCCCAATTGTGGGGCTCGTACCGTGCCGGGTATCGGTCCCCGGCAGCCGTGGTCAAGGCGGTGCATCAGAAAGGATGCAAAGGTGAGATGCCGCGTCAAAAAGCCGGAACGGTTGCGGCAGATTCTAGCGTGCCCCGTTCCGGCGAATAAGCAGCAGGTTCACTGCCTGGCGGGTAACCTCGCGCATGCTCTCACCGTCAATAGTCATGCCTCCACGCTATCACAGGGGTCGGAGGCGGCGGCAGGGCACCCGGGAAGCCGTCCATCATCTGGAAAGCGTTAACGACAAAGGGGCGCAGCCACCATTTCTGGCGCTACGCCCCCTCACTCAAAATTCACGTATCTGCATTATGCCCTAGCTACAACCTAGTAGGCGAAAGCAGTCTGGCACTTGTGCTGATCAGCAGTCTGACCGGTCGCGTTACCCGCAATCGCAGCCTCCTGCTTCTCCATCGCCTCACCGGACGGGAAGTCAGTACCAATCGTCACCGACACGCCCAGAACCTCTTCAGTCGCCACCACGCGGGTCACGTTCAGCTTCGCGGCAATTTCCTTCGCCTCCGCCTCGTAACCGGTCGAGTAGAACACCATGGTGAAGTTCGTCGGGTTAGCCAAAGTACCGGGAGTAACATTCGTGTAGCCCAGGCCCTCAATCACCGAAGCGATGGTAGCCGAACGACCATCCAGACCGGTCGCGTTGTACACGCTCACCGGAACCGTACGGTCCAGCTGAACCGGAGCGGCAGAAGTAGCCGGCGCCTCCGGAGCCTTCTCCTCCTTCAGCGACTTATCGTCACGCAGACGCTGGAACACGTTCGCAGCATCCGCAGAAACCTGCAGGCGGTTCTCATCCTGGCTCCACGGCTCAGTCGGCACGGTCGCAAACACAACATTCGACAGGTCCACGCCCCCAAGAGCCGCACCAACACCAACCAGAGTGCTGATATTACCCAGGTTCTTATCCACCGTCACGTTCTGAGTAATCGCCTCAGCAATGTTAATCAGACGGCCCGGATTCGACAGAGTACCCTCGCTCTTCACCTTACGCAGCAGCGAAGACAAGAAGCCCTGCTGAGCCTGAATACGACCAATATCGGAACCATCCGAGAAGCCGTGGCGGCTACGCAAGAACGCAAGAGCCTGCTCACCCTCAACCGAAGAAGTACCGGCAGGAAGCTTCAAGCCACTGTACTCGTCATCAATCGGCGCGTTCACACACACCTGAACGCCGCCAACAACCTTCGACAGCTCCTTCACAGCGTTAAAGTCCACCAACATGAAGTGGTCAATATTCACACCGGTCAGCTTGCTAATGGTTGCCACAGTACAACCGGCACCACCGCGAGACAGAGAGTCGTTAATCTGAACGTTCTTCTCAGCCGGGTACACGGTGCCGCTCTCAGGATCAGTACACTGCGGCACATCAACTATCAAGTCACGCGGGAACGACAGCACGCTCACATTCTTACGGTCCTTGCTGATCTGCAGCAGCATCATCACGTCCGCGCGAGCCTCAGAATTGCGGTCATCCTCATCACCGTACGCGCGGTTATTCCCCTTACGGGTATCGGAACCAATCACGAGAATGTCCAAGGCGCCGTTCTCCAGGCCGTCCTTGTAATTGCTGATGTTCAGCTCCTGAGTATGCAGATTATTGCGCATACGCAGAGCCACCACACCACCAAAGCCAACAACAATGACGAGCATGCAAGCAGTAAGCAGAGCAATCCACTTATTGCGTTTTGAGGTCAGCACCGTCGTGCGCATATGACGACCGGTGCTTCGTAAACGAGGTGCCTGGGGCATACCTTTTCTCTTTCTGCCTGTGAGCAAATGCTTTCTCAGAGTAACACTCTTCCCTATGAGCGCCGAATGTGAGTGAAAAGTTTTACCCGGAGGCATGCACATATTTCTGCAAGCCACCGGGTGAAAGCTAAGGATGCGCGACCGCCTCAAGGACAACCTCTCAAGATAGCCTCTCAGCGCTACCTTTCGGGGCGACCTCGCAGAGCAAAGCCTCCGGGCGATGCGCTCAGGAAAGCTACTAGAATCCCAGGCGGTTCAACGCACGAGCGTCAGACTGCCACTCCTTCGCAACCTTCACATGAATATTCAAATAAATGCGGGTACCGAGCATCGCCTCAATCTGCTCACGAGCCTTCGTACCAATCTTGCGCAGATTCGAGCCGCCCTTACCGATAATGATGTACTTCTGTGACTCACGCTCCACAAACAGGTTCACATGCACATCCAACAGCGGGTTATCCGCCGGGCGGCCCTCACGGAACTCCATCTCCTCAACCGTCACAGCAATCGAGTGGGGCAGCTCCTCACGCGCACCCTCCAGGGCAGCCTCACGCACCAGCTCCGCAATGAGGGTTGCCTCCGGCTCATCGGTCAGCTCACCCTCCAGGTACAGCGGCGGCGACAGCGGAGTGTACTTCGCCAGCAGGTCAGCAACCGCATCCACCTGGAAATGCTTCACGGCAGACACCGGGATAATCGCAGCCCAGCCGCCCTTACCGTCAACCGGCATCGGCTCAGCAACCTCACCGGCACGGCGCTTAGCCGCAGGACCCGAACCCTTCGCGAAAGGCACAGCATCATTCTTGCCGCCCTTACCCTTGGGACCCTTACCCTTCTGCTTCGCACGATGCGCGGCACGCTTAGCACGAGCCGCACGCTCAGCGCTCATGACCTCCTCGCCAAGCGCCTCAACAGCCAGCAGCTGCTCACGCAGCTCCTCAGAGCTCACAGTGTCAGCCTTCGTCACAATAGCAACCACCGGCTTATTGCTCGACGCCACCAGCTGCGACGCAATGTAACGGTCACCCGGACCAATCTTCTCATTCGCCGGAATGCAGAAGCCCAGCACATCCACCTGTGAAAGGGTGCTTGCCACCAGGTCGTTCAGACGCTCACCCAGCAGAGTGCGGGGGCGGTGAATACCCGGGGTGTCCACCAGAATCAGCTGGTACTCGTCCTTGTGTACAATACCGCGGATCGTGTGGCGGGTCGTCTGCGGACGGTTCGAGGTGATAGCCACCTTCTGACCGACCATAGCGTTCGTCAAAGTAGACTTACCCGCATTCGGGCGGCCCACCAGCGACGCGAAACCCGAACGGAAATCCACCGGGTAGGTCGGCAGCGGGGTGCTCAAGTCCAGAGTGCTCAAATCGAGCGGGGTGTACTCCTGGTCCATTGTGTTTCTCCTTATCAAACCCCGTGCGGGGTGTATGGGGTGCCTGCCTCATCTGCCTGCGCCTTCCGGGGCCGGGCGGCTGGCTCAAAGTGTGTTAGGGAAAATGTAGCGTCTATATTCGATATCTAGCGGTTGCCGTACTGATCGGTTGCCGGTTCAGCCTCTGCAATATCTCCCGGAAGATCCGGATGTGCGTGAGGCTCAGCCACAGCGGGAGGCTCCGTATCCACGGTGAGGATGTCAGCAACCTCAGACTTCAGAGAATGAGACTCCGCGGAATGAGACTCCGCGGAATGAGACCTCGGGGAAGACGCCGCGGAACCTTCAGTGCTCTGCTGCTCATCACGAGGCGGCTCATACCACGCCTGCAGCATATCCACCTGGTGGCGGCGGCCCGACGAACCAATCGCACGAATATGAATACCGTCAATCTCAATCTCAGAACCAATAATTGGCACCATACCCAGATGCTTAGCGAGCAGACCGCCCACCGTATCAACATCTTCATCGTCAAGTTCACGGCCGAAAATCTCGCCCAGCTCATCAATACCCAGACGGGCAGAGAGACGGAACGTGCCATCATCGTTCAGCGTGTAATCGGGGCGCTCACGGTCGTACTCGTCAGAAATGTCACCGACCAGCTCCTCAATCAGGTCCTCAAGCGTAATCAGACCGGCGGTGCCGCCGTACTCATCAACAATGATCGCCACGTGCGTGGACTCGCGCTGCATCTCACGCAGCAGGTCCATGGCGCGCTTCGACTCGGGCTCAAAACGAGCCGGGCGCATCAGCTCAACCACGGTCGGCAGGGCGGTACCCTCCGGCGACTCCGAATGCAGAATGAAGGCGCGCATCGCGTCCTTCAGGTAGAGCACGCCCAGAATCTCATCGCTCGAATCACCAATTACTGGCATACGCGAATAACCCGAACGCAGGAACAGGCTCAGCGTCTCACGCAGAGGGGTGTCACGGCTGGCGGTGAGCATGTCGGTACGCGGAACCATGAGCGAACGGATGCGGGTATCGTCCATCTCAAAGACGGACTGCACCATCTGCGCCTCGTCGTCCTCAATGGTTTCAGCGTCGGAGGCGCGGTCCAGGAACTCGCGCAGCTCCTCCTCATCGAACACACCCACCGGGGCTTCAGCCGAACGTTCCGGCGCCAGGCGCACGCTGAGCTTATCGAGCAGACCGGTCGCCGGGCTCAGCAGAACCGCCAGGTAGTACACCGGGCGAGCCAGCACACGAATCGACGCGACCGGGCGGTTACGACCCAGAGCACGGGCCAGCACGTGCAGACTCGGGTAGCCCACCAGCGCAACAATCACGAGGGTCAGCACGACGGCGAGCGCGTGCACCTCGACCAGGTTCAGCAGGCAGGTCATGGTGGCGAGCACCGCGGCGGCGGCGGCGATGAGGCGGGTCAGGCGCAGCGGGTGTGTGTACGCCTCGGAGTCACCGTCGAGGGTGCGCTGCAGGACGCGGGCGCCGAGGGTTTCCGGGTGTGCCTCCACCGCTTCCTCAGCCTCGTTGTGTGGCAGGTAGGTGAATGCGGTTTCGGCGATTGCCGCGACCACGGTCAGGCAGAGTGCGAGAACGGCGAGGAGGGCTGTGAGTAGAATGTCCACGCCGCTCCCCTAGTGTCGGGTTTCGACCGGTGCCGGACGGCCCAGGAACTCTTCGAGGATGGAGCGCTGAAGGCCGAACATTTCAGCTTCCTCTTCGGCGGTGCCGTGGTCGTAGCCGAGGCAGTGCAGAATACCGTGGGTGGTGAGCAGGCACAGCTCATCGAGGGTGCTGTGACCTGCATCTGCGCCCTGACGTGCGGCGACGGGCGGGCAGAGGATAATGTCACCGAGCATGCCGCTGGAGGGGTTTTCGGGGGTTCCCGGTTCCAGCTCGTCCATGGGGAAGCTCATCACGTCGGTTGCGCCGGGCAGATCCATCCATTCGATGTGCACGCGTTCCATTTCGTCTTCGTTCACGATGGCGATGGATAGGTAGGTGTCATCGGCAAGGTGCATGTGTTTGAATGCATGCTCGACGAGGCGGGTGAGCACCTCGGTGTCTACCGCTTCGAAAGATTCGCGGATGAAAGCATCGGTCGCCGGGTCGGCACCGGTTGCGGGTTCTTCACAGTCGAATTCGATCTCTGCCACCGTTTAGCGTCCTTCCGGGGTGGTCTGTGCGTTGTTGGGGTTCTGCTCGGTGTTCTTTTCGGAGCCGCCATTGATGCCGGCACGGTCCAGCAGCTTCTCGGCTGCGGCCTCAATAGTGGCGCGCTTGACCTTGCGGTTGCGCTTGCGTTCCATTGCCTTCTGGTCTTCGCCCCACTGATCGTAGGCGGACACAATGTTCGACACCAGGGTGTGGCGAACCACGTCAGAGGATTCCAGGATGCTGAAGTGAATATCCTCCACACCCTGCAGAATGTTGCGCACCTGCTTCAGGCCGGAGGCCGCGCCACCGGGCAGGTCAATCTGGGTGATGTCACCGGTAATGACCATCTTCGAGCCGAAGCCCAGGCGAGTCAGGAACATTTTCATCTGCTCGGCGGTGGTGTTCTGAGCCTCGTCAAGGATGATGAATGCGTCGTTGAGGGTGCGGCCGCGCATGTACGCCAGCGGTGCAACCTCAATGGTGCCCGCCTCCATGAGCTTGGGGATGGTTTCGGGTTCGAGCATGTCGTGCAGTGCGTCGTAGAGCGGGCGCAGGTACGGGTCGATCTTCTCGTTGAGGGTGCCGGGCAGGAATCCCAGACGCTCACCAGCCTCCACGGCGGGGCGGGTGAGGATAATGCGGTTCACTTCGTGGCTCTGCAGCGCCTGCACAGCCTTCGCCATGGCGAGGTAGGTCTTACCGGTACCCGCCGGGCCGATACCGAAGATGACGGTGTTCGCGTCGATAGCGTCCACGTACTTCTTCTGGTTAATGGTCTTGGGGCGAATCGTGGTGCCGCGGGTGGAGAGGATGCTGGTGGACAGCGAGTGCGCCGGGTTGCTCAGTTCGTCACCGAGCATACCCATGAGGCGGTGAATGACCTGCACGGTAATCTGCGTGTCGTGGCTGGAGAGCACGCGCAGTTCGTTCAGCAGCTTTGAGGCGGTGTTGACGGCCTCGGAGGGGCCGGTGATGAGCACGTCCAGGTCCTTGGGGCGCAGGCTAATCTGCTCGAAGTAGTCCTCGATAATTGCTAGGTGCGCGTCCTGCGGGCCGAGTACGGCAATCATTTCTGCGGCGCTCTTGAAGGATACGGTGCGCGCGGTCGAGAGAGGTCGGGAGGTAGTCATATGGGCTCCTTGGCTAGTGATGTATTTACAAGTATAGATGTGCGTGATGCACCACGCCCTGGTGGATTCCTGTCAGTGGCACTCTACCAGCGGCCCAGCACCACGTTCAGGGTACACATGGCGGCAGAACCGGCGGTGGAGGAACGCAGCACCTCGTCACCCAGCAGTGCCAGCTGCGCGCCAGCGTCGGTGAAGAACTGCACTTCGCGGTCGCTGATGCCGCCTTCGGGGCCGACGAGCAGGTAGATCTCTTCGGGCAGGTTCTCTGCCTCTACAAGCTTGCGTGCCAGGGCGCTGAGGCGTTCGGTCGCCTGCTCATGCAGGATGAACACGGCGGCGGACTGCTCAGAACCCTCCCCGGCAACTTCTTCAATGAGTTCCACCAGGTCGGCGGTGCTGTACAGGTCGTACACTTCGGGAATGAGTGCTCGGCGTGACTGCTTCGCCGCGGCGGTGACGGTGTTCTGCCATTTGGTGTGTGCTTTGGAGACGCGCTCCCCCTTCCAGCGCACGATGGAGCGGTCCGCACTCCACGGAAGCACACCGTACACGCCCAGCTCAGTGGCGGTTTCGATGGCGAGCAGGTCGCGGCCGTCCTTCGCGAGTGCCTGCACCAGGTAGATGGAGGGTACGCTGCGTTCTTCGCGCAGCTCCTGCACCTGCACGCTCACGCCGTCCGCGTTGATGGAGGCGACCGTACCGAGTGCGCGGCGGCCGGTGCCGTCACCCAGGTCGATGCGTTCGCCGAGCTCAAGGCGCTTGACGAGGGCATGCTTGCCTTCGGAGCCGCCGAGCGCGCAGGTGGCGCCGGGGGTGAGTGCGTCGTATTCTTCCGTGCTGATGTAGAAGATGGGGGCGCTCATGGTTCTCCTTGAGGTGCGGTTTGAAAGCGTGGGTAGTGTGCGGGTGGCATGTGAAATAGGTGTGCTACTTAGCGCGGGCGCGTACAGTGCTGTGCTGGCAGCAGCGCTAACAGGAATGCGGCGGGGGGGGGGTTGGGTACCCCCCCCCCGGCGGGGCGGCGTGGGGTTGGGGGGGGGCGTGGGAGGGGGGGGGCGGGGGGGGGAGGGGCCCGCGCGGGGGGGTGGCGAAGTGACGGGGGG
>NZ_JANCOC010000004.1:123710-183834 GCF_024294905.1 Rothia gullae
TGTGGTGGGCGCGACCTCGATAATGGGTTCGGGGGGGGGGGGGGTTGCATGCCCCCCCCCCGCCGCATCCTCAGCTTGGTGTAGGGATCCTACTTGAACTGGTCCTTCAGGCGGGAGAAGAGACCGCCGCGGTGCTTGACCTGCGAACCTTCGGTGAGGGATTCACCGCGTAGAGCGGCGAACTGGCGAAGCAGTTCACGCTGTTCTTCGGTTATGTCGGTGGGGGTGACCACCTGGATACGCACCAGCAGGTCGCCACGACGCTCGGTGCCGAGCACGGTTGCGCCCAGGCCGTTGAGGGTGATCACGTCACCGCTCTGAGTGCCTGCGGGGATAGCAACTTCCTGGTCGCCGTCGAAGGTCTTCAGCGGGATGGTGGTGCCCAGTGCCGCCGCAACCATGGGGATGTTCACAGTGGTGACCAGGTTGTCGCCCTCGCGGCTGAAGTACTTGTCGCGCTTAACGTTCAGGTCAACGTACAGGTCGCCGTTGGGGCCACCGTACAGGCCTGCCTCACCCTTGCCGCGCAGGCGGATACGCGCCTTGTCGTGCACGCCGGCGGGAACGTTGAAGGTCAGCGGTATGTCTTCACGTACGCGGCCCTGACCGTGACATTCAGCGCAGGGAGTCTTGATGACGGTGCCGTAGCCGTGGCAGTCGGGGCATTCAACCTGCTGCATGACGGTACCGAGGATGGACTGCACACGGCGTTGCATGAAACCGTGACCGGAGCAGGTGGTGCAGGTTTCGGGCTGGGTGCCCTCTGCGGTGCCTTCACCGTTACAGGACTTACAGGTCACGGCGGAGCGACGTTCAATGGTCTTCTCAACACCGAACACGGCGTCCTGCAGGCTGATGGAGACAGTAATCAGGTCGTCCTGGCCCTGACGCATGCGGGATGCGGGGCCGCGGGCACCTGCCGCGCCGCCGGTGAACATGTTCAGCAGGTCCTCGAAGCCGCCGAAGCCGCCGAATCCGCCGCCCGGGTAGCCGCCGCCTCCGGGGTAGCCTGCGCGGCCCTGTTCGTCGCCGGTGGTGTCATAGTTGCGGCGCTTTTCGGAGTCGGAGAGCACCTCGTAGGCGAGGGTGACTCGCTTGAACTCTTCGGCTGCGTCCTCGGAGGGGTTCACGTCGGGGTGCAGCTGGCGTGCCTTTTTTCGGTACGCCTTCTTGATCTCTTCGGGGCTGGCGTCGTTCGATACGCCGAGAGTATCGTAGTGGCTCATGCGTTTCCTTCCTCTCGAGACGATGGCGGTGCTCGATGAGTGCACCGCCAACAATGGTCGTATCAATTCTAGGGGATACTACCCCCGACCCGATACAATGGCTAGGCTGAATAGGGGTCGCTCCCGCTATCCGCTTAATCTGCGATGCGTCCCGAACCCCGTTTTAGTTACCCGCCGGTTCTGTCTGATTGTTCTGTCTTATGGTTCCGGTACTGTTACCACCCCTACTGGCTCTGCTGCCCCTACTGCCCCAAAGGAGAATACGTTGAGTACCCACCATTCCCCCTACGGCTGGGGTGCCCAGGATCTAAACGCCGCCCGCATGAGCCGCCAGGCACCGGCCCCGCGTAAGGTGCCGCTGCGCCGCGGCCTGCTGATTGAGGATATTAACGGCTGGGTGGGTGAGGTCGTAAAGGCTGAACGCATCGGCGGCGCCCTGTTCTTCGGACTCGAGGACGCGAAGGGTCGCGTAAAGAATTTTCCGCTGGGTCCGGGCTACCTGATTGAGGGCGAGCCCGTTGAGATTGTCGCCCCGGTAGCGGCGAAGGAGCCGAAACGCACGATTTCTCGTTCCGGTTCTATTGCGGTGAAGAACACCCCGGCTCGGGTGGCACGCGCCTCCCGCATCTGGGTTGAGGGCCTACACGACGCCGAACTCGTGGAGAAGGTCTGGGGTCACGATCTGCGCGTTGAGGGCATTGTCGTGGAGCCGCTGCACGGAGTGGATGATCTTGCCGGTGCTGTTCGTGAGTTCGCGCCGGGACCGGGCCGCCGCCTGGGTATTCTGGTCGACCACCTGATTGAGGGCACGAAGGAGCAGCGCATTGTTGCCGAGGCAATGGCTGTACCGGGTGCCGCCGGGCACGTGAAGATCGTGGGTCACCCGTTCATCGATATTTGGCAGGCGGTCAAGCCCTCGGTGCTGGGTTTGAAGGCGTGGCCGCAGGTTCCGCGCGGTGAGGACTTCAAGAAGGGCACGCTACGTCGTCTGGGTCAGCCGCACGAAACGCAGGCGGATGTGGCACAGGCGTGGAAGCACATCCTCTCCCGCGTTGACTCCTACGCTGACCTGGACCCGACGCTGCTCGGTCCGGTTGAATCGCTCATCGATTTTCTGACCGAGCCGGGTGCCTGACCGCACCCGAAACCCGCTATTGCGCCCCCGTCTGCGGGCGCAGGTGTGAATTTGCTCAGAACCTTTTTCCCACCCCCGAGGGCATTATCCTGTGGGTTTTGCCCGCTAAAGCGTTACAATAGTTGAGCGTGTAGCATTGCCACTGTTGGTTATGCCGCAACATCACTACACTCTGGGTCGCCACCGCTCAAACGATTTGCCTCTTCGGAGGGTATATCCACCGGCTTAGGTGATCGCCACAAGAAACTTCTATCGAACCAGGATTTTCGTGACTAACGATGTTCGCCCGGCAACCGGGCCTCAGAAAACCCGTAAGATTAGCGTGATTCAGGACCGCAACCGTGCGACTCTGGCGCATTTCGGTGGCATTCTCGGCGTCATCCCTTCCGCTGCGGTTTTCTACGTCAGCCGCAATAACGCGCCCTTCGCTGAGCAGGAAGCTCGCGAGGCGATGAACTTCACCCTCCTGCCCTCCATTGCCCTGGTGGCGCTGTGGGTTGTGTCATTCATGCCCGGCATGGGCAACATTGCCATGGTCCTGGGTGCGCTCGTGTGGCTATTCATGGCTATTGCGTCGCTGCGTGCCGGTATTGAGGTAAACCGCGGTGAGCCGTACAGCTACCGCATTAACCCGCGCCTGCTGGACCGCTTCTACTCCACCGAGAACGCAGAATCCGCAGAGTCCTAAACCGCGCTGATAGCTTTTACGATGAACGCCCCGCACGTTGTGTGCGGGGCGTTCTACGTTTAAGTACTTCTGCTCTAAAGGCCGCAGGCTTACAGGCTACTGGTGGAGGCACTGCCACGTTGGGTTGTGTTGTGCCTGCTGCTTTCTGTATCCGTTGCTTCTGCGCATGGAGGGCTTGGGCGGTTCTTCTGCTAGGCTTTTCTTCCCGGGCTTTTCTTTTGGGGCTTCTTTGCCTAGTGCGCGTGAATTGCCGCAAACTCTACCGAATGTTGCTGTAGATAATCGTTGTCAAACAATCGTGGGCCCCTGTTACCAGGAGCCCACGATCATATTCACTCAACTTCAGCAAAGACGAGAACACTCTGTTAGATATATACCGTCCTGCCATGACCTATTATGGCACAGCGTAACCTTCAACCACAACTTGAAATTGGGTGTTTTGGAAGATTTTTTCTCAGGAAAGTAATCAAAAAATATGCACTCTAAAAGTGGTATGAAGGAGTGGAATATTCTTTCTGCTAGTCCAGCATAAATGCGAACAATTAGCACACTGGTGTAAGGTGTGATGCTCCCCCAAAACCCCTCCAAACAGCCCCGAAAATTTTTTTAAAAGTTTTTCTAGACCCGCAAAAACGCCGCGAAATCAACGAAATATTACGGCAATACCGGGGCGCCCAGCGACTACAGACGGCAAGAGGTGAAGCTCAAGTAGGCTTGCAGCAGACCCGAATCAGAGTGCGGATCTAGCCAAAAAGTGCCCTGTCAGACCAGTGCTTCTTAGTATTCCTCGTGCTCTTCCGAGACCTCCGGGAGTAGCTCACGGGTGACCGCATCGCCCAGAAGACGGCCCTTGAGGGTTAGTCGCACGTGAGCTTCAAGGTCAGGTTCAGCTTGAGAATTCAAAGCATCAGGCTCAATCAGAGCTTGAGAAACCAGCCAGCGCAGGGATGCGCCCAGCTGCGCCTCATCGTGCACGGCGAGCAGCTCGCGCATCGCCAAGCCCTCACGCACACGGATCATGAGCATAATCGTCTCAAAAGCACGAGTGGCGGTGTCCAGCACCTCACGTGCCGCCGCCGGGGACTCCCCCGCACGCACCTTCTGCGCGTAGGGCACCGGGTGCTTCACGTTCCACCAGCGGGTACCGTTCACGTGCGAGTGCGCGCCGGGGCCGATGCCCCACCAGTCCTGGTTTCGCCAGTAGGCAAGGTTGTGGTCGCTGCGGGTGTCCTCGCTGCGCGAGTAGTTGGACACCTCGTACCACTGGTAGCCGGCTTCGGTGAGTAGCTCCTCGGCGAGCAGGTACATGTCCGCCATGAGGTCCTCATCGGGCATGGTGTATTCGCCGCGGCGGATCTGCGCAGCGAGCTTGGTGCCGTCCTCCACAATCAGCGAGTACGCCGAAATATGGTCCGGCTCGTAGGAAATTGCGGCGCGAACGCTGCGCTCCCACTGCTGCAGGCTCTCCCCCGGCGAACCGTAAATCAAGTCCACGGACACCTGCAGGCCGACCTCCTTAGCCCAGGCGACGACCTTCGGCACGTTCGACGGCGTGTGGGTGCGGTCGAGTACCTGTAGCACCTCGGGGACGACGGACTGCATGCCGAAGGAGACGCGGGTGAAACCGCCGTCCTTGAGGGTCTGCAGGTCTTCGCGGGTTACGGAGTCGGGGTTCGCTTCGGTGGTGACTTCTGCGCCTTCGACGAGGCCGAATACGTCGATGGCTGCCTGCAGGATGCGCACGAGGTCGCGGGCGGGCAGTTTGGTGGGGGTGCCGCCTCCGAAGAAGACAGTGTGCATGGGGCGTTTTGCGACGCCGGATGCTTCGAGGGTACGGGCGGCGAAGAGGATTTCTGCGATGGCATCGTCGGCGTAGGTGCCGAGGCCGATGCCGTCGCCGAAGTCTTCGGTGGCGTAGGTGTTGAAGTCGCAGTAGCCGCAGCGTACGGAGCAGAAGGGGATGTGTACGTAGAGGCTGAAGTCGCGGGTTTCGCATCCTGCCGCGCTGGTGGCGGGGATGCGCCCGTCGCGGGGTGCGGGGGCGCCGGTGGGCTGGGCGGGCATTCTGCCTCCTGGAACTAGGTGTAGAGGTCGGGGGGGGGGGATCAAATATGGGCACCGCGCATGCGGCTAGGCGGGTAGTATCAGCAGGCGGGTAATATCAACAGACGGCGTGCAGAGAACCCGGCGGTACACGAGGCACCAGCCGGGTTCTCATATGTCTAGCTTTCGTGGGGCCCCATAAATCGTGAGCCGTTGAAATGAATCATATGAGTCGGGTCGCTCTCCAGCCAGACTTCTGTCTCCCAAGCGATATCCATTAGGTGAGATCGGAGTACTCGTCGATTCGGGAAACAGGAAACATACACGATTCCAGCTTCCGACCCTCCAAAAAGTGATTCCAAATCTTTCTTGCGGAGAGGATTTACTGGACCATGAGTTGTTACTGCCTCCATTAAAAAGAGCCAGTTTTTATCCTTCTGGTACACAACCAAGTCAGGCATCTTTCCGTGCATATCAAGATTAATACCAAGAGAGGAAAGTAACTCTTTGTTATAATTTGATGTTTTACTATCCGCGTCACCTATATACAGAACCTGGCCCCCTGGTGCAAAACGAGGACAAAATTCCTCAACCATAGATTTAATTAATTTATTTTGACCGCCGGGGTTAATGTATGCAATTTCATTCGAGGGCATACGAACCGGAATCTTGTGTATTTTACGCTCTTCACGTTGCAATTCCACTAGGCTCGGAGCATATGCTAGATATTCTTCAAGAGCAATACGAAATTCACTAGAAGTATCATCATTGCTTCCTGAATACATGCGAATCACACTTAGCGCATTGGGGCTAACCCTATATACATTTTTTGATGAATTAGTCGGGCGATCCGGATCATCATCATTGTGTTCGCAAAAAGCTGCTGCTACAAACTGATGAAGAACCTCTCTGCGTATAGTCTCCCTGGAGTTTTCTGCAATTGGGAAATCAAGATTATTTCTCATCCAATCCATTAGACCACGCACTCCGATTCGATTATTTGTTGCTTGATCCCAGGTATCTCCTTCACGGAGGTTCAACAGCGACAGAAGAGTCCTTGCTGCCATATCGTTAGTTCGTTTTTCATCAAACTCAAAGAGTTTCAAAAGCCTTCTAGCTTCTTCATGTATGCTCATACGGCTTTCTCCTTCTTAATTTGTAGAGATCCGATATTACCTGAAAGAATCTCAGAAATGTCCTGAGTCGGTTGTTTTGAATGGGCAAGCTTTCTCAAAGAACTTATTGACGGAAACGGAAGTTGACGCAAATCCCCAGCATTTACCTGGGTATGCCCACTGAAAATGCGAAAATAATCGTCTACTTGGGCTGAATTTAGCCATCGCTCAATTCCTATAGCGATGTCCTTTTCAAGACCCGAGCCATTATTGTGAATATAATTCACTTTATTATCTATTGCGAACAAATTATTCGAATGGTACAAGGCTGCGCTTATGCGACGCTTCTCTTCTTTTGCAGAGAAACGCTTTACAAGGACATACCAGCCTGGCGGAATAACATTTTTTGCCGTATTTGGATGGAACCCATCAACCCACTGTTCTTTCTTACAAGATTCAAGAGGGTGGATTACTTGTCCATTAAATATATGGGAAGCATGAATGAGAGGCAGCGAACCGACAAGTTGATTCTCAAGAAGAATCTCACGAGAGCGGAAACCCACCACTTTACCCGTCGAAACATTCAGGTTTAAAGAGGATAACGTTTCCTTGGCGTGGGACATTCGCTCAATAATCTCCCCGTCATAATCTGTGTTGGGGACAAAGATAAAATCACCAGTTACAACTTGAGTGTACGGAACCGAACGTGTGGAGGCTGTTCCCTTATGGTCATGCGATACACTTAGCTGCACATGAGATTTTGCTACTCCCTTATACATACCAGTGATAACTGTTTCTTGGAGTACTCCAGACTCTCCAAAAACAGAAGAACGGGACTCAAAACTATGGATAGAATCAATACTAGATTCTTTGAGTAAATCTTGGCGAAAAGCAGTGTAGTAGGTTCCATTCATCCATGAACGCGGAGTAATGGACACCTGATAGCCACCATCCTTCAAAAGGTGCTCGCCTAAGGACATGAAGGCAGCATACATATTGGGCACATTACACCCGTGCGAGCGTAGAATTTGGGCTACTTCTGACTTACTTGCAATCTTAAAATACGGTGGATTCTGAATAACATAGTCAAACAGGCTCTGACCTTGCAAAGCCCATTCAATAAAATCTTGATTAACGTATTCAAGATGCACCCCGGGACGAGAACAATCTTTCAGAGTATTCTTCAACGCAGGGATGAGCTCAGAATCTTTTTCTACAGCAATGATCTCAAGATTGGTTTCCGGAGATTCGCGTGTAAATCGGTCCACAACTGCTGCTGTCAATATGCCAGATCCTGCGCCAGGGTCTAGGATACGAACTTTATTAGAAGCTGGAAGAGGCAACATCTGCGCCATCATCTGCGCGACTGCGAGCGGGGTAAAAAACTGACCTTGGTCGCTTTGACTCTTCTCATCGAGAGCGCTCATAGCCTGCTGTCGTCGTATTTCAGCGCGTTCCACAAATTCCATACTTCAAGGGTAACTGCACCCCTGATGTGTGCCAAGTCAGTTCGTCATCTCAGGAATGTCCGACACAAATTGATGTGTTTTCTAAGTTAGACAGCAGAGAACCCGGCGGTACACGAGGCACCAGCCGGGTTCTCCACAATCAACAGGTCAGCACACAGCCGGAAAAGCTACAGCAGCGAAGGCTACTTCTTCTTTTCCTTCTCCTCGCTCGAAGACAGTGCCGCAATGAAGGCTTCCTGAGGAACCTCCACACGACCCACCATCTTCATGCGCTTCTTGCCTTCCTTCTGCTTCTCCAGCAGCTTACGCTTACGCGAAATATCGCCACCGTAACACTTCGAAAGAACGTCCTTACGCATCGCACGAATATTCTCGCGGGCAATAATACGCGAACCGATAGCCGCCTGAATCGGCACCTCAAACTGCTGACGAGGAATCAGCTCACGCAGCTTAGAAGTCATCATCAGACCGTACGAGTACGCCTTATCGCGGTGAGTAATGGCGCTGAACGCATCCACCTTCTCACCCTGCAGCAGGATGTCGACCTTCACCAGGTCAGCCTCTTCCTCACCGTCGAACTTCCAGTCCAGCGACGCATAACCGCGAGTACGGGACTTCAACTGATCGAAGAAATCGAACACGATCTCTGCCAGGGGCAGGCGGTAACGCATCTCCACACGATCCTCGGACAGGTAATCCATGCCGCCGATCTGGCCGCGGCGAGCCTGGCACAGCTCCATAATCGCGCCAATGTACTCGCTCGGGGCAATAATCGTACACGCCACCATGGGCTCGCGAATCGTCGCGACCTTACCCTCGGGGAATTCGCTCGGGTTGGTCACGCGCTTAGCGTTGCCAGCCTCATCCACCACGTCGTAAATAACGTTCGGTGCGGTCGAAATCAGGTCCAGGTTGAACTCGCGTTCCAGGCGCTCACGCACAATCTCCAGGTGCAGCAGACCCAGGAAGCCACAGCGGAAACCGAAGCCCAGAGCGGCAGAAGTCTCCGGCTCGTAAATCAGCGCGGCGTCGTTAAGCTTCAGCTTATCCAGCGCGTCACGCAGCGCCGGGTAGTCCGAACCATCAATCGGGAACAGACCAGAGAACACCATCGGCTTGGGATCCTCATAACCACCCAGGGACTCCTGCGCAGGCTTCGCGGCGGAGGTGACAGTATCACCCACACGGGACTGACGGACGTCCTTCACACCGGTAATGAGGTAACCCACCTCGCCCACGCCCAGGCCCTTCGACGGGACAGGCTCAGGGGAAATCACACCGATTTCAAGCAGGTCATGCTCAGCGCCGGTGGACATCATCTTAATCTTCTGACGCGGCTGCAGGCTACCGTCCACAACACGCACATAGGTGACCACGCCGCGGTACGAGTCGTACACCGAGTCAAAAATCATGGCACGCGCCGGGGCGGATGCGTCACCCTGCGGGGCGGGAATCGCCTCCACAATACGGTCCAGCAGAGCCTCAACACCCTCACCGGTCTTACCCGATACGCGCAGAACCTCGTCCGGCTCGCAACCAATCAGGTTCGCCAGCTCCTCAGCGTACTTATCGGGCTGAGCCGCGGGAAGGTCAATCTTGTTCAGCACCGGGATGATGGTCAGGTCGTTCTCCATCGCCAGGTACAGGTTCGCCAGGGTCTGAGCCTCAATACCCTGGGCGGCGTCCACAAGCAGAAGCGCACCCTCACACGCAGCCAGGGAGCGGGACACCTCATAGGTGAAGTCCACGTGGCCGGGGGTGTCAATCATGTTCAGCGCGTAGGAGGTGCCGTCAACATCCCAGGGCATGCGCACAGCCTGAGACTTAATGGTGATACCGCGTTCACGTTCAATATCCATGCGGTCCAGGTACTGCGCCTTCATATCGCGCGGGGCAACCACGCCGGTGGCCTGCAGCATACGGTCTGCGAGGGTGGACTTACCGTGGTCAATGTGGGCGATAATGCAGAAGTTGCGAATAATCGCGGGGTCGGTCGCCGCCGGAACGGGCGGGTTCTTCGACATGGGTGCCAATCACATCATCCTTTCGAGATGCTGGCTGCGGGTATGGGCATAGTTACCTATCATTTTCCCATACCCGCGCCATATGTGCGAACGGACCTAACGTTCCGAAGAATCCTCCGCGGATTCCGCACCATCATCGGCAGGATTTACGCTCTCGGAGGCAGCGCTGAGGGAATCCAGGTAGCCCTCAATATCCTCGGCAATCACCTCACCGGAGACAGTGCGCAGAGTCGAATCCATCTTCTGCTCAATCTCACGCACGAGCTCAACCTTCTCGTAGTCCTTCGCCATTTCTTCGGCGAGCTCCGCCTCCCACTCATCAGCGTGGGCACGCAGGCGGTCGTACTCCTCAGACTCGACCTTAATGCCGAGGATAACCTCCAGCGCCTCGATCAGGCTCACGACCGCGCGCGGGTTCTGCTGGTCAAAGCTCAGATACCCCGGAATGCTCATACGCAGCATGACCGAGGAACGCAGGCCGTGCTCAGCGGCAAGCGCAGACATCGCCATCGTCACCGAGGTAGAACCGGTGTAGTCCTCGTGCAGAATACCGGGGATTGCCGCCAGCTTCTCGTCGTAAGTGGTCAGCGTGTACGGGTACGGGCGGGTGTGAGCCACCTGATCCTCGAAGGTTTCAACGAAGATTGCGTGGTCCACGTGGAGTTTCTTCACGTACTTGAAGAAGCGGGTCATGAACCGCTGCAGGCACAGGCTGGGGGCGGGGCCGGTCACCATGAGCAGGCGCAGGCGGCGCTCCGGGATGGTGACCATGTTGTAGAACATCTTGGGCCACACCAGAACCGTGGATTCGGAGTCGTCGCTGTTCTGTAGCTGCGGGGCGACGGAAGCATAGTCGTAGAAGTCGTCCATGTCGAAGCCGGGGCTCTCGTCGCACGGGTCGAACGCGCGGTGAATCACGTCGAGGGCGTCCTCGCCGTTGCCCGGGGGTTCCTTCGCGGAGTTGAAGCCGACCAGCATGACGGTCGTGTAGTTGTCCTCTTCGGAGGATTCGCTCAGGCGCAGCTTGCCGAGCAGGCCCTTCTTCGCGGGCTGTTCTGTGGAGGCGGGCTTGGCGAAAGCGTCAAAGAGTCGGGCGGGAGGGAAGTTAGGCTGGCTCATCGTTGTCCTTAGCTCGTGGTCGGTGGTTGTGTAGTGTGTATCGGCGGTGCTCGCTCCCCCGGCGCTATGTGCAACGCCGCTTGGGGCGTTCATGATAGGCGCGGGCGGCGTGCGGTACTGCCGACAGTTCCCACTATACGGGCTCCCACGCGACCCGCAAGCGGTTTCGTCACCGGGCGGGTGCCTCCCCGAAATCTGTGCGTCATAAAACCACGGCGTGCGGGTATAGCAAAAGGCACCCTGCCACTTAGCAGGATGCCTTTCGCAAAAGTTATTGGGAGATAACCGGTGGTGCCTCCGGTGTCTTCTAGACCGATGCGTAAAGCCGCGGCCGCCCAAGCGTTATTGCCGCACCAATAGGTGAGGCTCAGGGTTTCAGAGGGGTCGTTTAACTCCTTGACGCCGCGTATACACAAAAATCTATCTTCCTATTTCATCATTTGTCTTGTATTACTGGCTTGCTACTACTCCAATGGGTCGCAGAAAGCCAAGGATAAGGCCGAAGCTACGCATCAGACGGCTACAAGTCTAGAGGTCCGAATTAGTGGGCGGGATGATGTCCTCTCTGCCTCGATTCCTCGATAGTTTAATTTTTGCGATTTGAAAGATGTGCATACAATCTGCAAGGGTAACAATGCTACTGGGGCAATTAGCTTCTGAACCGATTACGCGGGGACCTAACGTAGCCTGCAAATAGGTTTGCCCCAAGTAATTTCACATCTTCCAGATACGGACACATGATGCTGGCAGTTTCATAGGACATCAGAATATGTGGTTATCCTGATCAAGCTCCGTTTATTGGGGGAAACGGTGGAATTCTCTCTGGGATAAGAACCTCACCGGCTGCGGTACGCTCGTCATACTCGCGTGCGATAGAACGCATTTGGACATGCGACCCCCGCTTAAAGCGCTCCTCAAGAACCCATTGGCGTTTCATGGCTTCAGCCTTATTAGCTGGTGCCGGCGGCGTAATCTTAGTTACGCAGAAGGTGATAGGGTCGCTCAGCGTCGGAGGGATTTTTCAGGTTCCATGTGAGTATTCTAGTCTAGCTTCTTACTGAGTTCTGTTGGCATGGTACACATGCACCGCATCTTTAGGGTTCCTTCTGGGCATAGCAAAAGGCACCCCGCCACTTAGCAGGATGCCTTTCACAAAAGTTATAAGGAGTTAGCCAGTGACGCCCCCGAACGGTCCTTTAGACCGAAGCATAAAGCCGCGGCCGCCCAAGCATTATTGCCGCACCAATAGGTGAGGCTCAGGGTTGCAGGGGAATTGTCTAACTCCTTGAGCCCAAGTATACACGAAAAAGAGATCCCCTGCGTTCCCCTTAGAGGAGGGGAAACGCAGGGGGTCTCCGCCCTTAAGCCAGAGGGGTACTTAGGTACCCCGCAAGTTTTAGAAAGGCAAAAGCGCCAAATCGTATGGAGTGCCAGCATAAACATCCGGCAACTCGCCATTAGCCACCTTCTCACGATACAAGCTGGTTACTTCGCTATATTTGAAGGGGAATTCCTTAGCTTCATACCTACGCTTAATCTCTGCTAAACCCCACTCATATTCGGCACCGGGGCGTGCCACCGGAGCGTTGAAAAAACGCCCTTTCAACTCAGCACGCATCCACCCCTCCGGAGTATTTGCATCAGATATGGGCTTCGTAAAATCGAACGGGGCACGCCAATAATCGGGGTCTTCACGATAATCGTAAGCTTCTTCTGCAATCTCGCTACTCATGGGGAATCTCCTGATAATATGCAAAAATGTGTACCCACACCGGCGCTGCTTGCAACGCCGCTTAGGGCGCTCATGATAGGCGCGGGCGGTGTGCGGTACCGCCGATAGTTCCCACTATACGGGCTCTTCCACAAACCGCAAGCGGTTTCGTCACCGGGCGGGCGGTGCCGCTGCGTACAGTGGAAAACTCAAAACTGGGTACACAAAAGCTCCGTGCATGCACACCGTGCATAGGGCTTCTAATTATATAAATCTAACGCTTTAGGAGGTCTAGATGAGCCTCATAGTCGAACTCTTCAGTAGCGTATGTTTTTTGTGGCATAGCAAAAGGGGGCGCCCACCTGATGGTGTGGCGCCCCCCCTGTGTGGGTTGGCTAGTTGTCGTTGCTGGGGGTGAGTTCGGGCGGGAAGGGAATAGGGCCTTCTACGGGCTTGATGCCGCGGCGGGCGTACTCGGCAACGATTTCAGGACGCTTATTCAGCTTCCGCACCGCCGCTACCAGCCGCTTCTCATGACCGTCATTGCTCAACCAATTAATGTACGGGTAGCTTAGCAAGAAATCTACGTACAGCTCAGGATCCATAGGGTAACCATTATCCGAAGACACCATAAGGTTCTCTTCCGCTTGCATCCGCTCATAACCGGAGAAGCCGACACCGTAATGCCCGCCTTCTTCCGTATCGGTCAAAGCCCAGTTAAAAGTAGTAGCAGAGTCTTCAGCATAATACGCCTGCTGGGGACTAACGTCGATATCTTTAACCCACATGCTTCCACTCATTTTCCTGTAGGAGCCTTCTAATATCCGAGGAGATATTTAAAGGCGCAAGTACTTCTACCCCAGTATCAGCCAAATTAGCTCGACAATCAACACCCTTCATCGGAAAAGCAGCATGAAGTATAGTGCGACTACCGATAATCTCAAGACGGGCATGTAAAAGAATATCGTCTATAACCCCTAACAGCTTAACCCCAGCCGTCCCACTCCCGTAGGACTTAACAGAGACCATGTCAGGAGAATCTAGCAGCTTTTGCACAGCTTCTCGTGCCCGTTGCTTCGTCCACCCCGGAGGGAACTTCACCTTATTCCGGTGAGTACTCTCAGGACGATGCCCACCGTCTAGCCCGTTCGGCTCGCCTTCCCAGATATGCCGCATATCCTCATCAGTCAGCCGATACTCGGGCACCTTCACAGAAGCACGCGGAACAGTCTCAACACCGGGTGGCGGCCATTGCCACTCCTGCACCTCGGGCAGCCCCTTACGCCGGGAACGCCGCGAAGAGCCCATCTTCTTCGGATACTGACCATCCACAGAAGCGAACCCCCTTTCTGCCATAAACCCGTTATGTTCCTTGAACGCCTGCGCCTCGAAGCCACGCCGCTGGGATGACTCCAGCTCATCAGTCACAGCTTCCAGATGCTGTTCATCCGCACCATCTGTCACGGTGAAGGCGGCGGCTTCGTCCCGCTTATTCGAGATCAGCACGGGCGAGCCGGCGGCGGCACGCTCGGTCAGTTCCTGCTCAACCCAATCCCTGGGGTGGTTGCCCTTATATGCGTCCGGGTTGGTTGCCGCCCTGCCCACAACCCGCCCCTACTCGGGGTACCTGCCCGATCTGGTCGACATTCTGCTTGGTACTGGGTGCCGTTGGGGTGAGGGTTCCGGGCTCCGATGGGAGGACGTAGACCTGGACGCTGGGACGGTTACGGTAGCCGGCACGCTCATTCAGAAGGGCGGCTGGCAGGCGGACACAAAGACTCACGAGCCCCGCACCCTGCAGGTGCCGTCCTTTGTGCTCGATGTGCTCCGCAGGCGGCACTCAGAAGCCCGGGACGGCGCCGTGCACGTGTTCGAGCAAGGCGGGGCACCACTCGCCTACAACTCAGCAAGAAACTACCTCCAGCGGGCACTGACAGGCTCCGAGCTAGAGTGGGTGACCTGGCATGTACTCCGCAAGACCACAGCAACCTTCCTCGATGAGCGTCTCGGGTTGGCTGAGGCGTCTGCACAGCTGGGTCACGCCTCGGAGGCGCAGACGTTATCGGCGTATGTGGCGCGTGACCGGCAGGCGGTCTTTGCGGAAGCGCTGGAGGGGCTGGCGGCGGCGTAGATTGGTCACAATTTACTCCCAATTTTGAAACCAGTAAACCCCAAAAATGAACCAGTATTTAACCTGGCGAAAAAAGAAGAACCCCCGTATTTCCCCTAGTCAACTAGAGGAAATACGGGGGTTCATATAGTTTGCACACCTGTTACGTGTGCGCTCTCACATTAGAAAGCCTTGTTTACCAGCGCAGCAAGACCGGACTTCTTGTTTGCAGCGGTCTTCTTGTGCAGAACACCCTTGGAAACAGCCTTGTCCAGCTTACGGTTCACAAAACGCAGAGCCTCAACAGCAGCTTCCTGGTTCTGTGCCTCAACAGCAGCCTTGACCTTGCGGGTCGCGGTCTTCAGCTCGGACTTTACAATGTTGTTGCGCAGGCGAGCCTTCTCGTTGGTGAGGATACGCTTCTTCTGAGACTTAATGTTAGCCACAATTAAACTTTCTGTTTTGTCTTATTGGTCGGTGAGGGCGACGCTGGCCGATCATCGACTGAGCGGCGTGGGGATGCCTATGGCAACCGGCCAGCAGTGCCCGATGACCATCGGACACTCAACCACACATAATACCAGATGAACAGCCTCCACGACAGACCCCCGCGGAGAGAAAAATACTGTGAAAACCGCTACACGCAGCCTCCACATCCGGCGCAGATAATCGACACCAGTCGCCGGTGAAACTACCGGCACAGGGCGTTAGCCGTTACGGCGAGTCCACGCACGCTCAATCAGACGGAACGTATCCTTCGGCATAATCGCACCCTCACGGCGCATCGAATCCGGGCGAACACGAATCACACGGTTCAGCTTCACCTCAGAAGCGCGGCCCTGCGGATCCCACGGACCCGAACCAATATCAAGGTAGTTCGAATCAGCGTGCTCACGGTTATTGTGGTCCTTGCTGGTCATCATCAACGCTAGCAGGTACTCACCGTCACGACCCACCAGAAGCACCGGGCGGTCCTTACCCTGCGAGTGGTCCTCCTCGAAAGGAACCCACGTCCACACGATTTCACCCGGGTCAGCGTCGCCGTCCAGGGAGGGCGAGTACTCAAAGTTGATCATGTCGCGGTAATCGCCCGGGTAATCCGAACCGTCGGATGCGACGGTCGAAGCCGGTGCGGAAGACTTCGAGGCGCTCGGTTTAGGCGCCGAAGAGCCGGAGGTGCGAGCCTTACCCTGACGAGATTCACGCTGACGAAATTCATCCTTGCGGGATTCACTCTTCTGGGAGGACTCGGAGCCGCCCTTAGACGCAGTAGCGTCGTTGAGGGCATCCTCTGCCGCCTTCTGCAGGAAGGGCAGCAGGGCAAAGAAAATTTTCTTCAGAATTTCGAGCATGGGCTCTATTATGCACTACAGGCGCGGAGGTAGAGCAATCGCCAAAACAGCCTGCTCCACCGCATACACCGCGTCCTGCGACTCGCCCTTCAGCTGGGCGTCCGCATCAGCCAGAAGCTGCACAATATGCGCCAGCTGGGCGCCGGTAAAACGGCGGCCGTCACGCTGAGCCTGCTCAACCTGCCACGGTGACATACCCACCTCACGCGCCAGCTCGTTAGCGCTCATACGCACGTGGTGTACGCGCGCAATATTGCGGATACGCATGGCGAGCGCGCCAAGCATCGGAATCGGCTCCGTGCCGGTGGCAAGGGAGTGGCGGAGCAGACGCAAAGCCTCCGGGGCGTTACCGGAAATCGCGGCATCACTTACACGGAACGCGGTGACTTCGGTACGGCCGCCGTAGTAGCGGTTCACTGCCTCTTCGGTGATGTCGCCGGGTACGTCTGAGAGCAGCTGCTGGCATGCGGCGGCAAGCTCCGCGGTGTCGGAAGCGGCGGCCGTCAGCAACGCCAGAGCCCCGCCGGTAATGGGGCGCTGGGCGGTAGCGAACTCCCCCGCCAAGAACTCGCTCTTCTCCCGGTCGGTTTTGAGCGCCTTACAGTTAATGAGCACGAACTGGGAGCGCACCAGGTCAATGAGCTTCTTGCCGCGGTTACCGCCCGAGTGGTTCAGAATGAGCATGATGTCCGGCTCGGGGGCGTTCAGGTAGGCGAGCGTATCGGTCAAAAACTCGTCACTCATGGAGGCGAGGTTCTCAACCTCAATGATCTTCGCCGAACCGAACAGGGAGGGCGAAGCGTGCAGGATCAGTTCCCCCGCCGTGTAGGTGGCGGCGTTAATCTGAACGCGGTCTACCTCCGGGTGGATGCTGCGGAACAGCTCACGCAGGCGTGCTGCAGCGCGGGAGGCGAAGTACTCCTCCGGGCCGTAGAGCATGACGGCGGGTGCCGGGGTGACGGTACGCCACGCGGTGTCGAGGGCGGGGCCGCCTCGGCGGGCGTAACCTCGGGAACCACCACGCTGGGTTGAATGCTTACGCTCGGACACGCATATCACTCGCCTTTATCTGCAGGGTACGGGTTGAACTCGGCCCCGCTGCGCACGGGGGTGCTGCGTGGGTAGAGTCTCGAGTATCCATCATAGCGTTTTCTTCTCAGATGCCTCCTAGCGGTGGTTAGGGGCAGTCGGTCACGGTTAGTCGGTTAAGACCGGGCGGGCTGATTGGGCGCTGATAGGAGGGCGCGGTTTGCGGTACCACCCGCAAATACTGCCGGTGCGTGACCGCACGGTAGCGGCATGCATCCACCCACCACAGGGCTATGCTCAACGCCAGCACACAGAGGGCGCTACACGCCACCGCGGGCACGCCCGAACCGGGCTCCCACGGGTTACCCGGCGCGTGCGCGGCAGTGTGTGCCGCCCACTCGATGCCCTGCGCGGCAAGGCCACCGGCACGCAGGCACAGATCCGCCGCAGTGGGCAGACCCAGGAGCATGAATCCGAGCGCAACCAGCCCGGCGAGCATACTCAGCGGCGACAAAGGAGCGGCAACCAGATTCGCCGGAACCGAATAGAGCGGCACCTTACCGCTCATCCCCAAAATCAGCGGAGTACACCACAGGGACGCCACAATCGGCGCGGCGAGCATTTCCGCACAGAACACAGGCATGACGCGCATGAGCAGGCGAATCAGTGGAGGACCCAGCAGAATCAGTGCGGAGGTTGCCGTCACCGACAGGGCGAACCCCATATCCACGGCGAGGTGCGGGGCGGCAAGCAGACACATCAGCACTGTTGTTTGCAACGCCGCCAAGGACTGGCGACCCGAACCGCGTAGCATCGCGTAAGCACCGAGCAGGCCCATGGCGAGGGAACGAATCACGGAACCCTCAGAGTCCAGCAACATGGCGTAGGCGAGCACCGCCGCAACCCCGCACAGCACCATGACGCGGTGCGGAATGGCGAGGGTACTCAGCCGGTACACAAGCGGCGGCAGGGCGTGGGCATTTGACGGGGTAGGTTGTTGAGAGTGGGTAGGGCGACGGGGGTACGCGGGGCAGCGAGAACGAGCCGTGCCTCTCCCCCGCAACCGCTGCATCCAGGAACGGAACAGCAGGTATGCGCTGGTGAAACGGTACGGGCGAACCGCCAACACCAGCCGGTACGCACCCAAAAACACAATGGCAATATTCGCCCCGGACACCGCCGTAATATGGCTGAGCCCGCTGAGCTTATACTCCTCCCGCGCGGTGGAACTCATCAGCGAATCGTCCCCGTAGGCGGTACCCAAAACCAGTGCCGCAGACTCCGTGCCGAGGGCGTCCAGAGCGCGGGCGCGCAGCTGCTCCTTGAGCGTGGACAGGTATGGCTCCGCCGCCGTCCGGGTGACAGCGTTCGACCCGGCACCGGAGGCGGGAAAAATAGTTGCGCCGCTCAGCTTCGCCGTGGAACCGTTGAACTCCACCGTACCGAGGGCGGTCACCTTCATGCCCGGATAAATTGCCTGCGAGCGCGCGGTGCCGCTCCCCTGCTGCTTAGCCGCCGAGTTCGCCGCCGAACTTGCCTCCAGCCGCTGCGCGGCGCTCTTTGCCGAACCGTCACGCCGGTACACGCGCACCCTCTCATTCACCAACGCACGCACTCTCCGCCCCTGAATTTCCTCCAGCTTAATAACCACCAGAGTAGTACGCGGATCCACGCGGCGAACCTGCTCCACCGTGCCATTCAGACGAAGCGAAGCACCCTGCACCTGCTGCAGGGTGGCGCGGGATGCATCCACCCCCGTAGCGCACAAAAGCACCGCCTGAACCGTGACAATACACGCCAGGAAAACCAGCTGACCGGTCGTGCGAAAGAGCAGGCTGTAGGGCATCACGGCACGCGGCGGAAAGAAGAGCAGAATCGCCAGGCACCCCAGCAGGGCAATGAGCCCGCACGCCAGCGGATGCACCACCCGCCACGTGCCCACGGTCAGCGCCGCCGCGGTAAAAGCCCACAGCGCCAGCACCGTGAAACTCAGGCGAAGGTCCAGGTGTATGAGGCTTCCCTGGGCGCGCAGCTCCTGCTCATCACGGCGGGTGCGCCACCGTTCAGCGCCGATGCTCCAGCGGTAGCGGGCACGGTCATACGCCGTAGCCGCGGACCGGGTGAAGCACCGGGTAAGGCGCAAGGAACCGGGAAAGAGTTTCTGCTCCCCTGCGTGCTGGCGGTTCGGCCTGCAGTTCTGCCGGCGCATTAGACCGTCACCAGCGGGCGCAGATTCTCCAGCATCGACGGACCAATGCCGGGCACCGCATCCAGCTCATCCACGCTACGGAAACCGCCGTGCGCCTCACGCCAGGCAATAATACGCTGAGCCATTGCCGGACCAATACGCGGCAGGGTCTGCAGCTCCTCAGCGGTGGCAGTGTTAATGTTCACCGGGGTTGAGCCCTTCTGCGCGCTGCCTGCAGGAGTTAGCGTGCGCGCAGGCTGAGGCTGCGTGCCACCCTGCGAAGCGCCGTTCTGCGCTGCACCATTCGCCGCGTTACCCTGACCCGCATTTGCCGTGCCACCGTTGGGCTGAATCTGCGCTGGAGCAGCCGTCTCACCACGATGCGGTACATAAATCTGCACCCCGTCACTGAGCGCACCGGCAAGGTTCACGCGGTCCAGGTCAGCATCCGCTGCGGCACCGGAGGCGGCGGCAATCGCATCCACGGCACGACCCTGCGCGGGCAGCGTGTACACGCCGGGATTGTTCACGGCACCCGCCACATGCACCCGCACGGTACCCTCGCTGGAGGCGCCACCCTGCGCAGATTTACTCGGGTTAGCGCCCGGCTGGGCAGTGGACTGGGTGCCGGGCTGAGCACCCGGGCTCTGCGGGGCCCCCACCGCCTGCACCGACTCAGCGGAAGCACTCGAGGAGGCGACCTGCTCGGCACGCGGCGCCGCCGAAAACTGGGTCACACCCCACACCACGGTAACCAATGCCAACACCGCCACCAGAAGCAGCACGCGTGGCGACAAGCCCCAACGGGTACTGCGGGTGGTGCCAGGCTGATCAGCCTGCTCCCATTCCGCCCAATCGTCCACCTCGGTCCAATCGGGCTGCTGATCCCATTCAGCCCAACCATTCGACTCCGGCTGGGATGCCGAGGGCTCGGCAGGTGTTTCTTCGGCTGGTACCTCCGCGGGCGTTACCTCAGTTGAGATTGCCAGCGGCACGGTGTCCTCAGCATCCGGCGCACCGTGTTTACGGGCGCGGGGGCTGCGGTAGAGGCTGTTCATCAGGGAGCGGGCGCTACGCTGCACGCCGCCCTGCTGAGTTGTGCCGCCCTGCTGGGCTGCACTATTCTGCACCGGGCTCTGTACAGCGTTCTGGTCGGGGTTGGGGGTCATGCTTGTCATACCCCTACCCTAGGCTCACGCGCGTGAACGCACGAGCGCACGCAAAGAACCTGTGGATAACTCCCCTCGCACAGTGCGAGAGGGGCCATCCACAGGCTCATTTTTGAAAAATATGCGGTTTTGTTCAAAAACGGAGGGGTTTGGTTTGTCATAAAACCGTCACAAACACCTCAGCCACACGAGCTTCCCGTGCCGTTTAATAGCAGAATCTAGCCTTCGCTTACTCCCCGCGCGGCAGCTCAGTACCCGGAACACCCAGCTCCGAAGCACGCTTATCAGCCATCACCAGCAGGCGACGAATACGGCCCGCAACCGCGTCCTTCGTCATCGGCGGATCAGCCAGACGACCCAGCTCATCCAACGACGCATGCTTATGCAGCACACGCAGCTCACCGGCATAGCGCAGATGATCTGGAACCTCATGACCCAGAATCTGCAGGGCGCGCTCCACGCGGGCGCTCGCCGCAACAGCCGCCTGAGCGCTACGGCGCAGGTTCGCATCATCAAAATTTGCCAGACGGTTCGCGGTCGCACGAACCTCCTTGCGGGTGCGCGCCTCACGCCACATGGTCAGGGTGCCAGTCGCACCCATACGCTCCAGTAGTTGCGAAATCGTCTCGCCGTCACGCACCACCACACGGTCGGTGCCGCGCACCTCGCGTGCCTTCGCAATAATGTCCAGGCGACGAGCCGCACCCACCAGCGCGAGCGCCGCCTCAGGACCGGGGCAGGTAATCTCCAGGGAGGAGGAACGACCCGGCTCAGTCAGCGAACCGTGCGCCAAGAACGCACCGCGAATGACCGCCTCAGCGTCCTGCCGGGAGCCGTTCACCACGGCCGGAGGCAGGCCACGCACCGGGCGGCCACGCAAATCCAGCAGACCGGTCTGGCGAGCCAGCGCCTCACCGCCGTGATCCACACGCACAATGTAGCGGCCGCCTCGACGCAGACCACCACCGCTGACGCTGGTCAGCTCAGAGTCGTGGCCGTAAATCTCCGCGATGGTGCGGCGCATGCGGTGGGCGGTTGCCTCGTGGTCGACCTCAGACTCCACCACGATTCGCCCCGAGACAATGTGCAGGCCTCCGGTAAAACGCAGAATCGTAGAGATTTCTGCCTTACGAGCAGAGACTTTCGTTGCCTCGTAGTTGGCGAGTTCGTCCTTGACGAGCGTGGTTAATGCCATGAACAGGTCCTTCTAGGCGTAGTGTTTAAGTCTAAAAATCAGGAAAAAGGGCGCACATAACAGCCAGCTCAAGCAACACACTTGAGCAGCAAACCCAAGCCAGTAAACCTAAGAGCTCAGCTCAAACGCTTCGTTATACGCAGCCGCAAGCTTCAGCGGGTCGTGCACATTCGGCTGGGAGCTCGAACGCAGATGCGCCCACACAACCTTCGCACCCATCGCAGAAGCCTCACGCTCCAGCTCGGAACGGTGATCAGCCTGCATGTCAGCGTCAGCAATCACCGCGTCAAGGTGAAGCTTCGGGGCGTACTGGCGCAACAAATCCAAGTGCGTTGCCGGGGTGAAGCCGACCGTCTCCTTATCGTCGGAGAGGTTCATAACCACGCAGCGGCACGCCTCCGTACGGATAATCGCCTCACGCTGAGCATCCAAGAGCAGATGCGGCAGAACCGACGTACGCCACGAACCCGGACCCAAAACAATCCAGTCGGACTCTTCAATAGCGGCGAGCGCCTCCGGGCAGGGGCGAGCATTCTCAGGGGTCAGACCAATATCGTGAACCCGTTCCTCCTTCGAGAGGTTCACCTGACCGACCACCTTCACACGCTCAATACCGCCACCGTTATGCTCACGCAGCACAGTGCCGTAAATGACCATCGGATCCAACGCCATCGGCAGCACACGGCCACGCGCATTTAGCAGGGCACCCGCCCAGTCCAGACCAGCAACCGGGTCATCCAGAAGCTGCCAGAGAGTAGCAATCAGCAGGTTACCGAGAGCATGGTAATCCAGCGGGAACTCACCCTCATAACCCTCGGGCGCGCTAAAACGATGCTGCATCACATCACGCCACGTGCGACCCCAATCGGTGTCATCACACAGCGCAGAAAGCGCCATACGCAAATCTCCCGGAGGGAGAATACCCATCTCCTCACGCAAACGACCCGACGAACCGCCATCGTCAGCAACCGTCACAACAGCCGTCAAATCAGGCGTGACGTGGCGCAACGCAGACAGGGAACCGTACAGCCCGTGGCCGCCGCCCATCGCCGTGACCTTCGGCGAACGGTGCGTGGTCTTCAGCAGGCGCAAAGCCTGAGTCGGCAGAGCCGGCAGGCGCGGAATACCCTGAGTGTCATAACTGGTCGAATGGGTGGACATAGTAATACCTCACATACCCGGAAGAAACGGTATGCCGGCCCCACGGGTGCGGGGCCGGACGGCGGCTAATGAAACACGACGCGGTGGTTGGGACGCGCCGGGCGGAACTTACTCGCGGCCCTTGTCGCGGTGCTGAACATTCACGTTCAGCTCACCGAAAGCAGAGAGACGACGAGCCAGTTCTTCCGTCACAGCCACGGAACGATGCTTACCACCGGTGCAGCCAATTGCGATGGTGGCGTAGTACTTGCCCTCACGGCGGTAGCCCTCAAGCACGGGGCGAAGAGCCGCAAGGTAGTTGCCGATGAACTCCTCGGTGCCGGCGTGCTCCAGCACGTAGTCGCGCACCGGGGCGTCCTGACCGGTCAGGGGGCGCAGCTCCGGAACCCAGTGCGGGTTCGGGATGAAACGCATATCAGCCATGTAGTTAGCATCCGAAGGCGCACCGTACTTGAAGCCGAAGCTCATCACGGTCAGGTTCAGCTTCTTATCCGCACCCTCAGCAAACATTTCACGCACAGTACGAGCCAGCTCGTGCACGTTCATGCCGGTGGTGTCAATGGTGCGGTCAGAAGCGAGGCGCAGATCTTCGAAGAGAGTGCGTTCAGCGCGGATACCGTCGAGGACGCGGCCCTCACCCTGCAGCGGGTGCGGGCGGCGCTGAGCCTCGTAGCGGGCAATAATGGTCTCATCCTTGGCGTCAAGGAAGAGCATGGAGAAGTCAATATCGGACTTGCGCAGAGTCTCAATCGCAGCGGGAAGATCGGAGAACAGTGCGCGGGCGCGAACGTCAATACCGAGCGCCACCTTCGGAACTCGTGCACCGTCGCGGGTGACCAAATCAGCCAGGGAACCGAGCATCTGCGGCGGGATGTTATCGATAACGTACCAGCCCTCATCCTCCAGTACATTTGCGACAGTGCTGCGGCCTGCACCAGAAATACCGGTGATCACCAGAATCTGAGGACGCTTCTCACTCTGGGCGGACTGTACCGTGGCGGGCTTGCTCTGATTCTCGGGCATGGTGCTTCTTCCCCTTCAACGCGAAATACTCTCTATGCCATGATACAAGACCTTTATCTGACGGTTCGGGGGTATGGTCAGAAATTTCGCCAGTATGACAGAAATATGAGATGCTCCCCCGGCGGAACCCCAGAAGGAACCCCAGAAGAAAGAAACCTGCATCACAAGTGCTTGCGCATAATGCTCCCCCAAGGGAGTCTACAAAAAGAGGCGGTCTACAGAAAGAGGCCGGCGGCAGAGCTACGGAGGGTACAGCAAAGCCCGCACGATACCTCCTCGCAGGAGGCATCGCACGGGCTTTGAAAATACGTAACCAAGCACGCACCAGCTGAGTAGCTACGCGAACGAATGAGGATTCTTAGGCAGAAAACTCAGGCAGGAAATCCGCCACATGCTCCAACAGACGCACCGACAGTTCCTTCTTCGAACCGGAGAACACCGGCGCCTCATCATTCAGAGTCGACAGCAGCGTAATCGTGTTATCGTCCGTACCGAAACCACGATTTACACCCACCGTATTGACCGCCAAGAAGTCCGTACCCTTACGCTGCAGCTTCTCACGCCCCAGCTCCAACGGAGTCTTCTCCGCAGAGCCAGTCTCCGCCGCAAAACCAACAATGAGCTTCGGACCGAGGGTGCTCTCCCCCTCCTCACAAGCCTGCTGGCGGCGCACTACGACCTCACGCAGAATATCCGGGTTGCGAACCAGCTGAATCACCGGCGCATCCTCAGAATCGGCGCTCTTCTTAATCTTGAACTCGGCAAACTCGGCGGGTCTAAAATCAGCCACCGCCGCAGACATGATCAGCACATCCGCCGCCGCGCTCGCCTCAAGGGTCGCCTCACGCAGCTCCAGGGCGCTCACCACGCGGGTCACCTGCACACCCTCCGGCGCGGGAACCTCAAGGTTCGCACCGATCAGATGTACGGTCGCGCCCAGGTCACGTGCCGCCTCCGCGAGCGCCACGCCCTGCTTGCCGGTCGAACGGTTGCCGAGGAAGCGCACCGGGTCCAGCGCCTCACGGGTGCCGCCAGCGGTAATGACCACGAGGCGACCGGCCAGAGGAGCACGCAGCGGTTCGGAGGCGCCAGTTGCCTGACTGGATTCAAACTGACCAGGCTCAGCCTTGCCCAAATCACCCTGCCCCAGCAGCGCCGAAGTCAGCGTCGCCGCCATACGCTCCTGCTCCGTACCCGTGTACAGGGGCTCAGCCGGCGCGCAACCGGGCGTGTACACCGGGTGCATCTGCCCCTTCGGGAAGCGAGCAATCACATCTAGCGCTACCGCGAAAATATCCTCCGGCTCAGGCATGCGACCCGGACCAGAATCCGGGCCCGTCAAACGCCCAATCGCAGGCTCAATCACGCGATAACCCCACGAACGCAGAGTCTGCACATTCGCCTGAGTTGCCGGATGCTCCCACATCTGGGTGTGCATCGCCGGCGCCAAAATTACCGGGGCGTGCGTTGTCAACACCGTAGAAGACAGCAGATCATCCGCACGACCAGCCGCCAAACGAGCCAGCAAATCAGCGGTCGCCGGGGCAATCACCACAGCGTCAGCCTGCTCGGCCTGACGCACGTGGTTCACCTCCGGTACACGGTCAAACACGTCCGTTGAGACGGGGTTGCCGCTCAGTGCCTCCAGAGTGGGAACACCCACGAACTTCGTCGCGTTCGGGGTGGGCATGGCGATCACCTCGTCGCCATTCTTCGCAAAAAGACGAAGGAGCATCGCCGCCTTATACGCAGCAATGCCCCCTCCAATACCAACGATAATGCGCATGGTACGTCAAAGAATCCTTGTAAAAAGCAGATTACTCAGCGGACTCGTCGAGGATAACCTCTTCGATAGCAATAACCTCTTCGCTACCTGCGGGGATGTACTCCTCCTCGATAGCGCCAGAGAACTCAGCCGCGCTGAAATCAATCACAGCGGACAGATCCTCGGGAATCGGGTAGCCGTCCTCGTCGAACCTAGCGTCCGGGTGGTGCTCCGCCACAACACGGTCAGCAATGATTTCACGCATTGCCACCGACAGGGACTTCTCATTCGACTCAGCGTCAACCAGCGGGCCAACGTGCGCAGCAGTATTGTCCTGCAGGTTAGCGTAGTATGCGTTAATCTGGCGTGCACGGCGGGCACCGAAAATCACCAGGCCGTACTTGGACTCCGCCTTCTCAATCAGCGCGTCAGCGCTGGGGCTCACGATGCCCTCGGGAGCGACACCGTCAACGAAGTTGTAGTCCTCGTGTTCCTTGATTTCGTTTGCCACTAAAAACTCCAAATAGCTTGATGGAATGTACGTACCGAACACCCCCGCACACCGTTCGCGCTATGGCGCAAACCGGGCGCACTGAGGGCACGGTCAAAACTAAAGAACTATTCTACCCTCTCAACGACTAAAACGCACGTACCAGCCTGGGCAAAAGGTGTCAGCCCAGCCAAAAAGGTGGGGGTCCGAAGAAAACTCTTCGAAACCCCCACCCTTCACAACGCCTCACGGCAGAACTACAGGTCGGAAGAAACTCTGGCCCCACCGCAAACGCAAAGCATGCAGATTAGGCGGCGCCAATCAGCTCAGCAATCTCCTTCGCTGCACGCTCAACAGAGTCGTTGACGACCGTGACGTCAAATTCCTTCTCAGCAGCCAGCTCAACCTTCGCGGTTTCAAGGCGACGAGCCTGCTCCTGCTCACTCTCGGTACCTCGACCCACCAGACGCGACACCAGCTCATCCCAGCTCGGAGGAGCCAAGAAAATCAGGCGGGCATCAGGCATGGTCTCACGAATCTGGCGAGCACCCTGCAGGTCAATCTCAAGGATCACCGGGCGGCCAGCGTCCAGGGCCTCCTGGACCTTAGCGCGCGGAGTACCGTACTTGTTCTTACCGTGCACCACAGCGTACTCAAGCATCTGACCGTCAGCAATCATCTGGTCAAACTCTTCCATCGAAACGAAATAGTAGTGAGTACCGTCAACCTCACCGGGGCGAGGATCACGAGTAGTAGCGGAAACAGAGAACCACACGTTCGGGTAGTTCTCACGAATGTACTGGCACACCGTACCCTTGCCAACAGCAGTGGGGCCAGCCAGTACGGTGAGAGTCGGCTGAGACATAGCTTCCTTACTGCGCCTTCATCGGCTGAAGGCACGATGTATTAGGACTGAGAAGGCTCGGAATACTGAGTAGTAGTCCTACGACGTGCACGGTTCAAATACCGCGAATTACGGTTGAAGTACTCCACCATCTTGCGACGCTGGTGTACACCCAGGCCGCCAAGGCGGCGAGTCGGTGCAATATGAAGTTCTTCAATAATGCGTTCAGCTCGAACAGCACCAATGCCCGGAAGTGCGCGCAACATCTGCCCCACCGGCATTTTAGCCAGTGCAGGGTCGGAATCGACCATATCGAGCACCTGACGCACAGAAAGTTCACGGTTACTCAGTGCACGCTTAATTTCCTGACGGTGCGCTCGGGCAAGTACTGCCTTCTCACGGGCGGAGGCGCGCGCATCCTCAGTTAGCGGAGTCAGCGGCATGGTTGGGTCCCCATCTCTGCGATTTATAGAATTTTACTTATCAACTAATCTAACACGGATAGCACGAAAACCCTCGTTCCACCCGCGGCACTCACCCTCGCACCAACAATGCGTCTACGCACGTCAGCACGTAAATATCAGGGAGTACTCCTATAGCATAGCGGAGTATTCACCTTATCAAAAGTGGAACCACGCACGCACCTCAAAGAGTAGGCGCACTCCCCCAGTGTAGAAGTAAGCAAAATCATATCGGCGCGAGTATACGGCAGCAAAATTATGCATGCGGGTGTACCGAAAAAATGCGATAAAACAAGCACGCACAAGGGGCGCGCACCCCGAACAGGCCCTCAACAGAATCCACCCGGAGCACACGCCCCTCTCACACAACACGCGAACTACGCGCCGCGAGCCGCTAACAGGTCATCACGAGCCGCCTGCGCAGCCTGCGCCAAACCCTCAACCGACGGGCCAGCAGCCAGCACGCCACGGCTGGAATTCACCAACACCTGCGACTCAATGCCCGCAAACACGCGGTACAAATCAGCCGCCGAAGCACCCTGCGCACCATAACCCGGCGACAGAATCGGGCCGTTGAACACGCTCAGGTCAATACCCAAATCAACCAGCGCCTGACCAACAGTCGCGCCAACCACCAGACCGCACGGGCCCATCTGCTCCCACTGGCGGGAAGCATTCTCAGCAGTAGCCGCAGCGATAATACGCTTAGCCACAGCGCCCCCAGACTCGCCGGAATGACCAGACTCCGACGCGCCCACGTGCTGAACGCTCTTACCCTCAGGGTTCGAGGTCAACGCCAGCACAAACGTGCCACGGTCATTCTCATCAGCCAAATCCAGCGCCGGACGTAGCGACTCAAAACCCAGATACGGGCTCAAAGTCACCGAATCGGTACCCAGCGGCGAAGATGAGCCGAGCCACGCATCCGCGTACGCCTTCATGGTCGAACCGATATCGCCGCGCTTAGCGTCAGCAACAATCAGCACACCATCAGCGGCAGCGCGGGCGAACAGCGCCTCCAGCACAGCAAGACCAGCCGAACCGTGACGCTCAAACAACGCCACCTGAGGCTTCAACGCCGCCGCAAACGGGGCGCAACCCTCATAGACCGCCTCAGTAAAAGCAGCCAGGCCGGCAGCGGAATCCTCAAGATCCCACTGCTCCAGCAGGTTCGGATGCGGGTCAATACCCACACACAGCGGGCCGCGCTCCGCCATCGCCTTCGCCAGACGATCACCAAAAGCAGCGGACATTACGCCTCGCCACCCTCAGAACGAGCATCCACAGCGGCAGCCAGCTGAACGCCGTGCTCCTGCAGGCTCATGATGTCCCAGCTGTGCTCACGCAGAGCATTAATCGCCTGAACAGCCGCAGCGAACTCAGAAATAGTAGTCATGACCGGGCAACCCACCGAAACCGCAGCGGCACGAATCTCGTAACCATCGCTACGAGCAGCACCACCGGCGGGAGTGTTCAGAATCAGGTCAATGTCACCATTGCGGACCATGTCCACAATCGAGTGGTCGCCATTCGCCTCAGCAAATTTCGAAGCCACAATCACAGAGTTCAGGCCGTTACGGCGCAGAATCTCAGCGGTACCACCGGTCGAAACAATCTCAAAGCCCAGCGACTCCAGCATCTTCGCGTAAATAATGACGTTACGCTTATCGTGGTTAGCCACCGAAATGAACACCTTACCGGAGGTCGGCAGCGGCGAACCAGCACCAGCCTGAGCCTTCGCGAACGCGGTGTCATAGTGCTTATCCAGACCCATGACCTCACCGGTCGAACGCATCTCCGGGCTCAGCAGCGAATCCACCACAACACCCTCCGGGGTGCGGAAACGAGCGAACGGCAGAACCGCAGCCTTCACAGCAATCGCAGTCTCCTCAGGCAGGGACGCGCCATCCATGTTCGACGGCAGGTAACCCTCAGCCTTCAGCTCAGCAATGCTCTTACCCAGACCAATCAGCACAGCAGCCTTAGCCATCTGCACGCCGGTAGCCTTCGACACGAACGGAACAGTACGAGACGCACGCGGGTTCGCCTCAATCACGTACAGGTTCTCAGACACGTACGCGAACTGAATGTTAATCAGGCCGCGCACACCGGTACCGCGAGCAATCTTCTCGGTAGCGTCCTTCACCTTCGCGATGATGTCCGGGCCGAGAGTAATCGGAGGCAGAGTACAGGAAGAGTCACCCGAATGAATACCGGCTTCCTCAATGTGCTCCATGACGCCGCCCAAGTACAGCTCCTCGCCGTCGAACAGTGCGTCAACGTCAATCTCGATAGCGTCCTCAAGGAACTTATCAATCAGAGCAGGCTGCGAAGGCGAAACCTCGGTAGCGTTCTCCAGGTAGCGTGCCAGGTTCGCCTCATCGTAGACGATCTCCATGCCACGGCCACCCAGCACGTACGAAGGACGAACCAGAACCGGGTAACCAATCTCATCAGCGATGCGCTTAGCACCCTCGAAAGTGAACGCGGTACCGTTCTTGGGCGCAATCAGGCAGCCCTCCTCCAGCACCCGGGAGAACTCGCCGCGATCCTCAGCCAGGTCAATAGCCTCGGGGGTGGTGCCCAGAATCGGCACGCCCGCATCCTTCAGGGCACGAGCCAGCTTCAGCGGAGTCTGACCGCCCAGCTGCACGAACACGCCCATCAGGCCGCCGGTACGACGCTCCGACTCAACAATCTCAAGCACATCCTCAAGAGTGAGCGGCTCAAAGTACAGGCGAGTCGAAATATCGTAGTCAGTCGAAACAGTCTCAGGGTTGCAGTTAACCATGACAGTCTCGTAACCGAGCGAACGCAGCACCAGCGAAGCGTGCACACAGGAGTAGTCGAACTCGATACCCTGACCGATACGGTTCGGACCCGAACCCAGAATCATAATCGAGGGCTTCTCGTGGTGCGCAACCTCATCCTCCAGGTCGTAGGAGGAGTAGTGGTACGGAGTGAACGCCTCAAACTCGGCAGCACAGGTGTCAACAGTCTTGAAGACAGGGCGGATACCCAGAGCATGGCGAACACCGCGCACAACATCCTCAGAAGAGCCGATAATCTCAGCAATCTGAGCGTCCGAGAAACCGTGACGCTTAGCCAGCTTCAAGGTCTCCGGGTCAAGGTTGTCACGCTTAGCGTGAACCACGCCAGCAACCTCATTCAGCAGCACCAGCTGATCCAGGAACCACGGGTCAATCTTGGTCGCCTCGTGCAGCTGCTCCACGGTAGCGCCAGCCAGCAGAGCCTGCTGAACCTGGTAAATACGCTGAGTGGTCGGAACCTTCGTCTTCTCAATCAGCTCAGCCAGCTCAGCCTCAGACAGGGACAGCGGCTTGAACGAGAAGGACGCGCCCTTCTGCTCCAGCGAACGCATCGCCTTCTGCAGAGCCTCAGTGAAGTTACGGCCCAGAGCCATAGCCTCGCCAACACTCTTCATGGTGGTGGTCAGGGTCGGGTCAGCAGCCGGGAACTTCTCAAACGCGAAGCGCGGAACCTTCACAACCACATAGTCGAGGGTCGGCTCGAAGGATGCCGGGGTCTTCTGGGTGATATCGTTCGGAATCTCATCCAGGGTGTAACCCAGGGACAGCTTGGTCGCAATCTTCGCAATCGGGAAGCCGGTAGCCTTCGAGGCGAGCGCCGAAGAACGAGACACGCGCGGGTTCATCTCAATGACGATGATGCGGCCAGTCTTCGGGTCAATCGCGAACTGGATGTTACAACCACCGGTGTCCACGCCAACCTCACGAATCACGTTGATCGCGATGTCGCGTAGCTTCTGGAACTCACGGTCGGTCAGGGTCAGTGCGGGTGCCACGGTGATGGAGTCACCGGTGTGCACACCCACGGGGTCGAAGTTTTCGATGGAGCAGACGACCACGACGTTGTCGTTGGTGTCACGCATCATCTCCAGCTCGTATTCCTTCCAGCCGAGGATGGACTCCTCCAGCAGGACCTCGCTGGTCGGTGAGTACTGAATACCGGCACCGGCAATACGGTAGAGGTCTTCCTCGTTGTACGCCATACCCGAGCCGAGACCGCCCATGGTGAAGGAGGGGCGGACCACCATCGGGTAGCCCAGCTCCTTAGCGGCTTCCAGCGCCTCCGGCATGGAGTGAACAATCACCGAGCGTGCAGACTCGCCGCCGGCGCGCTCCACCACACCCTTGAATGCTTCACGGTCCTCACCGAGGTTAATCGCCTCAATGTTCGCGCCAATGAGCTCAACATTGTACTTGGCAAGCACGCCGCGCTCATCCAGGGAGATAGCCGCGTTCAGCGCGGTCTGACCACCCAGGGTCGGCAGGATTGCGTCCGGCTTTTCCTTCTCGATGATCTTCTCAATCACCTCGGGGGTGATGGGTTCAATGTAGGTGGCGTCCGCGAACTCGGGGTCGGTCATGATGGTTGCCGGGTTCGAGTTCACGAGGATGACGCGCACGCCCTCCTCCTTCAGCACACGCAGCGCCTGAGTGCCGGAGTAGTCAAATTCCGCTGCCTGACCGATGACGATGGGGCCGGAACCGATGACGAGGACGCTATTAAGGTCAGTACGACGAGGCATTTATGCTTCCTTTGCAGTCTTGGTTGCGACCATCAGGTCGATGAAACGGTCAAAGAGGTAGGCGGAATCGTGCGGGCCCGCAGCAGCCTCGGGGTGGTACTGCACGGAGAACGCGGGGATGTCCTTACAGGTCAGGCCCTCAACCACGTTATCGTTCAGACCCACGTGGGAGACCATGACCTGACCGAACTCGGCGTTCGGTGCGGTCACGTAGTCGCCAATCGGCGCGTCCACAGCGAAGCCGTGGTTCTGCGCGGTAATTTCAACCTTACCGGTGGTCTTATCCATGACCGGCTGGTTGATGCCGCGGTGGCCGAAGGGCAGCTTGTAGGTGCCGAAGCCCAGGGCGCGGCCGAGCAGCTGATTACCGAAGCAGATGCCGAAGAACGGGGTGCCCTTACGCAGCACGCCCTGCAGCAGCTCAACCTGCTCATCAGCAGTTGCCGGGTCACCGGGGCCGTTGGAGAAGAACACGCCGTCGGGGTTGTGGGAGTAGATGTCCTCGAGGGTTGCGCTTGCGGGTAGCACGTGCACGCGCACGCCACGCTCAGCGAAACGCTGCGGGGTCATCGACTTGATGCCCAGGTCCAGGGCAACGATGGTTGCGACCGGGGGTGCGAACCAGTTGAACTGGTGCGGCTCAACGGTGTAGGCGGTGTCAACCGAAACGGAGTCAGCGAGCTTACGGCCAGCCATCGGCTCGGAGGCGCGCACCTCCTCCAGCAGTTCAGCTTCGGGGCGTTCTGCGTGCTCACCGGAGAACACGCCCGCACGCATCGAACCGCTCGAACGCAGGCGGCGGGTCAGGGCGCGAGTGTCAATGCCCTGAATACCGACGATGCCCTGCTCGATGAGCTCTTCGTCGAGGGTGCGCTCAGAACGCCAGTTGGATGCCACACGTGCTGCGTCGCGAACCACGTAGCCGGCAACCCAAATCTTGCGGGACTCAGCGTCGGTGGTGTTCACGCCGGTGTTGCCGATATGGGGAGCGGTCTGAACCACAATCTGACCTGCGTAGGAGGGGTCGGTCAGGGTTTCCTGGTAGCCGGTCATACCGGTCGAGAAAACCGCCTCGCCCAGGGACGCGCCGGTTGCGCCGTAGCCGTAGCCGCGGTAGACGGTGCCGTCCTCCAGGACGAGCAGCGCGCGGTCCGTACGCAGGGCGCCGGATCGTGTCATGTCAGTCATGCTCTTCTTCCTTTTCTCTGGTGTTCTCCCCCGCTTCCTGTACAGCCTCTACCGTGCAGGTTCCGGGGTAGTCTATGGTGCCTTCGGCGGGTGTTCGCCTGACCTCAGGCAAAATCTATGGGTGTGGGTGTGCGGGAATATTACACCGCGATATTGCGCCGGGATATTACACCGGGATTTAGGCTTCCGGTTCTGCCGCCCACTTTTCGGGCGCATCCACCGCGTTCGGGGCGATGCGGCGTAGCTCCTGCAGTACCGCCTGCTTGTCCTCGGCGTAGCGGGTGCGGAAGCCGGTCTGCACGCGGTGACCGTCCAGGGTCCAACCAATCACGACCAGGCCGTTCTTCTCCACAACCTTGCCCGCCATACCGCGGTCGGTGGTGATGACTGCGAGCTTCTTCGCCGGAATCCACAGGTCCTTCGCGCCGTTACGGGTGAAGATGATGCTGTCCGAGTAAATCAGCAGGGTGGACTTGCTCTTGAAGCCGAGCGAATCGAAACCCACGCGGTCCAGCCAGTTACCGAAAATCGTGGTGCTGACGTACTCGCCCTCGAAAGCGGCCTCAGCGGTCATGCCTTCGTAGCGTTCGGGAACTTCCTTGAGGGATCCGAACATGTTTGCCTGGCGTGCCAGGCGCGAGCGCCATCCGTGCCACATGCCGTAGATGCACAGGGCGACCAGGGCGATGCAGATGACGGCGGTCAGGAACTTTCCCACGAAGGTTCTCTCTTTCGGTTGGGGTCTCGGTCGATAATCTCGGCCTGGGCTGGTGAGGTTGGGGGCGGTGCTCCCGGCGAGGCGGTGGCAGGCGCGAAACCTACCACCGCCAGGCACGGTCACCACGTACGTTCGCTTCGCGGGTCAGTTGTGCAAACTTAGCGGTGCGAACGTACATGCGCGGGTTAGCGGCGCGGGGTTGCCAGCTCGCCGTTCAGCACGGTCGGGTGGCCAGCGTAGAAGGTTGCACGGATCGAGCCGGGCACCTCCATGTCGCGGTAGGGGTTGTTCTTACCCTTGGTTGCCTGCTCCTCCGGCTTGATAACGCGGGTTGCCTTCGGGTCGACCAGCACAATGTTTGCCGGTTCGCCTTCGGCAAGCGGGCGGCCCTGCTCGTGGTCCAGGCGACCAATCTTCGCGGGCTCCTCGGAGAGGATGCGTGCCACATCACGCCAGGTGATCATGCCGGTGTCAACCAGGGTCATCTGGATGATGGACAGTGCCTGCTCCAGGCCGGTCATACCGTTCGCGGCGCACGCCCACTCGCATTCCTTGGTCTCTGCCGGGTGCGGTGCGTGGTCGGTACCGATTACGTCGATGATGCCGTCAGCAACAGCCTGACGCAGCGCCATGACGTCCTCTTCGGTGCGCAACGGCGGGTTCACTTTGAAGATCGGGTCGTAGGTGCGTGCGGTCTCGTCGGTGAGCAGCAGGTGGTGCGGGGTTGCCTCCGCGGTTACCTTCACGCCGCGGGACTTAGCCCAGCGCACAACCTCAATGGAGCCCTTGGTGGACAGGTGGCAGATGTGCAGCTTGGAGTCCAGGTGCTCAGCCAGCAGCACGTCGCGGGCAATGATTGCCTCTTCAGCGACGGCGGGCCAACCGGTCAGACCCAGGTCAGCGGACACCTTACCTTCGTTCATCTGGGCGCCTTCGGTCAGGCGCGGCTCCTGCGCGTGCTGCGCGATAACACCGTCGAAGGTCTTGACGTATTCGAGGGCGCGACGCATCACTGCGGGGTCGTACACGCACATGCCGTCGTCAGAGAACACGCGCACGTTCGCGGTGGAGTTCGCCATGCCGCCAATGTCGGAGAGGCGCTCACCCTTCAGACCCACGGTCACTGCGCCGATGGGCTGAACGCGGCACCATGCGGATTCCTTGCCGAGGCGGTCAACCTGCTCAACCACTGCGGCGGTATCTGCCACGGGCATGGAGTTTGCCATGGCGAACACTGCGGTGTAGCCGCCCAGTGCTGCTGCGCGGGTGCCGGTCTCGACGGTTTCGGATGCCTCGTAGCCGGGCTGACGCAGGTGGGTGTGGATATCAACCAGGCCGGGCAGCGCCACCTGGCCTGCTGCCTCGACGACCTGTGCGTCTGCGGCGTCAATATTCTCTGCGATGCGGCTAATCACGCCGTCCTCGATGAGGATGTCGGTGACCTTTTCGCCGTAGAGGCTTGCGCCCTTGATCAGGTACTTGCTCATGGTTTTGGTTCCTCTCGTTAGGAAGGTCGTTTAGGATTCGTCGCCGGCGTAGAGCTTGGCGCTGGAGCCGTCGGTCAGAAGCAGGTAGAGCACCGCCATGCGCAGCGCCACGCCGTTGCTGACCTGGCGCAGGACCCAGGAGTTGGTGGCGTCGGCGGCTTCGGTGCAGATTTCCAGGCCGCGGTTCATGGGGCCCGGGTGCAGGATTGCGACCGGCTGCGGCTGCGCCTGCAGGGTTGCGAAACGTTCGGCGGTCAGGCCCCACAGGTCGGTGTATTCCTCTGCGGAGGGGAAGTACGCGGCGTTCATGCGTTCCTTCTGGATGCGCAGCAGCATGACGGCGTCGGGGTTGGTGGCGATGGCTTCGTCGAAGTCGTGGAAGATTTCCAGGCCGGCTTCTTCAACCCAGGAGGCGGTATTCAGCGGCAGCAGGGTCGGCGGTGCGACGAAGACGACCTGCGCGCCGAGGGTGGTCAGCAGCCAGAGGTTGGAGCGTGCCACGCGCGAGTGCAGGATGTCGCCGACGATGAGCACACGCATGCCGGACAGGTCGGTGCCACGGGGGCTGTCGAGGCCGTCGCGTTCTGCCTTGTACTGGCGCAGGGATACGGCGTCGAGCAGTGCCTGGGTAGGGTGTGCGTGGGTGCCGTCGCCCGCGTTGAGTACGGGGATGTCGGTCCAGCCTGCCTCGGCAAGGCGCTGGGGTGCGCCGGATGCCGAGTGGCGGATCACGAACGCATCCGCGGCAATCGCTTTGAGGGTCTGCGCGGTGTCCTTGAGCGACTCGCCCTTAGACACGGAGGAGCCAGATGCGGAGAAGTTGGTGACGGCGGCGCCCAGGCGCTTCTCGGCGGCTTCGAAGGAGAGGCGGGTTCGGGTGGAGTCCTCGAAGAAGAGGTTGACGACGGTCTTGCCGTTGAGCACGTTGAGGGTGCGGTTTTCGGCTTTGACCTGCGCCATGTAGTCGGCGACGTCAAGGATTTCGATGGCTTCTTCGCGGGTTAGTTCGCGGGTGTCGAGCAGATGCTTCATGAGAGCCCTCCCAGCTGGATAATGTCAACTCGGTCTGTTGCGTTGTCGGTTTCAGTCAGTACGACGCGCACGGTTTCGCTGGCGCTGGTGGGCAGGTTTTTGCCCACGTGGTCGGCGCGGATGGGTAGTTGCCGGTGTCCGCGGTCTACGAGGACTGCCAGGCGTACGAGGGCGGGTCGTCCGTGGGCGTTGAGTGCGTCGAGGGCGGCGCGTACGGTGCGGCCGGAGTAGAGGACGTCGTCAACGAGGACTACGGTTTTGCCTTCGATGCCGATAGTGGGCATGATGCTTTCCCCTGCGGTGTCTGGGGAGGTGGTGCCGCCGGTTCGCTGGTCGTCGCGGTAGGCGGTGATGTCCAGGGCGCCGATTCGTGTTTCTGCGTTGAAGTTCGGCTCGATGGCTTGGATGCGGGCTGCGAGTCGTACGGCGAGGGGCACGCCGCGGGAGCGGATGCCGATGAGTACGAGGTTTTCTACGCCTTTATTGGTTTCAATAATTTCGTAGGCGATGCGGGTGAGGGCGCGGCGGATTTCGTCCTCGCTGAGGATGGTGCGGCCGACGGTGGTCGCGTCCTCCAAGGTGCTTTGAGGGGTTGCCGAATGGGGGGCTGCGGTTAGATTTCGCCCCTGATTCGCGCCGGATGTGGGTACAGTTGACCCAGGCATAGCCGTCTCCTTCCCCGCCTCACGGGACGGAATTTAAAGGTTTTGTGCTTCTAGTAGGGTACCACAGTTCACAGGCTACGTTCAGGTTCGGCGAGAGACCGCTCACGGCGGGGACGGAGCTGGTATGGAGCGGGGCGGGGGATCCGTCCTCAAGGCGCTCAGCCACGCAGAACTGCACCAACCAAACGCAACCTAGACACAGAAAACCCCCGCCGTCCTGTAGTTCGCTACAGCACGGCGGGGGTTTCACGTACGCTCCCCTGCGGGCGCATCCTCAACAGCAGCAAACCAAACCAGCTATAAGAGCTGGTGGGCAGGCCGCGGCGGGACGTCTTACGCGAGCAGGGTCGGCTTCACCTGACGGAGCTTATCCAGCAGACCGTTCACGAACTTTGGAGATTCATTCGTGGACAGCACACGCGCCAGACCGACAGCCTCAGAAATTGCGACAGCATCCGGAACTTCGTCATTGTACAGAAGCTCCCAAGCGCCAATACGCAGCACGGCACGGTCCACGGCGGGCATACGCTCGAAGGACCAGTCACGGGCGTAAGTCTCCACAAACTCGCGGATCTCTTCGTCGTGGTCGCGAACGCCACGAATGATTTCCTCAGAGTAAGCAGAGATCTGCGCTACCGTGTACAGTCGGCGGCGGCGGAGTACCTCAATATAATCTTCGTTGCGCTGATCCGCCTCGAAGAGCACTTCGAGGGCGCGCAATCGGGCTTTCGTACGCGAATTCATTAGTCGTTCACGCGACCGAGGTACTCACCGGTGCGGGTGTCAACCTTGACCTTGGTGCCGGTCTCCAGGAACAGGGGAACCTGAATCTCGTAGCCGGTCTCAACGGTTGCGGGCTTGGTGCCGCCGGTGGAGCGGTCACCCTGCAGGCCGGGCTCGGTGTAGGTGATTTCGAGGACCACGGATGCGGGCAGCTCGATGTACAGGGGGCTACCCTCGTGCATTGCGATGGTTGCGGTCTGGGACTCGAGTATGTAGTTTGCTGCGTCGCCAACAACGGTTGCGGGAACGTTGATCTGGTCGTAGGTCTTCATGTCCATGAAGACGTAGTCGTCGCCGTCCTGGTACAGGTACTGGTAGTCGGAGCGGTCAACGGTTGCGGTTTCGATCTTAGCGCCAGCGTTGAAGGTGCGGTCGACGACCTTGCCGGAGGTAACGTTGCGCAGCTTGGTGCGGACGAATGCGCCACCCTTACCGGGCTTAACGTGCTGGAACTCTACGACGGACCAGAGGTTGCCGTCAATCTTCAGGACGGCGCCGTTCTTAATATCGGTAGTGGATGCCATGGGGCTCTCCTTCGTGTCATCGACGCTCACGCCGTAGTGGTACCCGGCGAGGCGCTAAGTTTTCAATGAGCAAAAATATGTCCCGTACATTCTACAGGATGCGCACGAATTTGCCTAGCAGAGGCGCCACATTTTCTGTGGCACCCCGCCCGGCTGGCGCGTATTAGCAAACACGCGCCGGGTGCATCCGGTGCATGTACGGGACTCATCACCTACTCGGTAATCTCCTGGTAGGTCATGTACAGGATTGAGTCGTCCGGCACCTCGTAGACGCGCGGGCGAGCCAAACCGTCAAGAATGATGAAGCGCAGCAGGTTGCCGCGTGCCTTCTTGTCGCGGCGCATCGTTTCGAGCAGCTGGGGCCATGCGTCTGCCTTGTAGGAGGTGGGCAGACCCAGCGATTCGAGGATGCGGCGGGTGCGTGCCACGAGTTCTTCGTCGGCGTGGCCGGTTGCCAGCGCCAGTTCGGCGGCGTAGACCATGCCGACGGACACTGCCGCGCCGTGACGCCACTGGTAGCGTTCGTTGCGCTCGATGGCGTGGGCGAGGGTGTGGCCGTAGTTCAGGATTTCACGGCGACCGGATTCGCGGAGGTCCTCAGAGACGACCTCCGCCTTCACGCGCACGCTGCGTTCAATGAGTTCACGCATCACGGCGGACTGCGAGTCGCGTACGGCGTTCGGGTTCGCCTCAATCAGGTCGAGAATTTCGGGGTCTGCGATGAAGCCGCACTTGACGACCTCACCCATGCCGGTCAGCAGCTCATATTCAGGCAGGGTGCGCAGGGTGCCGATCTCGCAGAGCACCGCTGCGGGCGGCCAGAACGCGCCGACCAGGTTCTTACCTTCGGCGGTGTTGATGCCGGTCTTACCGCCCACGGCAGCGTCCACCATACCGAGCAGGGTGGTCGGGATGTGAATAACGCGCACGCCGCGCAACCAGGTTGCCGCGACGAATCCGGCAACGTCGGTAATGGCGCCGCCGCCCACGGAAATGATCGCGTCGGTGCGGGTGAAGTCGTTCTGACCGAGCACCTGCCAGCAGAACGCCGCCACCTGGTAGTGCTTCGCCTCTTCAGCGTCCGGAATTTCGGCGCTGAACGATTCGTAGCCCATGGCACGCAGGTCTTCCATGACCAGCTCACCCGTGGAACGCAGGGCACGCGGGTGAATCACGAGCACCTTCTTGGCGCGGTTGCCCAGAATTTCGGGGATTTTACCGAGCAGATTGTGGCCGATGAGAACCTCATAGTTCTCACGCGGGGAGCTGCCGGTCACCGGGATGCGGGTGATATCTTCCGCGCCGGAGGCACCGAAAGTGGGGGTGGGCTGAGTGCTCATCATGTGTCCTTTCACAGGTGAGGGGTTAAGCTTGGGGGCGCTGCGCGCGGGAGGTGCGGGTTGCGGTCACGTACGCCTGGATTTCGGCGGTCATCTCGGTGATGGGGCGGCCGCCTCGTGCGTCCAGGGTGAAGTGCGCCAGCTCTTCGTATCGGCTGCGGCGGCGCTCAAAAATTTCGGTCCACCGCTCGACCGGGTTCGGCTGCAGCAGCGGGCGGGTCTTGTTGCCGGTAATGCGCGGGGTGACGGTGTCAGCATCAACGAGGATGTACACCACACATTCGTCCTTGAGCAGCTCCGCAACCGAGTCGGTCATGGGCGCGCCACCACCCAGGGAGAACACCGTGTTGCGGTACACGGGCGAGGTGAGGACCTCTTCGATGGTTTTGCGTTCGAGCTCGCGGAAGTACGCCTCACCGAAGATCTCGAAGATTTCGGAGACTTCGCCGTAGCGTTCCACGATGAGCTGGTCGGCGTCGAGAAACTCGTAGCCGTAAAAACGCGCCAAGTGCGTACCAATGTAGGTCTTACCTGCCGCCATGGGGCCAATGAGCACGATGGGGCGGGAACGTTCCGCGAAGTTCTCGTGCATTTCACGCACCTGCTGCGGGTGGATGCGAGCACCGGCGGACTCGTCTTCTGCGAGCGCATCTGCGGGGACAGCAAACTCTGCGGGGACGGTGAGCTCTGCGGATGCCACAGATTCAGCCGGCACTGCAGGTTCGGCGGGCGCAGCAACCTGAACCTTGCCGAACAGCGCCGGAGTCGGACGAACCGGCTTGGCGGGTGCAGGCTTGGGCGCAGCGACTACTGACGGCGCGGCCGGTTTTGGAGCTACGGGCTTGGGTGCATCCGCCTGTGCGGGCTCCTCGCGAGGCTCTTCCTCAGCCATGCCCTGCAGGGCGCTGAGCAGCTTCAGGCGCAGGTCCTCGTCCAGGCCGAGCGCCGGTTCGGCGTCCTCAGATACCGAGGAGGCGTACAGGCGCACACCCTGCGTGCTCGCCGTAGCAGCGGCGGGCAGGGGGCGGGCGCCAGAACGCATCAGGTCAGCGGGAGTGGGCACCCGAGAAGCCGGGCGCGCAGAAGAAACTGACGCGGAAGAACCCGATGCGGCAGCCTCACGCGCGACAGTCTCACGAACCCCAGCGCCCGCAACCTCAACAGCCTCAGCGTCCGCAATCTCAACACTCTGCTCAGCCGCAGCAGATACACCGGGTTCCGCACCGGACTCTGCACCGGGTTCCGGGCGCGGCGAAGCGCCCCCTCGCGCACGCTGCGTTGCCGCAGCAATACGCGCAAGAGGGCTCGAAGCTACCGGGCGAACACCCTGCTCCACAGAAACTTCCCCGGAACCGCGACCCTTCGCGCCGCGGCCCTCAAACTCTGCCGGAAGGGGCACTACGCGTCCCAACCAGCCACGTTAGACTCCCACGCCAGAGACGCCGGAATGGCGTCCAGGTAGGAATCCATGTTGCGGCGAGTCTCACCAATCGAGTCGCCGCCAAACTTCTCCAGTGCAGCCTCAGCGAGCACCAGGGCGACCATAGCCTCCGCCACCACGCCGGCGGCGGGAACAGCACACACGTCCGAACGCTGGTGGTGGGCGCGAGCCTCTTCACCGGTGGAAGTGTCAATGGTCTTCAGAGCCTTCGGCACGGTCGCAATGGGCTTCATTGCCGCGCGCACACGCAGCAGGTCGCCAATGCTCATGCCACCCTCAATACCACCGGCACGGTTGGTATCGCGGGTTACGCCGTGCTCACCAATGGAAATCTCGTCGTGAGCGGCAGTGCCCGGGCGGTCAGCGGTCGCGAAACCGTCGCCAACCTCAACGCCCTTAATCGCCTGAATACCCATCAGCGCTGCGGCAAGGCGCGCGTCCAGGCGGCGGTCCCAGTGCACGTACGAACCCAGTCCGGGAGGCATACCGTACGCGAGCACCTCAACCACGCCGCCGAGAGTCTCGCCGTCCCTGTGCGCCTCGTCCACGCGCTGAACCATCGCGTCAGAGGTCGCCTTGTCGAAGCAGCGCAGCGGGTCAGCGTCCAGCTGATCAACGTTACGGGGCGAAGGCACCGGGGCGCCCTCGGGAGCATGTACGCCACCCACAGCTACGGTGTGAGAAACCAGCTCAACATCCAGAGCCTTCAAAATCTGTGCGGCAACCACGCCAAGAGCCACGCGGGTCGCAGTCTCACGCGCGGAGGCGCGCTCCAGCACCGGGCGAGCCTCAGAGAAGTTGTACTTCTGCATACCCGCAAAATCGGCGTGACCGGGGCGCGGACGGGTCAGCGCAGCATTACGCGCACGCCCCTCAATCAGCTTCGGATCCACCGGGTCGGAGCTCATCACGTCAGTCCACTTGGGCCACTCGGTGTTCGCAATCTCAATCGCGACCGGGCCGCCCTGAGTCAGGCCGTGACGCACACCGCCCAGGATGCGCACGCGGTCCTCCTCGAACTTCATGCGGGCACCGCGGCCGTAGCCAAGGCGGCGACGAGCCAGGGCATCACGCACCATGTCGCTGGTGAGTTTCACACCGGCGGGTACGCCCTCAATAATGCCGACGAGTGCCTCGCCGTGGGATTCTCCGGCAGTGAGCCAACGCAGGGCCATAGGTTAACCTCTTTTCATTGCACCCGCACCGCAGCGCAGGAGGAAGGAATAATAATTCTTCACGTGTATAAACAGTGTATAAAATGCCTGTTTACTGAGCGAGTGAAAGCACGCTTTTTTCACGAAACGGAAGCACGAGGCGCAAGATCAACCGCCGCGCACATCGCATTCACCAAACCCAGCAGCTCACCCTCAGACAGGGTGCGGTCGGTAAATAGCAGCACCTGCTCCACCGCCTGATACAGCAGCATCTCCAGGCCAGAAACCACCGTGCCGCCGTTAGCCTCCCAAGCACTCGCCAGTACCGAAGGCCACGGGTTATACGCAACATCGAGCAGTACCGGCCGGTGCGTCGCGGAGGCGCCCTTCAGCCCGCTCAGCTGGCTCGCCCACTCATCCGCCGCATGGGCCGGAAGCGTAGAAATCACCGGGTGATGACCGCGTTCCGCAAGATTCTGCGGCAAATCAGCCAGGGAAACCTGCTCCAGCTGAACGCCAAGGCGGTCCGCCGCCTCCTGCACGCTACCGAGCTTATGCAGCGAACGGGCGTACACGCTCACACGGGAATACCCCAGCTGATGCAGTGCGGTCAGGGCGGAAATAGCCGTCGCTCCCCCACCCACAATCGCGGCAGAATCCTTGAGTGGCTGCGGCTCCAAACCGGCGTGACGCAGCGCGTTCACGATGCCGATCACGTCCGTGTTATCACCCAGCACCTTCTCACCGCGCGGATACACCGTGTTCACCGCACCGGTCACGCGGGCAGTCTCACTCAGCTCATCGCAATACTTAATGACCGCGGTCTTCAACGGCATCGTCACCGACAGACCCGCAATATACGGGGCGTCCTCCGTACCGTCCGGGTGGCGCACCCCATGCATAATCGCCGGCAAATCATCGGGCAGAGTATCGCGGCGATCATAACCCAAATTCTGCTCACCCAAAAAGTCATACGCGGCACGATGCAGCGCAGGCGACAGCGAATGCGCAATAGGGTGCCCCAGCACGTAGGCGCGGCGAAGATACGGGGCCTCACGGTACGGTTCAGTCTTCATCGATACTCTCTCGCTCTCAACGCTGGGGAACGCTCTCAACACTTGGGGCTTGCGGGCTTGCGGACACGCACGCCACGAACCCGCGTTCATAGGCGCACCCTCCCATTTTAAGGGACAAACCAATATTCGGGTACAGCCCAACAACTGAGCACCCCAGCATTCGGGTACAGAGCATTCGGGTACAGCAAAGGCGGGCACCTCCTCCACTCTCGTGGAGGCGGTACCCGCCTCAGCAAGGAACCTTCAGTCCAAAGCTACCGAATTATAGATACCGGCTAAACCGATTAGCTACAACGGTTCGGGTGCTTAGAACACCACTGGTTGTACTCTTCAACGTAACGCTGGTGCTCAGCGTACGTGCGGGAGTACTTAGTCTCACCGGAATCCAGGTCCACAGTCACCCAGTAGAAGTACGGGTTCTTCTCAGGAGCCGCGGCAGCCTTAATCGAAGCCAGCTGCGGGGAACCAATCGGGCCCTTCGGAAGACCCTTATTCGCATAAGTGTTGTACTTATTGCTCTTATCGGCCTTCTGCTCTTCAGTCAGGTGGTACGAACGGACACCCAGACCGTAAGTCACGGTCGCATCCGACTGAATCAGACCCGACGTCTCACCATCGGGGGTGTTCAGACGATTCTCAATGATGCCTGCAACCGCCACGTAGTCCTTCGGCTGAGCCTCAAGCTCCACGATGGAGGCAACAGTCAGAACCTCAAAAATCTTCTGGTCGCCGCTCACGCCGGCTTCCTTCAGGTCAGCCTTGGTCTTATCAACCATGGTCTGAATGACCTTCTTGATGTCGGTGTCCTTCGGGAAGCGGTACTCACCCGGGTGCAACCAACCCTCAATCGAGGGGAAGTTGCTCGGCACACCGTACTGGGTGTAGTTGCTGACCGCGTCCTCAACCTGCTTGCGGGTAAACGCACCATCGGAGCCAGAAACAATCAGGTCGATGGTCTCGCTCACGCGCTTACCCTGCGGAATCGCCAGGTACAGGACGTTGCTGTTCGCATCAATAATGGTCGTAATCGCGCTCGAGCTGCTCATGTGCTGCTGCAGTTCATAGGTGCCAGGCTGCAAGTACTTACCCTTGCTCTCCTTGGTGTACACCTCGACGAACTTATCAGCATCAGCAATAACTCCAGCCTCTTCCAGCTCATGCGCCACCTGCGCGGTGGACTGACCGGAACGAATCGTGAACGTCACGGTCGTGCCGTTACCTCCACCCGAGTAATCACGATTCTTGAACGGGTCGTAGCGAGTAATCAGGGCACCAGAAATGATGACCAGAGCCACGATAAACAGGGAAATTGCGCTCAGCAAAACCGCGTGGCGGCGGCGCTTACGCGCACGCAACGTATCCACCGACACGATTTCCTGTTCCATCGTGATGCCGATAATACCCTTACGTTGGTCCTCGGCCGTGGGCCTAAAGAGGTCGAGCCCGCTCTCTTCGGGCTGTTTATTCTGTTCGGTCACTGAAGGTTCTCCGTTTCGTTGACGGCACCAACCGCGGTCCCTTCTGACTCGGACGGTCGGTTTTCTTCGTGGGCCGGATCGCTCACCTTGTACCCGGCTACGGACTGCCCCGCCTTGAGGGCATCCAGGCTGTACTGCAAAATGTTCACAGCCGCCACCTGGTCAACCATAGTCTTGAAATCTCGGCTGGAAACCCCAGCCTCGTGCAGTGCACGGTGAGCGCTCACGGTGGTGAGTCGCTCATCCACCAGCCAAATGTTAATGTGTGTATTCTCTTCGGCATCCAGCTCGGAGCGCAGAGCCTGAGCGTACTCCCGAGCCATTTCCGTGGAGAGAGAATCCCCACCACGCATAGTCTTCGGAAGCCCGACGAAAACCTCCACCACCTCGTTCACCTCAATCAGCTTACGCAAAACACGGCGGTCAGAGTTCTTCTTCGCGTCGCGGCGCAACGTCTTGAGCGGGGTGGCGAGAATACCGTCGGGGTCGCTGAGGGCGGTGCCGACGCGGGCATTACCCACATCGACACCCATCCGCACTCCGCGCTGGAATTCTGCCATGTTTAGGCCTGAGCCTGTGCGATAGCGTCGCGGACAGCATCCAGTGCAGCACCAATCTTGGATGCGTCCTGGCCACCACCCTGAGCGACGTCGTCCTTACCGCCGCCACCGCCGCCGAGAACACCGGCAGCGACGCGGACCAGAGCGCCAGCCTTCACGCCAGCCTCACGAGCACCCTCGTTGGTTGCCACCAGGACGACGGGGCGACCATTAGCCACACCCACCACGGCAACAACAGCGGCCTCGGAGCCGAAGCGCGAACGCAGATCCAGAGCCAGGTCCCGAACGCCGTTAGCGTCCAGTTCGCCAGCGTCATGCGCCAGAACGCGAACAGATCCGATGGTCTGTGCGTTCTCCAGCAGCTTGCCAGCCTCAGCCTGCAGCTTCTCGCGGCGCAGCTGAACCAGTTCCTTCTCAGCAGCCTTCAGCTTAGACAGAGTCTGGTTAATCTTCTCCGGCAGATCAGCGGAAGACTGAACCTTCATCAGGCCGGTCAGCTGGTTCACCAGGGTACGCTCAGCAGCCAGGTGGTTGAAGGAGTCCAGACCCACCAGAGCCTCAACACGGCGGTTACCGGAGCCAACAGAACCCTCAGTCAGCAGGGTCAGCGAACCAATCTCAGCGGACGAACCAACGTGGGTACCACCGCACAGCTCGCGGGAGAACTCGCCGCCGATTTCAACAACACGCACCACGTCGCCGTACTTCTCACCGAAGAGGCTCATAGCGCCCAGAGCCTTAGCCTCAGCAATCGGCATCTCATGAGTAATCACCTTGTGGTTATCGCGGATCGCGAGGTTCGCAACCTCTTCAACCTCACGCTTAGCTGACTCGGACAGGCCCTCGCCCCACGCGAAGTCGAAACGCAGGTAGCCTTCCTTGTTGAAAGAGCCACGCTGAGTAGCCTCGTTGCCGAGCACCTGGTGCAGGGCAGCGTGAATGATGTGGGTACCAGAGTGGGCCTTCTCACCGTCGCGGCGGCGCTGAACATCAACCTGTGCCACAACATCGGCACCGACGTGAACATCGCCCTCACGCACAACGGCGCGGTGAACACTCAGGCCCTTTACGGGCTGCTGAACGTCCTGAACGTCAATAATGAAGCCGTTTCCGGTAATAACACCGGTATCAGCAGCCTGACCACCAGACTCGGCATAGAACGGAGTCTCATCCAGGACAACCTCAATCTTGTCGCCAGCCTTAGCTGCGGGAACCGACACGCCGTCCACCAGGATTGCGCGCAGCTTAGTCTCAGTACGCAACTCGGTGTAACCGGTGAAGATGGAGCCACGCTCATCCACGAGCTTACGCAGCTCAGACAGATCAGCGAACGCACCCTTCTTCGCTTTAGCGTCAGCCTGCGCACGGTGACGCTGCTCAGCCATCAGCTCACGGAAAGCCTTCTCGTCAACCTTCACGCCAGCCTCAGCAGCCATCTCCAGGGTCAGGTCAATCGGGAAGCCGTAGGTGTCGTGCAGAGCAAACGCCTCAGCACCAGAAACAGCGTTAGAGCCGTCCTTCTTAGCGGCAGCGACAGCCTCTTCCAGACGCTCAGTACCGGTCTCAATGGTGTGCAGGAACGCCTTCTCCTCAGCGTACGCAATACGGGAAATACGCTCGAAGTCGTCAGCAACGTACGGGAACGCACCCTTCATCGCATCACGCGAAGCCGGGAACAGCACGGGCAGGCAGGGCTCAGTAACGCCCAGCAAACGCATCGCACGAATCGCACGGCGCATCAGACGGCGCAGAATGTAGCCGCGGCCCTCGTTGGAGGGGGTCACGCCATCAGCAATCAGCATCAGCGAAGAGCGGATGTGGTCCGCAACCACGCGCATACGCACGTCATCCTCATAGCCCTCGTCCTCAGCGGACTCAGAGCCGTGGTACTTCTTACCGGACAGCTTAGAAGCAGCGTCCAGAACGGGGCGAACCTGGTCGGTCTCGTAGAAGTTCTCAACACCCTGCAACAGCATGGCAAGACGCTCAACGCCCAGACCGGTATCGATGTTCTTCTTCGGCAGATCACCCAGAATCTCGAAGTCATCCTTACCGATGCCCTCGCCACGCTGGTACTGCATGAACACAAGGTTCCAAATCTCAATGTAACGGTCGTCGTCAGCCGCCGGGCCGCCTTCCTTACCGTAGGCAGGGCCACGGTCGTAGAAGATCTCCGAGTCGGGGCCTGCAGGGCCGGGCTGACCGGTGGACCAGTAGTTTTCCTTCATGCCCATACGCTGAATACGCTCAGCAGGGAAACCAACAGTCTTAGTCCAAATCTCGAACGCCTCATCGTCACCCTCATAAATAGTGACCCACAGGCGCTCCGGATCCAGGCCGAAACCGCCCTTATCCTGAGGGGTGGTCAGCAGCTCGTAAGCAAACGGAATCGCCTGCTCCTTGAAGTAATCACCAAAGGAGAAGTTACCAGCCATCTGGAAGAAGGTACCGTGACGCGCAGTCTTACCGACCTCTTCAATGTCCAGGGTGCGGATGCACTTCTGCACGCTGGTCGCGCGGGAGAACGGAGGGGTCTCACGGCCCAGGAAGTAGGGAATGAACGGCACCATACCGGCAATGGTGAACATAGCGCCGGGCTCGTTCGAAATCAGCGATGCCGAAGGCACCACAGTATGGCCGCGGGAAGCGAAGAAATCAATCCAGCGCTTGGAAATCTCCTGTGAGAGCATCTCGTTCCTTATAGTAATCTATGCGAAATTCTAAATTAGTCTACTGACCTATGGTGCCTGCCCGAGAGCAAAATGGCTAATCGAGCCAGTCTCGTACCGTGGTTTACGGGCGAAAACACCATCTTTTAAAACCTAGTTGAAGAAGCCGTCACCGAGCTGACGATCACGCGCAATACGCTGCTCACGCGCTCGCTTCTGAGCCTCTTCCAAGGAGGCAATCTCAGCCTCCACCTCAATGAGTTCACGCTCAGCCAGGCGGCGGTTCGTGGACTCAATCTCAGCCGAGCTCATCTGGCGGTCCCACGTATCCAGGGATCCAGGACGCAAATCCTGCTTCTGGCGCTCCACCTTAGCGTTGAGCTCCATCTCCTTCTCCTGCATACCCTCACGCACGCGGGCGGCGAACTCAACAGCACGCAGCGCATACGGCTGCAGGGGCTTGCCAATCGGCGATTCGAAGAACTTTCCCATCTGAGACTCCGGGTTAAGGGCAAGCTCACCGTGCTCACGCATGAGCAAGGCGCTGCCGGGGGTACGCTGAGCAGGTTCGGAGGTGGCACGCCTGGAAGCGAAGTAACCAACCGCCGCTCCGGCGCCAAGCAGAAGAGCTGAACGAAGCAGACCCATTAGTTCTCACCGCCTGCAGAGTAAGAGGACTGTGCCGAACCGTACTGACCGCCAGCGTGGGCGTTACCAGCGGTGCGGTGTGCATCGCCCGGCTTGCCACCGCGGAATGCCTGACGCACACCGTACGAGAAGGACGCAACCTTAATCAGCGGCTGACCCACAGTCGAGGTCACCAGCGAGGACAGCGCAGAAACGTTCGCGGACGCATCCGAAACATTCGAAGTGATGTCGTCAACCTTCTCCAGCTGCTCATTGGTGGTCACCACAGTACGGGTCACCTCTTCAATGAGAGGGCCGGTGCTCTGGTTCAGCGAACGAATCGTCACGATAAGCTCATCAAACACCTTGGTCAGGCGAATAATGGGTAGCGCAAGCAGAGCCACCAGAATCGCAAAAACTCCTGCTGCAATCAGGCCCGCAATATCTCCGCCGGTCATCTATAACCCCATTCCGCTCAATGCATGATGCTTATCAATAGTCGTACAAGGCTGGACGCCACCGTGGCGCGCAGCCGGATCGTGCATACAGTTCAGGACTATATACACAGCTCAATCCCCTATTTTAGTCGAAAAATCCTTCAAGCGCCCCCTAAACTCTCATGAAACTCCCAGCGACGGAAGATTCACAGGTTCTGCAGCGCCACAGCCCTGTAGTGTATAAGCCCCAAAAACCCACGCGTTAAACGGGAACAACCCGCCCCCACCGAACGGTGCAGGACGGGTTGCTTCTCGAAAAATCGAGATTATGCCAGACGCGAGTAGTACTCAACGACCAGCTGCTCGTCGCAGATCACGGGGATCTCTTCGCGCTTGGGCTTGCGCTCAAGCTTTGCGTGCAGCTTCTCGATCTCAACGTTCAGGTATGCGGGAACCTCGGGCAGAACTGCCTGGTTCTCACCTGCAGCCGCAGCCTGGAAGGGGGTGGTCTTCTCAGCCTTGGGGTGAACGTGGATCAGCTGGCCGGGCTTGACGTGGAACGAGGGGCGGTCCACGCGAACGCCGTCAACCATGATGTGACGGTGAACAACCATCTGACGTGCCTGTGCAATGGTGCGGGCGAAGCCTGCACGCAGAACCAGAGCGTCGAGGCGGGTCTCGAGCAGCTCGACCATGTTCTTACCGGTCTGGCCCTCGGTACGCTTTGCCTCGAGGTATGCGCGGCGCATCTGTGCCTCGCGAATGTTGTACTGAGCGCGCAGACGCTGCTTTTCCTTCAGCTGGGTAGCGTAGTTGGAGTCAGCCTTCTTGCGGGCACGGCCGTGCTGGCCGGGGCCGTAAGGACGACGCTCGAGGTACTTTTCTGCCTTCGGGGTCAGTGCAATGCCCAGGGCACGGGACTGACGCACGGTACGGCGGGGACGGTTGTGCTTAGCCACAATCTACCTTTCTATGTGAGGCTCCTGCACCCTCACGGGTGGGGCCTCGATCTGTTGAATACTGGCCTCCTCGGTTGACCCCGCCGGAATCCGTACGCGACCAGTTCGGTCGTTACTGTACGGCGGTGGGGCGGAGAGCTCGGGGCAGAGTACCCCGTAGCTACATTACTGACGCTCGCACGAATGCGGGCATAGTAATTGCCAGACCCGTCAAGCTTACCGGATGCACCCGGGCTTTACCAGCCTTTTGGGAAATCTTTGATTCAAATCACTGTGCGTGTGGGTTTTTGGCACTTACCCACACGACCCCCACAGCAAATATTTGCACCCGTCGGAGCTATTTAGGTGCGACTTTCCCGAAAAATTGCGACATCAATATGTTGGAATGTAATCATTTCGTTATTTTTAACCTGTGTCTTTATGGGAATAGCTTGAATCAGGCCCCCATATCGCCTAGATTAGAAACCGTAACAAGCTTGGCCCCCGCTCTTCCGGGAAAGCCGACGGTCAAGACGTCTATCACAACTCAAAACTCTGACGCGGTGCGCAGTACTACCGAGGTACTACGCACCGCTTTCTGTTTGCACTCAACCCTATACGGCTGCTTTCCTGCCGAGGCGCGCCACTCCCCCGGTGGTCAGCACTCAAAGTAGTGGACGACTCGATGGGAGCCACGTAAGCTAACGGGTCGTATCCTGCACCAGAGCCGCATCCAAAATACGGCGAATACGCTCACGACGCTCCGCCAACGTACGCTCAAAACCGTGCTGCGTCGGCTCGTAGTAGACCGTACCGCGCAGAGTATCCGGCAGGTACTGCTGCGCCGCCACATGCCCCGGCTCATCATGCGCATACACATACCCCACGCCGTGACCAAACTGCTTAGCCCCCGCATAATGACCATCACGCAAATGCACCGGAACCTGACCCGAAGCACCCGCACGCACATCCGCAATCGCGCGGTTAATCGCGTTATACGCGGCATTCGACTTCGGAGCGAGCGCACAATAAATCACCGCCTGCGAGAGAATAATACGCGCCTCCGGCATGCCCACCAGCGCCACTGACTGCGCCGCAGCTGTCGCCACCTGCAACGCCTGCGGATCAGCCAGACCAATATCCTCACTCGCCAAAATCATGATGCGACGCGCCACAAAACGCGGATCCTCGCCACCCTCCAACATGCGCGCCAAATAGTGTACCGCGGCGTCCGCATCAGAGCCGCGCATGGACTTAATGAACGCACTCACCACGTCATAGTGCTGATCGCCCGAACGGTCGTAGCGGATCGCGGCGCGGTCCACCGCCTCCGTAGCGTGCGCCAGGGTGATGCGCACGGGCACGGCAGGTTCAGAGGCCTTCTCCCCCGATTCCCCCGCCGGGTCTTCTGAATCTGCCAAATCTGCCAAATCCTCGGCGGAGCGGGCAGATTCTACCGAAACCTGTTCAGCCTCGCTAAACGCAATCGCAGCCGCCGCCTCCAGCGAGGTCAGGGAGCGGCGAGCGTCGCCTCCAGAAACCGCCGCGAGGTGGGCGCGCGCATCCTCATCAATAACCGCTGCACCATCAAAACCACGCGGATCAGCCAACGCACGGTCAATCAGACGCTCAATATCGGACTGCTCCAACGAATGAACCCGCAACAGTAGCGAACGCGAGAGCAGTGGCGAAATAATGCTGAACGACGGGTTCTCCGTCGTAGCCGCCACCAGAATCACCCAGCGGTTCTCCACGCCGGGCAGGAGCGCATCCTGCTGAGCCTTCGTGAAACGGTGAATCTCGTCGAGGAAAAGCACGGTAGTCGTGCCGTACATGTCACGGTCGAGCAGCGCCTGATCCATGACCGCACGCACATCCTTCACGCCCGCGGTAATCGCCGAAAGCTCCACGAACTTACGACCCGGCGCACGCGCAATCACATGCGCCAAGGTGGTCTTACCCGTACCCGGAGGGCCGTACAAAATCACCGACGAAGGGCCAGCCGGGCCGGCGTTCTCCCCCGCCAACACGCGCAGAGGCGCACCCGGAGTCAGCAGGTGCTCCTGGCCGAGGACCTCATCAATCGTGCGCGGACGCATACGCACCGCCAACGGTGCACGAGACGCCGAACGCGCAGAATTCGCACGCGACCCGGAGGCACGCGAGGAGGCGGGCTCCTCAGCGGGCGCCCCAATCAGGCTCACGCGGTCCCCGTCATCGGGCAACTCAAAATCAAAGAGGGAATCAGCCATAGTCTTACTCTATCGTTTTGCAGGCTTGAGGTGGGCGCGGGGTGTGGATATACAGCAGCGGATTTAGCTCGCGGCGTGACGCCACACGGGTTTTCGATGGGGTTTCGATAGGTTAGTGTCTTCGCCGTGGGTTTTAAACCCCGGGGCAATCCACTAACCTATCGAAAGCGCCGGCCTAGAGGGTCTCACTATCGAGGATCAGGGTTACCGGACCGTCATTGACCAGCTCCACCTGCATGTCCGCGCCGAACACGCCGGTCTCCACGTGCAGGCCACGCTCACGCAGCGCCTGAACATAGTCGTTGAACAGCGGCTCGCTCACCGCACCGGGCGCAGCGGCAGACCAGGAGGGGCGGCGACCCTTCTTCGCATCCCCGTACAGGGTGAACTGGCTAACCGCCAGCACGGGTGCGCCCTCATCGAGCAGTGACTTTTCCCCCTCCAGCAGGCGCAGGTTCGCGGTCTTATCGGCAAGCTTCGCGATCTGCGCTGCACCGTCACCGTGCGTGATGCCGACCAGAACCAGGTAGCCGGGCTGCTCAATCGCCCCAACGGTCTCACCAGCCACGCGCACCGCCGCGCGGGTCACACGCTGAATAACTACTCGCATCGTTCACCTTTCAACTTGGAGCCGGCCTTCACCGGGCTCATACATCTCTTTCGACACCACTCTCGGCAGCTGGTTTAGGGGAACCGCCTCAGAGCACACCGCGCAGTTGCACGGCACGCAAAAACTGGTTTGCCGCCCGCGGAGTACGAAACTCAATAAAATGCTTCTGCAGATGTTGCCCGCGAGCCTCCGCCAGCAATTCCCCGACATGAGGGTAGCTCCTCCACGTGTACCGAATCATGTTATCCGGGTCGCGCAGAATATTCTTCAGCGGCGGCTCCACATTATCAGCCCACAGCCTCTGACCCGTCACCGCACGGCGCACCGTCCGGCGAACCACACGCCACATGACCACCGCACGGCTATAGCGCAGGTAAATCACCACATCCGCACGCTCCAGCAGGCGGCCACGCACCTGCGGATACTGCCACTCCGTAATCCACGCAGGCCGCTCAATGAGCGCCTGAACATCCGCCTCAAAACTAGGGCGCGGAGTCCAGTTCGGACCCCAATGCAACGAGTCCATCTCCGTATGCGGAATGTCCAGGAGGCGCCCCAACCGCGCCGCGAACGTCGTCTTACCGCTACCGCTCGGGCCGGCAATCAGAATACGCATGCTCCCCTCCCCCTTTGGGTAGTACACAAATCGGCACGCACACCAGTTGATACAAAAGGTGGGCTGCGACCCTGCACCAGCAGAATACACAGCCCACCCTTCAACGGCGACCCCGGCACAACTCAACGCCCGCCGGGTTCACGCCGCACAGGCCCACACCCCTACGGGGCGCACGACCAAAGACTAGAGAATTACTCCTCGTCCTTCTTCTTCGGCTTGAAATCAACGCCAGCTTCCTTACGCTGCTCCGGAGTAATCGGGGCAGGAGCCGCAGTCAACGGATCAAAACCATTACCGGTCTTCGGGAACGCAATAACCTCGCGGATCGAATCAACGCCAGCCAGCAGAGACACAATACGGTCCCAACCGAACGCAATACCACCCATGGGCGGCGCACCGTACTTGAACGCATCCAGCAGGAAGCCGAACTTCTCCTGAGCCTCTTCCTCGCCAATGCCCATCACAGCAAACACGCGTTCCTGCACGTCACGGCGGTGAATACGGATCGAACCGCCACCAATCTCGTTACCGTTGCAGACAATGTCGTAAGCGTATGCCAGAGCCGAACCCGGGTCGGTGTCGAAAGTATCCATGAACTCGGGCTTCGGGGAGGTGAACGCGTGGTGCACAGCAGTCCACGCGGAGTGGCCCAGAGCCACGTCACCGGACTCAGTAGCATCAGCAGAAGACTCGAACATGGGAGCGTCAACAACCCACACGAAGGACCACTCGCCGTCCTTAATCAGGCCGGTACGGTGACCAATCTCAACACGAGCAGCACCCAGCAGCGCACGGGAAGCCTTAGCCTCACCAGCAGCGAAGAAGATGCAGTCGCCGGGCTTCGCGCCGGTAGCCTCGGCCAGGCCAGCACGCTCAGCGTCGGTAATGTTCTTAGCAACCGGACCGGTCAGCTCGCCATCCTCCTGAATGAGGACGTAAGCCAGGCCCTTAGCGCCACGCTGCTTCGCCCACTCCTGCCAAGCGTCCAGGGTACGGCGAGGCTGAGAAGCACCACCGGGCATGACAACAGCACCCACGTAAGGAGCCTTGAACACGCGGAAAGTGGTGTCCTTGAAGTACTCGGTCAGCTCAGTCAGCTCCAGACCAAAACGCAGGTCAGGCTTGTCCGAACCGTACTTCTCCATCGCATCCTTGTAGGTTATGCGCTGAATCGGGCGGGGAACCTTCACGTCAATCAGGTTCCACACAGCCTCAACGATGCGCTCGCCCAGCTCAATGATGTCTTCCTGATCAACGAACGACGCCTCAATGTCCAGCTGAGTGAACTCAGGCTGACGGTCCGCACGGAAATCCTCGTCACGGTAGCAACGAGCAATCTGGTAGTACTTCTCAATACCGCCCACCTGCAGCAGCTGCTTGAACAGCTGCGGGGACTGCGGCAGAGCATACCAAGAACCCGGAGCCAGACGAGCCGGCACCAGGAAGTCACGCGCGCCCTCAGGGGTGGAACGGGTCAGGGTCGGGGTCTCAACCTCAATGTAGCCGTCCTCAGCCAGCAGGTTGCGTGCCGCACGGTTCGCGTCTGAACGCAGGCGCATGATGCGAGCCGGCTCCGGGCGGCGAAGATCCAGGTAGCGGTAGCGCAGGCGCGCCTCCTCACCCACCTCAACGTGCTCGTCAATCTGGAAAGGCAGCGGAGCGGCAGTGTTCAGCACCTCAACGGCGGACACCTCAACCTCAATCTCGCCAGTCGCCAGGTTCGGGTTCTCGTTACCCTCCGGGCGCTTAGTCACCAGACCGGTCACACGCAGCACGTACTCGTTGCGCAGGTGCTCAAAATCAGCCTCATTGTGGAAAACACACTGGGTGACACCCTCACGGTCACGCAGGTCAACGAAAGCGACACCACCGTGGTCGCGGCGGCGAGCCACCCAACCGGTCAGGGTAACAGTCTCTCCAATATTTGCGGCGGTCAGCTCGCCGTTGGTGTGAGTGCGAAGCACAGACATTCCTTTCATAGCGGGCACCTCACGACTATAGACAGTAGCCGGGTACACGCGGTTGATGATATGCGCACACTGCGTGCGCCTCATATATTGTATCCCCTCCGGGCAGGTCAGGGGCAGAAAATAGGGCACGGAGGCGGGGCTGCAGGTAGGGCGGCAGGTTCGCGGGGGTCTGCGGTCGATAGGTTAGCGTCTTAGCCGTGGGCCTTTAACCCGGGGTGAAGGCATTAACCTATCGAAAAGCCACTACCCTATCGAAGTATTACTGGGGAATCCACTCCGCATGCCTGTGGACAAACACTTTTTCGGTTGAATCCGCGAAGTTATCCACAGATTTCACGAACAAGCCCCACAACCTCACACAGCCTGCCAGGATAAAGCCTATGAACACCGTAACTATTCCGTGGCAACGCGTCCCAAACGTATTACCGGCTACACCAGAAATTACCCGCACCGTAGAACTGCACCCATTCGTGCTGAACTCCCAGATGCTCAACCTGCGAGGAGTCGGGCCCAAACGCATTCGCAAGCTAGTGGCGGAAGGGTCTCTGCAACGTATCCAGCGAGGAGCCTATATTTACACCCGCGATGCCCAAGCGCTCACCCCCGAAGAGCGGCTCACGGTACGGTGCATCGCTGCTCAGATGATGGGTCTTCAAGGGATCTTCTCCCACGCATCAGCCGCGGCACTATGGGGACTTGATGTACTCTCTGTTCCCCAAATGATAAGCGTGTATAGCCGTAGTCATAGCACCTCTGACAAGGGAAGAATCACCCGGCATTACAGCGCCACCAGCCCCGAGGAAGTCACCAGGTTACCGGGCACATCCATCATGGTTACGACGGTGGCTCGCACGCTACAGGATTGTGCGCGCAGCATGCCCTTTCGGGAGGCGGTGGTCCTCGCCGACTCCATCATGCGCCGGGGACTAATGGAACCCCACGAAGTTACCGAAACCCTGCTGAACCTCACCGGGTACGGCGGTTCAGCCGGGCCCCTCCTGGCGCAGGCAGTGGATGTATCCAGCGAGTCGGCCGGTGAAAGCCTCACCCGGTGCCTGCTCATGGAGCACAGGCTGCCCCTGCCCGTAACGCAGTACCCGATTTCGTGCGAGGGCCGTAACTATCGAGTAGACTTCGCCTGGCCCGAGGCACGGGTCATTCTCGAGTTCGACGGTGAACAGAAATACGTGGACCACCCCGGCAGGGACCGCTACGAGGCAGCCCGCGACCGCGCACTGACCCGCGCCGGATGGACGGTCGTACACCTCACGTGGGCTGACATCTTTCAAAAAGAACGGGAAGTCATCACCCACTTGCGGAAACTACTCTTGAGATAAAGCGAGGAAACGCCTCAGTCGATAGGTTAGCGCCTTCACCCCGGGTTAAAGACCCACAGCGAAGACACTAACCTATCGAGAATCTGGGCTCACACGAAAGACCCGCCCGGCAGGGAGGTCAACATCCTCCCCACCAGGCGGGTACACATCCATATGCAGGCTACAGTAATCAAATTATTACAGCAGCCAGATACTACAGCGGCCAAACACCGCAGGGATTACAGGCCATAAGATGACAAGCCCCTAATGTTTACAGACCCTCAGCACGCACAATCTGAACGTGCAGGTCCTCAGCCGGCGGCATCCACGAAGCCGGATCAGCAGCAACCTGCTCACCCGAACGGATATCCTTCACCTCGTGAATCGGAGCACCCGACTCATCCGACGAAATGAACCACACGAACGGAATGCCGCGCTTCTCAGCGTACTTAATCTGCTTACCGAACTTCGCCGCATTCGCAGACACCTCGCAGGCAATGCCGCGGGCACGCAGCGCATCCGCAACATCATTCGCAGCCGACCAGCCCTCATCATTCGTCAGGGCAACAAACACAGCCGAAGGCACCTTACGGCTCGCCTGCGCAAAACCCTGCGACAGAATACGAGCCACCACACGGGTCACACCAATCGACAGGCCAACACCCGGGTACGTCTTCTTACCGTTCGATGCCAGCGACTCGTAACGGCCACCCGAACAGATCGAACCCAGCGACTCGTGACCAACCAGCACAGTCTCATACACGGTGCCGGTGTAGTAGTCCAAACCGCGAGCAATCGACAGGTCAGCCAGCACCTTACCCGGCGCACGGCGAGCCGCCTCCTCAATGACCTCAGCCAGCTCAGCAAGACCCTGATCCAGCAGCTCATGCTCCACCGAATACTTAGCGGCAAGCGCACGCACCTGCTCCACAAAAGAAGCATCCTCCGTGCGGATCTGTGCCAGCTCCAGAGCGGCAGCGGCAGCATCCGCGCTCGCACCAGCCTCAGCCTGCAGCTCCTCAGCCACACGCTCAGCACCGATCTTCTCCAGCTTGTCAATAGAACGCAGAACAGCCGCAGTATCAGTCAACCCCAAGCCCAGGTAGAAACCCTCAGCCAGCTTGCGGTTATTCACACGCAGCTTGAACTCAGGAATCGGCAACTTTGACAGTGCATCAACAACAACCAGCGCCAAGGTCACGTCGTAACGGAACGGCAGCTCGCCGTCGCCAACCACGTCAATATCAGCCTGAGTGAACTCGCGGGCACGACCCTCCTGCGGACGCTCACCACGCCACACCTTCTGAATCTGGTAACGCGAGAACGGGAAATTCAGGTAACCGGCGTTCTCCACCACATAACGGGCAAACGGCACAGTCAGATCAAAGTGCAGAGCCAGCTTTTCCTTAGCCTTCGCAGCCTCGTCCTCCTGCAGGCGAGAAATTGCGTAAACTTCCTTGTCAATCTCACCCTTGCGCAGCAGCTGCTCAATAGTCTCTACCGAACGAGTCTCAATCGGGGAGAAACCGTGCAACTCAAAAGTCTCACGCAAAGTGTCCAGAACATGATTCTCAACCAACCGCTCAGCCGGAAGATACTCGGGAAAACCAGACAGCGAAGCCTTGCGAGCCATACGCGACACTCCTTGACAAAGAACTCGACAACAAAACCCCGGAACACCTCCGGGCATATCTACCCATCATACCAACACCCACCCCAGCACAGCACCCACTCCCCCAGCTCACCCAAAGCAAACTCGCACAAACCCGCAGCCGGCAGGTTCGCCCACAACACAACACGACCAGACACTACTCACACACACCTCACAGAGGCTATGCTTAGGAGGTGCACACGCACACCCAAACGGGTGCCCACCACGGGGAACAGCGCAAAGGCGCCCCACCCCAGCACCCCCGAGTGAAAGAGTTATAGCGGTGACTACCAAACCCGACGACACTGTAAACCTCGAAAAGGCACGCCAGTACGGCCGCGTCTCCGAGGACGGCCACGTCTTCGTCATTGTCGACGGCGAAGAATACGCCGTAGGCCAGCTGCCCGGCGCCTCCGAAGAAGAAGCGCTCAGCTACTTCGCCCGCAAGTTTGAAAACATCGAGGCGCAGGTTGCCCTGCTCGAGTCCCGCCTCGCCAACAACGCCCCCGCCGCAGACCTGCAGAAGGGCATCACCTCCCTCGGTACACAGATCGGTGTGCGCAACATGGTCGGTGACTACTCCGGCCTCCAGAAGCGCCTCGTCTCCCTCGCAGAGCAGATCGCTGAACTCGGCGAAAAGCAGCAGCAGGCACGCGCCGAAAACCGTGAACGCGCCCTCGCCGTCCGCGAAGAAATCGTCGCGGAAGCCGAGCATATTGCCGGCCAGGACCCCGACCAGATCCACTGGAAGAACTCCCACTCCCGCATGAACGAACTGTTCGAAGCGTGGAAGAAGGCACAGCGCGAAATTCACCTGGCAAAGAGCATAGAGGACGAGCTGTGGAAGCGTTTCCGTACAGCCCGCACCACCTTCGACCGCAACCGCCGCGCACACTTCTCGCAGCTCGACGACCGCAACGCACGCATCAAACGCGCCAAGGAAGAGCTAATTGCACGCGCGGAAGAGCTGTCCACCTCGACTGACTGGTCTGAGACTTCCCGCGTATACGGCGACCTGATGCGCACTTGGAAGCAGGTGCCCCGCGGCCACCGTCGCGAAGACGACAAGCTGTGGGCACGCTTCCGCGCGGCACAGGACGTGTTCTTCAACGCCCGCAACGAAGCCGAAGCAGCGCAGGACGCAGTCTACGCCGAAAATCTCAAGGTCAAGGAAGCACTGCTCGAAGAAGCACGCGCACTCCTACCCGTCGAAGACATTGAGGGCACGAAGGCAGCCTTCGAGAAGATCCTGGACCGCTGGGATGCGGCTGGCCGCGTACCCCGCAACGACCTGCGTCGCGTCGACGGCGAGTTGCGCCGTATTCAGGATGAAATCAACGGCGCCGAAGAGGCAAAGTGGAAGCGCAACGACCCCGCCAAGGTAGCACGCGCGAACTCCCTGATCGCACAGATCGAGGACTCCCTCGCCGAGCTGGAGGCAGAGCTCGCAGTAGCTGAGAAGGGCGGCGACTCCAAGAAAATCGCCAAGGCTAAGGAAGCTCTGGAGGCGCGCCGCGCCTGGGCAGCCACCCTGCAGGACTTCGGCAACTAGGGTCTAGCCGACGGTCTAAATAACGTCTAATTAACGCCGAGAAGCCCCCAGTGTTTTGACACGCCCCCCTAAAGGGGGCGGTTGGAAACACAAGTGGGGTGTGGGGGTGGGCCGGGGGTTTAATAATTCCCCCCCCCCCGGCCCCGGGCG